>JBBRAA010000016.1:0-70498 GCA_038207205.1 Aggregatilineales bacterium
CGTACTGTCGGCTGCGCGCGTCAGCGTGACCGCGCTCAATGATGCTGATATATCGGTGCTGACAGCCGCCCATGAGCCAAGAAAATAGCCGATCTCCGCGTCGAGCGTCGCCGTCGCGTTCGTGTTTGCGGCAGCCGTCGCGGTTTCAACCGCTTGTGCCGTCGCGGCGATGTGTGTCGCTGTGATCAAACCAGTGTCCAACGTCGCATCAATCGCATCCGCCGTCATGGTTTGATTTGCCATTGCGACAACGGTTGCATTTGATGCACTCAATGGGGTTGTCGTCAATTCGGCTTGGTTCGTACCTGTCGAACGCACACTAGCGATCAAAATCACACTCACTATCACGCCCACAGCCACCAACGCCGCGCCCCAAACCAACGATGGCTGACGTTTCGGTTTTGTCGTCAGTGCGCCGCGCGCGGTCATTTCGCGTTCGTGTTCACGCAGTCGTGCGATCAAGCGGCGCATATCGTCTTCAAAATACGGATTATTACGGACCTGTGCCGCGTTTAAGTTCGTCAGATTGCGGATGGTTTCGGGCAGTCGCGCCGCTGACGGAAACTGACCATCGTTGACCAGTACAGGAATGACCAACGTCTTGGTGCGATCGCTCAAACCCGCTTCAATTTCGAGACGCACGCTATCGTTTGGATTCTCCAGACGCCGCCGCGTTTCGCCGCTTCCGTCATCGGTTTCTGTGATGTTCAGCCATTGTTGACCGATGACAGCGATTAAAACATCACAGTCGCCAACCTGCTGGCGGATCGCCTCACGAAAATCATCGCCAGCGCGGATTCCGTACACATCCTGAAACACCTTATCCTTGCCAAAGGCTTCGCTCAACCATTCGTAGATGCGGTCGGTGATCGCCTGACTATCGACCCGTCGATACGAGATAAAGATTCGCATAGCGTTCTCGCTTTCGCTTAAAAGTTGGCGTCAGTCAAATAAAATTGGCGCAGTTCGCGCGTCGCATCTTTTTGTTCCTGGCTGAGCAAAGACCAAAACACATCCGCTGATACCACCCGCCCTGTCCCAGCGTCGGCGTAGCGGCGCAGCCAATCGAAGAACGGATCTGTCCCCATCACCTCGCGGAAATCGTGCAGCATATGCGCGCCGCGTAAATACACCGCGTTGATATACTGGCGAATCGTCAGGAAGCTGTAGACAGGGCTATCGACTTGACCGACTACGCTTCCCGTCCCGACGAACGAATCGACCCGGAAACTCCACCACCAATCTTTGAGTGCTGGATAGTATTCCTCGAAGAAAATATACTCGCTGTAGGTTGCCAGCGCTTCATCCAACCAGGGGGTGAGCGCTTGATCGTTGCCGACACGCGCGTACCACCATTGATGCGCGACTTCGTGCACGGTAATGATTGTCAGATACGACGCTGGATCGCCGGTGAATGTGCGGAACCAATCGCGCCCGACGAAGACCATGCCGCTAAACTCCATGCCATCCGCGAAATCGCCTTCGACGATGACGAAACGCTCGTACGGATACGCACCGAACAAATCGGCGTACATCGCCAACGAGCGCGCTGCGACCAAAAGCGCATGACCCGCCGCATCGACGCCATCGGTTTGGGTTGCGGCGTCGCTGAACGAATACAGCTCGACTCTAACGCCGTTGGTCGCTTCTTGCAGTGTCACATTAAAATCATCACTCAAACTCGCGGCGAACTCGCGCGAGTCGTTCAGCGTATAGCGCCACACCGCCGTATCTTCACGGTTCAAATTACCGGGTGCGGCGACAGCCAGATTACCTGGCGCGTTGTTTACACGCAGCGTCACATCCCAATCCGCCGATTCGGTGACGATTTGTTCACCAATCGAGATTGCGTCGTGCGAAATCCAGTCATCGCCGCGCCGCACGGCAACCGTCGCCAACCAATGACCGAGATTGGTCTGGCGCACCGTATAGCCGAAATAGCCGTTGTACGCATTTATGCCTGTACCAACAGGCGGAATCGCTAAACGATACGCGAGATCGACCTGTAACGCGCACCCCGGCAAAATCGGCGCTGTCAGCTCGACACTCAAGCGTCGACCGGTTAGCTCATACGCAGAGGCGCTTACATCACCATTCGCAGCGTCCACATTCTGCGCGGCAACATCGTTCATCGTGACAATTTCTGACCAGCGATTGACCTCTATATTCAGGACGACATCATTAAGCGGCATACTTTCGCGGTTGACAAGCGTGACCTGCTGCTGCACGGCAACGGTTTTCGCCTGATAATCGACCTCTGCGATCACACGATGTGCGGCATTGGGCTGTACACCCGCCGCTGGACACGGTGAACTCGGCGTATTGGTCGGTGGGATAGTTTCAGCAGTGTTGGTCTCACTGGTTTGCACCGGAACTGGTTGCAGCGTGCGCGCTCCGCCTGTGTCCAGTGTTGGCACAGCCGTGCGCGCTAACGTCGGCACGGGCGATGCTTGCGCCAGTGCCACGCGGATCGTCGTTGCGGTCGGCAGAATGGCATCAGCAGTTTGAAAGCTGCACCCGAAAAGCGACAATAATATCAAGCAGATTAGGATCAGGTTTGCGGCGTGTCTCAAAACGATTCTCACCAATAACTCGTATACGCTGTGTCAAACAAAAAACATGATATACCATGCTCACAGGTTCCATTGTAACCATTCCCGTGAGAATCACGAACCGCCAGCGCGCGCGCAACCCTTTGCAGATATTTGTGTTATTTTCATATGCTACTCATTTATCTGAGTTTTTGGAGGTTTTACCCTTGAGCCAGTCGCAAAGTCCGCCCCTTCCGACCCAAATTCGCGGGTTGATTCGCCTTACCCGCTGGAAAGAGTTCGTGCCATTCGTGCTGCCGCTCACTTTATGCGGTGCGCTGCTCGCTGCCCGCCCGAACAATGAACTGCTCGATTGGCGCTTGATCGCCGTCGGCATCGCCAATGTATTAGCAGTGGCGTACGCGTTCATGATCAACGATATCGAAGACGCGCCAGACGACGCCCGCGACCCCGACCGGGCCGCACGCAACCCAATCACGACGGGCGAAATCAGTTCGCGCTTTGGTTACGCTGCCTGCCGTCTGGTGGCAGCCGTAACGTTGCTCGCGTATGCACTTTGCGGCATCGAAGTCTTTTTGATCGGACTCGTTACACTGCTGCTGTCACATTTATACTCTTGGCGCCTGGTTCGGCTCAAAGCGTATCCGATCACGGATGTTTTATCGCACTCACTGATGTTGAGCGGGCTGCTGCTGCTGACAGGCTACTTTGTATACGACAATTCACCGGGCATCGTCTGGTTTATAGCGATTGGCGTTTCGCTGTTCTCGGCATACGGGCAGCTTTACAATCAACTCCGCGATTACGATATGGATAAAGCCGCTGGTCTGCACAACACTGCCATCTTGATCGGTGAACGAAATACCAAGTACATCATGTATGGTGCGATTGGGCTGGGCGTTGCGTGTCTGCTAATCAGCGTTTTGGGCGGCGCGTTCCCAGTATGGTTGGGGTTGGTGCTGCTCGCAAGTATCGGCGTCGTCGCCGTTTTTCGCCCGAAAACGGATATGCGCGGCGGCGCGGCAGTCGATATCAGCGGGTCGATTCAGGTTCAGTTCATCATGGCGATGAATATCGTCGTCGTCGCGTGGCTGTTCGAACAGATTGCGCGGCAGTTGTCGGTTATCTAAACCGTGTCACTTCGGTTACAATACATCGTCGATGGGCGGACTAATATCACCGCCCCGCCGACGATGTTAGGGACAAACCTGTAACCGTATGAACCTCAGTGACTTTCACAACATTCTCTTTAACGCCCACATTCTGTATTCGGTCGTGCTCGGTTTGTGGAGCGCGTCACTCGCGCTTCGCAGCCAGTCGATTTCCGGCAATTTCTGGGGCGCGGTCGCCACGATCACGATTATGGCGGGCGCGGTGCTGCTTGTCGGCGTCATCATGCTCGCGCAAGGCTTGCAGCCACCCCGCTTGACGCTGTATTTGCTGTATATGAGCTGGTTGATCGTCATTATGCCGGGCGTGTTCAGCCTGTTACGTGGGCGCGACGACCGCAATGCGGCGATCGCGTTTTCCATTCTCAGTTTCTTCAATGTCACGGTTTCAATCAGCATGTTGCAGCGCGGCGTCATCGGACCGTGGATACTGCCTTCATGAAATTGCGCTTTTGCGCCGCCGCATTATGTTTATTTCTGTGCGCGACGGGTTGTTCGGATTCACCGACGCCCCTGCCAATCAACGCGCCCGCAACTGAAACACAAACGCCATCTCCGATATTGACGACAACCCCCATGCCGATGTTTTTGACATTGGCAATTAATCCGCGCGTGCCGCCGTTCGATGACGCACAGCTACCAACTTTATACACGCTTTTGACCGACACCGACAATCGTCTTGTTCAACGGGAACGCATAGCGAGCGCCGGGTACCCTGACGGATTCGCGGTGGTCATCGCAGTTGTGGATATGACCGACTCGGCAGTGGCGACTTTTGCGACACGATTGGCGACCATACCAATCGCCGTGACCTTCGAACAGGTAACCAACCCACAGGCGCGCCAGATGTTCATCGATGGCTACGTCCATGCAGTGATTTTCGCGTGGAATGACCAAAGCGTATACGATGGCTGGGACGGGTTGGCGGATGATGGCATGATATTCGATTTTACGGCACTCTCACAGGGAACTTGATGTCGAACCACAGCATCACGACCGCGTATGTCGCCGACATATTGGGCGACACCGTCGCTGGGCTGATTAAACTCATTGTCGATCACGCGGTTCAGCACGATATAACCCTGTACATGGTCGGCGGCGGCGTGCGCGACTTACTGCTCAGCCGCCGCACACTGGATATCGATTTTATGATCGATTCAGCGCAAGAAGGTGAGGCGATCCGCTTTGCGGAGACGTTGCGAGCGCGCTTCGGTGGCGATGTGACAGTCTTCAAGCCGTTTGGCACAGCAAAATGGAGACTCGATCAAAGCGCTGGTGATTCGCTCGGATTAACGTTGAGAGACTTACCCGATCACGTTGATTTTTCCGCCGCGCGAGGCGAAACTTACACGCATCCAGGTGCGCTTCCGACGATCTTTCGTGCTGACCTCAAGACCGATCTCGCACGCCGCGATTTTACCATCAATACACTGGCGATACAGTTGACCCGCAACGATACAAGCGAATCGTATCCTGTTATCGATCTCTTTGACGGCGTACGCGATTTGAACGACGGTGTGATCCGTGTTTTGCACGACATCAGCTTCACTGATGACCCCACACGGATTTTTCGCGCTGCGCGCTTTGAACATCGTTTTGGTTTCCAACTCGAATCACATACCGCCAATTTGATGAGCGCCGCCGTCCCCATCATAAAGCGGGTTACTGGCGAGCGATTGCGTAATGAGATCATGCTGTTGCTAAAAGAGCACGAACCCGAACGCGCACTGCTCAAATTGAACGAGCGCGGTGTTTTACACGCGATTCATCCAGCATTGATAGTTACCGAGCGCATCGTACCCGTCTTTGAGAAGATTCGGACGCTGTATCCCGACAAACGTCCAGTATGGGCAGCTCCAGGCATGTCAGTAGACGATCTCTATTTGCACCTCATGGCGGCATATATCGACCTAAAGGCGCTGCCGGACATATGCACGCGCCTGTTGATTCCCAAAAGTACCAGCGAGTCGCTCATTGATACTGCACAAATTGTTCAGAATCCGGGCTTACTCAGTGACTTAAACGCGCAGCCCAGTCAAATCACCGCCGACATGGAAAAAAAGTTGCTCGATGTACACAACAGCGCGTCATTTTGGGCGGCGTGGCTGTGCCTTTCTGATGACCACGCAAAAAATAACCTTGCCCAGTTTGCGTCGTCGTGGAGGTATACGCGCCCTAGCACAACGGGAGAAACACTCAAACAATTGGGCTTGAAACCCGGCAAGTGTTACGGAATCATTCTCAATCGCTTGCGTACGGCGCGGTTGGATGGTGAAGTGAAGACCGATAATGAAGAACACATGCTGATCGAGTGGTTGATCGAAAAAGAGATTTGTCGTGACCACAATTGAACCCGTTCCATCGATGTCTGTGCAGTTGGATATTTCTTTTCGATTGGCGCGCGCCGACGATTTGCCTAAACTCGAATGGTATGGGCAGTACACGCATTTTCGAGAAGTTTTTCGGCGCACGTACCGTGAACAAGTTAACGGCACACGCCTGATGCTCATTGCAGATTGCAATCATTTTCCAATTGCACAGCTTTTTATGCAGGTTGGTGCCAAGAAGCAAAAACGTACCTATTTTTACTCGTTTCGAGTCATGGAGCATTTTCGTGGACAAGGCATCGGCTCACGCTTGCTCGAAGAAGCCGAAACGATTGCACTGGCATATGGGTATCAAGGCGCGACGATTGCCGCCGCCAAAAATAACCTGCGCGCCCGTGATTTATACCAGCGTTTAGGCTATCGAATCGTTTCTGAAGACGAGGGGCGCTGGAGCTATAATGATCATGAAGGACGCACGCGCCATATTCATGAACCATGTTGGGTCTTGGAAAAACGTCTGACTATGCGTTAGAATGCTTGATCATTACATATTTTTGCGACGACGTTATGTAAAATACATCGTCGTTTTGTCCTATCATCGTCCAGTTACATAGAAGGATTTTGTTATGGCGATTGAACATAGTGTAGCCGTCCGGGTCATGCGTTGGACTGGCGGTCAACACCCAACGCTTTCCTCTATCACCCGCCAGATGCAAAAAGAAAATCTACGTCCCTATTTCTGGGAAAACGCGCCAAATTATCGTTATGGCGTGCGCAGTCATGGGTATTCCAAAGTCTTATACGTCGTCGAAGGCATCGTCGAATTAAGCTTCCCCGATACCAATACGCGCGTCAAACTGCGTGCTGGCGACCGTATCGAAATCCCTGCCAGCATCCGCTACGGCACGATTATCGGCAGCACGGGCGGTAAATGCGTCGAAGCTGCGCTCGGCAGTCGGTAATTTATTACCCGCCGCATGGAATTTATTCAGCACATTCAACAGATTCCAAGTCTTAACGCTCGTCATTGGGGATTCGTCATCAATGGTGCGGTGCGTCACCCACTTCTGTTGGACGCCGCCGATATACGCGCGTTCCCGTCAATAAATATTCCCGCCGCGCTGATATGTGCGCATCAACCGGATAAATACGCGCCCGATGATCCACTCGCGTACAATGCGACATGGACAGGCGTACCGCTTTCTACATTACTCTCCGAAATCGAAATCGACTCTACTGTCATCGGCGCGACCCTGTACGCCGCCGATGGTTATACGTGTAATTTGTCACTCACCCATTTGCAAAACGCCTTGCTGGTCTACAAAATGAACGAGCAGCCGCTCACGCCCGAACACGGCTATCCAGCGCGGATCGTCGTCCCCGGCTTATACGGCTACAAAATGCCCAAGTGGATCGAACGGATCGAACTGTCGGCGCTGCCCCACATCGGCTTTTGGGAGGCGCGTGGATTTGAAGGCGAGGGCATAGCACAGGCAGCCGCTTGGATCACCATGCCGCAAAAAAATCAGGTGTTTGCCGTCGGTCAACCAATCAACATCATGTGGTCTTGGTTCGTACGCGAGGGAAGCCTTCCGATACCCCGACCAAAGCTATACGTTAACGGGGTGTGGATCGATTATGCGACATATGGGCGACAACGCCCGAACCAGTTGACAAATCAAACCGCTATCTGGACGCCGCCAGTGCCTGGTGATTATGCACTCACCGTGCGTATTCTGGATCGTGATAGTACTACCATTGTCGTCCATGTTCGCTGAGAAATTCATGCTCACACGCCGCCAGTTTCTTCAAGTGTTGGGGATTACGACCGCGGCTTCGACGCTGGGATTGATGACCGCGCTCGATTTGTCCGTTCCCATCGACCCGTTTATCCCTCCAACCGGTGATTTACTGGCGCGTACACTCGTGCGTAAGCGCACTCACCCAACGGATAGGGTCGCGCCGATACTAGAAACAACAGACCGACAGATTCGTACTTGGGAAGGCTGGATACACCGCGAACACATCCAGCCAATTCTCGCATTGGATTATCACCCGCCAACGACATTCTACACAGAGCATCACAGCGTCTCAGGATGGGTAAACGTCGCCGCACCTTCTGCCGCCGTTTGGCAAAGCGCGAGCGCGTTGAGTGTGCTGCTTACAACCATCGGACATGGCGGCAGCATGCGTGTGATCGATAGATTACCGCCACAAAACGCCGACTCCCCCGCTTGGATCGCGCTGGCAACTGCCGACGGCGATTTACTTGGTTGGTCACAGGCGCATTTATGGCGCGCCGCGCATGACCATACGCCAATCGCCAACAATCGCTATGCTGCCATCGACCGGGAAGCGCGGAGCATCACCGCTTATCAAGATGACCAAGCGGTTTTTTCCGCGCCCATCTCCATTCATGGAACACTGCACGCATCGATGCTGACGATTGACGCACATCGGCTCGGCGCAAGCATCATTCATAACAACCAGCAATTTTATGGTGTTGCTCATACGCTGGCATTCGGTGAACAACCGACGCAGGTCATTGGTGGCGCATGGTGGCATAATCGGTTTGGCACCAACACTGAGGTGCAGGGTCATGCCGTGCAAACAACCATCCACGCGGCGCGCGCGTTGTATACGTTCTTGCCGGATGGCGCTGAACTGCACATCGTGTAATATCCGCGTAAGCTAGTTCGTCTACAATCTTTACGAAAACGTCGTTCCGTAGAGGCGACCCGGTGTGTCGCTGCAAAAGGATTATGAGGTGGAAATCAATGTATGGGTCGCGTTCATTGCGGGGTTGGCATCGTTTTTGTCGCCTTGCGTGCTGCCGCTCGTCCCGGCATATATCGCCTACATGGGCGGACGCGCGACACACACCGCCGCCGCGCAAGCCGACTCGCCTACGATTACCCGTCGTATATCCGTCTTCACACATGGCATCGCGTTCGTCGCCGGCTTTACATTCGTCTTCGTTGTCATCGGACTGCTTTCGACGGCGTTTATTCAGCAAGTCGGCGGACAAAATATCGCGTTCGTCCGTGACGTGCTTGCACGTGTCGGCGGCGTGACGATTATTTTCTTCGGACTTCATTTCACTGGCGTGCTGCAACGCGCGTTTACCCTGCTGCTTACGCGCCCAACGTTGATGAGCAGTATGTTATTTACGCTCGCTTTTGCGCTAGCGGCGACGCTCTTGATCGTGTGGGCGTTTATAGATTTGCTCTTAGCACTGCCGATTATTGGTATGTTGTGGTTGTGGTTGTTTTTGAGCAGCGCGTTTATACAGCCGAACGTTTTCTGGACGCGCACGATCAACAGTGTGCAAAACGCGCTGTACAGCGATACGCGCCGTCAACTGACCGCGCAGGGTAAACAGAATTATCTGACATCGGCGTTTATGGGTGTGGTTTTTGCCGCAGGGTGGACGCCGTGCATCGGACCGATTTACGGCAGTATTCTCAATCTGGCATGGGGCGGCGCGGAAATCGAACGTGCTGGCTCCTTGATGATTGCTTACTCGCTTGGGCTAGGCGTGCCCTTCCTGCTCGCAGCACTGCTTATGGAACAAGCGACGGCAATTCTGCGTCGGCTCAACCGTCATGTTCACACGATTGAACGGTTCGCAGGCGTATTTTTGATCGCAATCGGCATTTTGGTTGCCAGTGGACAACTGCAAACGCTGAGCGTGAGTCTGAATGGACAGTTTGCAGATATTTCGTACCAGATCGAAGACTGCGCATCGCAGCTCAGCAGTGGACAAATCGCACTCGGTGAGTTTTTCCCGTGTGTCAATACGCTTGAAACCGTCGATGAAGCCACAACCTAACCGTTTGATCCGATCGATCATCGCGCTTGCGTGTTTCGTCGCAGCGCTGTGGGTAGTCAACGCGGCGGGGTTGCCGTCACGGGCGCTATACACGGGGCAAATCAACCCCGACGGCAGTGCAACGGCGCCGGAAGTGGACGCGACTGCGCCGAACTTCACGACGTTGACCTTGTACGGGGATGCGTTTGAACTGCGCTCGACCCGCGGCTCACCCGTCATTCTCAATTTTTGGGCGACGTGGTGTGCGCCGTGTGCAATCGAAATGCCTGAACTGCAAGCCTTCCACGAACGTTACCCCGATGTGCGCCTGATCGGTATCAATCTAAGCGAATCGCGTTCGGTAATCGCAGCATGGGTGACACGCGGCGGCTACACGTTTGACATCGCGCTCGATCCTTCTGGTGAAATCGCCCGACTTTACGCCTTGCGTGGTCAACCGACGACGATTATCCTCTCTCCAGGCGGCGTCATCCTGCAAATCATATACGGCGCGACCACCCGTGCCGCCCTAGAAGGTGCGCTCGCCCCGTTTTTGGGATAACCGCATGACTACAAACCCGTCACCCGACTCGAATCGGGCGCTGGCGCGCAGCATCAACCGCTCTACGCTGCGTTTTAGCCGCAACTGGCTCAAGATAGCGCTGGTCGTTTTAGGACTCTATTCGACGCTGCCGATCATTACACCCATCCTGATGAAAATCGGTCTCGAAGCACCCGCGCGCGCGCTGTATACGATCTATAGTCCGTTTTGTCATCAATTTGCCTTCCGGTCGTTGTTCTTGTTTGGCGAACAACCCGCCTACCCTCGCGCCGTCTCCAATTCCACGCTCCCAGATTATGAACCTTATGCCGCCGCTGATCCGTCGTTTCAAGCAGCGTATGCGTATTGGTACGAATTTTACCGAGATCAACCGCTGACCGCCCCAATCACCGAAACCGAACTGCTCACCTTCACGCCCTGGTTGCAATTTGCATCACGCGATTTCGTTGGCAACGAACAAATGGGCTATAAAACTGCATTGTGCGCGCGCGATGTCGGCATTTATCTGGCGCTGTTTGCCGGCGGCTTGATCTACAGCATCCCGGCAGTACGCCGTCGTTTGCGTCCGGTGCCGCTCTTATTGTATGGACTATTAGGCATTACGCCGATTGGTATCGATGGGTTTAGCCAACTACTCGGTTATCCACCGTTTAATTTGTGGGAAGCACGCGAAACCACGCCGATTTTTCGTATTTTGACCGGTGTTATTTTTGGCTTGATGACGGCATGGCTGATGTATCCTCATTTTGAGGCAGCGATGCACGACACACGCGCACAAATCGAAGCCAAATTCGCGCGGGCTGGCTTGAAGATTTAGCAAACTTAGCGACTCGCTGGATGATGTGAATTGCAGTGAGTTCCAGTCCTGCCGCCACCAGGAAAACAAAAAGCCCCCTCTTTCAAGGGGACTTTTTGTTAACCGAGTCACACAGTTTCGCTCATTAACACGGGGGTTGTCCCTCACGACCGCAGTCCGGCAGTGGCGTAGACGTGCGGGTTGCCGTTGCCGTGCGCGTGTTGGTGCGCGTCGACGTCGGCGCAATCGTATTTGTAGCTGTCGCCGTACTCGTCGCCGTAATCGTCGGCGTAATCGGGGTATTCGTCGGCGTTATTGTCGGCGTAATCGGTGTGTTCGTCGGCGTAATCGGTGTGTTCGTCCGCGTATTAGTCGGTGTAATCGGTGTGTTCGTCGGCGTAATCGGTGTGTTCGTCGGCGTATTTGTCGGCGTGATCGGTGTGTTCGTCGGCGGAATCGGGGTATTCGTCCGCGTATTCGTCGGCGTAATCGGTGTGTTCGTCGGCGGAATCGGGGTATTCGTCGGCGTATTCGTCGGCGTAATCGGTGTGTTCGTCGGCGGAATCGGGGTATTCGTCCGCGTATTCGTCGGCGTAATCGGTGTGTTCGTCGGCGGAATCGTCGGTGTGAATGTATTCGTCGGTGTGAATGTATTCGTCGCGGTCGGCGTTGGCGTCGGAGTCAAGCAGCTCTCTTGCACCACCTGAGTGACCAAACCGGTGTAGGCGAGCGCGGTCGTGTTATACAACCGATCCGAAATCGGTGTGTAGAATGTGATATCCAGAGAACCCAAATCGATACCCACGTTGTAGATGAGCACGCCAGCAGCACGCGCCGCATTGCTCGAAGCGATCATCGCGTTTCGGTAGGCGTCTGTACTCGGGCGATTACCAATGAGATTGATGATTATACGCACGACGGAACGCGGACTACCGTTAAACTGGGCGACCGCCGAGTTGACTGCGGGAGCAGGATTACGATTTCCGCTGGTTGGATCATCGATTTGGGTGTTGATGACATTGTAAATCGATGTCGCGTTTCCGCTCAGCGCCAGTTCCAAATCGTTCGTCGTACCACGGTAACGGATGATGCCCACCCGCGTATCGGCGATTCCAATTGTGTATGACGCCACCGCATCGCGCATGAAGTTCTTCTGCGCTGTGAAATCACTCGGATTACCCGCTAAGCCAATCGCATCCGAGTTATCAAGGATAAACATAATATCCACGTCGGTCGGGCAAATCGGTGTACGCGTCGCTGTCGGCGTACGCGTCGCGGTCGCGGTCGGCGTATTGGTCGCGGTCGCGGTATTGGTCGCGGTCGCAGTCGCGGTATTGGTCGCGGTCGCAGTGGCAGTCGCAGTCGGTGTCGCGCTGGCGAAGATACCCGTCGGCGAACCTGTTGTAATACTGCACGCGGGAACCGCTACACTGATCGTCGACCCACCCGGAGCGCCGCCTGTGGCAATCGTCGGGTTTGCATAACCCCCGAATACGACGTACATATACTCCGAAACACCAGGGTCAATCGCATAAACCAGTAAGCGCGTACCGACGGTCGCACTATTGGTCGGCGATGTCGTAATGCCCGTACTCGCCTGCCAGAATTTAGTCGATCCAGCGGCTGTCGAAGGACCTGTACCGCCGAACCAAACTTCCGTGATTGAACGTCCTGCGCTCGCTGCCCATACGATATTGAAGTTCTGAATCGTAATTGGCACTTCGAGCAAGTTCGTCGTCAACACGCGGGCGTGAGTGCTGCCCGGCGTCGCCTGCGCGAATGCATAGGGCGGAACTGTCGTGCAATCTGGGATTGGCGTGCTAGGTGGCGTATAGGTGAGCGGAATTTCGCAGTCAGTGGTGCTCAGTGGATCATCGAAGCGCAGCGTGATCGCTGTCACATACGGTTGCATATCCAGTGGGCTATCATCATACACGAATGTAAATTTGTTCTGACCCGTGGTGATGAACACGCTGCCAGTACCGTTGAAGTCACCATCTGCACCAGTCGGACCGACGATGGTGTTGGGTGCCACATCAGGACCGACCCACACCTGACCGGTGACAGCGGGTGGTGATGAGATATCAGTGGTCAAACGCATTTCGGTCAAATTTGTACTGGGGAAGAATGACGGGATCGTCCAATTGATTTGCGCGCCTGTGACCGATGTCGGAATACCATATGTGTAGCTGATATTGACATCAATCTGCGATGTGGATAAGAACGTCGTCCCCGACACGGTGATCGACGCGCACGTAAAGGCAGGCGTCGCTGTGCGCGTCGCTGTATTTGTGCGCGACGCCGTTGGGGTCAATGTCGCCAAGCCTGTCGCCGTCGCGGTGTTGGTGGGTGAACCGCCAAGCAGCGGATTCGTGGCTGTTGCGGTGGCGGTCAACGTATTCGTTGATGTAGGCGTGAACGCGTTCGTGGCGGTATTGGTCGCAGTATTGGTCGGGTTGATAATCGCCGTTGCAGCGAGCGGCAGTGCACCCACTAACGGCGCGGCGCGCGGACTGCGGAACGCTTCGTTGATGGCGGTGCGGCGCGCTTGCAGACGTATAAACGGACCCAAACCCAGCGGCGTGACCAGCGGGTGATTGAAAGTGACAACCACATTGACTGTGTCGCCCGGACCGCCTGCGTCCAACCACGGAATACCGTCATCCTGACTGCCGGGACCCAGGTTACGATAGTTCATATCGGCGGTGTCAACATCGAGATTACACATGGGTGCGAGTGTATTATTTGCGCTCGCTTCCCACACAGTCTGATACCTCGGCACAGCGCTATTATCGCGGGTACGCGAGCTGCACATCATCACATCGAAGAAGCCAGGCTCATCCCACCCGCGCAGCGCGCTGTTCGGATTAGGCGTGCCCGCCCATTCGACATCGATCGTGCGCATCCATACATAAAACCATGGCACATCCTGCAAGTCCGTAACGTTTGGACTACCCGTGCCATACGGATTAGAGTTCAGCGCGGTGTAGACCTCTGGAACTAACAGATTGCTCAACTGAAAATCGACGATCGACGACGAGTCGCCGCCAAGTGCCAGCCCTGCCGAGCCACGTCGCGCTTCATCATAAATCGACAAGATACGCATCAGGTCGCGGCGGCGGTTTTGGTCATCTGGGTCGAACGGGTCGCAATCTTCGTCGCGGACGTTGTCCACAGTACTCACATCGCCGTCGCCATACCATGTGGCGTAGATGCTTTCAGCGCCGCCCCAGAAAACATCGATGCTGCGTCCATAAACATCGACCGTTTGCCGCGCCCCGACTTGTGCGACGGCGTCGGCAAGTACCAGTCTGTTGTCCGCATCGTTGGCTTCGATACACGGGATCATCGTATTGTACTGATCGGATGGATCAAGACCGATATAGTTCAGGTTGACGCGAAACTTTTCTTCGTCATACTGACCGGTCGTCGCATAGCGTGCCGCAGCGCGTGCCGCATTTTGCAGCGTCACCCATGCCTGAAAAATACGCCCAAATTCAATGATGCCGAATAAGAGCGCCAGCAAAATCGGCAATGTCAGGGCAAACTCGGCTAACGTTTGCCCCTGCCGCCGTCGTTTATAGCGTACCTGCGGTTCGGTTTGTGCTTCCATAATCCCCTCGGATAATTGCGTCGATGACTGATTCGCGCTATTGCGAAAGCCGTGTGAACAGGCGAGATGCGATTTCGTTGAATACGCGCGTCAGTTCTTCGGTGGTTCCCGCGCTGAAATAATTACCACAGCTTGTTTGCGGCGCAAGCGGTGCATAGTCTTCACGAGGTGTTCCACCCAAATCTTCGAGTTGAACTTCGCACGCACCACGTGGACCCCATGCCTGGTCTTGTGGCGGATCTGTCAGGTCAACACCGTTGCTGATGCGATCCCCCATGAATGCCTGCCAGTGATCGCTGTCGATGCGGAAGTTATCGCCCGCATCGGCGATATAGCGCAGCAGTTCTTCGCCCAGATAGTCAGCGCGGCGCGGTTCGCTAGCGGGGTTGATGCCGCGCAAGCAGTTGTATTGAGCGGTGCTGCCCACAACGTAAAGCGCCGCATCATTGCAGTTGAAGGTTGCTCCCGTATTGGCTGGCTGCGAATAATCGAGTCCGAAACCAATCGTGTAAATCGATGGCAGCAGTTGATCCTGTACGCGACCCAAAGCAGCCGCGGCTGCCGGGTCGATAGTCAGGTCAGCGACGGCGACCCAGTCCGCCCAATCACGCGCATAATCGTCTACGTCATAGAAGGTTTCACAGCCGGCTGATTCCAAAGGTTCCAGGTTCGGCTCACCAGCTTGAAACAGGTCGCCGCAGAATGTGCGCGTGTCCGGGTCGACATCCGAACACTGCGGGAAGGTACGATCGTCGGTCAGCTCGCCTGGATCGGAAGATGTTCCGTAAGGACACAAACCAAACGCCCCATATTGACCTGCCACCGGCTCGATGACCGTGTAAATGCCTGTCACATACAACCCTGAGTCAGGTCCCGGAAAAGAACGTGGGCTGTCTGATGCTCGAAAGGCATCGGGCAAAACGGCGGTCGTGTTCTCCGCCGCTGTACGCCGAAACGGGTCACTCGCGCCTGCCGCGCCGTCGCTCAACATCACCATCAACCAGACCGCGCCTTCACGCCGCCCGTTCAGGTACAGCATGTTACTGGCATTCGCAAGCGCGCCGCCGATGTTGGTGCCCGCACACGACGCCACATATTCATAACTCAGGTTACGCGGGCGTCCACCCGTTACCGTACTTGCCTCTGCAACCGCCCAAGCAGGCATTGTGCCGCCACGACCCGCATTCGTGGTGATGTCGTCGAGCGGTGTTTGCCCGTCTGTCAACGAAGTAGAACGCGTTTCAAGGAGAGTAGTAGCGGTATTGTAATAATAGCGGATGCTCGTGCCATATTGGGCGTCCATCGAAATTGAGTCGAGCGGACACGCACCGCTGACCGGATGATAGCGAATCGATTCCAGTGTCAGTGGCGGCGTCCCCACAGGATCAAGGGCGCTGTCGCCTTCAATTTCATCGTAAGTGTAGCAGCCGTTATCTGCGTTCGGATTGCCGGCGCTGCGTGCGTCTGGGCGCAGTTTCAAACAATCCCATACACCATTGGTATCAATATCGCCGTAGAAATTAGGTTCGGCGCGCACACCGATGTTTTCAGCCAACACCGCTTCAGCGCCACGCCGACCGATAATATCTGTCTGCGTTTCGATCATTGGGATTTGAGCGCCTTCCCCATCCGGGTCGATGACGAACGCGGAGCGGTCAAACGTGACATACGCCACGCGGTCGCCGCGCAAAAAGTCCAGTCGCCCTAAGAAGGAAGCGGCAGAGTCGCGCGCGGTTTTGAACGGTTCGCATACCAAATCGCCGAAATCAAAATCGCCGTTCGGATCATTGCAGCAGCCGTAGAAATTGTAGGTAGGCACAAAACCAACCGCGAATCCCGCATTCGAGCCATTAAAGTACGCGTTGTATTCCGCTTGAGTCGCGAAGGGCTGCACTGGGTCTGCACCCACATATTCAGTAGTGTACAAATCGTTACTCAAGCCAAAAACATTATATGACGACCGCGGCCACACGCGCGATTGACACATAGCGTGTCCTTGCAAATCCTGATGATCGGCGGGGTCTAAGCCAGTCGGCAGCCATTCGTCCGCGGTGAACAACGCTGGCGCGCAGAAAAATGATTCCATGACGACGTTGTCCGTAGCAGGGTCGATATAGACCGCATAGTTGTTTGATGGGTCACGCTGCCTTGCTTGCACGGTGAACCCGGCTTGAATTTGTTCCTGGGTCATGTTCATGAACTGCGACCAGTTCCAGCATTCTGGGCGACCGGACGGGTCTGCAAGATATTCCTGATCGGTGAAATATGGCATTCCTGAAACCCAATTTATGGTGCGCGGCAGATAGCGATAGCCATAACCGCCCGCTTCCCAGTCTTCAAAATTCGTATCATTGAGCATCGACTCGGATACGTCGAAGATCAATGCCACGTCCAGAACCGCCGTCTGCGAAATCGCTTCGACGCTCAGCGTGACGGTGCCATAGCCGAGCAAATTCAGGAAAGTGGTCGGCGCCAGAATTTGTGCGGTGACGCGTACCAGCTTGAGTTCGTCATCCGTGCACAACGCTTCAAAACGCTTAATATCTTCCGGGTTCGCACCGACGCCATACAAAGGCGCCCCAGTGCGGTCGACCGGGTTGCCATTGGTATCGCGCAAACGCTGCACACGGCACGTTTCTACCACCACCGTCGATGTGTTGATGCCGTAAGCATCGATAAATTGGCGCGCAGCGAGTTGAAGCTTCGTGATGCTGGCGGCTTCACCGTTCACATCGTCAGTGGGGTCGGTGGTTCCCAGGTCATCGGGGATGCGGCGCATCTGCCCGGCGGCAGAGACCGCCGCCGCGTCCACTGCACGGCTGAGCGCGCTGTAACGAACGAACAGCAGCGACACATCGGTGACAATGCCGACGAAACCGAGCAGCGCGACAAATCCAATCGCCAGCACGATGATCGATTGCCCACTCTGTCCGCGTCCGCGTCTCTTGATGTGTTTCACAGGTTCATTATTCATCATTTGGTCTGCCTGTCTACTTAATTCAGACACTCTTGAAAACCAGCGAAGTAAATCGTTAATCTGCACCGGGTTTATCGATCAATTCGATGTACGGTTCGACCGACGGCAGTGGGAACATTGCCCACAGGTATAAATCGGGACGTCCATCGCGCGAAAACGCTTCAAAGACGGGCGACAATACCGGAATTTTCAGCAGCATTTCGTGTTCCCAGTACATTTCGACCAGCGCCACGCCTTGACTGGGCAGCAGACGGCGTTCTTCATACACATTGGTATCGGGGTCTAACGAGTCGACTGTGTACTCAGCGAGATTGAACAATTCTTCAATATCGGCGATTCTGAATTCGCTACCAATGCACCCAGTCCCGCCGATGACATGATTACCGAACCACATGAAGCCGACCTGTTTTTCGATGGTGCCCTGCGTGTAATTATCATCGCTTGGATCATCCGGGTCGATGCCAAAATCAACGAAACCTGCAGCCGTCGTACCCCCTACATCGAAGCCTGGAAGCTCTTCAAATTCGTCGCTCACGTTGTAAAGCGCAGCAGTCGGTCCGCTAGGGATGTTGCCAGCGAACGCATCGATAAATCCGTTGCCGTTGAAATCGAACGGGTCGCGCGCATCAAAAATATCTGGGTCGCTGACAAAGGTCTCAGACGCCTGGCATTCGTTCGCATTAACGGGGTAACGTCCTACAACCAACAACTGCGGCACATTGGCGGCAATCGGTCGCATCGAGAGCGTCGTCCAACGATCGATACCGCCGCCTTCGTCGTCTTTGGTCACATCGATCAGTTCGAGCGCGAACGCCGAGACGATGATGTCATCCACGCCGTTATAAGGATTCATAAAGAGCGGCGTCATCGAACTCAACATCGTACATGCCACATCGTTATAAAAACCGATGAGCGTCTGATCCGCACCACCGCAAGGGCTGGTAGTGCGCGCCGCCACGACATCCGCAGGTTCTGCAGATAGAATCCCTCCAAGATATTCATCGCGTACATTCACGCGCTGCTGATTTTCAATCAAAGCAGCAGCCGCGTCGATATACGGCATTTGATACTGCACCCGAATATTCGCATTTGGGACATAACTGCTGCGGTCATCCCAAAATAACGGTGAGCGCGTATCCGTTAGCGTGGTCGCGCGGCGCGCGCCATAGCGCGTCACATCCAATATATTGAGATAGTTGTTCGCTAACCAGCCGATTTCGACTAAGCCCGCGAATAGGATGATCAAGACCGGCGTCAGGAACGCCATTTCGACCAAGCTTTGTCCGCGCTGTCGGCGCTGACGTTTTTCGTCCTTCGAAGGAGCATGTGCCGCAGGGCTGCCATCAAGGATTTCGATCACGCGAGTCCAAAATTGTCGCATAAGCCGCCGTACCCTTGTCCTCAACCATCTCTCAATGAGAGGGCTTTTTCGCCATGATGATAATACCATACAGACTTTCGTCATGGCGTTCGCGTTGTGTGCAGAAGTTGATAAGGTTTTGTACAAACAAAAAGCGGTTCAATCATGAACCGCCTCAATCTCAGCATTTATGGGGCATTAGTGCCGCCCCCGACAGCATAATATCGGGGTTAGCCCTCAACGATACGCGAGTTCATCTTCGATATGAACGCGCGCCTTCACAACATACCCGCGCCCATGACGCGATTGAATGACCAGAGGACGATCCGGATCATGCTCGATTTTGCCGCGCAAATTGTGAATATGATTACGAACCAGCGCTGCATCTCCAATTCCGTTGGGATACAGCCAGACATGTTCAAGCAGGTTTTCGGTCGAATGCGCATCGCCCGGCGTTTGACACAGGTGTTTGAGCAAATCGAATTCGACACGCGTCAGCGAAATTTCGCGGTCGTTCATATAAACGCGGTAGCTGGATGGAAAAATGCGTATCACAGGTTCATCGATGTTGGCGAACTGCGATGCGCGTCGTATGTGCGCACGCACACGCGCGGCGAGTTCACGCGGCATGATAGGTTTACGCAAATAATCGTCGCCGCCGCTGTTGAGTGCTTGCACAGCAATCTCAGTATCACGCATTCCACTTAAAAATAAAATCGGCGTGTTCATCGTCGTTTTCGTCTCACGCAGTTGTCGGCACAAGTGGATTCCGTCGATGTCGAGCAATCCTGCGTCGATTATAAATAAATCGGGCGGTTGTGCCTCAGCGATACGCAGTGCATCGCGCCCACTCGACGCCCTGACCACGTCGAAGCCTTCACGACGCAGCGTTAGTTCGACCATATCGAGAACACCAGCGTCATCATCAACGACCAAGATTGTTGTCATTACACACCCTATTCATAAATTTTGCAAAGCCAAATCAAGTCAACTTAATCATAGCCTCAAGGATAGCGAAATATTCAATGATAGCGTGTGAAAAATTTGTGAATTTTGTGGACAAAAAGCTGAAAAGACGAAGAGTTCCTACATCGAGTCAAACAAAAGGACGGTCATTATGCCGTCCTTTTGTTTTGGCAATTGCCCAAGTATGAAGATTTAATTGCGAACCCCGTTAATTGCCCGTCGAAATCATGTATCCGACGCCATGAATCGTGCGTATATAACGCCGCCGACTCTCTTTTTCGATTTTGGCACGCAAATTGCGGATATGCGCGCGCACGAGATCAGGGTCGCCTGTTCCTGGAGGATATTCCCATACATGTTGCAGCAGCACCCCCGGCGATAACGCTTGATCAGGGTGCTCCATCAAATAACGCAGCAGTTTATGTTCTGTCATCGTCAACTGAATCGTCAATTCTCCAGGACACGCTTGATACGTATCGGAGTCCAGTCGAAGATCGCCAATTTGCAGCATTGTCGAAGGCGATTTATCGCGTTTACCGCGCCGAAGCAGCGCTGCAATGCGCGCGCGTAGTTCCGAAAGCTCGAACGGTTTGATCACGTAATCATCCGCACCCGCGTCCAACCCAGTCACAATATCATCGACATTGCCTTTTGCAGTGAGAAACAAAATCGGCAGCGTGATAAAGCGCGGGTCACGCCGCAAACGGCGGCACAGCGTCACGCCGTCCATTTCGGGCATAATGATATCGAGAATTAACAAATCAGGTTTTTGTTTTTCTAAAGCGATCAGTGCTTGCTGACTGGAACTCATCAACAAAACGTCATAATTTTCATGCTCCAAGACGCGTCCCACCGTTTGCAGCACTTCATTTTCGTCATCTACCGCATAAATAAGCGTCATAGAGTTTTACTCCTTCACGATAGGCAACCGGATGATAAATTGCGTTCCACTAGCGGCATTACTGTTCACACGGACATTGCCGCCAAGCCGATCAATAATTTGACGGCAAATATGCAGCCCCAGCCCGGTTCGTTCGTCCATCGGCTTGGTCGTAAAAAACGGATCAAATATCCGGTCGATCACGTCATCCGCGATTCCCAGACCATTATCCCATACAACGACTTCAACCGCGTTATCACCAGGTTGAAAACGGACATCGACGCCTAACTCGGCTTTCGCGCGTCCGTTCAATGCGTCATGGGCGTTCAAAAGCAAGTTTAGCCATAAATCGTTTAACTCATCACGCGTCGCCATGACAAAGGGCGTATCATACACGTCCACGCGCGATAAAACAGTAATGCCCTCGCGCTGTATATGCGACCGAATCACCCCCAGCGACTCATCGATCGTCTCGATAACAGGTATACGTTCCGGTTTGGTGGGCTGTTCGGTTTGCGTCGTTGTCAATAAACGGCGCACGACCGCCGCAGCCTTTTTACCACTTCTCAAAATCGCATTCAATGATTCTTTAGCACGCTCGTTCAAGGATGGATTGAGCAGCAGCAGTTCGGCATCCAACACAATCGTCGTTAAAGGGTTATTGACTTGATGCGCGACCGCGCCCGCCAATTCGCCTTTTGCAGATAACCGCGCCGCACGTATCAAACGATCTTGCGCCATTTTTAGTTCTTGATAGCTCAGTTCGAGCCGCCGCATCAAATCGGCATTCTTCATCGCGGTCGTGCCTTGCGAGATCACCGCTTTTGCCATGTTGATCTCTCGTTCGGTGAACGTGCGTGTCCGTTCGGTATCGATGACGAGCATAAAGCCGAGCGGCTCCCCTTGTGCGATCATCGGTAAGCCCAGCATCGAGCGCCCATTCACTGCATCCAAGACCGAGAGCGAACCAAGCGTACTGGTATCACCATTGGCAGATGCCCAAACCGGATTTTGTTCCACCAACATTTGCAGCATATCACTGAACCCTAATAATACAGGTTCTTCAAACGGGCGCTGTAACCAGACTGATTCACCGATGGTGATCAAGACCAATAGACTACGCCGATCTTGTCCCAAGAGCGTAAACTCAACCCATGAAGCGCCTAATAGTTTCTTTACATCTTCCGCGTTTTTATAGATATGCGCATGTTGCGTATCGTTTGAATCCAATTGCAGCGATAACAGTTCAACGCCGATCGCTTGCGCACGCTGAATGACTTCGGGCGGCACAACCCCTGGCTCGGCGGTGTAATACGCCAGTACCAAACCGAGCGGCTGCTTCTCGACCATGATCGGAATGGACAGGACAGCATGTGCGCCGACCTGTCGCAAATACTCGACTTCTTCGGGGAGTTCCTGACGGGCAGTCGTCACCGTGACAACTTTATTTCGCAATGCTGCCACCAAAGCAGGACGTGATTTGAGCGCGAGTGCGGGCGCATAACTGACGCGCCACACCGCGCGCCGATAACGAGCGACCAACATGGGCGTCCGAATATGAATTTCGCCTTCAGGGGTCGTCCGTTTCTCTTTTTTCCACTGATAAATATCGATACGCCCGCCATTGAGCAGTGCATGTAACTGCTGCGCGATATGGATCAGCGTGGCTTCTAATGAAAGCGACGAATTGATGACATGACTCGCGCCCACTAACGCGGTCAAATCTTGCGCACGCTGAATGCTCATACCATGTACGCGCGCATTTTCGATGGCAATCGCCGCGTATGACGCCAGATGAATTAACAGTTCTTGATGGCGTCGGTTGAATACGGCTTTTTTACGACGATTGTTTACACCTAAAACACCAATCCGCTCACCTTTCAAGCTGATCGGTACGTACAAGAGCGAATTGACAAAATACTGCGTTTTGATCTTGTGTGGTCCAGCGTCAGGACCTACCAGCAGGGGTTCGCCTGAGTTGAAAACTTCACCCGCGAACGAGTCATTAAGCCGGACACGAAATGTTTGCACCATCTCGGTTTCGACGCCGACTTCTGCACGCAGATAAAATTGTCCGGTTTCGCGGTCGGGCATCAGCAGAATTCCCTCATCTGCGTCGGTCAAATGACGACCCGCCTGCACTACCCGATGCAGCACTTCATTGATATCCAACACTTCGGTCAGAGAACGGCTTAAAGCGAACAAGGTCTGAATTTCATCGTCGCGCCATAACGTCTGTTCTTTGGGAGACGTATCAAATTTTGAATCGTCACTTTCAAACGCGGGAAGTGCTGTATTGAGTGCTTCGGATAAGCCTTTGACCAGCGCGAGTTTATCCAGCTTTTCGATATAGGTGACTGACGCGCGCCCAAGCAGGCTTTGCGCCGAACTGACTGCCGATGCTGTCGGTGCATAGGCGATCATCGTCGGCGCGCTCACCAACCGCGATAAGGTTACAAGTGTTTTTTCACCGCTTGTCCGATCAAACATGGCGCAGTCAATGACGACAGCATCCATAGGTTGGCTACGAAGCATGAACAGCGTATCGCGGTGCGAATAAGCTGTATGAAGCTCGTAATACGAACCATTCAACGACTGTTTCACTTGATGAACGATGTCGTAGTTTCCTGCGGCGATTAGTAAGTTTTTCATCGTAAATAACGATCAGTCTTTTTTCGTCAAGCGCGAACGGCGTTTATCAAGGTCATCTTGCGCCGTTGGTATCGTGTCGGTCGCTGGGTTTTCATCGCCAGCGATGATTGTTTCTGGCAACGACGTGGTGCGCGCTTGCGTGATAATACTTTCCATCTCGTTGACCCGATCGATTAGTTCACCCGCCGCCTGGCGATGCGCTTGTAAATCCTGCTGTAGACGAACAAGATATGCTTCGCCTCGATTCGTCTGTCCGACGAGTACACGTGCTTTTTCATCATCGCCGCGCGCTAAAGCCGCATCAGCTTCGGCACTCCATAGTCGGATATCAGCGTCATGCTGGGCAATCTGTGCGCTCAATTTATCTTCATATGCCAATGCGTCATCGATACTGGTGCGCAGTGTGGCGACTTCTTTATCGAGATTGGCACCGGCTTGCTGCGGCGTCTGCGGCGGCGGCGCGACGCGTTCGCCCCGTTCAGCGTTCATTGCATCGTTGACACCTGCTCGCAGCAATATACTTAGTTTTCTAAATAAATCTGCCATGACCAATCCTGAAACAGTTGATAATATTCATCATATGCTGTTGTTCTGTTTCTTATCCCATTTAGATTATAGGCTCAATTCAATGGAGAGTCTGCACAATTCCCAGTATTCGCAATTCTATATACGACCATCGCTGCCCCGCCTGCCACACGTGTAACCAGATTATTAGTTGTAAACAACGGACACAAGCGTGCATCGTTCGGGTTTTCGTTTGGCGTTTGATACCCATATGCCATTAAATACGCCGCACCGCGTGCTCGCATCAATGCCCATATCGCATCACCATCACGAATAATTGGGATCACTTCTGGGCTGATCAACCCGCCGATATCGAGCATCGGACGCGGTGCAAAATACCCGACCGCTCCAATATCGTGGATCGCCAGCAGTTGATCCGGCGCGATATTCGCTTGAATCCACGCTGCTGCTGCGACCATATCGCCGTCAATGATGCGAACATCCTGGATATATACACCGCGACCGATAACCAGTGCAAAATAAGCGAATACCAGCACCGCCCCTAGCATCAACGCCTGTACACCCGCACGCACAATAATATTACGTCCTCGGCTGATCATACTCCACAGTTCGAGGGTTCCCAACACCCCCGCTGTGATCAACGCCGGCAGCGCGGGAATCACGTAACGTCCATGCTGAATATCAAGCGGCAAGTAGGCGGCATACAACGCGATTAAGCCAAAACCCCAGACTAATAACAACAATCGTAACGGAGTTGCTCTGCGCTGACCGTCTTTATCATCGCGCGACCACCGCAGCGTATTCATTCCAAACACGACTAAACCAGGGACAAGTAAAATTTGACCCCCTGCCGCGAGCGGCAACAGTACATGTATAAGGCGTTCGCCATATGACAGCGCAAATAACGCATCTGCTTGCGCCCGTTTTGCGCCTGCTGTGTTGGGGAGCAAGCCCCCAGTAACATCGAAATTGGCGATCATATACGGCGTGATCACTATCATGAACGACACCACCGCTGCAATCAACCAACCAAACGTCACGGCAAGGCTTTTTCCATATATCTTTGCGTTAAAAAATACATTCCCTAAGACAGCCACGCCGCACAACCCGACGATCAGCACGCCCTCCGGTCGTGCCAACACGGTAAACCCGCTCAACACGCCGAACACTAACCCGCTTCGTAAAAACGATATCGAGTCTGGTCGGTTATCACGTCTCTGCGCCTCCCTGTATACGGGCAGAGAGGCATGGGGTGGGCGCAATATTGACACTGTATACGCGATCACACATAATGCCAACGCTGCGAACAGCGCCGTTTCCATACCGCTCGCAGCCGCCCAGACTAAATGCCACGCGCTGACCAACGCAGCGCCAACCGCGAGCGCAACGATCCGCCGCGCGTGCAGCCGTGATGCGATGTGTGTGCCAATCAGCCCAATCGCCGCGAGGGAAAACGCACCAAGCATATGCGTCCACACGCGATAATCGATTCGCAGCGCATAACCGACTGCCAGCACTACCGTGTAAAGCGGCGACGTGCTCGCAGCGCTTGGTGTATCGGGATAAAACGTGAACTGACCCAACACGCCCAGATTACGTCCGTAGGTCTGATGAATCCAACTATCATCCAACGGAAAGCCACCACCCGCCGACGCGATGTAGTACGCCGTCAGCGCGAACGCCGCTGCGATGATAAGTATTTCACCCATCTTGATTTTTACGGTGCGTTTTTGCAACGTTGTACCTTTGCGTTGTCGCTTGCCTTCGTATTTCACTCATTGATTTGATACACAATGGCGTCGCCAATCCGCCCGATTTCTCGCAAAAATGGCGGCGGATTTTCCAGAATTACGCGCATCGGCGCGGGAAGTCCGGCGGGTTCGATGACCACGTAATCAAGTTGATAACGCACCCCCAGCTCCGCGATCACATCAGGCGCGGCGTTCGGCACAACCACACCGCCCAAACCCAGGTTGCCGTACAGCGCCGCTGGATCATTGATCATGACGCGCGCATTAGTCGGCAGCAGTGCATCTAAATCGGTATAGAACGACGGCATACCAGCATTTTCGACACGCCCGCGCTCGCCAATCCACAGACTTAAGCCGACAGCAAACACCATCAACGCCGCCGAAAATACCCAGCGCGCCGCGCCGATGTTCCAGCGCCGCCGCTTGCCTAACCAGCCGACCACATCGTCCAAGCCGATAACACCGAGCGTCACCCAAAACGGAATCAACGCTGCCGACGAATGCAGCAGCCCACCCCGATAACCCGGAAACGGAAATATCAGCGTAAATACCAGATGCAGACCGATTACATAGAAGAGAAATGGGCGCAAAAATGGGTTCCGCCGACGCCTGATCAAACCAATCAGCATCAGCGGTGTTAGCACGATCATACCCTCAACGGCGACAAATGTCGTCAAATTACTGGTCAATGCCTCTAAACGTGCGGTGAATAGAGCCGCTGTACCATCCGCGAGCGCCGTTTGAAACGTGTTGACGGGCGGATAATTGAACAGGTCGTCATAAGACTGAAACCAGATCGCTTGCGCGCCACCTGTGGGCAGCAGCACACCGATTTCGTTCAGGTTGCGCGCGAACCACAATCCCATCACACACAAATAGCCTGTCGTCAGTAAAACAATCTTTGTGGCTTTGTGCCTGCGCGCCTTCGTGTTATGCGGTTCACTTTTTTCCAATAACACCGCCGCCACGCCGACGATCAGCATCAATACGCCATCGGCACGCGTCAAATGTGCCAGTCCCGCGCATACGCCCGCCGCAAAAATAACCGCCCACCGAGTGCTTTTGCCGCTTTGCACCTTTGCGCCGAACCCCATTTGTCCCAGCAGCACCAGACAAGCAGCACCGACCGCTGCGTACGGCGCGAACGTATCGATCACGCCCCAGTATCGTGTGAAAAAGCCGCTGAACAACGTGAGTAGCCCCGCCATCCATGCATGACGACGCGATCCGCCCAGGCGCGCACCAAGCCAGTAACCAATGCCCGCCGTGATTGTCAATAAGATCACATTAGGAAGTTGTGCGCCAGCGTGATCGACGCCCAATATCTGCATCCCCGCCGCAGCGATCAATGACGTGAGCGGCATCCAATACAGATGCGATGGAAAGACACCACTTTCGGGCAATACTTCCGGCGCACCGATATATGTCCACAAATACGGCTCGGTCAATCCCTGCCGCGTTACCACGCGCAGCGCCGCGTTAAAATGATAATGTGCGTCGGTGTAACCGGGTGCGTCGATGAGCCGCACCATCCAGAATGCAACGATCACACTCATGATCACGAAAATTAACGCGCTTCGCCTACTGGTTTTCCGCGTCTCCGTATAGGTGGGAAAAGAGTCAGGGGGTGAAGACATGTTTCTCAAGCGCTCACTGGCGTTTGCCGCAGCCGCCGATACAACGCGACACACACGCCGACTAAAATCAGCGTCCGCAGCACGATGATCATCACAAACGGAGTCACTAGTACACCCGTGATCACCCCACCCGTATCCCCCGTACGGATGAACAGGAATGGATACTCTGCAAACGTCAGCACACTCAACAGCACCACAATCAAGATGCCGTCGCGCGTCGGGAAACACAGCAGAATCAACGGAGCGATCTGCGCGATCCACTGCGGACTCCACCCTTGCGCCTGAAGAAAAAAGATCAGCAGCGTGATCGACGTAAAAGCAACCAACCCCTTATCGTCGAAACGCCGCGTCCGCGCGAACACAAATGCGCCAATGCCCGCCGCGACCATCAAGCGTACGATGCTGGGAATTACCGCGGGATTGCCCACCAAGTCATTGGCGCGCGCTGGATCGAGATGATCAAAGACCGTACCAAAATTTCCCGTGCGGTAATTGCCATCTATCAGCGCCCATACCGTTTGATAACTCGCTTTGTTGAACTGTGCCGTCAGCGAAGGCAGCGTCATTGCGGCATTTTGCGCGAACAATAATCCATACACGACACCAAAAATGATCACGATGATCAGCGTATAAAGCAGTGCTTTGGTCGTCGGTCTAAAGCGCCACACCGCGCCTAAGATCACCGCCGGTGTAAACTTGACCAACGCCCCGACCGCCGCCCATACCGCCGACCGCGCGTCACGTTTCGCCAACAGCGCCGAAATCGAAAGTAAAAGGAAAAACGCGACCATTGGCTCGAAATTCCACCATACAAAGATCAAGGGGGCGGCTGCAACTGTGTACACCCACGCCAATGCCGTCCCGATCGCGCCGCCATGCAAGCGCGTGCCAATCGTGCGGATCAAAAGCAAGTTACCCGTGTCAAACCCGACCATGATCAAGCCGAGCAGCATGGCGAAACTCGTATAATTGGCGTTTGCGCCGAGCAGCGTATAAATCGCGGTGAACATGAATGCCGGAATCGGTGGGAACTCGCTCCACCAATTGCGAAACGGCAGCAAGCCGTCAGCGCTTAGCCCACCGAGTTGAAAGTAATAAAAGAAATCACCGCCCGCCGTTACGCCGCGCTCACTGCCTGCTGTGAAGATCGGCAGATACGTAATCAACAGGATCAGGCGCAAGCTGATGAATAAAATGACCAGCAGCCGCCGATCTGCCAACAATCCAGTTAAGTTAATTTCGCTTGAAGTCGTTCGCATAGAAACATTTGAACCGCAAATGATGCAGGCAACGGACAGAGTTTTTTATACCTCGATGCGTTTCTGCGTCCAGTGCGGTTAACCTTCCTTTACGTATAAACTTGCTTGCGCGTCTTGATAATCAAGTCGCCAACCGGGTTCGATCATCAGATTATTGGATAGTCCGCTTCCGGTTTCGACCAGCACCCAGCTAATATCATAATGTGACAACGTCTCGCGCCACTCCAACCCGCCGCGCGCCGTGTTCAAATACTCGCTCAAAATCGTGTCACCGTACAAGTCGGTGCGTCCATCGACAAATACCGGGTACTCTGGCAGCGCATACAATAAATACCCGCCCCAGTTATACGCATTGAACAAGTTGCCCGTTTGCGGATTCGCGCGCACATAATCGACCGCGCGTACAGGCAGTGTCGTGTTGATCGCTTGCTGAAGTGTGATCGGTTCGAATACCAGCAGCACTTTGAGCGCCGCTGCGATCACGATCAGCACAATAATCGCCGCGTTCAAGCGCCCCCTACCCGGCAATACAGTGCGACTTAGCCCCGTCAACCAACCGCGTTCTTCGATCATCGACGCCAGATGATACGTCAGCACAGGTGTCGCCGCGACCGCGAATACGGCGATATTGCGCCCAGCCAGCAGCGATAAAAATGCCGTGCCGCTCACCAAAGCAAAATCTGTCCAGTTCAAACGCCGACGGCTCGCGCCGACTGCCCCAAACAGGACAATTGCCAACAGGATGAAGCCCCATGTTTGCCGTTCTTGAAAATTCGGCGTGTTCCATTCTTGAATTTCGGCGCGCAGCACCCCAATACCGACCGTTTGAAACGGAACTGCCAGCATTTGCAGTCCATATGGATTGATGACTAATGCGCCTGCGCTCACCAGTGTGATCAGTGCCATTTTGCCGATGCCGCGCGGTGGGATAACCAGCTCACCTTTTGGATTAAACAGATTACCCAGCACTTCACCGCCAATCGTCCCGATTAAAAAGATGAAGCCAATCGAAAACCCAGCGTGCAAATTCCCCCATATCCCCATAATAATTGGAATCAGCCATAAACGGTCGATTTTTTCGCGCTTATAGAGATGAATCAAATACAAAATCAGCGCGCTCAGCACAAACGAAATCATTTGGGGGCGCGGTGACCAGAATACTGCCGCCGCCGCCGCACCTAAAATCAAGGCAAATGCCCGTACATAATGGTTGCCCGCACTGGCTTTCCACACGAAAAACATGCCCAGCGTCGCTAGCCCAGCCGTGTATACCATTAACCCGAACAAGCCGCCGACCTGCCAGATCGCATATAAAATGAGCTGCGACCCCCAACTGTGATCGATCCAGGCTTGTCCAAAAGCGGTATGCGAAAACGGATCCGCGTAAATGATCCCATTTTGCAGAATGTGCGCGCCGCTCCGCAAATGCCACCATGTATCGGTATCGATAGGGACGCGCGCCGCCAATGCAAACAGCAGTATAAACGCGATAATCCCCATTGCCCGTTCGGTCGTCAGTCGTCGCAATCCAATTTCGTCCTTCGTCGTACTTTATAGCGTGTAAATGTCTTTCTGTGTATCTGCGTGGCTTTGTGCCTTCGTGTTCTGTTTTTCGCTTTTGCGTGTATCGTGTTTGTTCCGAGCTTAGTCCCAGTTCATCACGCGTGACTCAGTACTGATAAGTGTTTTGCGTTACATCCCGCTCATACTTACAACCTTGCCGACTGTACGCAATAATATATTTAAGTCAAGCAAAATCGATTGATGCCGTATGTAATACAGATCATATTGTAGTTTGATCAGCGCATCTTCGTCGTTCGACCCGTAATCGTACCGTACCTGCGCCCACCCCGTCAGACCAGGGCGTACGATCAAACGCGTGCGGTAAAACGGAATTTTCTCGGTCAGCCGTGTCACATGTTCCGGGCGTTCCGGTCGCGGACCAACCAGGCTCATATCGCCACGCAGCACATTGATCAACTGCGGCAGCTCATCCATGCGCGTCTTGCGGATGAATCGACCGACGCTCGTCACACGTGGATCACCACGTTCGGAAAAAACCGCGCCCGTCACCGCTTCGGCGTTTTGCACCATCGACCGATATTTCCAGATGCGAAATACGCGCCCGTTGCGCCCGACTCGTTCTTGCGAGTAAAAAATGCCGCCGTGTGAGTCGAGACGAATCGCCAGCGCGACCAACGGCGCGGTCATGAAAAAGAGCATCAACCCAAACAACGATAGCACAATATCGATCCCCCGTTTGAGCGGCGGAAACGGATCAAAGATCGCGTCGCTGTTTTTGACAGGTAAGAATACGACCGTCCATTCGTCCTTGACGTGTTCGACTGGAACGCGTTCGGTGATGCGCTCGTATAAAATAGGCATCGGTGTGATGGCGATCCCCAGTTCATACGCATCCATAACTGCCTGAAAGACTTCGCCTCCAAGTCCGTTTGTGCTCGTCACAATCAGTTCGCGGATGTCATCGCGGCGCACAAAGTTTGCGAGATCCGCCGCCGTGCCTAGCACGGGGATACCTTCGATTTGCTGACCAACATCGCCCAGCCCGCCGATTACCCCGCGCAAATCGTATTCCGACGCAGCATGTTCCGCAATCGCGCGAATGATCAAACGGCTGCCTGCTTCAGTACCGATGATCAACGCGCGGCGTTTTTCACTCATCCAGCCCACTAGTGCCGGACGCGCGAACCGCCACACCCCAATGAAAATGAAGGCGATAATCCCAAAATAAAGGATGAACAAACGTGGCAGCGCGCCGACCGGTGATAAGAAAAATACCAGCACGTAGACGATCATCATCTGTACGGTGACGATGACGATGCGCTGAAAGGTTTTCCAACGCTGTGCCGCGACCCGCAGGTCGTACAGGTCATAGGCGCTGGCAAGAAACACCCACAGCGCGGGCAGCAGCACCAACCAGTAACTTTGACCTAACAAGAAGCTGGCACCAAACACGTATTGACCACTGATATCGACCAGCGTCCAAAACCACAGCGCCAATAGAGCCGCAAGCACGATGGCGCAGACATCTCCAATCGCCAAGAGCAGTTTGCGCTCGCTGATTTGCAATTGAGCGCGACCGCCGCGCTTTGGCGTCATGCCCATCGTCATCAGTCTCGCACGCGCAGCAGCGCGATCGTCAAAATGCCCGATAAAGTGCTAAGCGCTAATGCAGACAACAGCCAACCCGGTGTATACGCAAATTCGACTGTATGCACGCCGTCATCGATTTGAATCGCGCGAAACATGCCGTTGGCGCGATATATCGGCGCTTCGATACCATCGACATACGCCCGCCAACCGGGATAATCGGTATCTGACAGCACCAACCACGACAACCGATCCGCATTGACGCGCACCATGACGCGCGTGCTGATATCGTCACGCCGGATCGACGCGCTGCCACCCGACACTTCACGCGGGGGCGCGCACTCGCCATCGCCCAACAGATGAAGCTGTGTATGCGCGTCCCATGTCGGCGCGCTGATCGCCGCGTCAAGCGACGCTTGCGTCTCGTGCCAGCATACTGCATCATCCCCGACCACGTAGGCGCGGCTTATAAAGCGATCTGTCGTTTGCATCCCGTCCAGCGTATAGACCGTATCGACGTTCGCCGCCGCCAACAACGCGCGGTTATCTTCGACTTGATTGGTCAAACGCATATAATTTGCGTAATGCCCAACCAACAGCGGATCAAAATTGTTCAGTGACGCCACATCATCGAGCAAATTAATGTTGGCAAGCTGACTGTGGCGCAGTCGAGCCAGACGTTCTTCCAGTGTCAACGACTCATCGCGCGTGACAAAATAATAATCATTGAACAGCAATAGATCGTTGTAGCGCGTCGCTTGGTCGTCATCGGCGCGCCAATAAGTGCGTCCGTCGGCGGTTTCCGGTCGGCTTGGACGGTACAAATCGTTCGTCATCGGGTTTAATCCCCAATTCGACCATGCCAGCTCGACGCATACTGTTACCAATACCACACCCGACCAACGCCAATGCGCGCCTGTCTCCCGTTCTGGCTGGCGCAATGTCAGCCATGCAGCAACCGCACCGATGATCGCAGGCGCGAGAATACCACGCGCCAAAATCGCGGTGTCGGCGCGCGCGTCACGCCCAATTAACAGGATAAACATCAAGACAGCCGCGCCCAATCCTGCAACTAATCCGTAACGGGCGATACGTCGCGTCAGCGTATCACGTCCCCACGCGCTCACGCCGATGCCCGCCAGAATGCTTAAGCCGAATACCGTCCATAAATGCCAGCGCACAGGTGCTTGAAACAGATCGAACGTCGGGACGCTGTCGTATAAAAACGGGAAAATCGGCGAATACTGACCCAGTGCCAGCACAAAACCGATGACCACAATAATCACCGCAAATGGAACATGGTTGCTGGCAGCGATGAATGCATCGCGCTTACGCCGCCGCACAAACGCGATCACGGCAGCAATCGCGCTGATTAACGGGATCAAGCCGATATACACGGCGTCTTCAAAGTACGCACCAACCGTAAAATACGTGCCATCGACGGGCGTGCCAAAGAATTGTGGACTGATAAAATTAATCGAGCGCACAGGTGCGTAACTAAAGTTGACTGCGAAACTGTATTCCGCGCCGTCGCTGCGCTGTGATTGACCGAGCAATTCCGCCGTTGCCGAAAGTTGCAGCGACGCCACACCCGCGCCGAGCAATATCCCCACAATCACGCCGCCCAGCCGTGATAATTCCTTGAGTTCTCTGCGTGTGTTTGTGTCTTCGTGTCTTTGTGTTCTGCTTTTCGCAGTTAAATTTCTTATCCCTAACCACACCGCAAACACACCGACCATCAACAAGCTGTACCATGCGGTTTGCGCGTGACCCGCCAACAGCAGCAGCGCCGTAAAACATGCCAGCGAGCCGATTTTGCGCGTCATACCCGTCGTCATCACGTCATACGTGATGACTAACAGCCACGGCAGCCATGCCGCAGCCATAATCATCGGGTACGTTCCCAGTCGCGCAACGAGATAGCCGCCCAATGCGAACGAGATCGCACTCATGCCGCGCCCAAAATCGCTCAAACCAAGCCGCCCGGTCAGCCGATACATGCCCCAACCAGCGATGAACAAATGCAGCACCGCGACGATGCTCATGATCGACGCCATCAAGCCGACATAACCTGTCGTCGTCGGGTCAGCAGGCGCGATCAAACTTAACCAGTTGAACGGGTATAAAAGCCCCGATTGGTAATTGGCAAACAACGGCGCGCCCGCCCCATTAAGCGCGTTCCACAACGGCAAAATGCCATCGCCTAACTGCTCAGCCGCATACATACGCCACGGCACAAATTGTAGTGTCGGCAGTCCCCACCAGAAACTCGTCAGATTTGCCAATGGGTAAAAGAGGGTCGCCAACGCCAGCACAAGCAATATCAACGGACGCTTCATCGGACACGGCTCACCTTGTGACTTTATTACATATGACGATCCAGTAAAATTCTTGTGCGGAAGTTTTGGGAAGTATTTTTACTTCCGCTTTCGCATCAACAGCGACAATACCCCAACCGCCCCGCATAGCGCAAACGCGCCTAACCCGAATACCTGCAAATTCACGGTATGTTCATTCAGTTCGCGCACGCGTGCTGAATCGGGCAGATTGATATCAACCCAATCTGGCACCCGCTCAGTCGCTGCTGATCGACGGTCGATTTCCCCGACCGTATAAATATTGACCCCACTTACAGTACCGCTCAACATCAAGTCATCCTGATCGATGGCATACGGCGCAATCACATGACTGACACCCCATGTCGCCAACGCTGAAACATCGAGACGCGCGCCTTGATTAGCGGTTGCCAAGTCTTCGTCGGTGATGTCGCTGATCGGCGGCACAACCACGCTATAACCTGTATCGTTAACCCCGCCCGCCGCGTTGATCGCATCCGTCACCGCCGCGACCTGAAACGGATCGACGCCGCCGAACAAGCGTAAGCCGTAAAGTTCCGCGACCGACTGCGGCAAGCTGTATGCGGGCGCATAAATTCGACCCGGTTCAAGCGCGATCAGCCGTTCGGCAAGCGGCACATAGGGGTCAAACCAGTCATCCGCACCGCGCCATTCCACCCACCCGCGCCCGATGATCACCGCATCTATAACAATGATCACGACCAAAATCATTGCCCCTGCTCTCCATACAGAGGGATTGGGGGGTGAGGTTTGGCTTGTCCACAATAACACGACGCCGATTCCCGCCGCGCCGACAATCAAACTCCACCCCGCCGCAGCGGGTACAGGCAGTGCAATCAGCGTAAATACACCAGCGATACTCGCCGCCGCGATCAAAATCACCAGTGCGACTCTATAGGGATGACGTATACGCCGCCCGTTTTCCCCTACACTCCATTCGACGCCATAACCTGCTAGGAGCGCGACCACCAGCGCAACGATGATCCACGCCCGCGACGGCACACGAAACCACAACAGCGCCGGGATCGCGTCTGTAAGTGTCGTCCATAATATGCCGTTCGCGCCCAACGCATACCAGCCAGCGACGCCGATCACCACGACCCAAAACCAACGCTTGCGCGGCGCACTTAGTACACCGATGAACGCCAAAATCAAGCCTGGCAAGCCGAGCATGGTCACGGTTTCGGGGTTACTTTGCTGGGCGGGCAGCAATACGCCCAGTAAATGTCCAGCATCGAGCGAGAAAATTCCGGCGTCCGCTTGTGTCAGCGCAGCACGCGATAAATACCCGCTCCACTCGATCAATGGCACGGTCACGCCAATCGTTAACACAACCGTGAGAACCGCTGCTCCGATCAACATCCCGATCCGTCTTTGAGACGACTGTGCAGGCGCGAGTCTTAACCCGCCCACCATCAACCACAGCGCATACGCGACCGCCACCATCAGCCCGTATAACGCGATTCGTACATCGCTGATCACCAAAAGTGCCGCCGCCAGACCCAACCCGATAACATGAAGTGCTGGAGGGGTTTGGCGTGCCAAACTCGCCGGTGCCGGGGTGAACATTACACATATTCCCCCCATGACCCATGGCAGCCATGCCAGCGCGTAGACAATATCGAGATGTCCCGCACCCAAATGCACCATCACGCGCGGGCTGAGCATCCACGCCACCGCGCTGACTAACGCTGCTTCTCGTCGTAAGCCAAGTGCGTGCGCCCAACGCCACATGCCGAACCCCGCAACCGCCAAATGCAAAACGATCATGACGTTGATGAAGATCGGCGGCGGCACGACCAATACTAACCATTGAAGCGGATACGCGGTCTTATTGAGCGGATTAGCAGCAAATGGCTGTCCTGCCATGATCGTGTCGCGCCAGACCGGAAACGACTCGGAGACGATGAAGTTTTCGCGCAAAAACTGGGCGGCAGGCAAATGAGACGTAACCGCATCGCTGAACCGCGCATCGGGGATGAATGGCAGCGCGTCCGGTCGAAACCCGACCGTCACCAAGAATACGATGAGCGCAAGCAGTACGAACAGCGCTGACCGTGTATCGATTTTAGGGGACATAAACTTGCACGTCGTCGAAACCCATGACAAAGCGCAGTGTATCAAAGCATACGGTTTGACCGAGCATCGTTTCGCGCGGTCCACGCAGGATGTAGCGCACATTGTATTGTGCAATCAGTGCACCACATTGGCTGGCGTCAGTGGTGGTGTACCATTCAATCACCTGTTGTTGTTTTACATCGGCGTCCAGCGTCTCATACTGATGCCCGTAAACGACACGTGCACCCGCCCAGCCAGGTATCCAAATACTGCTATCAGGCGACGCTAAAATCACATCATCGCCGTCCGTGCGCGCGTCGATCCAGCGATACGCCGCTGCATAATCAGAGTCCAGGAAAATTACCGCGGCGGTTTCCGGGCTGCCCGTCATAGCGGGGATCGCAGGCAAAAACAGCATCAGCAGTGGAGTCACGGCGATCAACGGGATGAATATCGCAAACAGTCGCCGTGCGCGCCGTCGAATGCGTGCATACCAAAAATCCTGAATGGCGCGCGTGGCAAAATATGCCACAGGCAGCATAATGCCCACTGAGAACCGACGCTGCACGTTGGTGGGCAGATACATAACGACGAAAATACATACCAACCACAGCAGCATCAAACGATCGCCATCTTCTTCCATGCGCCGCACCGCGCGCCAGATAGCGGGCACCGCAATCAAAAGCGGCAAACCCAAACCGATTACCCATGTCCAGATGGGCGGTGCGGATGTGATATTTTGCTGATTCCATGTGCGCATGGCAGGGTTATCGACCACAATCAGCGCGTAATATACCGCCACCGGAATTACTGGCACGACTACCGCTAACAGCCAGCGCACGAGACGCAAATCGAGCGCGCGGCGCTTGGCATAGCCGATCAGCACATACAAAACAAGCGCGCCGCCCAGCGGCACGAGCGTTTGTGGATACAGAATGGACAAGATCGAACTCAGAATGCTCGCCATCCACCAACCATTATCGAACGCTGAGTCGTCTTTCATTGATGGACGAAACGCCGTGATCAACAGGCTGACAAGCAGGGCAAGACACGCAATCGCCAACGGAAAATGGACATTGGCGAAGGTACTGTACATTGGGAATGCTTCGGGGATACTGAGATCGGGTATTTCTGCCATGCCTAACAACGGTCCGAACAACCAGCCCAAGCCCCCGCCGACCGCCGCGATTACGAAAAATATGCGCCGCGCTTCGATGCGCATCCAGATACTCGCCGCCAATTGATAAATCGCCGTGTACATCAGCAGCGATGCGATGACGCGTGCCGAGTGAAACATCACGAGGAGCGGCACACCTGTCGCTTGCGATAGCTGACCCAGCAGCGGATAAATAAGCATGATGAATGCAGCTTCGTGCGTTTCTGGCGTGTGCTGAAACGTCACCGCCCAACCGCCATCGGCACCAATGCGCATTTTGGAAAGATACGTCGCACCATCCTGATAATTGTGCAGCGTTCCCATAAATTGATAACCGGGCGTGCCGCGCAGCGCAACCCACACCAGTGGTATAAATGCGATCAGCACAAGCGCACAGCTTATAATGATGACCCAGCGCCATTCGTGCGCGGCAATAAAAGCGGTGTAGCGTGAACCCATCGATTCTAGAGGGCGCGTGTTAGGCGGAATATTGGGCGCTTGAGTTTGCATTCTCATGATTCCGTTCGTGTAAGTCTATTCTAAAGCGGATGTTATGAGACTGTGCGTTGTGTTTGCGGATTGTGACATATGGGCGTAAAAATTGAAATGTTCTGCATGAAACTAGTGTTAAAATCAGAGGCATCTTTTGTTGCGGTTTCATTTCATAGAGGATGATCATGGGCTTCGACCTCGAAAATTTTGGTGTCGGCGTTGCCGCAGGCTGGTTGAGTGCGTATGGCGTCTATCGTTCGCGTCATTTAATCAGTTCCACCGTGCGGGCGGTGCAGCAAGGCGCACAGCAAGCGCAGACTTCCGCGACGCGCAGCGCAGACAGCCGCTTTGTCAATGACTTAATTGAAATGTGCGAGACCGATCATCTGGCAGCTTCCAATGTACGACTGAGCGATATTGCCGTCGAACCACGTTTCATCCCTGCGCCTGCGTTCGCCACGCCAGGTGAAGAAGATTTAAGTGCAGTGCTCAAAGTCGTCCCCGAAATTGTCGATCATCCGTACCTGCACGCGATGTATAACGTCGATACACTGACCATCAACGACCTGGCGACGGGCGATCGGGCGATCGCCATTTTGGGTGCGCCGGGCACTGGGCGTACTACCGCGTTGATGGCGATGACGCTGCAAAGTTTAGGTAAAATCACATTTCCGCCGCCGTTCGACAAAGTTCAGGCAAAGCTCGACCAGGAAGAAGCGGAAATGAGCGAGAAACAGCGTGCCGTGCGTGTCAAAGAACGCGTGTTGATGGAACAACGCGCGCGTGAACGATTGGCGACCGAAAAAGGTATGACATGGAACGCCGAAACCAATGAAGAACTCAAGAATAAGATACCTTTGTTTAATCAATTGATGCCGATTTACGTGCATATGGGCAACCTGAACTTGAGCGCACTCAACGAATATGGCGCAGAGGTTGACCCCGCCGAACCGATCGTTCGTTCGGTACAGTATACAGTTGCGCGCGTGACCGCCAGCACCATCCCGCGTTATTTGTACGACCGCCTCAACAAAGGCTTGGTCTTACTGCTCATCGATGGCTATGACGAATTGCCCACAAGCGAACAACCGTTGGCGCGTGCGTGGCTGAAAGCGCTGCTGGAACAATACAAAGATAATTTTATCATCGTGACGGGACCTCATGTCGGCTTTGCCGATTTAACCGGATTAGGGTTTACCCCTGTTTTCATGCGTCCGTGGTCAGAAATGGACGCGCACTGGTCATCGCATCGACTGGCGGAATCATGGGGCTCGTTCGGTAAAAAACGCCGTTCCAAAACCGCAAAACCAGACGATGACGCGATCACCCGCGCTCGCGCCAATATAAGAGCCTACACGCCATTTGAAATCACACTTAAGACATGGACAAGCTTTGCCGACGACAGCGATCGTGCCGGCTTTGAAGGTTGGATTCAGGCGTACCTGGCGCGTCAGCTAAGCGCCAATACCGATCAACCGTTAGCGACGCTGCTCCCAAACCTGGTTCGCATCGCGGCGCTGCAAATCGACGAAGGCTATATCACCACGCAGCGCTTACAAGCGTTGGCGATTACAGGCGAGGCATTCGGAATCAAAGAATCGCAGGCGGTCGCGTCAGATAAACAGGAGCCACAAACCGTCGATGCGCTCCGACCAGAAGCCGATATCAAGTCCAACGAGAAAAAAGAAGAAGACGCCGAAACGACCACCGCGCAAGGGCGTTTGCTCGGTTTTCTGCGCCGAAGCGGTTTGTTGATCCGTTATCGTGGTGACCGCTATCAGTTTAAGCACCCATCAATCGCCGCTTATCTGGCGGGGTTAAGCTTCAAAGAAATGGCGAAAGACAGTTTACGCGCCAGAGCCAATCAGCCAAATTGGATACCCGTATTCACTTACGCAGCGGCGCATACCAATCTCGATCTGGTCGTACGTGACCGTTTGACCGCCCCGCCTGACCTCCTGTATACCAGCATTATGGAAGTGGCGCGCTGGATGGCGTTCGCACCTCAGGACGCGGCGTGGCGCGGCGCAATCTTGAAACTGCTCACCGATATGCTGTCCGCGCCATCGCAGTATGGATTGATTCGCTCACGCGCCGCGGCGGCTTTGATCAGCACGCGCGATTTCAAAAATGCGGCGTATATTTTCCGGCGCGCAGCACGCAATCTCAGCCCAGAAATTCGTCGATTGGCAGCGCTCGGCATGGGCGCTACGGGCGAAGCCGAAACCGCCAACGATTTGATTCCGTTGTTGGATGATAAAGATATGCAAACGCGCATCGCGGCGGGCTTGGCACTCGGTGCGATTGGCACTGACGAAGCGCTCGAGTCGATGGTGATCGCCTTCACCAGCAGCGATGAACCGGTGCGTCAGGCAATTGGCGAACAACTCGCTTTACTGCCTGAAGAAGGGCACGCGGTTTTGTTCGAAGCGATGAACGAGCAAGATATGGCGGTACGCCGCGCTGCTATTTTCGGGCTGCATCGCACGCGCACGGTATGGGGCTTGATCGCAATTTACCGCGCGTTCTTAGAAGACGAGCAGTGGTATGTCCGCAGCGCAGCACAACAAGCTTTCGAGGAACTTCAGTTTGGGCGCGCTGAACCGCAGACACGTCGCTACCCTGCGCCTGATCAAATTACGTGGTTGAGCGAATGGGCTGCCGAAAAAGGCGAGCAGTTGCCCAGTGGTCAGGGCGCTGCCGATATGTTGATCCGTGCGCTGCAAGAAGGTGAACAACCCGTGCGTACACTGGCGGCGCGCAATATCGGTCAGTTAAGCCACATGTTGTTGATCAAATCGTTGTATACGGCATTACGCGACAAAAATGAAATGGTACGCGCAGCGGCGCATCATGCGCTCGGTGATGTCCAGATCGCACTCGGCAAACCGCTGCCCGCAGCGACTTAAAAACTTTAACGCAAAGGCGCTAAGGCAAAAAACAAGGCGCAAGACATTAAATCATTACGCCTTGCACTTCAACTTTCCGTCTTTACATTTATGTCTTGCCGTTAATTTTCTTCGGTGGCTTCGACTACATCAGGGAGAATTTCGTTGGTGGGGTCGCACGCCAACACCCGATCAATATCGGTATGGAACAAATACTCCGAGTCGCCCGCCTGTAACAGGATGCGATAACCGGGGGTTTCCACTTCCGTGACCAGTTGATTAGGGAGCGGGCAGCCCAGACTGCTGTCGCGCCATGTATATGCTTCAACGCTGATTGTTTGCACGCGGCGCGTAGGCAAGCCAGTTTGTTCCGCGACCAAACGCTGGGCGATAAACACGAGTTCTTCGGCAAGCGGGTCAAGCCCGAATGGAGAGTCATCAACGTCGTCGGGCGTCGGTGTCAGCGATGCATCAGCTTCGATGGTGATGAGTGCGTCGGCGGTCGCGTCGGGAGTTTCGGTCGGTGGCACGGCTGTTGGGATGGTCGTCTCGGTTGCGACGACCAATGCGACCGTCGGCACAGGGATTGCCGTAGCGGTATCGCCTGTACACCCCACCAACATCAAAATGACAAAACTCAATGATGTAGTTTGCGGTACGACGTACCAAGCCCTTCGGCGTCTGACAAGCGACATGTTATTCTGTAGCATCCGAAAGCAGCGCGCCTTCGACTTGCGCGCTCGTCAGCCCTTCGATACTGATGATTTTGTCGCGTCCGGTCGTGCCGGCAACGATCTCGATGTGCTTGACAGGAATATCCAATTGTGCCGCAAGGAACGCGATCAGTTCACTGTTGGCGTCGGGCAAATCGGCGGCGGCGGCGCGCAGACGAATCTTGATCGCACCTTCTTGTAAACCCGCGACTTCGGTGTTGGCAGAACCCGTCAGCACGCGTACGGTGATTGCCGCGCCGCTGCGGGCATCGGTGATTTTGAAATCTCGTTTTAGTGGCATGGCGTCGTTTCCTTAGCCGCGTTTCGCAGGCGAGGACGATAAAGACGGGCTGTTTTTCCAACAATCCGTCTTTATTTTATCACACCCTAGCGCTTAACGCAGAATGTTTGAGATCACCGAAATTACGATGATCACGATCAATGGGCTGAGATCCATCATGCCGGTTTGCGGAAGCAAATTGCGAATCGGCGCTAATACCGGCTCAGTCACGTCGAAGACCAGTTTAATCAGCGGATTACTGCGATCCACGTTTGGGAACCAGCTCAGCAGCACCCGCGCCAACACGACAAACTGGAATAATTGCAATACCAAGACAATTGCACCGGTGAAAGTATTCATTGTAACGTCCTGTCCTTTACGTTTTGTCCATTGTCCGACGATCTCCAAAAATTGCGCGCCCTACACGAATGCAGGTCGCGCCCTCTTGAATCGCTATCGGGTAATCATCGGTCATTCCCATGCTCAGTTCCGGCAGCTCGACGCCAATATCAGCGCGCAACGCGTCACGTAATTCACGTAGTCCCGCGAACACGGGGCGCGTCGCTTCCATATCCTCGACAATCGGCGCCATCGTCATCAAGCCGCGTATGACTACGCGCGGCATGGCTGTGATTTGACGGATTTCTTCGACCAATCGTGTACGCATTGACCTATCGTGTTCCCATCCATGCGCCGCGAAACCCGACTTGCTCTCTTCGCCGCTCACGTTGATCTCCAGATAGACGCCAATCGGATGCTCGCCTTCGACCGCTGCTGCTAATTTAGCGGCTAGCTTCAGGCTGTCCACACTGTGCACGACCTGAAACAGATGCGCGACTTCTTTGGCTTTACGACTTTGTATATGCCCGATCATGTGCCATATCAATGGCGTATCGAACGCGACAGTCACCGCCGGAATTTTGATGGTGCTTTCTTCTACGCGATTTTCGCCAAAATGTTGCACACCTGCCGCTGCTGCTTCTATGACTGCCGCCGCCGAATGTGTCTTGCTCACGGCGACCAATATAACGTCTGTCGGGTTGCGCCCAACTTGAGCACACGCCACCGCAATTTGTTCTCTTACGCGCTCGATATTTTCAGCAATCGTCATTGGTTTTTCTTCGCGACTTCGCGCTTTTGCGATTTATATTTGTTCTACTTTAGGTCATGCAAATGACCGCGCCGAACCGCCCTGTTTTGCCTTTTTCCGCGCGATGCGAGAAAAATTCGTCGGTTCGCTGCGCCGTACAAATATCGGTGATTTCAATCTGCTCGACCCCTACATGCTGAAGATCGCGCGCGTTCGCTGCCCATAAATCAAAATACGATGTGCCATCAGTCGGGTCGATTCGTACCAGTCCGTCGATATCGCCAAAATACGCATGCGCCGCATCGATCACTTCTGCGCCGACCTGATACCGTTCGACGCTGATCGAAGGACCAATGCCCGCGACGATGTTTACGGGCTTACATCCATATGTTTTCATCATCGCGCCGATAATACCCGCTGCCATTCCTTTGACTGTGCCGCGCCACCCCGCGTGTGCCATGCCGATCACGCCTTGCACCGGGTCATGCAGCAGTATTGGTGTACAATCCGCGAAGCGCATCGATAATGATGTATCGTATCGATCCGTGATCATTCCGTCAGCATGAATAAAACTCGTTTGTTCACGCACCGAGCGATCCGCAATCACAACCTCAACGCCGTGAACTTGCCACACGCTGCACGAACGGGCGTCATCGACGCCGAGCGCGTCATACATACGCATGTGATTTTCACGCACGCACGTCGGGTCATCACCGACACTGCCACCCAGATTGAGTGAGTCGAATGGTGCAGCGCTCACGCCGCCCAAGCGCGTGAACACGCCGTGTGTAACCCCATTCAACCGCTCGAATTGATAATAGGTTAAACCATTACATTCGAATCGCTGCACAAATGCCCCTTGTTTTTTGGTATCGTTGGTTTACATCGTTTCATAATAGCGTTATACTCGGATTGGTTTGGTACTAATGTCCTTCTCATACGAGAAAGACGTTTACAAATTTAAGAAAATTGATACATCACGATATGCTTACGCATGATCAACTCGACATCAATTACGATCATTGCAGTCCGTGACAGCGGAAACAAGCCCCATCTCGTATGGGCACGTGGAGATTGAGGAATCATGAACGAACGTGAACGGGGACGCGCCGACAAAATTCACCTGATGATCGTCGATGATCATCAGCTTGTGCGCGATGGCATCAAAAGAACGTTGGAATTTGAAGACGATATTGAGGTGATTGCAGAATGCAACGATGGCGAAAGCGCGGTACGTGTAGCGGCGCAGCGCAAGCCCGATGTTGTGATTCTCGATGTCAACCTGCCTGTCGTCAACGGTTTACAGGTCGCCAAGCATCTGCGCGCCAACCATGAACGGCTCGCGATCATTGTTTTGACGGGCTACGATGATATTGGTCAGGTGCTGCACGCCCTAAAAGCGGGCGCACAGGCATACTGTCGTAAAGATATGCCGCCAGATCAATTAATTCAAACGATTCGAGATGTGGCGCGCGGCTACTATGTGATCGAAAATAAACGCATGGATACGCGCGAGGTACAGGCGTGGTATCAGCAAAAAGTTCAAGAGACCGCCGGGACATATGCCTCAGAAACGCAAGAAGCCTATGGCAATCTCAGCCCGCGCGAGATGGAAATTCTAAAATGTGTCACCAATGGACAGAGCAATAAAGAGATCGCACGCCGCTTGAAAATCAGCCAGCAAACAGTCAAGAATCATATGACATCGATTTTGAAAAAGCTGAACGTCCAGGATCGTACTCAAGCCGCTGTTATGGCATTGAATCGTGGTTGGGTGCGCGTCGAAAGCGAAAAATCGAGTAACGGCAAAGTTTAATCTGCAAAGGACTCACAATCATGGTCGAATATCGCAGCGAATCAACCAGAGCGAAAGACGAACTGATCGAAGTGATCACCCAACAAATGAAAACGGTTCGCAACAAGTTGACTGAATTGAAATTGCAAATCGATCAGACACAAATCATTATCGACCGTGAGCAAACGCGCAACGCCGATGTCGCCAGTGAACTGCGCACGATTCAAGACAACATCGAAACCGTGCCGCGCCAAGATATTCGCGTCAAATATGACGAAGCCTTAGAAGCGCGTTTTCGCTTGACAACCATGCGCGGACAAATGGAAAAGTTCCAATCGACACGCGGTTCGCTCGAAGAACAACAGCAGTTGATGTCGGCGATCCTCAACAAAATGCAGGGTGTCGATATAATGGCGGCGACCAACGCACCTACCGAAGGCGGCACGGGCGGTAAGACCATCAACGTCGTCCGTATCATTCAAGCCCAGGAAGACGAACGTCAGCGCCTTGCCCGACAGATGCACGATGGACCCGCCCAATCACTGACCAACTTCATTTTGCAGAGCGAAATTTGTCAGCGCTTGTTCGACCGTAACCCAGCACGCGCCGCCGAAGAACTCGTTAACCTTAAAACAGTCGCCAGCGTTACGTTTCAAAAAGTGCGCGACTTTATCTTCGACTTGCGCCCAATGATGCTGGATGATCTTGGCATCGTGCCGACCGTACGCCGCTACGTCGAAGCATTCCGCGAGAAAAATGACCTCAACGTCAAACTGGATATTTTGGGCGAAGAACGACGTTTGCAAATTCACCGCGAAGTCACCATTTTTCGCGGCATTCAGGAATTAATGGGCTATGCCCGCGATTATGCGAACGCCAACGAACTGACGATTCGGCTCGATTTGAGCGGCACACGTATCAAGATTAGCGTTGAAGACAACGGGCGCGGCTTTGACGCGAACGCAGCATTTAGCGGCGAAGACGGACATCAGGACGTGCGCGTTTCTGGATTGATCACCTTACGCGAAAAGTTCGAGTTGATCGGTGGATCGATGCAAGTATTGAGCAGCGCCGAAGCCGAAGGCACATCAGTACGCCTGGAACTGCCCGAATCCGACGATATGATGTAACGATTCGTCAACATGTGTTCCCGTTGGGTACACAGGACGTTAGACCTGTTTGACAATCGAGTACGAATGTTTACACTAGGGTCACACAAGAACCAGTACAATTGAACATGCGCGTCGTGTGCGGACAGTTGTTGACCGCGCAGCCGAACGGAGGGAATTGATGAGTCGTTTGCGGATATTTTTGTTGATCGCCATTCTGGTGTTAGTGGTCGCCGTTGTGGCAGTCTTTGTTATACCCAGCCTTACCCCTGCGCCCGCGCCTGCTGTCGTACAAGGCACAGATAGCGCAACCGCAGTCCCCGCAGAACCAGAAGGAACACCAATCCCGACGGCAACGCCGATCTTGTTCGTCGATCTCGTGCTGGCGGTGCAAGACCTGCCACGCGGTTTCCGCATCACACCCAATGCGGTCGTGCTGCGTCAGTGGCCCGAAGCATCGGCGCCTTTCAATGCTATCACCAGCCTCGAAGATGTTGTCAATAAGATCGCCCGCACGGATATTTTCCGCGAGCAGCCGATTTTGACCAACATGGTCGTCGATGACATTCTCGATTTGGCACGTGTCGGCTCGGATGTCGCGGCGATTTTGCCCGAAGGTCTGGTCGCCGTCTCGCTGCCAGTCGACCGACTGACGGGCGTCGCCAACGGTATTCAAGATGGTGACCACGTCGATTTGATCATTTCGTTGTTATTTGTCGAAGTCGATGAAGACTTTCAATCACTATCGCCAAACCGCCTGACACTCTTCAGTCGTGCCGAAGACGGTACGATTGAACTGCAAGAAGGCATCGAAGGACGCCCAGACCAATCAGCGTTAGGACCCGTCATCGTCGGTCCATCCGAACGTCAACGCCCGCGTCTGGTGACACAACGTACCATTCAAGATGCAATTGTCCTTCATGTCGGCAACTTCCCGGCAGATGGTCGTTACATCGGCATCCCTACCCCGACGCCCGTCCCGCCATCCGATAACCCAGATGAGGAATCGACGCCAGTGCCACCGACGCCGACACCCGCCCGTGATATTGTCACGCTGGGCATCACGCCTCAGGATGCAGTCACATTGACGTGGTATATTGAAGCACGCGTGCCCGTCTCACTCGCGATCCGCGCTGTCAATGACACCTCGCGCACATCGACAAGCGCAGTTACGCTTGATTACGTCATGACCACTTATGGAATTGAACTGCCGGGCAAACTCCCCTACACGATTGAACCCGCCGTTCGCAGCATTCGTCAGTTGGTTGCCGAAAACCAAATCACGTTGGGCGAATAACCGTCGCCAATTTGATGAATAGGGGCATGGTGGATTTTCTTCACCATGCCCTTTCGCCTTTTAACACGTTATCAGGATTTATTGTTACTGGGTGGTAATTTTGCCGCCCGCCCAAGTGAACCATGATTGGAAAATAGTCAGACGATAGAGAGCAATGTATGCTGAACAGAGGCGGTAACGTTCCTTCCGAAAGCAAAAGCCAGATCAGCGTCCTGCTTGTGGACGACATCCCCGAAACGCGCGAAAACATCAAGAAACTGCTGGCATTCGAAGAACAGGAATTTCGCGTGGTTGGCTCGGTCGGCACCGGGCGTGAGGCACTAAAAGCGGCGCAGGAAACGCGCCCAGATATTATCATTATGGACATCAATATGCCGGATATGGACGGCATTGCGGCGACCACCGAAATCACCAAAGCCGTGCCAACATCAGGCGTAATTATGATGTCGGTCAACAATGATGCTGATTATTTGCGCCGCGCCATGCAGGCGGGCGCGCGCAACTTTCTGACCAAGCCCATCGACCCGGACGAGTTGTATAACACCATCCGTGCTGTGTATCGCAGCTATGATGCGATCCGCAATCAGCAGCGCGTCATGATGGATTTGCCCGTCGATGTGCGTCAGCCCATCAAGCCCGCGGCGAACGGGGATGGTGAAATCCGTCCCGGTCATGTCCTCGTCGTGTATAGCCCACAAGGGGGCGCCGGCTGCACGACTATTGCCACCAACCTGGCGAGCGGCTTGATGAAGAAAAATATCAAGGTGCTGCTGGTGGATGCCGATTTGCAGTTCGGTGACATCGGCGTATTTTTGAAAGTTCAGTCACAATCCAACCTGATCGATTTGGTGAACAAAGTCGATGACCTGGACACCGACTTTTTCGACTCGGTTGTCAGCAATCACGACAGCGGTTTGAAAATCCTCTTAGGACCGCAACGCCCTGAATTTGCCGAAGAAATCGAAGCGAACCCGACCGCCGTCGCCCGTATCATCGAAAAAGTCGCCAACAGCTACGATTTTATCGTCGTCGATACCGGGCGTCACCTTGATGAAACGCTGCTTTCGCTAACAGACATTGCTACGCGCATCATCATGGTATTGACGCCGACGCTTTCAGCAGTCAAAAATACCAAATTCATGCTCGACTTGTTCGACAAACTGAATTACCCGCTGGAGAAAACCTCGCTGGTACTCAACCGCGTCGAAGATGAGCGCGCGCGTAACCGCGTTACTTTAGCGACGGAAAGCATCGAGAAATTTCTCAAGCGTCCTATCGAAGCGAAAATTCCGGATAGTCAATCGACTGTTTTAAGCGCCGTCATGAAAGGCGTTCCGGCGGTTGCCGTCAACAAAGCGGATCGTACCAAGCCCGTTGTCAAAGAACTGCTTGATTACTCTGACTCGCTGTTCAACGCGTTGATGGGGTCGCAAGGAATCGCCAAAGATGAAGAAGACGACGATAAAAATAAGAAAAAACAAGGTCTAGGGCTGCGACGCGACAAATAACAGTTGGGTATCAAAATCCCAACCCCGCCTGCATTGACGCGCCACGCAATTTCGTCGTATTGTAAATAATCATATCACCCGCCCTATCGAGCAGTTTGGAGTTAAGCGATGTCATCACTACTCAATCGCATTCAAAAAGGTGGAAATTCGAGCGGCGGCTCTGGTGGCAATGGGGGCGACCAGGAACCACCCAATCGAAATTCTTCCACCAGTCCATTGGCGGAATCGGGCACGGGCGGGGCGGACGAATCTCGTCTTTCTGCCATGCGTATGCGTAATCAGGCGGTCGCCGGTCGTCAAGGCAGTGGCACGCGCGATAACACCTATGTCGATTTGAAGACCCGCGTGCAAAATCGGTTGCTTTCAGAACTCGATCAATCCATGGACCTGAGCCGTAAACAGGAAGTCCGCGCGCACATCGAAGAATTGTTCAATGCCGTCCTTGCAGAAGAAAGCATGGTGTTGGCACGTGCCGAACGGCAACGTTTGTTCGAGTCGATTGTCGCTGAAATTATGGGTTTTGGACCGCTCGAACCGTTGTTGGCAGATGAAACCATCACCGAAATCATGGTGAATGGTCCGAAGAATATCTTCGTCGAACGCAAAGGCAATATCTCGCGTGCCAACGTCGCGTTTGAAGATGACGACCATGTTATGCGTATTCTAGATCGGATCGTCGCCCCGCTCGGTCGTCGCGTTGACGAACAATCACCGATGGTTGACGCTCGTTTGCCCGATGGATCGCGTGTGAACGCCATCATCCGTCCAATCTCGCTGGTAGGTCCGACGATCACCATCCGCAAATTCTTCAAGAAACCACTTTCTGTCGAAGACTTGATCGCCTACGGAACGATCTCGCGCGAAATGATCGAATTCTTGCGCGCTTGTATCATCTCGCGCTTGAATCTGGTGGTATCCGGTGGTACGGGGTCTGGCAAAACCACACTCCTTAATATTCTGTCGGGTTTCATCCCCAATGACGAACGTATCGTCACGATAGAAAACGCCGCCGAATTACAGCTCCGTCAGGAACATGTCATCACGCTGGAAACGCGCCCACCGAACATCGAAGGCAAAGGACAGGTCAGTATTCAAGACCTGGTCGTCAACAGCTTGCGTATGCGCCCTGACCGTATCGTCGTCGGAGAATGCCGGAGCGGCGAAGCGCTCGACATGCTCCAAGCAATGAACACTGGTCACGACGGTTCGCTGACTACCCTGCACAGCAACAGCCCACGCGATACGATTGCGCGCCTCGAAGTGATGTGCTTGATGGCAGGCATGGACTTACCCGTGCGCGCCATCCGCGAACAGATTGCCAGTGCGGTCGATGTCATCTGCCATCAGGAACGTTTGCGCGACGGTACACGCAAGGTTGTTAAAATCACCGAAGTACAAGGCATGGAAGGTGATATGATCACGATGTCTGACATTTTTGAATATGAACAGACGGGCGTTGAAGGTGGCAAAATCGTCGGTCGTTTGCGCCCGACTGGCATCCGTCCGAAGTTCACCGACCGGATCGAATCAGCGGGCATCTACCTGCCGCCGTCCGTGTTCGGCGTTGGACGCACGTACTAAATCTAACGGACGCTCAAGCGGCGTAATATGAATATGGCAGCGCCATCGCCATTCGTAAGAACCAACATCCAGGGGTGCGCTTTGACGGGCTCGCCCCTGGCAAACAAGCAGTTCGTTTTAGAGAAAGTGGTGGGGTCGTGGGCATTGAAGTCATTATTCTGATAGGAGCGGTGATCGCCGCTGTCGGCATTCTGATTTGGGGTGTTGTCAGCGTGCGGACGGAAAAAGACATTATCGAAGAACGTCTTGGCGCTTACGAAGAGAACAATCAGCAAGCATTTCTGGAATTGAGCGAAAAAGCCAAAGAAGAAGAAAAAGACCGCGAAAAAGAGCGCCGTCGCGGTATGCTCCAGGAACGCCTGGACAGCATCATCGCAGAACGCAATTTCGCTAAACGCTTTCGTATGCAGCTTGCACGAGCCGATATTAAACTGACCGTTTCTGAATACGCCGCGCTCCACGTGATTAGTGTATTCGCGTTTTTCACGGTCGGTTATTTCGTGCTGTTCGGCAATCAATTGGTCATGGGCGTGCTGTCTGCATTCGTCGGCTTTTTCGCACCACGCATTTATGTCGCGCGCGCCACGCAGCAGCGTTTGATCCGGTTTGAAAGTCAACTACCCGATACGCTCGGTCTGTGGGTCAACGCCCTGCGTTCTGGGTACAGCGTACTGCAATCGATGGAAGCAATTGCGCGTGATGCGCCGGATCCGACCGCGACCGAATTCAAGCGCGTCGTGCAAGAAGTCCAAATCGGTATCGATATGGAATCCGCGCTCAATCACTTGCTCAACCGCGTCGAAAGCGACGACCTGGACCTGGTGCTGACTGCCGTCAATATCAATCGTGAAGTCGGCGGTAACCTGGCAGAAATTCTGGACGTTATCGGTCACACGGTGCGCGAACGTATCAAGCTCAAGGGCGAGATTCGTGTGCTCACCGCGCAGGGTCGTATTACCGGTTATGTCATTTCGTTCCTGCCGATCATTTTGGCGCTGTTTCTGTATACCATCAACCCCAACTACATGTCGAACTTGTTTGAAAATCGCGCGTGTGGGTGGCCGCTGCTTGGCACTGGCTTAGCGATGATTGGGATTGGTATGGCATTGATTCAGAAGATCGTGGATATCGAGGTGTAATTCATGGATCCTATTTTTGTATTGATCATTGCGGTTGTTGGCGCAGCAGTCGTCGGCGCGCTGGTTTATGTTGGCGTGCGTGAGGACGAAGGACGCGATCCGCTCCAGGAACGTCTGGCGCAGTACGAAGATAAAGACATTCCGCAGTCGCTGGAAGAGATCGAACTATCGCTCTCGTTCAAAGATCGTGTTTTGATGCCGACCGTCAAGCGAGTCGCCAATATCACGACAACCTTCACGCCGCAAAAGCAACTTGAAGATATTCGCCATCAGATCGAACTGGCAGGCATGACCACCGATGCGGCATCGTTCTTCACGCTGCGTATTTTGGTTACGGTGGCGATGGGCGTCGGCGCATTTCTCGTGTTCTGGGTCATCGCCCCAAATGCGTTCCCGCGCACGCAAGCGCTCGCCTTCACGGTCGGCTTTACCGCCATCGGTTACTTCTTGCCGATTATGCTCGTCAAAAGCCGCATCAAGCGTCGCCAGAATTCAATTATCAAGGCGTTGCCCGATGCGCTCGACTTGCTGGTGATTTGCGTCGAAGCAGGTCTCGGCTTCGATATGGCGATGGGCAAAGTGTTTGAAAAGTGGGATAACGACCTCGCGGTCGCGTTCGGTCGCGTGCTGCGTGAACTTCAATTAGGCAAAAGCCGCCGCGAAGCGTTGCGCGATATGGCAACTCGTATGGATGTCCCCGACGTGACCACGTTTGTCGCGGCGATCATTCAGGCGGATCAACTCGGCGTTAGCATGGGCAAGATTTTGCGCGTCCAAGCCGACCAGATGCGCGTCAAGCGCCGTCAGCGCGCACAAGAAAAAGCGCATCAAGCGCCAGTCAAGATGATTATCCCGATGGTATTCCTGATATTCCCATCGATCTGGATCGTGTTGTTGGGTCCGTCGATTATCTTGCTGTTCGGCAGCCAGGAAGCTAACGCAGTCTTCTAAACCATCGAAACATGGATACACGACGACAGGCATAACCATCAAGCTGCTTAAGACTTCACCGGAGAAGCTCAGATAAGCCTGAGCTTCTTTCGTTTGCGGGTGATAACCCGCACGTGAGTTTCAACTATGAATGCTTTTCTCGATTTACTTTTTCCTCCGCGCTGTGCGGTATGTACGCGCGTTGATTATCTTTTGTGTCCGCGCTGCTTGGCATCACTGCCCCCACCATCAACCTTCAATCGTGCCGCGCCCTCTCCTCTCCACGCCGTCACTGCAACAGGTTATCATGTCGATGCGCTTCGTGCGCTCGTCAAGACGATGAAATACGCCAGTGATCTCAAAACGGCGCGCCATTTGACCGTCATTTTGGCAAAGCGGCTGCATAATGCGCTTACCCTAACGGGCTGGCAAGTCGATTTATTGGTGGCAGTACCGCTCCATAACAGCCGCCAGCATAAACGCGGATTTAATCAAGCGGCGCTGCTGGCATCGGCACTGGCAGATCAAACCGGGCTGCTTTATGCGCCGTCTGCCCTACAGCGCACGCGCGCGACCCGATCTCAGGTTGGTTTGGATATGCACCAACGACGGCTGAATATGTATGGCGCATTCCAGGCGGAGTCGTCACTGGTGGCAGGCAGGCACATCGTGCTCATTGACGATGTATTTACCACAGGGGCAACACTGGCGGCAAGCGCAGAGGCATTGATGAATGCAGGCGCGCACAGTGTATATGGTTTGACCGTGACAACAGCCCCACTTACCCCTTAAAATTACTTTTTCACGAGGAGTGAATCATCATGGATATTAAAGTTCGTGCCGATAACATCAACATCAATCCGGTAATGGAGGAGCACATTCTCAAAAAGTTAAATCGATTAACGCGCTATTTACCGAATATTGCCGATGTCTATGTTGAATTTACACGCCAGCGCAGTCGTCACGGCGACGACCAAACCATCGCCCAGATCACGGTGCGCCATATGCGTGGCACAATTTTACGCGCCGAAGAAGCGGTCGAAGGCGAAAACATCGAAGCCGCGTTGACCAAGGCGTTGGATAATATGTACCGCCGAATCGAACGCTTTAAGGGCAAACAAACGCGCAAGGGGAAAACACGTTTTAGCCTGTCGTTGGAAGAACTCGATCTCGCGGAAGAAAGTCCGCACGAAGAACCAGCATCCCAGGCACTCGCGACCGCGACTAACCCACAGCCTGAAGAAATTATCAGGCGCAAAACGGTCGATCTTGTCACGATGAACGAAGAAGAAGCCGTCGAACAACTTGAATTGCTCGGTCACACATTTTTCATGTTTTTCAACGAAGGCACCATGTCGGTCAATGTGCTGTATAAGCGCAAAGACGGCGGCTACGGCATTCTTGTCCCCAATTTGGTATAGATACCTTATCGGAGCGACCTGGTGGATCGCTCCGATAACATTCTTTAATGACTTCTAATGTAAAGAAAAATGTTAGTTTTAACACGACCAGCATGTCAGCGAAAATCATCTTTTTGCCACAACGCCCGCAGCGTAAGATATTTGCGCAGTTCGTACCATGCCATTAAGCCGCTCAAACGCAGTCCATGCAGCCCAACCCGATAACCTTTAAGCGTGATAAATCGCCACCAAAAATGGCGAAGCGGCTGCAAGATATAATTTTGCGGCTTAGGACGACTCCCCTGCTCATACATAATTTGGGCATCATAACGTGTATAGCGGCGCTGTTTATCGCGAAATTGACGCGCATCGCGATAGTTATGATGCACGATGGGGTGTTCAAGCACGCCCTCACGTCCATTTAAGCGCACTAATTCGTGAACGCGCACCGCCGGGTCGTAATTCGCCGCACCGACTTTGAGCACGCGTAACTGATAATCGGGATACCATCCCGCACCCAACGTGAGCTTGCCAAAAATGAAATTGTGACGCGGCATTTTGAATCCGGCATAACCATCCTGCAAGATCGCCGCCCGAATTTCTGCGCCGAGTTCCGGGGTAATGCGTTCATCGGCATCGACGAAAACAACCCAATCAGCACCGCCCATAACCGCATTGAGCGCCATGTTTCGCTGCTGTGCATAATCTTCAAAGGGATGCTGCATAACTTCTGCGCCCGACATACGCGCAACATCAACGGTATCATCCGTACTGTGCGAATCGACGACAATCACACGATCTGCCCAGCACACACTGGCAATACACGCAGCGATATGATGACCTTCGTTATAGGTCAAAATGATGGCAACCAGCGTCATGGTGACTTTCTTTTCAATTTGTGTCTTTGTGTTGATAGTTTTTTATCGCCAGTTGTTCGATTTGGCGATAAGCATCGCGGAGCGCGGCATCGTCGGTTTGAGCGATCTTACGACGCATCCCCTGGATGATCATCCAGCGGGCTAAACGCGCCTTCCAAGTCGGGTAATGCTTATCGTATAAGCACAGTCGGCTTTGCCACAAATAGACCATCGCTTGCGGACGCATCTGCGCCGTGCTTTTTCCCGCTAGATGTACGCTATGCGCCGACGGGACACACATCACACTGTAGCCCGTATTGCGAATACGCCATGCCCAGTCGATTTCTTCACAGTACATAAAAAACTCGTGATCGAACGCGCCAGTCCGTTCGATCACCTCACGCTTGAGCATCATCGTCGCGCCCAGCACAAAATCAACCGGAAACGGCTGAACGCCCTCATAAAACGCGCGTGGATACCGTCCGTTGAACCGATTTTCGATCAAGCGTCCGGGCGTCGGAAAAAATTCTGTCCACAACTGGCGTAAGCCAGGAAACATAAAGGCGCTGTGTTGAAAACTGCCATCTTCATACGTGAGCCGCGCCCCGACCAACCCAACTTTAGGATCGTGCATGAGCGCCTCGTATAACGCGCGCGTCGCCCCACTTGTCGTGATCGTATCGGGGTTAAGCAAATAAACCGCGTTAGGAAGTGCGATTTTGGCGTCTCCTATCCTCGCTTGTGTAACAGCGGCGTTTAGAGGGAGAGGCGTATCCGGTAACTTGAATCCAATCTGGCGCAACACGCGATTATTACCGCGCACAAAACCGAGATTTTCTGCACTGGCGATCACGCGTACATCCGAAAACTGCGCCTGAATCGCCTCGACCGTATCATCTGTAGACGCATTATCGATCACCCATATCTCACTGGATAATCCGCTTGCACGCAAATCATCGCGCACCGAGCGGATCGCCTGTAAGACCAGATCGCGCACGTTCCACGACACGATGACGACCGCTAGATCAAGAGTGCTATTCCGTTCATTGGGCATGGAGTGCCATGCCCCTACAATCGCGCATCTTAATTCCCAATCGTCGCTAGGTTTAAGCCCGTAGCAGCGATGAAGGCATCCCAGCCCTCAAGATCAATTTCCGTGACGCGGACAATACGAGTCTGGGTAAGCAGCGGCTGTAAAAGTGCAGCGCTATCCGCATTTTCCGCCAACGCAATCAGTGCATCTTTAAGTGCCTCGCGTGAGCCAAGCGGCAGCGACGGCGGCATCATCAAAATGGCGTGTGGCATGGTAGCGTTTTGCGGCAGTTCACGCACATCGCCGTCGAACGCCGTGAGATCGGCGCTCGCAATACCAGCAGCATCGCAATCACGGTCGGCAACAGCCTGAAGCAGCGCTTCGGTATCATCGTAATCAGTGATATTACGCAGCGAAGTCGGTGAGACACCGCTTGCCTGCATCATCAACGCTGGGACAAGCCATGTAAACGCGTCACTCACACTGATACGACAGAAGCGGCGGTTCTCCAGTTCGATGATGTTATCGATGGTCGATGCACTCGGCACGACGATGACGATTTGTTCACCCGTTCCGTTTTCACGCTCGATAAATAACGCTGGTACGGCGCACGCTTGCGCGAGCGCGGCGGCATATGTAATGCCATCCACCCATGCCACTGCAACAGGACCTGCGGGCGATGCACATAACGCCGTCAATGCATCTGCGCCACGTTCAGCGACCTGTATGTCTACAGCAATGCCAGCGCTCTCCAGCAGCGCCGCGCTCACATCATCGACCGCGATGTTGATTTCACTGCGCGACACATTGCGCACGTCCGTGAACAGCATAACGATCGGGTTATCTTCACTCCCCGGGGGTGGCGGGGTGGCGATAGTCGGGAGCGGCGTCGAGCGCGGTGTAAAGGTCGGTGTCGGCTGCGACGTGGGTCCTAAATCCGGCGCAGCGCTGCGACAGCCTGCCAGCATAACAACGGCGATCAAGATGACCACCAAAACATGATGTGTGAAAAAGCGTGAGTCGGTAGGCACTTGTGCGCCTTCCTCATGATAAAAGCGGATAAAGTTTCCCTATTCTATCGCGGATTCTTCTTGCCGAACGTAAGTTTAGTCGTCACTTCGCGGATCGTGGTTTTTGGCAAACTTGTCACGTATACAGCCAGATAATTTTCGACCCTCGGGCGATGCAGTTTGATCGCCTCACGCAGCACCCATGAGATCGCCTTGATAATACGCTTGTCCTTTTCGCTTTTGAGCGCGTCGATATGCGCGAACGCCAGCGCGACTGGGCGTTCATCCGATGACTCGCGCACAGAACGGATTAGGATGACGAGACTGGCACGCTGCAAATTCAAGTTCGGTGACGCACACAAGCGCTGCAAAAACGCACGCCACGCCTCCCATCGTGCCAACAGTTCATCCGCCGTGAAAGTCGATTGACATGTGCCATCGATTTCTTTCCAACCCTCTAATTGACGTAACCAGCGCTCGAAGTTCTCAAGCGGCATAAGCTGCCTTAACGACTTGTATTCGCCCAACACCATCCCTGCCAACAGCCGATGATCGACTGATTCTCCACTATACAGCACGTCGAGCACTGCTATCCAATCGTCTAACATCAGTGTTCGATGTGCTGACGCCCATGTCTTCACGAAAAGACGTAAGTGTGGCACAGGTATTCCATATTCGGGGCGGCTTGATCCACTATTGTTTTCTGTAGTGCCTTTGCGACCGCCTCCATGCAGCGCCATTTGAATAAAATCTTCAAAATCTGTCGCCTTTTCACTCACGGGATTAACTCAATTTGACGTGCACCGACATTTCGATTGACCTCCGAAATTTCGACCTGTTCATGTATCAAGCCCGCCCAGCAGTTTTGCGGGTTACGCGCTTCTAACCGTGTCATGCGAATCGCGCCCCAGACCACACTGCGCGTGCCCGGTGCGAGATAGCTGTAAGTATTACCCGTTTCGGGGTCTTGTACCGTCGTCAGCGTTTCAGCATCTCCGACCGCCCACCGCCAGGGATAATCACGTGCCGCCGTCGTACAGTCGATGCCGACACGCCACGCGCCCGCCTCTTCAAACCAACCAAGCGTACTTTCAAACTGATCCCAGTCATAGACCGTACCGGGCGGCGGACCGCTCGTACGAATCGGCACATCGCTGTAATTTTCGATTGTCAACTTGAACACCAGCAGGTCGCCAATCGGCATGGTGATCGCCGTCATGCTTAGGCTTTCAGCGTTGGTAGGCGGTGTGATCAAGTCGCCTGGCTGTTCACGGGTCGCAGTATAGCGATTGTCAAACGGCTGAGTCTCAAAGACAACCGTTGCCCCGTTGGGCTGCGCCACGATTTGCGCCAGCGGCTTACCGCCCTGCTCGATACGGAAATCGACTGAACGGCGCACTTCCTGACCCACCAGATCACGGGCGAACGCCACCAGTGTGTAATCGCCATCCGGCGGTGGATTTGCGCCCAGATCAACGCCACCATCGAAGTCGTACAGATGCCGCCCTGCTTCGCCGCGCTGTGTTTCTTCAATCCGTTCAGGAATGAAAATCAGCGCGCCACCCTCGCGCGGCTGCAAATATACAGAGAGTGTTGAGTCTTTGACCAAAAAGACATTGACCTGTGTTCGATCTGAGATTCCGTCCTGATTGGGCGTAAAGGTCGTCGGGAATACCGTAAACTCGGTAATTTCGGGCAGCGGCGCGTCACCATCCTCGATGAGCAAGATACCAGTGACTTCGGCGGCTTCAGAACTTTCTGTAGCAGTCGCGGATAGTCGCCATGTATACGTGCCATCTGGAATTAATCGGCGAAGCACTTCACCGCTGATCGTTTCGCCACCGCGTGTAAATCCATCGACGACGCCGCTAAACGCAACATTGTAATCACCAGGCGCGCGTGCTTCGTCTTGCCGAAAAACGAACGTCGTCCCGTCATCGCTTGTCAGCGCCAGCGTAACGGTAGCCGCGCGTGACAGTCCATAGCTAAATACTGTCACATCGTCACTGCCATCAGCGTTCGGGGTGATCGTTGTCGGTTCAAACGCCGCCGCCGAGATCAATGCACGCGGCGGGTCAAGCAGCGCCATACCAGCGACAATCACGATGATTCCCGCGACCAACGCTGCCAGCACAGTCAAAATAATGGGTAGCCGCATCGCACCTCAGGTTTAGTATGGGGTCGTTTAGATAGACAATCAGTCTAGTCGATGCGTTCCGTTTTTTCGAGTAACGATTGTTGGGGTTATTGCGAACGACATCCCCCCACAAACCGTTACGGACTGCGCTTTGCAGGGGCAGAACTCAGACCCGCCGGCACTGGCGACTCACTGGGTCGCACTTACTGCTGCTGCTGTTGCTGCTGAATTTGAATATCGAGCGGGACTGGAGGCGCGGCTTTGCGACTACTGCTGATAGGCAACGACGATGGCGGTTCGACGCGATCATACTGGATCGGCTGCATCGACTCGTCGGTCGGTATCGAGTCCATGAGTTGAATTTTCACACCGACCTCTAAAATTTGTTCGCCGACGCCCTTATACACACCGCGCGTTGGCGGCACATCGTCATAGTCGCGCCCGATTGCAACGCGGATGTGATGCTCGTTGGCAATCACATCGTTAGTGGGGTCGATTCCTACCCACCCCAACGATGGAATGTAGCATTCGACCCACGCATGGCTTTGATCAATGGTCGCCGCGCTGCCGAAACGGTTTTCTTGCACCAGATAACCACTGACATAGCGCGCAGGAATGTGTAATTCGCGGCAGATCGAGAGCATAACGTGCGCATAATCCTGACAAACGCCTTTGCCATCGGTCAAAATATCGTCGATGGTCGAATCGACCGTCGTCGTATTGGGCATATATTCAAAATGCCTATACAAGCGCGATCCGATCATACGCACCGTCGAAAGCGGATCATTCAGCCATCTTATATCAAGCTGATTCATCAACTGGATGAGGTGAGGCGTGGTATAGACGAACTTGCTCGGCAGCAGCGTATCGAACAAATCGGGTTGTGCCGCCGCTGCGCGCAGGTCGTCCCACTCATGTGCACCGACAGACAGCGGCGGTTCAGTTGGCGGACGTATTTCAACGAGCGACTCGGCGATTACGGTCAGTCGTTCGTGCGCACCGGGAATGTTGAAGCTGTGGATCACATTGGAGAGATGGTCTCGGTACGAATGCAGTACCGCCTTCGGGTCGAGCCGGACACGAAAGCTGAATGTATGTTGGCTGCCTTCAGAACGCGGCTGCATGTGCAGCACCATGACGCTTTCGCGCACGGCTTGACTGTAACGGAAAATCGTCGTGTGTTGAATCGTGTAATACACAGTCATGATGCACTTTCAATCGTATACGAAATATAGGTTTCAAAGAGGGCTTCGTGAATGTGATGACACAAACTTTGAATTTCGTGCAGGTACGTGTGTAAATCGGCGTTCAACACATCATCGACCATATCGTAACTGAGCATACTGTGCAGCCGTCCGGCAGCGCGATGCAGCCGGCTTTGTTTAGGCGCGCCGGTTTCATCAGAGATTTCGCGCAGCGCCCCGGTCAATTGTTCGACACAAAAACGCACGGCATGCGGAAATAACGGATTAAACAACAGGAATTCGATGATCCAGCGCGATTGCAAATCGCCGTGGTACACCTTGCTGAACGCTTCAAACGACGTGACTGATTTAAGCAGACCAATCTTTTGGATGTAATCGTCGCTCAGACTGTCACCATCAAGCATCCCACCAAAATGGACATCGAGCACGTGCGCGACCGCTTGCGCGCGTTCGATATAGCGACCGACTTGAATGAACTGCCAGCCTTCGTTGCGGTTCATGGTCGCGTCGGTGATGCCCTGAAACAAATGTGATCCTTCGCGAATGACGCGGAAAAATTCGTGCGGTTGGTGTCCCCACACTTCTTCCATACTGGCGCATTTCATATCCAGATAGACTTTGTTAATCTGCGTCCACATCTCGCTGCTGATTTGTTCGCGTATTTGACGCGCATTTTCGCGCGCCAGCGCGATTGTCTCGCTGATAGATATGGCGTTGGTCGCATCGAAGGTGAGAAAGTCCGTCAACGCGTAGTCATCTTCCAGAATTTCACCGACGGGCGGCGTCCACAGGCTGTATAACAAACGTTCACGACGTTGACGCAGCGGCGCGGTCGATGATTCATCCAACACAAGATTGAGATGGACATCGACCATACGCGCGGCGTGTTCGGCGCGCTCCAGATTTCGGCTCAACCAATAGAGACTATCCGCGACTCGTGAGAGCATCATCATCCTTCTTAGGTGAAAGGTGAAAGCAGTTCGTGTGACTTTCACCGTTTGTCTTTTATGTGCTTTTACTCGTATAAAACCCATGTGTCTTTGCTGCCGCCGCCTTGCGACGAATTCACGACTAACGATCCACGCCGAAGCGCGACGCGCGTTAGCCCCCCTGGAACGATCTTGACGCTTTCGCCGCTCAAGATATACGGACGCAGATCGACATGGCGTGATTCGATTTGACCATCGATAAAGCACGGTGCGCGCGACAATTGAATCGTCGGCTGCGCGATGTAATTACGCGGGTTGGCTTCGAGGCGTGCCTTGAATTCCTGACGTTCGGCAGCAGTGCTGTGCGGTCCAATCAACATGCCATAGCCACCGCTTTCGCCCACCGCTTTGACGACCAGTTTATCGAGATTATCGATGACATAAGCGCGGTGCGTTTCTTGATCACACAAAAACGTCTCGATATTCGGCAAGATCGCGTCTTCGCCCAGATAATACTTAATGATCGCCGGAACGTAATAGTAAACCGCTTTGTCATCGGCAACGCCTGTGCCAATCGCGTTCGCCAGCGCGACATTGCCCGCACGATAGGCGTTGAACAAACCCGGAACCCCCAAAATTGAATCAGGGCGGAACGCCAACGGATCGATAAAGTCGTCATCGACGCGGCGATAGATCACATCGACACGACGCAGCCCTGCCGTCGTCCGCATATAGACGATGTTGTTATGCACGAGCAGGTCACGCCCTTCGACGAGTTCGATTCCCATCAAGCGCGCCAGAAATGTATGCTCGAAATAGGCAGAGTTATGCACGCCCGGTGTGAGCAGGACAATCGTCGGCGCGGGGTTGCCATTCGGCGCGAGATGTCGCAGCGTATTGAGCAGCGCTTGTCCGTAATAATCCACCGGTCGCACGCCGTAATTGGCGAATACTTTGGGGAATACCCGCTTCATGACCTGACGATTCGCCAGCATATAGCTGACGCCGCTCGGTACGCGCAGATTGTCCTCCAAAATGGCGAACCTTCCATCGGGCATACGAATCAGGTCAGTCCCGCACACGCTGACATACAAATTGTGGGGAATATCGACACCGCGCATTTCGCGCCGGAAATGATGACTGCTGTAAATCAGTTCGTGCGGCACGACACGATCCGCGATGATTTTGCCACTATGATAAATATCGTGCAGAAATAAATTGAGCGCGGTAATCCGTTGAGTCAGCCCTTTTTCGATAGTTTGCCATTCGACACTGGGGATGATGCGCGGGATCAGGTCATATGGAAAGATTTTTTCCGTGCCTTCTTCATGCCCATATACGGTAAAGGTGATTCCCTGATGTAAGAAATTCATGTCTGCCGACGACTGACGATAACGTAGTTCTTCCGCCGTCAAATCGAGCAGCCGTTCGTGCATAGTGGCGTAATGCCCGCGCGCGCTGCCGTCATCATTAAACATTTCGTCATAACAACCCGCTTCGAGCGTGTAATTGATAAACGGTTGAGAAATGGCGCGGGTCGTGGCTTTTTGCATCATGAATGAACCTTTTAAGCCTTCGTTCGATCAAATCGCAGAGTATAGAACAGTCGCGATACGAACGGTCTAGGCGAACTATGCTAAGTTTAGCGTGAGATCGATTATACAAAGTGACGAAAAATTTAGGTACAATACTAGTTACACCCCGCAACGCTTCAACATCGTTGAACTGAGGACACACGTTGACCGACTCTTTAGGTGCAAACGAATTTTACGCCATCCCCAACGCCGAAGCGGATGCCGACGGCATCATCACGCTGCCGTTGATCCCTTTACGCGGGATGGTGATTTTCCCGAACGTAGTTTCGCCCGTCTCATTGATCACACCCGGCGCACGCAGCGCCGCCGAATTTGCGCATAAACAAACAGCCGTCGCGCTGGCACTTCGCAGCCTGGATTATGGCAAAACGAGTTACATACTGGACGATTTTTACAGCGTCGGTGTCGAAATTGCAATCGGACGGACTTTTAAACTCCCAGACGATATGCAAAGCGCATTGGTGCAGGGACGGCGGCGCTTGCAAATCGTCGAAGTCGTGCAATCGACGCCCTACCCTACCGTCAAGGCGCGTGTTATAGAAGAAGAAAAGGGCGACGCCGACAATACGGATGCGATGGTCGAAATGGTCTTGTCATTGTTTCAGCGTGCCAGCGACATGAGCGAAAACATGCCGGACGATGTGCTGATCTACGCACTCAACATCGATGATCCGAGCTGGCTGGCAGATTTGATCGCGTCAACGCTCACGCTGCCAATCGAAGAACGTCAGGGGCTTTTGGAAACCGGCAATGTCGAAGCACGCTTACGACAGCTTGCAACCTTGCTCAGCCAACAGTTGAATATGTTGGAAATAAAGGATGAGATCAGCAGTCAAATTCACGCCGAAATGGATCGTGGTCAACGCGAAATGTATCTGCGTGAACAGGTGCGCGTGATTCAGGAAGAATTAGGCGAAAGCGATTTTTTCCAAGCAGAGATGGACGAAGTTCGCGAGCAGATCATGAAAGCCGAACTGCCGCCTGAAATCCTCGAAAAGGCGCTGAAAGAACAGCAGCGCCTGGCGATGATGACGCCTATGGCGCCGGAAGTCGGCATGGTGCGCACCTACATCGACTGGCTGACGAGTTTGCCATGGCAGCAGCAAAGCGAAGATCAACTCGATTTGAAGCACGCCGAAATCATCCTTGACCGCGAACACTACGGCTTGCCGAAGATCAAGGAGCGCATTCTCGAATACATCGCCGTGCGTAAAGTGCTGGCGGAACGCGATGCCAAAGTCGTCGAAACCGGTGAGACCATCGTGACCGAAAAAGTAAAAACACCGGATGCCAGCCCAATTTTGTGCTTCGTTGGACCTCCAGGGGTTGGCAAAACATCGCTCGGTAAAAGCATCGCGTCAGCGCTCGGTCGCACGTTCGTGCGCGTCAGTTTGGGCGGCGTGCGCGATGAAGCTGAAATTCGGGGACATCGGCGCACCTATATCGGTGCAATGCCCGGTCGCATCATCCAAACTATGAAACGTGCGGGAACCGTCAACCCAGTATTTGTGCTGGACGAAATCGATAAGCTTGGCATGGATTTTCGCGGCGACCCGGCGGCGGCGCTCTTGGAAATACTCGACCCCGAACAAAACTACGCCTTCAGCGATCATTATCTTGACGTACCTTATGATCTCTCCAAGGTGTTCTTCATCACGACCGCCAATGACCTCGATCCACTGCCGCCTGCCCTCTTGGATCGGCTGGAAATCATCGAACTGAACGGCTACACCGAAGAAGAAAAGATCGCCATCGCGCGCCAGTTCTTAATTCCGCGCCAGCTTGAAGCACACGCACTCGAAGACAAGAAAATCTCATTCGAGACACCGTCGCTGCAAACCATCATCCGTGAATACACGTATGAGGCAGGCGTGCGAAATTTGAACCGCGAGATCGCCAATATTTCGCGTAAAATTACGCGTCTTGTGGCGGAAAATAAGAAAGCGCCGTCGCGCATTGGCAAAGCACACGTCCACAAGTTTTTGGGGACGCCACCGTTCGATGATTTGCGCGCTAACGAAATCGATGAGGTCGGGGTTGCGACTGGACTGGCATGGACACCCTACGGCGGCGATGTGCTAACCATCGAAGTGCAGGTATTACCCGGCAAAGGCACCTTGATGATGACGGGGTCGCTTGGCGACGTGATGCAGGAATCAGCACAAGCCGCCTTAAGCTACCTGCGCTCAACATCCGAAACGCTGAACGTGCCATACGACGACTTTGAAGATTTCGATATTCACATCCACATCCCCGAAGGCGCGGTGCCGAAGGACGGACCCAGCGCAGGTATTACGTTGGCAGCGGCGATGATCAGCGCGTTCACCGAGCGCAAAATTCGTCACGACATTGCGATGACGGGCGAAGTCACGCTGCGTGGCAAGGTGCTGCCTGTCGGCGGCATTAAAGAGAAAGTATTGGCGGCACGGCGCGCACGAGTGCTGCGTGTACTCATGCCCAAACAAAATGAGAAAGACCTACAGGATATTCCCAAAGAAGCGCTGGCGGACATGCAGATCATATTCATCGAGAATATGGAACAAGTGTTGGAACATGTGCTGACCGATGTACCGACGGGTGAGCTTAAACGCGATAAAATTCGCCGCGAACGCAGCGAAAAAGACAAAGAACAGGACGAGAAATAACCACATTACCGGACTTTGAACGATGACGACTCTCGACCTTTGGCAGACGATCAAGAATGGACGCACCGCGCAGCTCGATTGGTTGAGCGAAAACGCGCCGATTGAAACAATTGCGACCGCGCTGACAGCGATGGCGAACAGTGAAGGCGGCACGCTGCTTATTGGCGTGCTGGGACCCACCGGGACGGTGGTGGGCGTCAAAGACTCGGACAATGCCATTGACCGTGTGCTTCAAGCCGCTCTGTCGCTGGAGCCGCCGTTGATCATGCCCATGCCACGCGCGACACACGTTAAAGATCGTCCGATCGTGGTCATCTCAATCCCATCGGGGATGCCGCATGTATATGCGCTGGATGGGCGCTATTTGTTCCGCCAGGGCGCAGACAATGCCGCGCTCAAGCCGCGCGATCTGCGCCGTTTGTTATTCGAGCGTGGCGATGCGAGTTTTGAAACAGAAATCGCATCGGGTGCAACGCTGGATGATCTGGATTGGATCAAAATCAAGGCGTATGCGGGCAGCGTCGGCGCGGCGAACGACGACGCAGAACTCCTGCTGCTCAAACGAGGGTGTTTGGCACGGCGTGACGAACACATGAAGCCAACTCACGCAGGAATTTTGTTGTTTGGCAAAGATCCACAGTCGTTCAATCGCGGCGCGATCATCACAGCAGTGCGCTTCGCAGGCACGATGATGAGCGATACGTTTACGCGCTTGGATATTGCCGGAACGCTGCCAGAACAAGTGCGCCGCGCCGAAACATTCTTGATCGATCACATGCGCAAAGATGTAACGTTGGGCAAAACAATGGCACGCGATGAACAGTTCGAGTATCCGCTCGAAGCAGCGCGTGAATTAGTGGTCAACGCCGTCGCGCATCGTGACTACAACATCACTGGCGATGAAATTCGCCTGTTCATTTTCAGCGATCATATGGAAGTGAGCAGTCCAGGCGGCTTGCCGGGACCAGTCACAGTCAGCAATATCAAAAACGAGCGCTTCTCGCGCAATCCAGCAATCGTGCAGGTGCTTTCGGATATGCGGTTTATCGAGCGGCTCGGTTATGGTGTTGACCGCATTTATGATTTGTTGGACGAGAAAGAACTGCCACCGCCGCGCTTTGAAGAGACCGCGGGTGGGTTTCGCGTCACCATGTTCAGCCGCCCAGAAGCAGGACAAGCGACCATGCCACCGTCCGCCGCTCATGCCGCACCCATCGTGCATTTCGATGGTACCTATCAGGGTGTCGCCATAAATCCGCGCCAGGAAGCAGCGTTGATCCATCTGCACGAAGGCAGTACGCGCATCACCAACAGCGATTTGCAAGAACTCTGCCCCGATGTCCACGCCGAAACCATCCGGCGTGATCTGGTTGATCTGGTCAATAAACGCATCCTGAAAAAACTTGGCGCGAAGCGTGGGTCGTATTACGTACTAAACGCAGATTTCACGCCGTAGTCAAATCATCATTTGTCCAGCGGACGAAATTCGCCTATGCTGAGTATTGTCATCAACACCGTATTCAAGTGGAGGTATATGCACAGCACACTGGTGAATGATCCTTCTCTATGGAATCGTGCCGTACGTCATGGACTGCGTTGGCTGTTGTTCACCGCGCTGCTGTTTATATCGACCGCATCGACGTTTGCTGTACCGGAGGTGGAACTTGACTATTCTCCCGTCGCGCAGTTTCCACCAGTGGGCGGCAGCTGCGGCGCCGAGATTGAAGACGCACTAGAGCGCGTTGGTACGGTGTGCGAAGGTGTCGGGCGCAACCAAGCCTGTTATGGCAACGCCATGATCGATGTACGGCTGCGACCCAACCTGCAAGCCGTCGCATTCGAGCGCGTGGGCGATATTGCCGATCTTGCTGTATTCGAGCGCATTCAAACGACGCCATACAGCGATATGATGGAAACGTGGGGAATCGCGCTGCTCAAAGCCCAGGTCAATTTGCCGCGCTCACTACCCGGTCAAAATGTAACCTTTTTGTTGTATGGAGATGTCGTGCTGGATACCGATACGTCGACGATGCGGGCATTCACCGTGCAGACGCGCGTTGGCGGCATCGCGTGCGACGAAGTCCCAACATCCGCGCTGCTCATTCAAACGCCCGACAATCGCCGCGTGCGGATGGAGATCAACGGCGCAGAATTGATCCTCGGTTCGACAGCACATGTAACCGCGATTAAAAATGACGAGATGATTATTTCGCTCTTAGAAGGCGAAGGCATCTTGAATGTGATGGATGAACAACGCATCCTGATGCCGGGTTCGGAAGTGTGGATGCCCCTTGGCGGCGAAGACGGCTTGACGATTATTGATGTGCCGTCAGAAGTGCGCGCGTTCGATTTGAGCGACGACTCGAATTTACCACTCGATTTACTCGAACGCGATGTTGAAATTCCCGAACCGATTCCTGTTGAGTCGACCGAAGAAGCACCTGCCGACTCGGCTGGTGATGCCGAAACCACTACGGACGAAAATGGATGCATCAACATCCTGGTCGCGTGGGAATTCACGTATCGAGTACAGTCTGGCGACACCCTTTCCGTGATTGCATCAGCGGCGAATATCGACATTGAAACATTGATGGGTGTCAACTGCATCACAGATGCAAACCTCATCGTGGTTGGCAGCGTGCTGCGTGTACCGATCTCCATCCAGCGACCGCCGACTCCCGTCACATCGGGTGATCCGAATACTGGCGGCGGAACGGGCGACAGTGGCGGCGGCAATCCAGGAGGCAGCGGTGGGGGTGGTGGCGGATTAATCCGTATTGATGCCAACCCAATTCGTCTGTCACCCGGTCGATGTACATTCATTACATGGAGCGTCGATAGTTTTGTCGGTTACAGCGCCACCTTGCTTGGGAGACCAGTACCAGGAATCGGCAGCTTGAGCGACTGTCCGACACAGACCACGACTTACACGCTGACGGTGACTTATCAAACTGGTCAATCGGGGTCCGTATCGATAACGGTGGAAGTCGATCCGACTGGCGGTGTGGATGAAGCATTCTGCGGTGATCTGATTTGCCAGCGAGAACTCGATGAGGATGCGAATACTTGTCCGGTGGATTGCAACACGTGACAAAAGATGGTCATGCACTCCCTTTGTAAGATAGCCCATTTGGGGGTGACTATTTTCCATCAATACGATATGATTTCTACATAATGCAAGCATGATGGTCGATGGTGATGCGCTCCAAATTGGGCTTGATCTTATTGTTGGCTTTGGTAGTCGTCGCCGCGCGCGAAACGACCCGCTTGAGCATGGCAGCGCCAGACACGCAAATTGCGCCGCTGACATCATGCGCACCGATGGTACGTCAAGCGCTTGAGCGCGTCAGCAGGATGTGCGATGGGTTATCGCGCAATCAGGCATGTTATGGCAATCGCGCTGTTCAAGTTGAAGCGCGTCCAAATGTCAATGCGTTTCGCTTCGATGATCAGGGCGATATAGCAGACCTCGACCTTTTCGCGCGCATTCAAACCAGTGCTTACGATGCGCTGTTGCAAACGTGGGGTATCGTTTTGTTGAAAGCGCAAGTCAATTTACCGACGGCGCTGCCTGGTCAAAATATCACCTTTTTGTTATTTGGCGATACCGAAATCGACGCCGATACACCAGATATGCAAGTATTCAGCGTACAAACGCGCGTCGGTGCTGTTCAGTGTGATGCGCTCCCCAATTCTGGTTTGATCATTCAAACACCAGCCGGTCAGCGCGCGCAGATGCAGATCAATGGCACCGAAATAATCCTGGGTTCCACCGCAATGCTGACAGCGAGCGCGCACGGCGAGATGGTCATTGCACTCCTGGAAGGTCACAGCGAAATCAGTGCGCACAGCGTGACGCGCATCCTGACACCCGGCACAGAAGTTCGCATCGCTTTAGGCGGCGACGACGGAATGCAAGCGCAGTCCGCACCATCCGAAGCGCAACCCTATGCCGATATGACTGATATGGAACCGATGCTCGCGCTGCTCGAACGTGATTTTGAACTTCCAGAAACGACCGCCAACGCACCGTGCGTGCCAATGAGCCTTTACGGCTACAGCTATATCGTGCAACCGGGCGATACGTTCTCCTTGATTGCCGCACAATCCAGCGTCAGTATCGAAGCACTGGCAACTGCAAACTGTATCGAAAATGTTAGCTTTATCGTCGTCGGTCAAGTACTGAGCGTTCCCTTACCGATTTCAACATCGATTTCAATATCGACTTCTGGTGCGGACAATAGTGCAGTGAGTGGTGGTGACACAAGCAGTGATAGTGGACGACGCGACCGTACATGCGGTGACGGCATTTGTGTACCTGGCGAGAATCGTAATACCTGCCCCATCGACTGCCCAGTCAACGCGCCGCGCGACGAAAATGGATACCGAATAACCGGCAACGACAAAGACGATGACTGAGTATCTATCCGAACAGCGCAGCGCACATAGTAGATACACACGCGCCTTTGTGGTATCTTTGCGCTGATTTCATATAGAAGATTCGTAAAGACAGGTATGATCAGAATTGTTTTGCTGGTCGCGTTGTTGTGTAGTTCGTGCAGCGCGTTAAACCCACTATCTACAGAAACACCAACGCCAACCCCCACGTTGACGCAGACACCCACGCTACAACCGACGGAAACGCCGCTCCCGACAGAAACAGCGACGTTGACGCTAACGCCCACCATAACATCGACGCCGACACCCATCCCTACTGAAACGCCGACATTACTCCCCACGACTACCCCGCGCCCGGTCGTCAGCTTTGTATCGGATAACTGGGAATATATCGAGAATGATGCAATTCTCAGCCAGCTCCCAGCGGGCATGATCGCGTATATCAACTTCAATAACCGTGAAACCGTGAGTGGAACGCCGCAGCCCGTCAACGATACACAGGTGCTGTACTACGTATCGCCGAATGCACCGGGCGCGCGCTTACCGATTGCCGAAATGACGGGTGCGACGGAAGATCAGATTTATATCGCGTCAACTGGCGATGCCATCGCCTATTTACGTCCTATCGGAGGCGCATTGGCGAGCGGGTTATATATTATCGATATGCAGATCGGAATCAGCTTCCGGGTACTGCCGATCAATACGCTCGTCCAGCAGAATATTTTCAACGCACCTGCATGGACGCCTGATGGCGGCACGCTGGCAGTGGTGCTGGACACAGGGTACGACCTCGATATATTCGCGGTGCGTCGCGATGGATCGAACCCGACAAATTTGACCAGACAAGGGTCATATGAGTTTTTCCCCGCGTGGTCGCCAGACGGTCGTTATTTAGCGTTTGTCAGCGATCGGTTGACATGTCCAAGCTGGCGACCTGGCGAAGTCAAT
>JBBRAA010000017.1:0-69584 GCA_038207205.1 Aggregatilineales bacterium
GGTGGCGCGGGATTTGCCAATGCGACACATGGCGAACGGGTCGTCGGTTTATTGGAAGAACTCCAATTCTATTTCGCGCCTGATGCGGACATCGTGATCCGTCCGGTCGATACCGAAGGCTTCACGACCAGCATTCTGCTCGAACGTATTCAGGAAGAAATCGCAACAATCAGCGCCGAAGATGCGGGCGCGTCCATCGTCATCAATATGAGTTTTGCGATTGTCCCGTGCGAAACCGTCGGCACGCTGGCGGCATACGATGCGCTCATGCGCGCGTTCGACCCGAATATCGCGGGCGATATGGCAGTGCTGCAAACCTTCTTCGCAGACTTGATCGACAGCGGCGTGTATAGCAATCCGTTGAACGGCACGGATACATTGCTCAGCTTCTTCGGTGAAGTGTGCAGCGAAGCCGACGGTTGCCAGTACGCCGATGTCCCGACCATTATCGCGGTTGCGGCGGCGGGCAATGAAGGCGAACCGTTTCCGTACTTCCCGGCGGCGTTCGCGGGTGTGGTCAGCGTCAGCGCCAGCGACGATAACGCGGCATTCGTACCCGTGAACGCGCTCGCGGACTATTCCAATCACGGCGGCGTCATGATGCCGGGCATTTGGGTGAATTCTGGCGGCATCGATATTGGCACGTCGTTCGCCGCGCCGCGCTACAGCTTCTTGATGGCGCTGTATCTGCTCGGTGCAGATAATGACTTTTGCTTAACAGGCAGTCCCGTTGTACCCGCGCTCCCGAATGACTGGAACGTGACGCCGCCGAACTTGCCTTTTGGTGTCAACGACTCGATTTGCTAAATTCGGCATAAAACGAGGCGTTCGATTGAACGCCTCGTTTGCCGAAACAGGTCTATCTTGCTGACGAGAAATGTAATGTCATAAGGCGGCTCGACGTTGATGACGACGTGTTCTACGCCGCGCTGGACATACGGCGACAGTTTTTCAGCGGCTTGGGCGGGTATGCCGAACAAACAACGTCCGTGCATCCCCTCCAATGTCGTTCCGTGCCGCGCCGCCCACGCTTGAGCGCGTTCCATGACGACCGACTCGTCTGATGCGATGATCGCCGGAAAGTGAATCGTCTTGTGGATACTGACCGGATCGCGCCCAAACGTCGCGCAGTGACCGCTCAACGCCGCCAATTTCCGATCATAATCTTCGAGCGGCAGCATATCACAGTCCCAGCCATCAGCGCGCTGAGCGACAATTTTCAACGTCACTTTTTCACCCTGCCCACCGATCCAAATCGGCTGGCGCGGCTTCTGAATCGGTTTTGGCTCGCAGCGGGCATTTTCAAGCGTTCGCCCGCTGATGGGAATGGCATCCCATGTGCGCGTGTTTCATCTTCGTTCCACGCCGCGCCGATCCCCATTTCCAACCGCCCGCCTGTCACAATATCACAGGTGGCAGCGATATTTGCCAGCACCGCCGGATGACGATAGATGCCCCCCTGTCACCAGCAAACCAACATGAATCCGCTGTGTTTGTACAGCGAGCGCGGTCAGCATCGTCCACCCTTCGAAACAGTCACCTGTAGAGTCGGTAAAAATGGGTTGAAAGTGATCAAACAGCCACGCCGAGTCGTAATCGAGCACATCGATACGCTGCCATAATGCCAGCAGTTCGCCATAACTGACGTTCTGCGGGTTGCTTTGAATACCCCATTTCAACCGCGTCATGCTTGATCCTTCTTGATGTTACGGCAGTGTCAATACGGCTCGCACCGCCGACGCGCCATTCTCCAATCTTGTCACGCTGATGCTGCTGCTGTGGAACAACGTCAACAGGTCACGTATCTGCTGTGCATCGTTGGGCTCACCATCCGATTCCACAATATCTGCAACTACCTGCAAATTGTCACCTGCAAAATACCACACCTGCGATGCATTTGGCAAAATCGTCGTAGTAGCCTCTTGAAACAACGGATCATCCGCCAACGATGCCGTTAAGTCGAACGCTGCGCGCACACTGTTCAACGTTCCCAGCGCGAACACGTTCTCGTCTGCACCCGCCGCCAGCACAATATCAAACGGCACATCCGGCGCATCGAACGTCACCGTCAAAATGGCGGTATCCCCCACCGTTTCGCTGCCCACTGTGACTCCGCTCGTCTCGTCCTGCGCGACATTGGTCACAAGATAGCGCAGACCCTCAACTACGCCTTGGGCGCGGTCGGAATCGGTCGCTGCAATGAGCAGCGCAAAATCGACTGGCAACGCACTGGCGGCAATAAAGCCATCTACTGTATCGGGAAATTGATCATTCAAGCCCAGTGTGAGCGCGAAATCGCCCGTCATCCAATCAAGAATATCGGCGTTCAAATCCAGATTGGTCGAAAACTGCACGATCGAACGCGCAAATTCCAGTGTCTGCTCAACCTGTTCCGGCGAAAAGTCAGGGTTGTTAGCGGTTTGCACAGCAGCACGAACACTCATCAGGATATTTTCATATCCGGCGCGCAGGTTCGTGCTGTGGATAACGAGCGGCGTCCCCGCCGGAATATATGCCGCGAATGACGGGTTGACCGCCTGCGCAGGATTACTCGCTTGCGTGGGCACTTGTACAATATCCAACGTCAACGCTGCTTCGCCCTGAACAGTAGCGCCAATCAGAACGGGATTGGTACTGTCTATCACCGAACGCAGCGCTTCGAATGGACTGTCTTCACCCAGATTGAGGTTATCGCGCAGTTGCCCCCCCTGCCGTGACTCGACGCCCGCCGTGATCAACGTGGGCAAGTCAAGATACGCCAGCATGTTATACGACTCGGCGGGCAGTGAGGCGACCAACGAAGTAAACGCGTCGTTTACTGCTAATGTCTCTGCCGGAAATGAGTCAAATGGAAGCGGAGCGTCGGACGACGAGACAAACAATACGTCAGCATAAAGAGCGTAGTAGATAAATGCGCCGCTCGTCAACTGCACTTCGTATACGCTGAACGTCTCTTCACGCAGGGTTTCGATGTTCGAAACATCGGCTTCGTTATAAGACGGCAGCACTACTTCTTCGATGAATGCTTGAGCCGTGTCCCCGTCCGTAACTTCAAGCGCAATCACCGTTTGCTGGTTGTCATTCCCAGCATCGTCATCAACCAATGATTCAGTCGATAACACGCCAAACGCGACTGTATCGCCCAACCACGACCGGATCACATTTTCAAACGTGCCGCCTTCGACCGACTCGTTGATGATATAGTCGAAGCCTTGCATCAATGTGAACCCCGCCGGAATCAATTCTTGTCCTGCGACTGCTTCGACACGGTCGATCAATCCGTTCACCGATTGTACGAACGCATCATCTGCACGCACACTGGCAAAGATCGGCGTATCCGCCGGAAAAAAGCGCGCCAGGTTTGCGAGCGCCTGAGGGGCTTGAGCTGACGCCGCCGAAACCGACAGTGCCGAGAAGGCGAATGCCGCCATTAAAATCGACCACCGTTTTTGCATGATGTTTACCTTTCTATGTGCGATTCCTAAGCCCCTGTACGCGCCGTATGTATCGATGTTGCACGTTTCACACTGCCTTTACAAAGTGTTTACGTACGCGTTACAACGACTGCGAAAGTGCCGCCAGCACCACTGGGAGTAACTGCTTTTTGCGTGACATTAACCCAGGTGCGTCCAATACATCATCTTCGATGTGGGCATATGGCAGTGCGGTAACGACGCTCGATTGACCTGCCATCATCAAGCGACTGTTGCCACGCACGACATCGGTGATCATGAGCAGTGCCAGGGCGAGCTTTTGTGATTCCACCATTTCGTTCAGCGCGGCTCGTAATTCGCCAGAGCGATTGGCAATCTCGCGGAAGTCCGTCACTTCGACCTGCGCGATTCCCGCGTTCAGACCACCAACCTCATAGAATTTAATATCGGTATTGATAATCTCGTTGGCGGGACGCATTCCAAGACCCGCACCTGCTTCTAACAACGCTTGACCGTAGGTGCTGATGGCAGCGTCACTTTCGGTGCGTGTCGCTTCTACGCCATATAAACCTGCCATCTGACCAAGATGCGCCGCCGCCGCATGATCACGAGGGGTCGCCGTTGGCGAACGGAATATCAACGTATCCGATAAGATACCTGAAAGCAGCAGCCCCGCCATTCCAGCGGGGAACACTAAATGTCGTTCGAGTGCGCGCTCTGTGACCAGCGTGGAGCAACTACCGACCGGTTCAATAGTGAAACGAATTGGGACACTGGTCGGCATCGCGCTCATGCGGTGATGATCGAGAACTTCTACGACTTCGGCTTCTTCTAAGCCGGGAACTGCCTGCGCCATTTCATTGTGATCGACCAAGACCACTTGACGTCGCGGTGGCGTGAGCAGTGCCGATTTACGTGACAAGCCGATGTATCGCCCATCGCGGTCGATCACGATGAAATCGTCTTGGTCAGCGCGCAGTACCTGTCGGATTACGTCCTGGATAAATTCTTCACCATCCAGGATGACATTGTTTTCATCGACGGCTGTTTCCGCCGCGCGATCGAATTCTTTCGCCAAGGCGAGTACCGACGCCGAACTTAACGCATCCACAAGATTGGCGAACAAGCCCGCACCGCTTAACAGACCAACTGGCTTGTTGCTTTCGTCAATGATCGGTGCAGCCCGACGTGTATGCGCAATATTCTGGCACGCTTCCAGGATCGTTTGACCTTTCTGAAGCGCGTTCATTAATTCTACGACATCCGCAACGCGGGCACGCACATCGGTGACGAGTGCTGGCGCATCCATACTGAAACGCTGCAATGCATACTCAGTCTGCGCGTTGACCTGCCCTGTGCGACCCGCACTGTAACCGCCTTGATGTACCTGATTCAAATACCAGGCATAGCCGACCGCCGATGCGATGGCGTCCATATCCGGATTACGATGACCGATAACGAGCGTTGACTCCGGGATTGCCATGTGCGTGTTCTTTCTCTCGCTTGCGTGATAAACTTCAATGAATTGTACGCCAGACATCATTAAAAAAAGAGACCGTTCGATGACTTCGTTTAAAACTGATCGACTTTATTACAACGACGCCTATACGCTCGAATTTTCTGCCCGTATCATTGATCGCACGCATTTTGGCAAAATTGCCGTCGCGCTCGACCGCACCTACTTTTATGCAACGGGTGGTGGTCAGCCGCATGACATCGGCACGATAAATGATATTCCAGTAATCGATGTTTTCAGCGAAAACGACCTGGTCTATCACGTGCTGGAACACAAAATCGAAACACCCGACGTGACCTGCAAGATCGATGGCACGCGCCGTTTCGACCACATGCAAAATCACTCAGGACAACATATTTTGTCACAGGCATTTTTGCGTGTCGCCGAAGCCGCGACTGTGGGTTTTCACATGTCGAGTGAATCGCTGACAATTGATCTTGAGTCGACCGCACTCGACTCAGACATATTTGCGCGTGTCGAAGCATTATCCAATCAAATTGTATTTGAAAACCGCGCCGTTACCGCCCGACTCATTGACCCCGCCGACGCCGAAAAGCATGGGGTGCGTATGCGCCGACTTCCCGAACAAATGTATACATCCGGTTTACGCATCATCGATATTGCCAACTTTGATATCACTGCGTGCGGCGGCACGCATGTCGCACATACTGGCGAAATCGGGGTGATAAAGATCGTCAAAACCGAGAAACGGGGTGATAAAATCCGTGTCGAATTTCGATGTGGACTGCGCGCGTTGAACGATTATCATGATAAAAACCGTATCATCAATCGACTCGCGTCCGATTTGACCTGTGGGTACACCGAATTACCCGACGCGGTAACAAGACTACGGGACGATCTCCAACTTGCACAACGCGCGCTAAAAACCGCAACGACGCAGTTATTGATACATGAAACTGCGTCGCTCATCGCAGAACATCCGCTCACAGACGGTGTACGCGTGATCGTGCGTGCGTATGAACAGCGCCCGATTGACGAACTGCGCGCTTTGACGAGTGCCTTGATCGAGAAGGCTGGAACCATTGCCCTGATGGCAACAAGTGGCGATAAAGCGCAGCTTTTTCTCGCCCGCAGCACTGATCTTCCTCACAATATGAACATCTATCTTAAGCCTGCCCTCGAAACCATAGGCGGACGCGGCGGTGGTCAGCCCAGTTTCGTACAGGGCGGCGGCGTTTCAGCCACGTTGGCACAAGTGGAGACCGCTTTACAAACGGCTTTACAACTTCTTGTTATCCATTAACGTGATTTACAAAATTCACGAGTCACCGAATGCTAATGATCATCGTCTATTCAGCCACAACGTAACTCTGTGGCGGAGCACGCGAATCCCATGATAGAAATGGTTCAAGACAACGCACTCATCACAGATAAGGCGGCGTTTCAGGCGCGCTTCCCAATTTCGCCCGATCTTGAGAAGCACTTTTCGATCGCGGGCAAATAAGCATTTGTGGATACATTTGTCGCCGCACGTAACAAGGTTGAAAGCGTTTACTACGCCGCCGCCGACCTTATAAGCTCGCCAAGTGAGCGCACCAGTAAATTTTTCGCTGCACAATTCAATCCCATTATCGGCAAACCCATGCGCGATCCCGAACATTTCTACCAAACGTACGGGCGTTTAATGCGCTGGGCGTGGCAGAGCATTAGCGTCGGTTTGTATGATGACGATATTCAAGCGGTGGAAGCTGTCGAGCGCCGCCTTCTTTTAGCGCAGGTCAACAACGTCGATACCAATTGGCGAGCGGCGGTCAGCCACATCGAACAAAACCTGGGTGGCAAAGGGTTGATCGTCGAAGTCGGGACGGGTCGTGGCAATTCGGTCACACGCCTGGCAATGATGCTGCCGAATACCCGCATCGTCTCGTTGACGATCAGCCCAGAACAACATGAGATCGTCACTGCCATTGTCGGCGAACTCGGTTTATCCAATGTCGAAGTGCGCCGCGCCGATATATTTGACCCTGCATCCACCATGGACCTTTTGGGTCAGGCAGATGCGACAGGTTCGATCGAAGTCGTCCTCCACTTTCCTACCGACTGGAAACTGGAAGGTATGCGACACATGACCGATATGCTCAAACCTGGTTCACCCTTTTCTATCGTCGACTCATCGATCGCTAATCCGTTAAGCAATTTTTCTGAACGCCATTATGCCAATCAGTCGATCTATTTTGGACTGCGTGAACAATACTTTGCCGCTTTTCAGGATGCTGACCTGACACCGATTGCGTATGTCGATTACATCGATGATCTAAACCAGACGATGCGCGAAACATCGCGCGCAGCTAAGACAGGAATTCGGCACGCTCATGAGCATAGTGTGGCCCGAAATTCCCGCAACGCTGTATATTCAGACGCTCAAGAATGTCCGCTATATTCATATGGCAGGGATTAAGAATTAACGGACGCGGTAACCACTGTTAGCGAAAAAATATAACAAGGGCAATGTAGACTAGATCAAAGTCGGCGCATTGAGCGATATATTGATGTTAGATTTTCCGTAATATCGAGATTGTGTGTTCTGAATGAACTCACCTTCCGAAAGAGTTGATGGAGAATCTAGCAAAATGGCAACGTCACAGGTAGATCGTCTCGATAGCACCATTGAAGCGCTGCAAGGGGATGTCACCCAGATGGACGGTCGCACCGCCCGCAGCGTCGAAGGTTGGATCACGTTGTTGGACGATAGTGGCAACAATGACTTGAAACCGATTGCCGATGGATTACGCAGTTTGCAAACCGAACTCGGCAAAGAAAAGCTGAATGGCGGCGCGATCGGGCGCATTTTGAGCAAGTTAGGCGAACAAACCTCGTCAGCAGCGAGTGCGGCTGAGGATAAGGACGTAAACAGCAAGCTGAAGAACATCGGCAGTCTGCTCTCGAAGGCAGGCAAATCGCTGAGTTAAGCAGCGACTACCAATGGTAAACGAAACGGGCGACCATGAAGTCGCCCGTTTTTATTTTCGTAACGAATTCATCTGTACAGGGTGATTATCAGCGCCATATCAACCATAAATGCTGGTGCAGTCACTACTTGCATACCCGATTCGACCTCATGCTGCGCCGCAATCGCGCCCGATTCAGGATCGATCCAGGTTGCTAAACCCGCAAACGGCATGTCGAGCATCAAGGTCACTTCATCAACAGGTGTGGTGTGATCAGCGTAATGATGCAGGTAAACAGCGATCACCAGTTCGGATTCCAGCCCATACGCACGCACTTGTTCCGGCACAGACCGTATCGGTTCAAACATTGTGATGTCGGCATCCAACCGCGCCGCAAAATCTTGAAGTATGTTGATGGAATGCCGTTCTTCAACGCCAATATACACATTCGCCGCACCCGAATTCTGGTAATTGCGGTCGTAGCTGGTATTCCAAAAGATTAATGCGGCTTCGTTAAATAATGCCGTCCACGCCCGTATACGCATACGCAACCCAGAACGCTCATCCCAATTCTGAAATGCGTTCCCCTGCTCTCCAAAAATAATCGGACGGTTATAGCGTCTAAGCGGTGTAATCTGATCGAGCGTCGCCGCATCTGATGCCAGTTCGTTTTCACGCTCGTACCAGTGCGGGGATATTACATCGAACAACTCCAATTCGGGACGCTCCCAACTGGTGCTGATCGGGTGCTGATACGGATCGCTGTCTCGGATCGCGTCGATAACGAGCGTGTAATACCGATCGTCCACCGGCGTCGCTTCGTTCATAATCTCCCAAAAATCGACATAAGCACCGTATCGATTGACCGCATAGCGCACCGCCGCACGTATACTCTCGACCTTGAGCGGATCATCGAATGCTGACGCATCGTCGGCATAAGGCGGGACGAACCCAAAAATATCCATATAGATATGAAACCCGTACTGCCGCAGTCGCTCGAACAGCGTATCGACCGTGCGCCCGCACGGTCCGCAAAATTGATTTCCCTCGGCACTGACCACCTGATACAGGTACGGCATACAATTGCCATTGCTAAACCGAAACAGATTAAACCCCGCGCTGCCATGCGCGAACAAATACGTTTCAAGGTTGACCGTGTTCGGCTGCGCATCGAAGCCAAAATCGTTGAAAAAATCGCCATCGCGGTTGCTATCACGCACACAATCACTCAACCCAATCGGATAATACGGCGTACCATCATCGTAGACCCAACGCATGGGATTGGACGGATTTGGCTGAATGCCGCCGCGTGTATCCGTATCCAGCACGATAAATGATCCATCGTATGCTTCATGTTCTACCCCATCGGTGATCGCAGCGCGCCATTGCCAACGCCCAACCTGCGTTGGCAGCACCCGCACTCGATATTCGTTCAGCGAATAAAAGAACCCGCCAACGCTCATTGACTCACCTGTTGGCGACGTGAACGTCACCTGTAGATCGATATCGGAATAGGCATTGAGTCCATCGCGGACTTCCCAGCTAAAGGACAGATCGTAAGCGGTAAACACAAACGTACGCGGAATTTCGGTTGCGGTCGCAGTGGGCGTTATTGTTGGGCTAACGGTTGCGCTGGGCGTGATCAAGCTGGTCAGCACGGCTTCAACGGTCTCAATACGGCTGCTGACGAGCGTTTCAGTCAGCCATGCTGTTGAAGTCGGCGTGAGCGTAGGTGTCTGGCTTGGAGTCGTCGACGCCTGTGCAAAAGGAGTAGCGGTTAATGTTAATGCCCGTGTCAATGCGGGAAGTGCCGTCGTGATAGATGTGGGAATCGGCGTCAATAACGGCGGCGTTTGCGTTTCAGCAGGCAAGATACTCCACAACAAACCACTCAGGACAGCACAAGCACTGACAAATACACTGAAAATTCGTTTCAACAGCATCATCCACTCAATGATTATCTGCCTCATTTATACACAGCTTCGGCAGCAGAGATCAAGACTTGTGATTTTTTGTGATCCTGTGCAATATTTATCATCATTCCACTGTCGAGGTTACTTCGAGGCTGTATGCTCCGTTCACATCTACGCGCCGTCCTATCATGGCTGATTGTGGGTATTTTGGCGGCACTGAGCGCACAGGCGGTCTTGGCACATGCACAGCTTGCCGAGTCTTCGCCAAATGCCAATGCAGTTCTGGAAAGTACACCGAGCGAAATTCGATTACGGTTTACTGAACCGCTGGAATCCGATTTCAGCCGCATTTCACTTATCGATGCGGTCGGAAATGATGTCGAACTCCCAAATACCGTCATTGACGCCGCCGACAATCACATGATGTATGTTCCATTGCCAATGCTTGGCGATGGTTTATACACGATCAACTGGCGGGTCGTTTCTGCCGCCGACGGACACCCGACACAAGGATCATTCCCATTTTTGATCGGCGGCGGCGCTGCGGGTGCGTTTAGCGTTCAAGACATCGAACAACCGATTCCTATTCCCAGTGTTTTAGTTCGCTGGGTCAACTTCTTCGCCCAAGCCTTGACCATCGGCAGCATTGGCTTCTGGCTGTTCGTATGGACACCCGCCCTGCCATCCGGCGATGCAATCATTGAACGGCGTATGAGTACGTTGATCTGGTTGGCATGGGTGATGCTCGGTCTATCCGGCGCGCTGATTTTGCTGCTGCAAGTCTCATTGGCGACGGGCGTACCGATCAATGAAACGCTCACCAGTCCCCTCATTAACCAGCTTGTAAGTGGCACGCGTTTCGGTCAAATCTGGGTGCTTCGCATCGCGTTTTGGTTCGGTCTGGGCGGCACATTATATCTGGCAGCGAAAGATCGGTGGTATTTGTGGGTCGCGCTGCTCCTCGGCGCGGGTTCGCTGCTCACCACCAGTTTATTCAGCCATGCCAGCGCCGCGCCAAGTGATGTTACGGCAGCGATTGTGGCGGATTGGATGCACATCGGGGCGACTGCATTATGGGTTGGTGGCTTGATTCAGTTTGTCAGCGTCATCATCGCGACGCGCAGGTATTATAATCCGTCGGCGGACAAACTCGCTGCGCTTGTCGGCTATTTCTCGAATTTCGCGCGCGTCGCAGTCGCGGGTTTGGTGCTCACCGGATTGTTTGCCGCCTGGCTGCATGTCAACACACTCGACGCGTTGTTAACCACCACTTACGGTAATCTGCTTGTGATCAAGCTCGGTTTGTTCATACCGTTGTTTGGGCTGGCGGCAATCAACCTGATTTATACACAACGTGGACTCAACGCGGGCAGAGACCTTTGGGGTGGTCGTTTACGCAGCACGGTAACAGCAGAAATCGTGTTGACGGTGACAATACTGGGCGTTGTCGGTGCCATGACCTCGATTGCGCCCGCGAAAGGTGTCTATGATGCACGAGTCGCGGCGCAAGCCGCCATCATTCCACCAAACCCGATCACAGAAACATTATCGACTAACGATATCAATGCCGCGCTTGAAATCACGCCCGGTTACGTCGGTAGCAATACGTTCACGCTTACGCTGCGTAATGATGACGATCAACCCGTCGCTGACGCACAACGAATTCGTATGCTGTTTCGCAATATGAGCGAGGGCGGCGGCGAAAGCGAACTGCGGTTTGAGCCACAGGATGGCGGCATTTATAGCGTTACCGGGGCGAATATCAGCCTTGCGGGTTCGTGGCGTCTGCGCATCACGGTCGCACGCGAAGGCGATTTCGACCGTGTGTACGACTTTCGCCCCACCATGATTGTGACGCCGACGCCATCTGCTCCTGTCGTCGATCCGTCATTGCCAATTCCGAATCGCGTGCCAGTTCTGCTCGCAGTCGGTCTTTTGGCAATCGGCATCGGCGGATTTTTCCTGGGCGAAAGTCGATGGCGTATTTTTCAGGGCGCCGGGTTTGTCGCGATCGCGTTGTTGATTGTGGGTGTCGTCTTTCTCGCCAGCAGCATGATGTCGCTGAACGCATAAAAACTTTGAACCGCAGAGAAGGCAAAGCCTGTTTCTTTGCACGCGCTGCGGTTCAGGCTTTTCATTCAACTGCTCGATTACTTCTTTAACTTCAGCATCAACATCCCCAACGGCGGAATCGTCAAGGTCACACTGTGCGGCAAGCTGTGTGACTCGCCGACTTCACTATCAACACCACCGCTATTGCCGACATCGCTGCCGCCATAATGCCCAGAGTCGCTGTTAAGCACTTCGATGTAATGTCCTGCTTCTGGGACGCCAAGCCGATAGGCGTAACGTGGCACAGGTGTGAAATTCGCTGCGATGACGACAAAATCTTTCGGGTCATCCGCGAACCGGATATATGCGAACACACTATTATCGGAATCGTCCGCGTCAATCCACCGGAAGCCTTTGGCGTCGAAATCATGTTGATACAACGCGGGCTGGGCTGTATATACGGCGTTTAAGTCGGTCATCCAACGCTTCAGACCGCGATGCGTTTCATGGTCAAGCAAGTCCCAATCGAGCTGGCGCGCCTCACTCCACTCGCGCCACTGACCGAACTCTTGACCCATGAACAACAATTTTTTGCCGGGATGCGTCCACTGATAGCCGTACAACAAACGCAGCGACGCGAATTTCTGCCACCAATCGCCAGGAATTTTCTCGATCAGCGACTTTTTCCCATGTACGACTTCGTCATGGCTGAGCGACAACACGAAATTTTCATTGAAGGCGTACACCATCGAAAACGTCAGCTTATGATGATTGTAACGACGAAAAATCGGGTCTTTTTCCAGATAATCGAGCGTGTCATGCATCCAACCCATATTCCATTTGAAGGTAAAACCCAAACCGCCGATATAGACCGGACGCGATACCATCGCCCAAGCAGTCGATTCTTCGGCGATGATCATGGTGCCGGGTGCTTCCTGATAAATCAACGAATTGACCTCACGAACAAAAGATACTGCTTCCAGATTTTCGTTCCCGCCGAATTCGTTGGGCACCCATTCGCCTTGTTTGCGAGAAAAATCCAGATACAGCATCGACGATACGGCATCGACACGCAGCCCGTCGATATGATATGTTTTCAGCCAAAACAGCGCATTCGCAATCAGGAAATTACGGACTTCGTTGCGCCCATAATTGAAAATGTACGTTCCCCAGTCAGGATGTTCACCTTTGCGCGCATCTGAATGTTCGTATAAGTGCGTGCCATCAAAATAACTGAGTGCATGACCGTCTTTCGGAAAATGCGCTGGTACCCAGTCCAAAATCACGCCGATACCGTTTTGATGACACTGATCGACGAAATACATGAAATCCGCAGGTCTTCCATAACGACTCGTTGGTGCAAAATAGCCGGTGACTTGATAGCCCCACGACGCATCGAATGGATGCTCCGCGACGGGCATCAGTTCGATATGGGTGTAACCAAGTTCTTTGACGTATGGGACGAGCGTTTCCGCCAATTTACGATAGCCATACCAGGTGCCGTCCTCGTTGTGACGCCATGAACCGAGATGGACTTCGTAGATCGACATCGGTTGATCAAGCGGGTCAAGACTGCTGGCACGTTTCGCCATCCAGTCAAAGTCGCGCCATTCATGATGCTGGAGTGACGCCACCACCGACGCATTGCGCGGGCGCACTTCGCTGTAGAATGCGTACGGGTCGCTTTTGTCGGCGCGATAACCCATATTGCTCGACCGAATGCGATAGCGATACAGCGCCCCTTCGATGACGTAGGGGATGAACAATTCCCAGATGCCCGTCTCGCCATGCAGCATCATCGGGTGCACGCGACCATCCCAATCGTTAAAGTCACCGATCACGCTCACCGAAAAGGCATTGGGTGCCCAGACTGCGAATCGCGTGCCCTGAACACCGTTGATGTCGGTCAAATGCGCGCCCATGTAGTCATAGCTGTTCAAGTGTTTGCCCTCGCGGAACAAATACTCGTCTAATTCGCCCATGATCGGCTTAAAGGCATATGCATCATAGACGGTCTTGACAATGCCTGTCGTGCCGCGTTCTTCAAGGCGATACACACCTTCGATAGTTGCTGCGACCGTGACCTCAAATAAACCTTCGGGGCGGATTTTTTGCATCGGGGCGCGCTCATCGTCTGGCAGCAGCAAGGTTAAGGCTGACGCGTGTGGACGCAGTGCCCTGATCAGGGTTTGACCATTATCGAGGACGTGTGCTCCAAGCAAATCGAACGGCGATCCATGATCACCGCTAATGAGCGCGTCAAGCGCGGGTTCAACCGTCGATGTTATTTTATTTGTGTTCATCGTGTGAGTTCCAATGACTTTTATCCAAGAAAACAAAGAGAATTATAAACAGTTCGGCGGCATCGAAGTAGGAATGCCGCCCTATTTATTTATCGCACGATCGCACATTAATCTAGTCGATGTAGGCACTCGCCTAAAATCGTGATGCCACGTTCAATATCGGCTTCATTCGAGTACGCGAAGCATAATCGAAAATGACGATCATCCTGACCATTGGTATATGATGCAGCGCCGACAAAAAAATCAACGCCATGTGCCGTGCACAAATCGTGCAGTTTCTTGCATGATTTCCCTTCTGGGAGCGTCGCCCAGATAAAATAACCGCCATTCGGCGTTTGCCACATCAGCCAGGCTGGCGCACAGGTTTTCAATGCTTTCACCATCGCATCATGCCGCTTTGCGTATAGCTGACGCGCATGATTCACCTGGGCGTCGAATGCTCCCGATTCCAGATACTGCGCGACAATTTCAGAGTTGAACATACTCGTTCCACCATCGCCTTTGTATGTTTTTAAGCGTTCGAGCATGTCCGGCGTCGAAAGTATCCATCCAATGCGGATTGCGGGCATAAGCAGCTTAGAAACTGACGCGATCGTCACGACCCGATGAGCATTTTCCAAGGTACGGATGATCGGCGGAGGCGGCTCATCAAAGTAAAGCGGTTGATAGGTCACATCCTCCAGAATTGTGAAGTGATAACGCTGTGCAAGTGCAATCAACCCATGCCGCGTGGCGATGCTGGCATTGATCCCAGTCGGATTATGAAACGCGGGAATCGTATACACAACTTTGACTCGACTGCCATATTGACGACATACGCCTTCGAGCGCGTCAAGATCGATGCCGTCGGGCGTCATCGAGACGCCGATGATTTGCACATGATTCGCTTGAATAATCGTCATGCCATAATAAAAGGTCGGGCTTTCGACGACAACGACATCGCCTGGCAGTGTCAGCGCACGGCACGAAATATCGATACCATGCAGCGCGCCCGTTGTGACCACCAACTCACTTGCGCTCACACGTTGACCGTAAAGCGTGGTCAACCAATGTGCCAATTGTTCGCGCGTGTGCAGTGACCCGGCAATATCACCGGCATATTGAAATCCACGCCCGCTGTGTAAAACTTCTGCTGCCAAACGCGCGATTGTTTCGCGTGGGACAAGCGACTCATCGGGATACCCCGTTTTCAAATCTATCATGTCTGTTTGCGTCATAAAACCACCTAACTAAGAATAGGAAGAATAGCACATCACCTTGACATAAAATTTGCTACGATATGGCTCGTCATTTATGCTTAAGGAAGTCAACAATGCCGCGTAAAAAAGCGACCCCCGCACAAACACCAGAACTCATAAAAGAACAACCCGTAACTGAAACCGAAATACAACCCGAATCGGAGACCGCTCCTACAGCGCCACAGGTTTTCGAGCCACAACGCAAATTATCCGATTATACCCATAGTCCGCTTCCAATAGGGCGTGGACGGGCAATTCCATTTGGCGCAACGCCAATCCCTAACGGTGTCAACTTTTCTGTCTTTTCGCTCAATGCGACGGGCTGCGTACTCGTGTTATATCGCAAAGGCGATGCCGAACCCTTCGCAGAAATTCGATTCCCGGATGAATTTCTCGCGGGCAACGTTTTGACGATGGCGGTCTACAACATCGATTACCGCGATATCGAATACGGCTATCGCATGTTTGGTCCCTTCGACCCGCAGGCGGGACATCGCTTCAACCCGGATATCGTGCTGCTCGACCCCTATGCGCACGCCGTGACTGGGCGTGGAACATGGCGCGAACGCGGGGATCTGTTTCACAACGGCAATGAATTTAAGTATCGCGGACGCGTCGTTTGGCACGACTTCGATTGGCAAGGCGATACCACGCTCCATCTGCCGATTGAAGACCTGGTTATTTATGAAATGCATGTACGCGGCTTTACCGCGCATCCTTCGTCAGGCACTTATCATCCGGGCACATATGGCGCACTCGTCGAAAAAATCCCCTATCTAAAGGCGTTGGGCGTCAACGCTGTCGAGCTGCTGCCTGTCTACGATTTCGACGAACTTGAAAACGCTCCTGTTGTGCCGCCACCCGAAGCCAACATCAACTACTGGGGTTACAGTACCGTCAACTTTTTCGCTCCCAAAGCGGGTTTAGCGGCGGGTGGCGCGTCGGGAGGCGAAGTCGAAGAATTCAAGTACATGGTACGCGAACTGCACCGTGCGGGAATCGAAGTCATTCTCGATGTGGTCTTCAATCACACCGCCGAAGGCAACGAAAACGGACCAACGCTTTCGTTTCGCGGCATCGACAATCGTACGTTCTATATGCTGACGCCCGAAGGCTATTATTACAATTTTAGCGGCACCGGCAACACGTTTAACTGCAATCATCCCGCGGTGATGCAGTTCATCATCGATGCGCTGCGGCATTGGGTGACGGAATATCATATCGATGGTTTCCGTTTTGACCTGGCATCGATTTTGGCGCGCCGTGAAGACGGAATGCCGTTGGGCGATCCGCCGCTGCTCAAAAACATCGCACACGACCCAATTTTACGCCGCACCAAGCTGATCGCAGAACCGTGGGACGCGGGCGGTCTGTATCATGTCGGCGCATTCCCCGATTATGGGCGTTGGGCAGAATGGAACGGAAAATATCGAGATGCACTTCGTAAGTTCCTTCGCAGCGACGCGGGACAAGTCCCGGAAATGATCCAACGCATTATGGGGTCGCGCGATCTGTACCCGAATCGCGGACCTATCGCGTCGGTCAACTTCGTCATCGCTCATGATGGCTTCACCCTGGCAGATATGTTCAGTTACAATGACAAACATAATGACGCCAACGGAGAAGACAACCGCGATGGTGCGAACGATAACAATAGCTGGAACGCAGGCGTCGAAGGACCAACCGATGATCCGGAAATTCTCCGTTTGCGCAAACGGCTGATAAAGAACGCCATTGCCATTCTGATGGTCAGTCAAGGCGTGCCCATGTTCATGATGGGCGACGAAGTCGCGCGCACGCAAGGCGGAAATAACAATGCCTACTGCCAGGATAACGAGATTAGCTGGTTCGATTGGTCTTTCATCGAACAAAACCAGGAAATCTATAATTTCTTCAAGCACATAATCGCATTTCGGCACGAACATCCCGTGCTGCGTCACGGTTATCATCTGCAAGGCATAGATTATCGACACGCAGGTATCCCCGATATTTCATGGTACGATGTCGAACTTTCAAGTGAAAATTCCGTTGAAGAACGCTTGACTTTGGCATTCTTGCTAAGCGGCAAACATGCTAAAGGCGGTTTGGCGACGGATAATGACGTTTTTGTCGCCATGAATATGCACTGGGAAGACCAACACTTCGCACTGCCAGAATTGCCCGGTCGTCAATGGTTTGTGTTCGTCAATACGGGTGTCGATGCGCCGTTCGATATTTGTACACCCGGCGACGAAGTGTTGTTGAGCGATCAGAAAAATCTGATGCTCACATCGCGATCGGTCGTAGTTTTGATTTCGAGTGAAGTCGATACGCCAGAAAATGCTCCTGACCAAGTCGAAGAAACACACAGTGAGCTGAATGAATCGATGATGGAACAAGGGATTGCAGCCACAAATTCATCCGGCGAACCCACGAACTAGCAAAGCGGTATCATGCTTAGAGGCGACCAATAGGTCGCCTTTTTGATTTCTCCTTGCTTCTAGCGCAGCATGGATCGCAGAAATAAATAATCGTCGCCAAATTTGCGTGTTTCATTACCAAAATTCAGTATACTTACCAATATGCCGAATTTTACTTGACACATTGTCGAAATGGTGAAAGATTATGAACAAGAACATCGATGACATTGATCGGTCGATTTTATCAGCGTTGCAAGCTGATGGTGCGATTACCAACGCCGAACTCGCCCGCCGCATTTCACTATCGCCGCCCGCAGTGCACGCACGTATCAAGCAGCTTGAAACGCTGGGTTATATCAAACAGTACGTCGCGGTACTCAACCGCGAAAAGCTAGGCTACGACATGCTGTGTTTGGTCGGTGTCACACTACAAATGCATCAACCGGAACAGATCGATCGGTTTCATGACGAAGTGCGGCGAATGCCCGAAGTTTTGGAATGCCACTTCTTGACCGGAGATTTCGATTATTTGCTCAAGGTCGTCGTACGCAACCGCAAAGAACTAGAGCGCTTGCTCATGGACAAACTGACACGCATCCCTGGCGTCTCGCGTGTCTCTACCAGTTTAGTGTTAGGCGAAATCAAGAATACGTTATCGCTGCCACTAGAGCAGAATGGACATGAATGATCACACTGAGTCAGGAAGTCAGTTGTCTCAAACGGTCGGTCATGCGCGATTTGTTGTCGCTGGCGACTGCGCCAGGAATTTTATCGCTGGCGGGCGGATTACCTGCCACCGAAATGCTGCCGCTGGACGAATACCGACGCTGCCTGAATTATGTCTTGGAGCGCGACGGTGCGCGCTTATTGCAATATAACCCGCAGCATCCGGGCTTACGCGCGTGGATCGCGGCTTATATGCATCGACGTGGCGTCGATTGTGAGCCGGAACATATTTTCATCACAAGTGGCGCGCAGCAGGGCTTGGCAATTTTGTCGCGTTTACTGCTTGATCCAGGCGATACTGCTGTAATCGAAGCGGCTACATTTACCGGTATTCAGCAAATAACTGCTGGTCGCGGTGCCCATGTTCGCACAATCCCAACCGATTTGGCAACGGGCGCAGATACCGATGCGCTCGAAGTGATTTTCAAAACACAACGTCCACGTTTCGCCGTCATCATTCCCGATTTTCACAACCCGCTCGGCGTCAGCTTGTCGTTGGAAAAACGCCGTCGTATTGCGGCACTCGCCACAGAGTATCAAATCCCTGTCATCGAAGATGATCCGTATTCACCACTGCGTTTTGAAGGCGACCCACTCCCCCCGATCAAAGCCTTTGACCGCGACGGATTTATCTTTTATGTCGGATCGTTCTCGAAGATGTTTGCACCTTCTGCCCGTCTGGGTTGGATTGTTGCGCCGCCCGCGCTGCTTCCCAAAATCACAGTCGTGCGCGAATCGATGGACTTGGAGTCATCGATACTAACGCAAACTGCCGTCTATGAATTTTTGTCGAACGGCTTACTTGAATCGCACCTGGAACGCTTGAATACAGAAAATCGGCGACGGCGCGACACGCTGATGTCCGCGTTGGAAATGCATTTTAGCGGAGTCGCATCGTGGACGTGTCCACAAGGCGGATTATTCGTATGGATGACACTGCCCGACGGCGTAGATACAACCGCTGCGTTTCAAGACGCCATTGACCGCCAGGTCATTTATATTCCCGGCGCTGCGTTTAGTATCGACGGACATTTTACCAACGCGTTACGGCTGAATTTCAGTATCTTGCCGCCTGACCTGATTTATACCGCCGTCGAGCGTCTCGCATCGGTTTTCAATCAAGAATTTGTGCTCTCGTAGGGGTAATCCAATGGGTGGTCGTCCGTAAACTGAATTCGTTGATAAAACCAATTTTATGAAAGGACTGAAAAATGGTAGATACACTGTTAAGCAACCGTCCGATGACCGAAGAAGCCGACTTTTTGCAGATCAAAGCCATAGATCATCTGCATTTGTATGTCGGCAACGCTAAACAGGCGATGTACTACTGGTGGAAGGGCTTCGGTTTCACCCCCGTCGCGTATTCCGGCTTAGAAACGGGCAATCGTGAATTCGCCTCGTACGTACTGGAGTCGGGCAAGATTCGTCTGGTTGTCTCGGCGGCGTATCAAGCGACGCACAATATCGCAGCGCATCATTTGTTGCATGGCGATGGCGTCAAAGTGGTCGCGCTCGCCGTCGATGATGCGGCGCAAGCGTTTGAAGCAACGACTTCACGCGGGGCACAGGTGGCTTGGAGTCCGCGTGAAGAAAGCGACGAATTTGGCGTCATACGCACGAGCGCGATTTACACCTATGGCGAAACACTGCATGTCTTCGTCGATCGCAGCAACTACACAGGTACATTCATGCCCGGCTACAAACCACTCAATCTTGCAGCGCAGCCGTCTGGACTGGTCGCGGTCGATCATGTTGTCGGCAACGTCGAGTTGGGCAAAATGGATCAGTGGGTAAGTTATTATCATGATGTGATGGGCTTTCGCCAATTGCTCCACTTCGATGATAAAGACATCAGCACCGAATATTCAGCACTCATGTCGAAAGTCATGCAGAACGGCAACGGGCGTGTCAAGTTCCCTATCAACGAACCTGCCGACGGCGCACGCCGGAGTCAAATCGAAGAATATCTCGATTATTACATGACACCAGGCGTGCAGCATCTCGCGCTGCAAACCGGTGATATTTTGAACACCGTGCGCCAGCTTAAAGCCAACGGAATTGAATTCTTGCGCGTCCCCGACGAATACTACGAGATTTTGCCAGCGCGTGTTGGTCATATCAACGAGGATATGGACAAAATTCGCGAACTCGGCATTCTGGTAGACCGCGACGACGAAGGTTACTTGCTGCAAATTTTCTCGCGTCCGCTCCAGGATCGCCCGACGATGTTCATCGAAGTCATCGAGCGGCATGGGAGCCAGGGATTTGGCAAGGGTAACTTCAAGGCGCTATTTGAAGCCATTGAACTGGAACAAGAACGCCGAGGCAACCTGTAATCGTCATGGCACGCCTTCCGCTCCCTACGATTACCAGTTTGCGTGATTTTTACGCGTTCGAGCAGCACGTTAAGACCGCCAATGCCAATCGCGGGCGTGAAGTCCCGCCCGAATGGTATCGCTTTCCTGTGTTCTATTTCTCAAACACGAGTGCAATTTATAGTGATAACGACACAATCCCTTACCCGTCGTATACCAACGCGCTCGATTATGAGTTGGAGATCGCAGCCATCATCGGCACGCGCGGCATCGACATTGACCCAAATGATGCCGAACGCCATATCCTGGGATTTACCATTTTCAACGACTGGTCAGCGCGCGACGTGCAGCGCGAAGAAATGAAAGTTGGGCTGGGACCTGCCAAAGGTAAAGATTTCGCGTCGTCGTTGGGACCCGTCGTCGTTACCTTGGACGAACTCGCGGATCGTCATACCGAGCATGCAGGTGTCTACGATTTGGAGATGATCGCACGTGTGAATGGGGTAGAACGGTCGCGCGGCAACATGCGCGACCTGTATTTTTCTTTTGGCGACATACTCGCGCGCGCATCACAGGATGTGTTTCTCAATCCTGGAGATGTGATCGGCTCTGGCACTGTCGGCACAGGCTGTTTGCTGGAAGTAACAGGCGGTCATGGTCCTTATTTACAACCCGGCGATGTCGTTGAACTCGAAATCGAGCGGCTCGGCATACTGCGCAATAGTGTAGGCGAGAAAAAAAGTAAGGAGCTGAACAATGACTTTTTATCATCATTTGGGCGCTATTCCTCATAAACGCCATACCCAATTTCGCAAGCCCGATGGCAGTTTGTACCGCGAAGAAGTCATGGGCTTAGAAGGTTTTTCGGGTATTCAATCGCTGTTGTATCACCATTTTTTGCCGCCGCGCGTCGTCCATACCGAGGATTGCGGCGTGTCGATGCCAGAATACGTCGATTTTGGCGCGCTGCGTCACCGCGCATTTACGACATCGCCTGTGCAACAAGGCGGCGATGCGGTATCGGCACGTCACGTGCTGATGGGCAATAAAGACGTTACGCTGGGCATTTCTCGCCCAATGCGAAGCATGGACACGTTTTATCGCAATGCACAGGCATATGAAGTCTGGTTTACGCATGAAGGGCAGGGTGTTTTCAAATCGCAGTTTGGTAATTTGAAATTTGAACCCGGTGATTACATCGTAATCCCTTATGGGACGACATGGCAACTGACACTCGATACACCAGATGCACGCTTTTTCGTGATCGAGTCGCCGTCACAAATCGAGCCTCCCAAGCGCTACCGCAATAACTACGGTCAACTACTCGAACATGCGCCGTACAGCGAACGTGATATTCGCGTGCCGACAGAACTGGAAACGCATACCGAACGTGGTGAATTTGAAGTCCGAGTCAAAGCGCGCGACCATATCACCCGCCATGTGCTGGATCATCACCCGTTCGATGTCGTGGGCTGGGATGGCTATCTTTACCCATGGATTTTCAACATTCGTGATTTCGAGCCGATTACGGGGCGTGTGCATCAACCGCCGCCCGTACATCAAACCTTTGAGGGCTGGAATTTTGTGGTGTGTTCGTTCGTGCCGCGCTTGTTCGATTATCATCCGAACGCGATCCCTGCGCCGTACAATCACTCGAATGTCAACAGTGACGAGGTGATCTATTACTGCGATGGCAACTTCATGTCGCGCAAGGGTATCGAGAAATACGATATTACGCTGCATCCGAGCGGATTACCACACGGTCCGCAGCCAGGGGCGACCGAAGCCAGTATCGGCGCGAAACTGACCGAAGAACTCGCGGTCATGGTCGATACATTTAATCCGCTGCACTTGACGACCAGCGCAATCACGTTCGAAAAACCAGACTATATGTCAAGCTGGCTTGCCGGAGATGGAGAATAACGCTGTATGGATATTACGCCGTCGTCCGCCACATGGCAGTCGTTTTATAAATTCATGATCGGATCGATTTTGCCACGTCCAATCGGCTGGATTTCGACGATCAGCGCCGACGGACGACCGAATCTGGCACCGTATTCGTTCTTCAATGCGGTATGCGCCAACCCGCCGCATGTGCTGTTCTGCCCAATGATTCGGACGCACGATGGCGCACAAAAAGATTCACTCCGCAATGTACGAGAAACAGGCGAGTTCGTCGTCAATATTGTCACGTTCGCGCTGGCAGAAGCAATGAACCTGACCTCTGGCGAATATGACTCGGACATCAACGAATTTGAGCGCGCCGCACTTACGCCGTTTCCATCGCTGACCGTGCGCCCGCCGCGCGTCGCCGAAAGCCCAATCCATTTTGAATGCCAGGTCGCCCATATTCTCGATCTCAGCGACGAACCGGGTGGCGGCAGCGTCGTCGTCGGTCGCGTGACGCATTTACACGTCGATGAGTCGGTCATGCTCGGTGACAACAAGATCGATGTAACAAAACTCGACCCGATTGGTCGTATGGCAGGTAGCAATTACACCCGCATCGGGGAAATTTTTAGCTTAGAACGTCCGAAAGTGTAGGGGTATAGCGGGTTATGCCCGCTTGAAAAGGAGTCATTTTATGAAAACCCGTCGTCCTTTTGTCGCTTTCTCCGACGACGCCCATGACAGATGGCGCATGATGGCGAATCGTCAGTGGGAACAGACGCAGCGTTATGCCTCGCGGTTGTGGCTGGAAGGCATCGACAAGCTCAACGTCACGCGCGATTATATTCCCGATTTTTCAGTGCTGGACACTGTGCTGTTCGACCTTGTTGGTTGGAATTTGGTCAGCACCGATATTCAGTATTCCAGCGATCAAGATTGGTTCGTCGCCATGCGCGAGCGCGAATTTTTGATCACCGAATATATCCGCGACCGACAGGATATCGATTACACGCCGCTCCCCGATATTTTTCATGATACCTTCGGTCATTTGCCCTTCATGGCAGATCGTAAATTTGCCAATTATTGCCAGCGTTTTGGCGATACTACACTCGTACACCCCGATTCACAGCGTTACTCGATCAAGACGATGTGGTGGTATACGGTCGAATTCGGCTTAATCAAAGAACACGGCGAACTCAAAGCCATCGGCGCGGGGTTACTCTCGTCCAAAGCCGAACTCGCCCGCGCCTTTGATGGGTCTGTAAAACTGCTACCATTCGATATTGCCGCCTTCGAGACAGTTGCCGCCAGCCCACACGCTTATCACCCACAGTTTTTTGTGCTGGATTCGATGGATCAATTGTATGACGCGCTCGACACATGGAACAAAACCCATCCCATCCCCGAACCTGTCTAAAGCAAAATCAGCCTTATTTCTCCCCTTAGCCCAACGGGGTTGGGGGGTCAAGTTTTGATTTCCCCCGCCGCCGCTCCATCCATATCGCAGCGCCCATCAGGCTGACGCCTACAGTGAGCGGTATCAACCAGACATTGATTGCCGCGATCATCATCATCATTTTGGACAGCACCATGCCGGCAATGACCGCCGCCACAATGATCAACAATGGGATCAGCAAGCCAGCGCGCCACAATCCGACCAAAAACGCCAGTATGAACCCATAGACGTAAATCTCCCATAACGCAGGAAATTGAACCCCGAAAGCGACCGCCGCACCAATCGCAAACGTGATCGGCGTATACCACGCGCGGATTCCTTTTACCCACCACGCGAGCACGCTGTTAACGCCCGCCAGCATGACGAACGCGCCGTACCATACATAGGTATGCGGGTTCATCATCGCCAACATCGCCATAACCAGCACGTTCAAAACCACGATCAACGACCAATGGCGATAACGCAGCAGCGCCACCGCCGCCAAGATCGTAACCAGCAGCGTGCTTTCAGGGCGTATGTAAGTCAGCCACGTTAAGCACGCAATGCCAGTTCCAGTCATCACCGCAAGTTTACCAAAACGTGCCAATCGCTTATTCCCATGCTGCTCTAAGACCATGCTGCCCAAAGCAATGGCAATCATCAACGTCAACAAAATCAGATTGGCATCGAGCATAAGTAAATATGCCGCTTGCACGATCACGAATCCAATTTGCAGGATGACAATCGGCATCCAATAGGCGGCGCGGGTGCGCCATACCGCCTCGCCGCACATGATCAAGCCAACAATCATCGTCAAAATCGCCTGCACCGGAGAGAAAAAGACCAGCAGCAGTCCCATCAACCACAACATCCATCCCGCGCTGTATACCATCCAGCCCGAAAAACGCGGCGTCGTCATCAGTGTCCGCCCGATCACGAACCACGCCGCACTCAACAAAACCAGCATCATCCCCTGCTGCGCCGTATCGAGTCCAGTCAACGGCAGCATGATCACCAACCAGATCGCTGCGAACCAGCTCCCAATCAACAGGAAGATGTTGCGCGCGCTTTGATGCATGATCGGATACGATTTTTGCCGGATCACGCGGTCGATCAGCCAATCCCATGTACGATGACGTTCTGCTAAGACCAGCCCCGCCGTGATCAGCATGACGAGAGTCATCACCCCTAAGCTGATTGGCAGCCACGCCTGCGGGCTGTTCAACGTTAGTGTTAATCCAAAGCCAAGATAGAAATAGCCCGACGCAAAAAATGGCAGCCGTATCGACGGACGCCGCCGCGCCATCATATGACCAATGACAATGAAACCTACGGCGAGCAACTGCCATTCGACACCCATCAGCGCCAGCGACCAGTACCACGGCGCGAGATACGTGAACAGCAGCGCGACCGGCAAAGGCAGCACCCATAACGCCGCGTGCAGCAGCGCGGGCAGACGATAGACCAGCCCACCGACGATCCACACGCCGCATGTGACCAGGAGCGTAATGAGGACAATGAGCGGCGATGCGGCATCGATATTACGCGCTGTCCACAACAAGATGATCACGCTCAAACCAAGCGACAAGTCCGCCAGTGCCCAGCGGGTCACCACCTCAAAAACGGTCGCTTCGCCTTTTTTCTTACCGTCGCGGAACGTCGAAAGCACGCGCTCGATCAAAAGCGCGCTCGCTGCCAACAATGCCAGCCACAACCCGAACGCGCCAGTATCGCCAAGCCAATCGAGATAAAATGTGATCCATCCACCCGCGATCAACCAGACGCCACCATGCGCTGCGATGAGAGAGCGTCGTCCACCGATCCACAACGTGGCAGCGCCCCCCAGTACCAGCGTGAGCGACGTGCTGATCGGACTGACAAATGCGTTTTCGCGTAAAAACAGGCTCAACGTGACCAGCAAACCAATCAACAGCGCCGCGCCAACGCGGTAAGCGGTGATCCATGTCGCGTCTCGGACAAGGCGCGGCACGCCCCACCACCATACAGCCACCATGATAAACGAGAGCGAGGTCAACCACTGCCATTCAATGCCCAATACACTTGCAACCGCCCCTACCGCGTTGATTTGGACGATTAAGACCAATGGATATAACAGCGCAAATTTAACCCGATGACCGGTGATCGTGATGATTGCTGTTACGACGAGCGATATTAACCACCATAAACCGCGATTGGCGTTGATGTTATCGTAGAGCGTCGTCGAGTACAGCATTGCCACTACTAGCAGCCATGCGCCCGTCGCTACAATACCGGGCGCAGCGAGAGGGGCATTCAAATATCGAAGTGCCAGCCCGCCGACGATATAAAACAATACGGGCGCGCCAAATGCCAGCGCCATCTGGTATTCAAGCGTCGGTTGATCACGCACCATCAACGCCAACGATCCGACGATCAACGCGATCCCGGCATATAAAATCAGGCGCAAGTCGATATTTTGCGATACAGCCCATTGCACGTTTGTTTGTCGCATACGCCCCTCCATTTTATGGCTTGAGCGTATGCTTTTTCGCAGGTTGCTGTCTGCGCACAAGCGTCATGGTTACACCATGACAAGCGCACACTTCATGCTTTTGTTTGTGTCTCGGTCCGTTTGTGCCTTCGTCTTATGCTTTTCGCAATGACTTTCACTCAACACTATTTTTGAGCGGCAGTTCAAGGGTAAACGTACTCCCCTGCCCCAAGGTACTTTCCAAGCGAATATCACCGTTGTGCAACCGCGCCAGTTGAAGCGCAATATCCAGCCCCAAACCGACGCCAACGCGCCGATTATCCAACTGCACAAACGGAACGAAAACCAGCGAGTGCTGTTCCGGTGCGATGCCTATTCCGGTGTCTACCACTTCGATCAGCACCGACGACTCACGCACGATACTCTTGATGACGATTTGTCCGCGCAGCGTATATTTTGTCGCGTTCCCGACCAGATTGGCGATGATCTGACGCAGCCGAATCGCGTCGCCTTCAAACAACGGTAATTTATCTGCGAGTTCCAGTCGCAAACTCACCTCTGGCGCAAGTGACGGGCGATGCTCATCCGCCACAGCACGGCATATCGCATTCAGATCGCACAGGTCGTGCTTGAGCGTCAGTTTACCCGTGTTCAAATGTGCGCTGTCGAGCAAATCGCTGACCAGGCGGTTCAACTGGGTGCTTTCATCGATGATCTGGTGCAGATAATCTTGTTGAGTCTCGTTTAATTCGCTCCGCTTGAGCAATTTGGCGAACCCCAACACCGAGTTCAGCGGCGTACGCAGTTCATGGCTGATGCGCGCCAGAAAATGCTGACTTTGCGCGCGCACCTGTGCCGCTACATACCCGGAATTGATCTCAACGGCAAGGTGATTCAAGAACTGCATGGTTTGAAACACAAATGCTGCCAGCAGAATGTTGTAGCTCACCAGGATATAGCCGGGTGGATGCAATTGGCGCAAAATCGGCAGCACTTCGTAAATCAGGCTGATCCAGAATGCGCCGATACAGCACGCCTGTAAAATCGTGCGTTTGCGCCCTGTGAAAAGCATCGCCGCGAATGTGTACGGGATCAAAAGCGCGAGTGCTGTCACAGCGCCCAAGCCGCTCACGATCAATCCCTGGATTAACAGCAGCACGACGATGCTGAACAACCAAACCAGCGCCCATTCGACAAAAAAGCCAAACAGGTAGATCAATGCGATACACATTGCCAGCGCACCGTATAAATGCGGCGACGGCAAGCCTTGATACATGGCAGCAATCCACAACAACACTTCGCCGAGCGCCAACTGCCAGCCGCGCGTGCGCCAATATGCATTAATTCGCTTGGCGGCTTGCTGCTGAACGTCGATTGGTAACAGCCCATCGGTTTCAACCCAGGGCGCGTTTAAGAGTTTCTGCCACATGATCCGGGTCTAATGGTTTTGGAAGATAGGTGGTGACGATATGTGAAAAACGGTCGCGTGTGATCGCTTCCGCATACGCAGATACGACAATGACAGGTGCAGGATGCAGCGCCACCAGTTGTTCTGCCAGCGTCGCGCCATCAGTATCAGGTAAATCAAGATCAAGGATATACAAATCAGGGTTTTCGCGTGTGGCGAGTCGGATCGCTTCTTCGCCATTTTCGGCTGTAATTACGCGATAATCCGTCAAATCCCCGATAATCGCGGTCATCAACAGGCGCGCAGGCGGGTGATCATCGACGTATAGAATGGTTTTGATGCCAGCCATGCGGTTCAATCCCCCATCGATTCGATTAATCCATCCAGCCGTTCAGCTTCGAGCACTATTTGCATGAGAAAATCAGCATCCGATGTATCGAGCCAACCATTTTTCTCAAGCCGCGTTTGCAGTAAACGCGCCAGCCCGATCAATGCATGGAGAGGGGTACGCAGTTCGTGGCGCATGGTTGCACCAGGTTTTGGCAGTTCGCGCAGGTTTTGCGCGGCACGCACCGCCGCTTCACGCGTTTCTACACCCAATTTTCCATAGATATTCGAGATATGATTCCGCACCGTCCCATGCGCGATACCCAACATATCGCCTATTTCGGGATTGGTCTTGCCATCGGACGCTAACCGCAATATCGCACGTTCGCGTGCAGTCAACGTGAAACGCTGGCGCGAACTCGCCAGCCCAGCCGCCGCTGATGGCGACAAAAATGTACGCCCGCTTGCTACAGCACGAATACCATCCGCAATGCGCAGCGAAAAATCGTCGCTTTTCACAACGTAGCCCTGCGCTCCCGCCCGTATGAGTTCATCGATCCACACTGGGTCATCGAAACCCGTCAAGATCAAAATACCCATAGTCGGGAAGCGTGCTTTCAAATCACGTACCGCCGAGACAGGTTCAAAAGCCTGTCCGGTATAACCCAAGTCCAAAACCAGTACATCGGGTGTGTGGCTGTTAACCTGACCAATCATTGTTGTCGCGTCATTGGTCTCCCACAGCAGCCGAATGTCTGGCTCGCGTGCCAATTCCTGGCGTAGAATTCGTAAAATCAACAGATGGTCATCCATTAGCGCAACACGAATCATAGCGAACTCTTGGTGGTTCAATCTTGGGTACACCCGCATATAATACAGCGAAGTTCCACGAACGCGCATCTTCTTGCGCGCCGCTTCCAGGTGGTTATCCTTGATACGGCGTCAAAACTGCTCGTGCTCACCGATGAAATCTTTTCGGATGCGATAAGCGGGGTCGGAAAAAGCCTGTACAACGAAGCCATTGCCTGGGTCAGGCATGGGCATATGGTGACTGTAATTGTGCGCGGCATCAATGCGGCACTGCCACCCTTTGAAGTCATCGATGGAATTCATATCTATCGCGTTCAGGGCATCATACGTCCGTCGCCCTTTTATTGTTTCTTTCCGCTTGTCATTTTCGGCAAAGTGATCACGCGTCTGCGAAACCTCGATCAGTCGTTTGATGTGGTGGTTGCGCATAATCCGATTTTCTTGCTGGCGGCGCAGGTGGCGGGCATCATGCACGCCAGACTGTCGGTGTATATTTTTCACTCATCTACCGCACAAGAAATTATGCTCAACTTGCGGCGCGGCAAATATGGACTACTGATGCCGCTTCTGTGGGTTGCCGCTCAAGGATTACGCCGCGTCGATGTGATCATCGCGCGTAGTCGCTTTATGGAAAACAATCTGCAAACGTTAATGCAAGGGTTACCCTTCCAATCGGAGATCATTCCGATTGGCTTGAATACCGCGCACTACCAACCCGTAGATGCGGCGGATGCACGTACATAGCTTGATTTACCCGCTGACAGCCCATCATCATTAACCAATGGTGCGGTTAGTCGCGCGCATGGGCATCGAAAATCTTATTCATGCAGCAGCAATCTTGCGCGATAATAGGATCAACGTGGTGCTGCTGATTGCAGGCAAAGGCTATGTGCAAGCGGCGCTCGAAGCATTGATTGCAGAACTTGACTTAACACAGCGAGTGCGACTGCTTGGCTTCGTATCCGAAGCGCAGCTCCCGGTTTATTTGGCTGCATCCGATTTATTCGTGCTACCTACAGAAGCGTTGGAAGGTTTTGGGTTGGCGACTATCGAAGCGTTAGGAGTCGGGTTGCCCGTTATCGGAACACCCATCGGCACGACGCCCGAAATTTTGGGGACGATTGACCTGAAATTGATAACAAAAGCTAGCACGCCGCAGGCATTAGCGAAATCAATTTCGTATTGGCTGGCGCACAACACAGAACGACATTCACTTCGTCAGCGTGCGCGGTCAACAGTTGAGACCTTATAAAGTGGTAATATCGTCGCGGCACAGTTCGAGCGACTTTTCGAGCCGTGTATCGACCAACATAAGCATTGAGAGGCGTTCAATTGCACGAACCGTTTGTTAGCGTCATCATGCCAATTCGCAACGAAGAAGCGTTTATCGCCCGCAGTTTAGGCGCGGTTCTCACTCAGGATTATCCAGCGGATAAGATCGAAGTCTTGATCGCGGATGGCATGAGCGATGACAAAACGCTGGAAATTATCCGCGCGCTGCCGGGTGCCGACCGCGTGCATGTGATTGATAATCCGGCATACATTCAATCGGCTGGACTAAACCGCGCGATCCCACATGCACGAGGCGAGATCATCATTCGTGTGGATGGGCACACTGTCATTGCTCCAGATTATGTACGTCAGTGCGCACAAACTCTTGAACAGACGGGCGCACAAAATGTTGGGGGACCCATGAATCCGATTGGTATAACACCTATGGGAAAAGCGATTGCAATCGCGGGTAAGTCATCGTTCGCTGTACCAACCGCGTTTCATGTCACACAAAAAGCACAAGATACGGATACGGTCTATTTGGGTGCGTGGCGGCGAGAAATATTCGGCCGCGTGGGCTTATTCAATGAGCACGTAAATATCAACGAAGATTACGAGTTCAACTACCGAATTATCAAGGCGGGCGGGCGTGTCTATTTAAACCCTGCCATTCAATCTCAATATTTTGGGCGTCAAACAATTACAGCTTTGGCACATCAATATTTCCGCTATGGGATGGTTAAGGTCAAAACCTTGCATACGCATCCGGGATCGCTTAAATTGCGGCATTTAGTCGCTCCAGTGTTCGTGGCGGGGGTACTGATTGGCGGCGTGCTATCGTTGTTTCATCCGCTATTCGCGCTGTTGTGGCTGGCAGGGATTACAGTTTACGGGGGGCTTAATCTCTTTTTCTCGCTCAAAGCAGCGCCAAATTTTGAATGGCGTATTCCGCTTGTATTTTTGACGATTCATATCACATGGGGCAGCGGCTTTTGGATAGGACTTTTTAGAGGAATGAAGCGGTCGTTCACGAATTGAACTAATAAACTCACCTTACGCATGCCCCTCGTTTTCAGCCCTCACCTGCTGCCCTGTAACCCTGAGGGCGAGGGGTGAAAAACCTGTGCGGTAGGGGAAATCCTTCTCCCTGAGGGAGAAGGATTTAGGATGAGGGCAATCTGCATAAGGTGACTTAAGGATTCTCATGCGTCGCATCGCCGTCCTACTGTTAGCATTTTATTTGGTCTTTTTGGGCGGCAGCACCTACTACTATCAGGTGTTCGCCATTCGCGTCGCGCATCACGTCGTGCTGACTGCCTTGCTTATCATCTGGCTGATCAGCAAACTGAGAACGACCGGACTGCCGAAAACGCCATTCAACCCTTTGATTTACGCGCTGGTCACGCTGTGGTTGATCACATCCGCGTTGGCGCTTGACCCACGTATCGCCTTTGAAAGTGCCTGGTTTCCCATTACGCACACGCTGATCTTTTTTGTAGTGGTCGATTGGATCGGTCGCGGTCGTCAACGCCTTGTCATGGAAACGATTTTCATGCTCGGCACGCTCGTCGTTATTGCGGCACTCGTACAGGTTTATCAATGGTGGGCAGGTTGGGAGCCACTTTTAAGCGCCGAACTCCCGTTTCCGCCTGTGCTGCCGCGCTTGGATCAGCCGTTCGGCGTCAGCACCTGGTTATCGGCGTTCGCCGCACCGTTGATTATCTTGTCGGCGGGTTGGGCGCTCAGCGTGCGCCGTAAAGATTATCGTCCGGCGTTATGGGGGCTTGCGGCAGCCCTCTTGATCGTATTGATTTTCACTGCATCGCGCGGCGGATATATTGCGCTGGCGACTGGGATCGCCGTGCTGTTCGTGCTGCGCCTATGGGGTCGGCGCTCACTTCATCGACTTATTCCGTTGATCATCAGTTTAAGCATACTGGCAGCAGGTATCGGTGGGGTCGTTTTCTTGATCAGCCGCGATCCCAGCCGGGTGGCGGGTGACACCTTACGTGCCGATTTATGGTCGAGCGCTGTCACAATGACCTTGCGCGATCCATTTACAGGCGTTGGCGTCGGCATGTTCGGGCGTGGTCATCGGCTTTACCGCGATGCCACGTTTGTGGATGACCGTTTGGGCACCGCGCACAATTTATACCTCAACCTGACGGCTGAAACAGGAGTTATTGGCATTTATCTTTTGGGCGTCATGGTCATCGTTGGCGCAGGTGCTTGGTTTAGGCAATGGCGCAATGCAAAAAAAGATGCACGCAAACTGCGTTTAGAAGCGGCGTTGGCGGCACTGATCGGCTTTAGTGTCCAAAGCTTATTCGATACCTTTACGCTGACAGCGCTTGTCATTTTGCCGCTTATTTTGATTGCCTACTGTATTACGCCGTCCCGTTTGGTCAGTGACTCTGTTCCGCGCGGCGCAAAACTTCCGGCGGCGCTGTTCACAGCTTTGATCGCTATTTTCGGCGTCGGCTTATTGATTTCGGATCGCGCACACACTTATTTCAATAGCAGCGTCGCCACCAACTCACTCGAAGACGCGCAAACCGCGCTCGTACTCGATCCGTCGATGCGCTTATATCAACTCCAGGTCGATTATTTGATCGGCATGAACGCCGACGATTTACCCACGCGAATCGCCGCCTTCGAGCGTGCCGTCGCACTCGAACCAACCTGGGATACAGGCTGGATCAACCTTGCTGTTCTACAAAATCGGGCAGGCGAAACAGAGTCGGCATTTGCCAGTATTGAACGCGCTGCCAATATTCGCTATTGGAATGGTGCCTGGTTTGGGTGGGCGTTGCTAACAGAGCAGACCAGTGACGTGACAATCGATGAAATCCGTGACGCGTATATCCTCTCCATTACCTATCCGCCGACTAACGACGAGTGGTGGAACGCAACCGACGCGCGCCGATCGGCATTCAGCACCTATACGGATAATAATCTGATCGTGCTGTCGGTCGGTGACGAATATGTGCAGCGTGCCTACGCACGTTTCGCCACCGAGCCGGACGCCGCATGGCGCGATTTAGCGATTGCAGAACAATTCGGCACGTACTACGAAAATTTAGCATTAGCGCGCGTCGATCTGGCGCGTACGCCCGAAGTACGTCGCGCCGCGCAGATCAGCGCCGTCAGTGGACGTATAATTGACCAGAATTTTGAAGCCGTACTATTTCAAGGACGCCGCGCTCAATTTGTCACGCTGCCTGGTTTGACGGGTGCACCGCCAACCGAAACCGACTTGCGCGTCTGGTATGAACTTGCGGAGTCGCTCGCGGCTGAAAATGATGATCTAACCGCGTTGCAAGTGTACAGGCTCATGCTCGAACGCTTTCCCCACATCGATCAGGCACAGCTTGACCGCATCGACGCCGCGATCAACACATTGGAGACGAATTGATGCGTTCAACACCGCGCGCGCTTGCCGTGACCACCGTCGTTTTGCTCTACACGATCATGCTCGGCGCGACCTACAACGGCATCCTGACACCAATGTTCAAAACCTTCAACGTAGTGCTCATCGGCGGCGGCTTGATCGGATGGTGGATCGCACGTCGTCGTTGGAATTGGTATCGCTCACCGCTCGATGGTGCGATTTTGTTATGGATTGCTGCGTTTGCTTTGTCGCTGCTCGCCAATCTCGACTCGTGGCGGCGAATCGCGCTCGGTCTGTGGTATATGGGGCTGTATATCATTCTCTGGTATGCACTGTTCGATGCATTGGCGAACCGCACCTTACGCCGTGACACACTCATCGACGGACTGTTGATCGTCGGTGCGCTGATTGTTGGAATCGGCTGGTTTCAGTTTATCAACGCGCTTGAAGCGGGTTTCGTGCGCCCGGTCAGTACGTTTGGCAACAGCAACGCACTGGCAGCATTCCTCGTCTTGATTATTCCGTTCATTTTCGAGCGCATCGGGTCACGCAATCCGATTACCCGGCTTTCGCTGACACTTTACGGACTAACGACGATATTGCTTTTACTCCTCACGTTTTCGCGCGGCGCTTTAATTGCGCTCGCCGCAATCGTCGCAGCGCGGATCGCGCTGTTCGCTTACGAGCATCACCTGCATCAGGTGAAAGCGAGACGTGTTTATCTTGCAACATTGTCCCAAAATACAAAAATCGCGCTTGTAGTAAGTGGATTGACACTCATCATTGCAGGTGTCGGCATAACGCTGTTTTTAATTGCTACTTTGAGTATTGGCGGGCGCACGCTCGAATTTCGTACTTTCTTGTATGATACTGCTATTCGACTGACCGTCGAACAGCCGATCACCGGGACAGGCTTGTTCACGTTCGGCGGAGGCTTATCACGCCTGTATTCGATTCCGCCGCGCGAACCTCACGCTCACGCCCACAACCTGTTTTTAGGCGTGAGCGCAGAACTCGGCATTATCGGGCTGATCGCTCTGTTTCTAACAATGTGGTTTATCATGCGCGCCGCGCGCCGCAATCTCAACGCACTCGAAGCGCGCGAAAAGCGACCTTTACGCGCAGGTATCATCGCTTTGATTGCGTTCGGCGTGCACCAATTGCTCGACTTACCCGCGATCACGCCAGCGATCTTTATCGTTCTATTGGTTATTCTCGCCGTGACAATCACACCGCCTGACCCGTTTCGCTGGCGCGGAATCACGATTCGTGCCGCGCTCGCCGTTGGCGCGGTTGCACTCTTGACGACGGGTGTCTTCGGTGCTGCCACCTACCAGGCATACATTAACATTATGAGCGGCGTAAATGAGGGCAACGCTGGTGAGCGAGCAGTGGCGCTCGATGCAGTCATTATGCTCGATCCGTCGATGCCCGTTTATCATCAGCAGCAGGGATATTTATATGCGGTCGCGGAAAATTATCTATCCGCCGTTACGTCCTTCACTCGTTACACGCAGCTTGCTCCAGAATACGTGAGTGGCTGGGCAAATTTAGCAGCCGTGTATGATGCACTAGATGATCAGACCAACGCATTGTTGATGATTGAGCGCGCGCGCGCAGCCGCGCCGGAATTGACTGAGTTAGCATTTGCACAAACGCGCTATCAATCGGATCAACCTGTCCCGATGCGCTGGCGAACCCTCGATCCGTTCGCGGCAGATTATGCGTTAAATGAGAATATCAACTCTATTCAGTTCTTGCGTTTGGCGATACGACGGCAGCTTTTGCCCGTTTTATTTCTCGCGCCAGAATAATGATGCGTGCTGATTAACGTCACGTGGGGTTGTATTTAGCAATCGTATTGGAATAGGTCGCATTTACATGAACATTATTGACACGGTCTTTTTGTTCGCGCTTGCCTATGCTATCGGCTCGATCCCAGTAGGGTACATGGTCGGCAAGTTTAATGGAATCAACATCTTCAAAATTGGCAGCGGGAACATGGGTGCGAATAACATTGCGCGTTCGCTCGGTTTGTTCTGGGGCGGGCTGACATGGTTTCTCGATAGCATGAAAGGCATCGCCGCGATCCTGTTGATGCGTGCGCTCACACTACCCGACCAAATGGGATTCGCGACGGTGATCGGCGCAGTCGGTGCTATCATCGGGCATAACTGGTCGTTCGCTATCAAACTGATCACGGGCAAACTGCGCGGCGGAAAAGGGGCGGCAACCGCCATCGGCACATGGCTCACATTCATGCCGCCGCTCTTTTTTGCAGGTGTCATGGCAGTCTGGGTGTTCATTGTCGTCGTCACTCGCTATGTGTCACTCGCAGTACTGGTAACGACAGGAATCATCGCGCTTGCGGTCATCATCATGGTCGCGGTCAACTTCTTCACGCCCGTGTATTTGCTGTATCTGATCGTACCGTTGATTGTTTTTTATCGCCACCGTGAGAACATCGTCGCGCTTAGTGAAGGACGCGAACGCAAGCTCGGACAACGCGTCACCAGCTAACCATTCTTCTTCATATCGCTGTGACTTTCTGCCTCCGTATCATGCTTTTTCCGGTCAGGCATGACTGATGCACCTCGTCTGCGTCATGCCCAATTCACTTATTTTGCCCCTTTTTGTTCTCTTGGCGTCTTTGCGTTATGTTTTTGGTAGTTTTCGCGGTTCGCTGTTGTAAAAGGATTTTGGAATATGACCGATCAATATGAAGATTTGAAAGCGCCCGTTGAAAACGCGGACGGTATTTGGACGATTCGCGGCGGCGGCAATCAACGCCAATGGAATAACATCCGCTATAAAACAGGCATGAGTGCCAAGAATGTTGGTTCGCAAAAATTATCGATGAACGTCGCCACGATTCCGCCTGGTGGCGTCGCCTACGCGCATATCCATGTCGATTTTGAAGTCATGCTCTATATTCTGGAAGGTCATGTACGCCACGATTACGGTCCTGGATTAAGCAAAACGCTGCTCAATGAGGCGGGCGATTTCATTTTCATCGAACCTGGTGTGCCGCACGAAGTCTTTAACATCAGCGATACCGACCCAGTGGTGGCGATTGTCGCTCGTTCCAGCGCTGACGAATGGGACAACATCATCAACTACGACAAAAATGCTGATCCTCATGCACCTCAAAATATTTCTGGCGAAGGCGGCGCGTAAATGGCGGTCGTCGTCACAATTGCGGGCAGTCCATCCGCGACTTCACGGACTACGTCCATCTTAGATTATTTCCGGCGGGAACTTGACGCGCGCGGACATGAAACCCACGCGATCAACGTGCGCGATATCAACGCTGATGATTTGATTCACGGGCGTTACGATAGCGAGTCTATTAAGGCGCAAACCGCGCGCGTAGAAAGCGCACATGGTGTCATTGTGGCGACTCCGGTGTATAAAGCCGCTTATACAGGCGTGCTTAAACTGTTTCTCGATGTGCTGCCGATGAACGCACTGGCAGGCAAAGTGACACTGCCAATCGTCGTCGGGGCGACGCCCACACATGCGCTCGTCCTGGATTACGCGCTGAAGCCGGTGCTGGCGGCACTCGGCGCGACAACCCTTCAACCCGGCGCGTATTTGTTGGATAATCAATTTAACGCTGGCGAAACAGGTCAGCCGCCAGCGTTTACGCCCGATTTACAGTCCAAATTGGCGGCGCTGCTCGGACAATTCGAAATGTCGTTGACTATTTTTCCATAATCGCTGTATAGGCAGCCCGTCATCTCTCCTGTTTTCAGTCCAGAAAGGTCTTTTTTATGTTGCAGGATATTTTGTGGTTCATTCCTGGTCATGGCGATACGCGCTATCTTGGCACACAGCACTCGCGCCGTAATACCAGCCATGATTATTTATCGACCGTCGCCAAAACAATCGATTCGCTCGGTTTTACGGGCGCATTGCTTCCTACTGGGCAAGGTTGCGAAGACTCATGGGTATTGGCGGCGTCGATGATCCCATTGACCAAACGCATGAAATTTTTGATCGCGTTCCGTCCCGGCAGCTTGTCACCAACACTTGCGGCGCGCATGGCAGCGAGCTTCGATCGTTTCTCCGACGGACGACTGCTGCTCAACATCATTACCGGAGGCGACCCTGTAGAACTGGCAGGCGACGGTATGTTCTTGAGCCACGATGAGCGTTACGAAGTCACCGACGAATTTCTCGCGGTGTGGCGCGCTTTATATACAGGCGAAGAAGTCACGTTTGAAGGCAAACATATTCAAATCAAAGGGGGCAAACTTGCGTTCCCGCCAGCGCAACTCCCCTATCCGCCGCTGTTTTTTGGTGGATCATCGCCTGCCGCCATCGAGGTCGCCGGAAAACATGTTGACCTGTATCTGACGTTAGGTGAAACACCGCAAGATACCGCCGACAAATTCGAGAAAGTTCGCACAGCAGCGGCGAAACACGGACGATCAATGCGTTTCGGTGTGCGCCTGCATATCATATGCCGCGAAACCGAAGCCGAAGCATGGGCAGCCGCCGATGACCTGCTTAAATTCGCGACCGAAGACGTAATAGCCGCCAATCAGAAAAAATTGGCGCAGTTTGACTCTATTGGGCAAAGCCGGATGCTCGGATTACATGGCGGTGACCGTAACGCGCTCGAAGTCAGCCCGAATTTATGGTCAGGCATCGGCTTGGTCAATAAAGGGGTTGGTACTGCGCTCGTCGGCAGCCCAGAGATCATCGCGGAACGCCTGATGGAATACGTCGACCTCGGCGCGGACACCTTTATTTTGTCCGGTTATCCTCATCTTGAAGAAGCCTATCGTGTCGCAGAGATGGTCTTTCCGCTGCTTCCCGATTGGCAAAACAAAGTCGGTATCAATAACCGCGTATTCAACCCAGCGGCAACGCCTGTATCCTGGCAATAAATTTACGCGCTGATGGGCATGGAACGCCATGCCCTCCAATACCCCTTTCTCGGCGTTTACCCTACGTTTGTTAATCGAGCCTAGTCATACCCGTCCTTTCTTTGTTACGATTGTGGCTGCTCAATCGTCAATTTGGATAAGGACTTACCCGATGGCACGTCCCTTCACCCGCTTGATCGGCATCACTATGCTGTTAGCGTTTGTGCTGACCGTGATCCCGGCGAGTGCGCAAGAACTTGTGACCAACACGCCGCGCCCTAGCGAAGCCCCGTCTGTCGTTGCAACAAGCGCACCCGCCATCGACCCCAATGGTTTTGACCCCAGCGTGTGCGCCACTTTTACCGATGGCAGTCCGCTCAGCAATGCGTGTTTAAGTATGATTGAACGTTTCCCGCGTCCTGTGGTTGAGGATGTGACCTTGGATGGTTACACGCTTGGCGCGTACACGTTCTTTCGGGTCGGGCCCGATGCAACGCCCACCTTCGATGTGCCCAATGGTGGCATGACCGGCGAAATTCCATCAGGGTTCAATTTCGTACGCGCGCTTGATCTAAGCGTCGATGGCTGGCTTGGCATCGATGGTGGACGCTGGATTCAACGTGACCTAGCGCGTGAGGCATCGCCGTCGTATTTTTCCGGCGTTGAATTTACTGAGGATACCGTCGCGCCGTTCGCCTGGGTACTCGATCTCAGCCGCATTTTCGTCTCGCGTTATCCCGGCGGCGAGTGGGATCAAACGACCGAACGCTGGATCGACCGCTACGAGCGCATCAATATCTACTCCGTCGCATATGACGACGAAGGCTGGCGCTGGTACATGATTGGTGACAATCAGTGGGTCGAGCAGCGTTTCGTCGCAAAAGTTGATCCGATCACGCGCCCCGAAGGTGTCGAAGGCGGCAAATGGATCGCCGTTGACCTGTACGAACAAACGCTTGTCGCCTATGAAGACGACACCCCTGTGTTTGCGACGTTGGTCTCCAGCGGTTTACCCGGTTTTGAAACCAACGAAGGGTTGTTCAATATTTGGGCGCGTATGTCCACAGACCCGATGAGCGGTGCGGCGGGTGCACCAGAAGCTTATGCGATCCAGAGCGTGCCATGGGTGATGTACTTCGATGACGGCATCAGCCTGCACGGGTCTTACTGGCACGATTTGTATGGCTATCGCCAGAGTCATGGTTGCGTCAATCTGACCGTCAGTGATGCGCGCTGGTTGTTTGATTGGACAGCGGAAGGTGCCATCCCCGATGCCGATGGCAATATTGCTACGCCCGTTTTTGTCTACAGCTCTGGCGAATATGGCATCACCGCATCCGGTTTATAGCCGCACCCGCTGATTTTACCGCTTCATAATTGACAAACGGCGCTGTTCGCTCATTCAGCGCTGTTTGTCAATGTAATGTACAGTTATCCCCCAAAAGTCTTACCGCTTCGCGGCACAGTGACCGCTACAATACATAATTGTTAGATCAGTCATTGCGTTCGATTTACACATGGCTTGGCGTATTTCTTTCGATTGCGCCAAGCCATCATCTATCGTCGTTTTATCGTCGAGGTTTTCATATGGCACGTTCTCGTCTTTTCTCGCGCTGGCTGCTCGTTGCTTTTATTATGGTGATCGCCAGCACGCTCGCACTGCAACCCGTATTTGCCATCAGTTTGCCAGCCAATTTTACCGAAACGTTGGTGGCATCGGGCATTTCCAATCCAACAGCATTCGCCTTCACCCCCGATGGTCGGCTGTTCGTACTTCAACAAAACGGGCAAGTTCGCATCATCACTAATCCCGGCACATCACCTACGCTCTTGGCAGCGAGCGCGCTTTCGCTCACGGTCGATCCATCTGGTGAACGCGGTTTACTGGGCATTGCCTTCGACCCGAACTTCACTACCAACCGATACGTGTACCTGTACTACACCGTACCTGGTTCGCCCGCGCGTAACCGCATCAGCCGCTTTACAGAAACGGCAGCGCTGAGTAATATGCTCGGTAGTGAAGTCGTCCTGGTCAATCTCGATAATTTAAGCGGCGCAACCAACCATAATGGCGGCGCAATGCACTTTGGCACCGACGGTCTGCTGTATGTCGCCGTTGGCGAGAACGCGAATGCTTCGTACGCGCAGTCACTTGCAAACCGTCACGGCAAGATTTTGCGCTATGACACCACCGCTTACATCACAAATCCCGCCAACCTGATACCGTCCAGTAACTCGATGGCTATTACCGGTCTCGGCACACCGACTGGCGACAACCGCGCGATCATTATGGCGGGTTTACGTAATCCGTACACATTCGATTTTCACCGCACGAACGGTACGATGTACATCAACGATGTCGGCGCGGGAACGTGGGAAGAAATCAATCTCGGGTTAACGGGTCGCAATTTCGGCTGGCCCACGACCGAAGGTGAGTTCACTGCAAGCAGTTTTCCCAACTTTACCAATCCGCTTTATGCCTATCCTCATAACAGCGGCTTACCGGCACCCACGGGCTGCGCGATTACGGGTGGCACTTTTTACGACCCGATCACCAACAAGTTCCCAGCGGAGTATGTGAACGATTACTTCTTTGCAGATTACTGTTCGAGTTGGATTTATCGCTACGATACGGCTTCCGATACGGTGGTATCGTTTGCAACTGGGCTCAGCACTGGCGCCCCTGTCGATTTAGAAGTTGCAACCAACGGTGACTTGTATTATCTGGCGCGCAACGACGGCGGACGTGTTCGTCGCATCAGCTACAGCGGCGCTACGCCGTCCATCACGCAGCAGCCCGTCAATCAAAGTGTTTCAGTCGGCAATATGGCGTCATTCTCGTGCGGGGCTTCGGGTGCAACACCGCTCAGCTTCCAATGGCAGCGTAACAACACGAATATCACGGGCGCAACCAGTCCAACATACGCCTTCACGACCGTGATTGCCGATAACAACGCGACATATCGCTGTGTCGTCACCAATGCCTTTGGCAATGCAACCAGCAACAATGCCACGCTCACAGTTTTGGAAAATCAACCCCCTGTACCGACAATTACCAGCCCGATAAACGATGACACCTATGATGGCGGTCAGTTATTCGCGTTTAGTGGCACAGCAACCGATTCTGAAGATGGTTCACTGCCTGCCAGCGCGTTTAGTTGGAAGATTGACTTCCATCATGACGTGCATACCCATCCCAAGCTGCTGCCCACGAGCGGCATCACCAGCGGTGATTTCACTATCGATACCGAAGGTCACACCGATACCAACGTCTGGTATCGTGTTACGCTCACTGTGACCGACTCCGACGGTGCGTCTCAATCGACCTACGTCGATATTTTCCCGAATATTGTACAGTTGACGGTGACTGCCAATATCGTGGGCGCAGCGGGCACGGTGGATGGTCAGCCGGTGACGTTCCCACACACGTTTAGCAGCGTCGTCGGAATCGTCCGCAGCATTGGCGTGGCTACCCCACAAACGATCAGCACCACGATTTATACGTTCAGTTCGTGGTCAGATGTCGGCACATCGACACACAACATCACCACGCCCGGCACCAACACGACCTACACCGCCACGTTGACCAGCGCGGGCACACCATTGCCAACGTCCACAGCGACAGCAACGCAGACAGCAACGCGCACCCCCACCCGCACTAATACGTTGCAACCCGCGCAGATCATTGTCAGCATCACGTCGCTCAATATCACTGAGGGCGGCATCAGCGTCACTTACAATGTACGTCTCAATCGCGCTCCCGCCGTCGGGGAACAGGTCGTAATCACGCCGACATTCAACACGTCTCAACTATCGTATAATCCGTTACAACGAACGCTCGACACTTCAAACTACAGCGCCGGGCGCAACTTCACTGTAACCGCCGTCAATGATACGGTATTTGAACCGACTACTTTCATCACAGTCACGCACCGTTCGACCAGCAATAGTCCAGCGTCAGCGTTCAACAACCTCAACGGACCTTCGATCAGCGTGCAGGTGTTCGATAACGATGTAGCGGCGACCACAACCGCAACCCGTACACAAACGCCAACGGCGACACGTACCAACACCGCGACCGCGACACGAACGAATACACCGATTGCGACCGCAACCCGTACACAGACGGCGACGGCAACGCGCACCAACACCGCGACCGCGACACGAACGAATACACCGATTGTGACCGCAACCCACACTCAAACGGCGACGGAATCTTCACAATGTGGTGGTAATGGTCAGCCGCCATGCCCAGTGACCTCGACGCCAACCGCCACACCTACCACGACGCCTACAGCAACGCGCACGAATACACAGGCGAGTTTACCGAGCATCCTCATCAATGTTTCGAGCATCACATTGAGCGAAAATGGCGGCACTGTCACCTATATCATCCGACTCAGCCGCGCCCCCGCCGCTAACGAACAAGTTACGATCGCTACTCAGGTGACTGTCAATGGTCAGGTGGTCTTGTCGCCCACATCGCGCATCCTGGGTGCATCGAACTACAGTTCTGGGCGCACGATTATCGTATCCGCCGTGAACGATACCCTCGTCGAGGGCGTACATTCGCTGGCGATTACCCATCGTTCGACCAGCAACCAGGCAGGTTCACAATATAATAATCTGACAGGATCCATGATCCCTGTCACCATCAATGACAACGATACCGCGCCAATGAGTACAGCGACGGCAACCATGACCGTGACTGCCTCCTCCACCGCAACCGCAACCCCCACAGCCACGGCGACCTCCACAGCGATGGCAACTGCAACCCGTACTGCGACCGCAACGCGCACGCCTACACCGTTGCCTGCATGTGGCGGGGAAAACCTTCCGCCTTGTTAGTGATAAGCTTGTAGGTGTAGGACTTCCACAATAAAAAGACCTGCTTACCATCACCGGTAAGCGGGTCTTTTTGTTTGGCAACCACGCTGTTAACTTTGTGTGATGGCGGTCGGTTCTGTACGTTCTTCGGTAACAGCGTCGAGATGCGGATGCAAAAAGCGCGCTTCTCCGAGCATGAACGGCGCAGATTCGCCAGGATACGGATCATGCATCCCGATTTTATTGATCACGTACAGCATCATGATACGGATCGTGCCCATGATGGGCGCCACAAGGAACGCGCCGAGCAAGCCCCCCACCGCCGCACCGATAAACACGCCGATAATGATCAATACGAGCGGCAAATCCAGCACATCGCCTAAAATTTTTGGCGCGATGACTGTCCAGATAATCTGCGAAATGATCAGATTGACAACAATTACAAACAGTGCGACTAAGCCATAGGGCATACCGATGAACACGGTCGATCCATTTAATAAGGGCACTAAACCAAGCGGAATCAGCGCCAGAAAGCCGCCAATGGTGGGTATGAGCGAGATCATCCCGGTCAATGCCGCCAACAATGGCGCGTTTGAGATGCCCATCATTTGCAATTGTATAAATGTCAAAATGCCGATCATCACCCCGATGATGACCTGTCCCTTAAAAAATCCGTTCCACACGCGCACGATTTTACTCACCAGCAGTGCGTATTCGCGGTTATATGGATCTGGAATCCACCGTGTGATCGAGCGCGACATGCTCGGCACGTCGAGCAGCAAAAAGAACGAGATCAAGATTGCCAGCAGCGCGCCCGTCACTAACCCCGCAATGCTCGTCACGGCGACAGAAAGTGTTTCGGTCAGCGTGCCAACCAAACTTAACAGGCTGTTGATTAAACTGCGCAGCTCGCCTGATGTAATTGTCACCGAACCACTCGCATCGACAACATCACCGATGGTATCAGGAGGCTGATTGATTTGACTCATTGCGCCGAGCGCCTGACGAATGGGGTCAAGAATGAATTGAATATCGACCTGCACCCCCAACACCTCGACGGTGTTACGCCCTTCTTGCAAATATGGCTGCAAGTTATCCTCTAAGCCGGATAAGCTATCGATCAATCCGTTGGAAATATTCTGCACGACATCGACTGCCGCCGGCAGCAAGATCAGAATGCCAAACACGATGACAAATGTCAGGAAAAAATATATCAATATCACGCTCAATGCCCAGGGCAGACGCAGACGCCTTGTCAGTGAGCGCGCCGGCACAAACAGCACAAACGTGAGCAGTGCCGCCAAAATAAGCATCTGCACGACCGAGCCGAGCAGGGATAAGCCAAAAATCGCCCCAACAATCAACAACACCGTCATCAAGTGACGTGTCCATGCGCCCCACTGTGGCGAATAGTTCGACTGAGACCGCATAGCCATCGATTTTTCCACCCTCATCATGACATACGGTGCATTAATAAGAACACCGTTAGCGCAAAATCGTGACGGAAAAACGCGCAAATAGGGTTAGGCGTTTATTATCGGAAGCTTTGGAAATACGATACAATCAGAAGCATATTCAAGACAGCATTTTTTGATGTGTTGAGAGGGTTTGTCATGCATATTCTCGGCATCGATATCGGTGGCACGGGCATCAAAGGTGCGCTTGTCGATACGATCAAAGGTGAACTATTGACGGAGCGCATTCGTTTAGTCACCCCACAACCATCGACGCCAGAAGCGTGCGCGCAAACGGTGCTGGAAATCGTGCGTGAACTCAACTGGTCAGCGCCCATTGGTGTCGGTTATCCTGGTGTGGTTCGGTCGGGCGCGGTCACACTCACCGCTGCAAACGTCGATCACGGCTGGATCAATCTCGACGCAAAAGCGCTGCTGGAAGGTATGACGGGCTGTCATGTCACGATGGTCAATGATGCCGACGCTGCCGGACTTGCCGAAATGCGCTTCGGAGCAGGGCGCGGCATTGCTGGGGTCGTCATGCTGCTTACGATTGGCACAGGCATTGGGTCAGCCTTGTTTGTGGATGGCGTTCTTGTCCCTAGTACAGAACTCGGACATCTCAAAATCCGCGATAAAGATGCAGAACGTCGTGCCAGCGATCGTGCGCGTGTTATCAAAGAAATGTCATGGCGTGAATGGGCGAAACGCTTCGACGAATATTTACGGTATCTTGAAACCTTATTTTATCCTGACCTATTCATTTTGGGCGGCGGCGGCAGCAAAAATTTCGATAAATACCAGGAGTTTTTGACTGCGCAGACGCCTATAGTCCCTGCCCAATTGCTCAATGATGCCGGCATCGTCGGCGCAGCCATGGTTGCCTATGAGAACATCAAGTGACATACTCCTCCGGCTAAAGTCGGGAGCTGCTACCGTCAGCACGGCTGCACCCCGAAGGATGGCTGACGACCGCTATGATAGTCCGTTGATGCCCCAACGGATTGAGATTTTAAAGACTCTCACGTCCGGTTTTCTTTTGGAGACGTTGAATATTTTACGCGATGGACTTCCCATCTCAACGCCATACATTCCGTTGTTAAAGAGCCGCATTGGACTGTCTTTTCTACCATCCCATGACAGGCTTGTGTGGTCTTTCGTCCAATCGTATTAACGTCCAATCGTATGTAAGAAGAAGCGTAGTCGTAACTGCTCAGCCCTCACCCTAAGTCCCTCAGCCCTTTTGTGGGAGAAGGACTTTCTGCTGCATTTCTCACCTTCTCTCGTTTGTGAGAGAAGGGGTCGGGGATGAGGGGTACCTGAGCAGCTACGCGTAGTCCAAATGAGCGATCAATACAAGGGCAACGTGCGCTCTCATCCAAGCAGCATACAGGCATCGAACTGCCCAAAGACGACGCGGCGCTCAATGACTTGCAAACATGGGTACTCAGCGAGTTCGGTAACGGACGCCAAACCGCCATCGAATGGGAAGAACTCGCGCCGCACGTTCAGTCGCTCGCGCTTATTCATCCCGGATAGTTTCAAGCAAAGTCTTGCGCGAACCTGTGCTTTACAACGTTGGCGTATTTTTTAACTCGCCCGCCGCCTTCGTCGCCTGAATCGCCAGATCGATAAACACTGCCGATGACCATCCAAAGACGGGCGCGGCTTTGATCGGATGCTCGCCTGTTTCTGGGTGGTAATACTCAAAAAAGTCCTTGTGCTGCATCAGCAAATCGAGCGTGCGCCAGCGCAAATCGTCGGCTAAATCGGGCTGTCCGATGTGCATCAGCGCTTCGATGAACAAAAAGTTGATGTTCACCCATGTCGGACCGCGCCACATTTGCTGCGGGTCATACTTCGGGTCATCGATGGCGACCGTCGGCAGTGGAAAACGCGTCCACAACGATTTCGGATTGGTCAGGTGTTCAAGTAAGCGCGCCGTCATTTCGGGCGGCAGCGTATCGATCCACACAGGCAGCAAATGAAACGGCGTCATCACTGGAATCGGCTGTCCGTTGTGCAGCGCGTTGAACACGCCGTGTTTTTCATCCCACAAATACGTGACCATCGCGTCCGCAATCGCATTCGACTTATCCCGAAATTGGCGCGATTGTTTCGGCAAGCCGATCATGTCCGCGATCCGCGATAAACTCCGCGCTTGCAGCCATAAATACGTATTCAAATCCGGCGCGGTCACGGGCATTCCCGCATCCCACAGCGGGCTGTCGTCCAGCCCCGATGAAAACGGATGCCGATACACACATAACCCTGGCGCATCCTCAGAAGCGTTTTCGTTGAACCACCAATCCTGCCAGCGCGTGAGCGGCTCGTAAGCTTCTTCCAGAAAGTCGTTATGACCCGATTTTTCGTGTAGTTTAAGCACTGTCCACGCCATCAGCGGCGGCTTGGTCACGGGCGCTTCGACTGGGTTCGTCAACTGTGTGACCAACCCTTCGTCATGGATTGCATCGGGGATCATGCCGTTTGGCTGTTGATGATCGAGCAAAATCCGAATCTGATCTTCCGCGATTCTTGTATCGACATGGCGATACGCAATCGCATGAAAAAATTGATCCCAATGCCACACGCCGACATAATGGACTTTCGACGGCACGAGCGCTTCCCGTGTGAAGTAATAGCGCGACGCCAATAATCCTGCGCGCAGTACCCACCACGCATACATATACTGCTCACGGTATTCTTCAGAGACGGGCGGCGCGGCGCGCATCCAGGCACTCCAGCGCGCTTTTGCATCTCCGATCACGGTATCCGCATCGGGAATCGACCGATTAAAGCCGAGTCGCGGCGTGATGTTGAGCAGCAGCACATCGCCTTCGCGCGCGTCGAGCCGTAAATCGACCTGTTCATGGTGATCGATACTGCTGTCGATTTCGTTCTTGGTCACGGTCGCATTGGTCGTATAGGCGACGCTGCGGACCCCGCGCAGCACACCTCCACGCCGATCGACTTTTCCACTGTCGCACATCGCGTCGAATTTAACGCCGAATTTGCCAGACGGCAGTTTGATCAGCAGCGTTTCGGCATCCAGATACACCAGCGTAAAGCGCCCGACGCTTGTTGTAAACTCGACGCGATACGCATCGCTTTCGATTGTGAAGGGGGTCGGTTGTGCCTGAGCATCGGTAAAAACAAACTGATCGATGATCGGCACACGCTGCCGATAATGCCCAACGACGCTTTCCTGCTTCACCCACCGTTCTGCAAGGCGAATCGAAAGCTGGTCGTCACGACGAAAAATTAAAATACGCGATCCACGGTCGGAGAACGGTATATTGGTCAAATCGATGCGATTGCGCAGCACATCGATCAAAGTTTCAACGATTGGCGTCACCATAAACAAAATCACTCATCAATTGGCGTAAACCCTCCCATTGTACGCCTTTCTAGGTAGGCAGGAATAGAGACCATTGGCGGACGCTCTAAATCGGTAATCGCTTCGACATCGAGCGCGAACCGATCAGGCTCATATGCGATCAATTTCATGGTGCGGTTTGCATGTTCCAGCAGACGTACATCGTAGCGTGTTTCCAACCGTGAAATAAACACCTGCAAAATCGCAAAACTCATTTTGCTTAAGCCAACCAGCGGCTGGTTATGATGCACGCGTTGTTCCAGGTCAGATTGGGCGATGCACTCCAAGCCGCCATAATTGTGGATGTCGATCAGCATTCCGGTTTCAACACCATAGCCACTAAAGAATGGCAGCGTCTCCAATGCTGAACGCCGCCCCGCATATTCACCCGAAAGCGGCTGAATAATGCCTGATAGTTCGGGATAAAACAGGTTTAAAAGCGGGCGCGCGACTAATTCTGTCACACGACCGCCGCCGTACGCTTGCAGCGTATCCCCAACTTTGATCGGGCGCTGATAAAAACCTTTGACATACTGGATATTCGGGCGCTTGAGCAAAGGACCCAGTAATCCATAAATAAAGCGTGGATGAATATTGGTAATGTCGGTATCAATCCACGCGATCAAGTCGCCTTTTAACACGTGCAGACTTTTCCAAAGCGCCTCACCTTTGCCGCGCTGCGTCCCAACCTCGTCCGCCAAAATCTCCGAATGTCTGTACACTGGGATACCACGCGATTCTGCGATTTGCACCGTGTCATCGGTCGAATCGCTGTCGATCAGTACGATTTCATCGATCAGCGGAATCTCATCCATCAATGCCGATTTGATCGTATCGATCACATGTCCGACCGTTTTTCCCTCATTGAGCGCCGGCAACCCGACACTGATTGTGACGCCCTGCCGCTCTTTCAACACCATCAACGCGCGCAAATCACTAAATTCACTGCTGTGAAATGTATTTTCGGCAAACCATCGGTCTACGCGCGTCGATAAATCTTCCTGAGAACGCATGAGCGTCGTCAGCGGCAACTCACGCGTATGAAATTCATAGCCTTCCGGTCGCCACGCGCGCACCAGCGCCAGCGGCATCTCGGTCTGTTCGAAAATCCACTGAATGACGCCGCCGGATGAACTTCGACGCGCTTCTGGCTGTGTAAAGGTCGCCCCCAAAATCATCGCTTTGTGATCGCGCCCTTCACGTAATAAGCCCTCACCAATATCGCTAAATGCTGTAACGGTGCGCGTGATCGCCGGATTCTCTTGTGTGATCAAGCGCAAATTGGGCAAACTACGCGTGCGATCTGCCGCATGAAACAGCGTGATTGCCTGCCCATCCGCCAACGCCGACGCGACGCGCACGCCAAGCGACATGTTGGGACCACCACGCAGCGAGAGCATGACAGGCTGATCGCGCGTCCAATTCGGTTGTATCGCGTGCAGCAGCACCACATCGCAGCTCGCTATTTGCAAAATCGTGTCTGTGATCAACCCGCCCGTCAGCGCGTCGGGACCCGCCCATTGGACGATGAGTAAATCGATATTGAGCTTCTTGGCGTCGTCGAATACAGGCAGTAATGGTTGATATTCGACGAACACATTAACTTTATCGTCTACGTCTTCGTCCTCAAGCGCCAACGCGTGAATCGCGTCGCGCAGCGCACGGGCGGGCATCGCACCTTCGCTCAAAGATTGTGCTTCGGGCAAGCTGACAATCCCACGCAAATACACCTCACCATCTTCGTTCGCCAAACGCACGGCAAGGTCAACCCACGACGATAGATGTTCACTCGTCGAGACGCACAAGAGTACACGCGAAGCGGTCATACACTCTCCATCTTTTTTATAGGGGTAAGTGTGATTGTTGCCCACTACGCCGCATTATTTCAAGAGTGGGACGATGACTTTCTGCAAAATCGCATCCCAACGATATTGCTGACGAATGCGGCGACGTAACCGATGCCGATGGTCTTTTTCCAACACATCGATGATTAATGCCGCGATGCGTGCCGGGTCGCCCGTCACTGGGTCAAAATAATAGGCGTCTGCGCCACCTGTTGCCCTTAACGACGCAAGATCAGCAGCAAAAATTGACATTCCGGCAAGTCCTGCTTCTAACATAGGGATGCCGAATCCTTCTTGGAGTGTCGTGAATAAAAGTGCGTCACAGGTGTTGTACAAATTCGCCATCGTCGCGTCATCGGGGATCAACGGCTCATCGCCGTCGCCTTGTTCGTAAATAAAATGGACATAGTCGCGCAAATTTAACGAGTCGCGTAATGACAGTAACTCGCCCAAGTAACCCGGATTACTCGGATTATGCGCGCCCGGTGGACCCGTCACGATCAACCGATAGTCTTTACCACTCAAATTGCGCGCGACTGCGACAATGCGAATCGCCAGTTCAATGTTCTTGCGCCGTGTGATGCGCGCTGGAACGAGCAGCAGCGCGTCGGCGTCCAGCAAACCAAGCTGGTCATCTAATGTAATCATAGTCGGTGTCCATGCAAAGAACGCTATCGGGTCAATGCCCGGCACAGCGACGGTAATTTGTTCGGGCGCAATATGCAACAATGCAGCCAATTCGTCACGTCGCGCATCGCTGACGGTGACATACGTGGTGGTGACCCACACCCGTTTGAGAAGCGTATACGGCGCGCGGTCATAGAGTTCGGCGCTGTATAGTGGGTTCGTCCACGCCAGGTCATGACACCATGCGATCAAGCGAATCGTCCCATCGCGCGTCAGACGCTCCAGCGCCACCGTAAGCGCTAAATTCTTATTGAAGGTCGGTATGTTATGCGCCAGCACGACTTCACAGCCGGTGAGCGCGAGTCGCAGTTCATTGGCAAGTTGATCGACCAACAAATCAAATTCGTCTGGGACAATGCCAGCGTCGAGTGACTTTTTCACGCGCAAAATCGTTGGGTCAGCCGAACCAAAGAGTGGATTCACATAAACTTCAACAGCGGGATGAAACGATGCGCCAGAACCTGTGAGTATACGCACGCCATAGCCGAGTTTGTGCAAGCCGAGCGCATGCGCAGTGATAGTGGCTTCGACACCGCCAACGGTGGGTGCGCTAGCGTAATGTAAAATGGCGATAGTGGTCGGGATCATAAACCTGCATAAAGGAGTGTCAGTTGATGATTAAATCATATCCACATATGGATGGGTCAAAATCCCCTAGTCTACCTATTATTGAAAGATTAACACTGCTCTATGGCGCAGAACGCGCCGCAGAAGTGTATCAGGCGTTGAATACGCGCATTGGCGCGCAAACCGAGCAAGCATATCCACCACTCGACGTATCCGAAAAAGACGCCGTTGTGATCGCGTATGGCGATCACCTGCACCGCGCCGACGAAGCATCGCTGCGAACGCTGTATCGAACACTACAAGCTACGATTGGCAATGCGGTTACAGGCGTACATCTGCTGCCTTTTTTTCCATACTCCAGCGATGACGGCTTTTCGGTCATCGATTATCGCGCGGTCGATCCAGCGCTCGGCACGTGGGATGATGTGGCAGGGTTCAAGCCCATGTATAAACTGATGTTTGATGCGGTCATCAATCATATCTCGCAGCACAGCGCGTGGTTTCAAGCCTATTTGCGCGGCGAACCGCCGTATGACGCGTATTTTATCGCGGTCGATCCCGCGCTCGATTTATCGATGGTCACGCGCCCGCGCGCGCTCCCGCTTCTGCATCCGTACCAGACCGCAGACGGAATCAAGCACGTATGGACGACGTTCAGTGACGATCAAATCGACCTCAACTACGCCAATCCCGTCGTGTTGATAGAAATTATCGATATTTTGCTCGATTACGTGCGGCGCGGTGCGGACTTGATCCGGCTTGATGCGATTGCGTTTTTGTGGAAAGAAATCAATACGACGTGTATGCACCTGCCGCAAACTCACGCCGCCATCCAGATCATGCGCGCGGTCTTGGATGCAGTCGCACCGCATGTCATCTTGATTACCGAAACCAATGTGCCCCACATCGAAAATATCTCGTACTTTGGCGACGGCGTGAGCGAGGCGCAAATGGTGTATCAATTTGCCCTGCCACCGCTCGTGCTGCACACCTTTCGCACAGGCGACGCTCGCAAATTGAGCGCGTGGGCGGCGACTATCGAACGACCTAGCGAACGCACGACCTTTTTCAACTTTTTGGCGTCGCATGATGGGATCGGCGTGCGCCCGATTATCGGCATCCTGGATCAAGACGAGATCGATGCGCTGGTCAACATGGTTTTGGGTCACGGCGGGTTGGTTAGCTATCGCAATAACCCCGACGGTTCTAAAAGCCCCTACGAACTCAATATCACCTATTTCGACGCGGTCACTGACCCAGCAATTACGGCAGCGGATCAATCGACCGCGATTGAGCGCTTTCGATGCGCGCACGCGATACTGCTGGCGCTGATCGGTGTGCCGGGCATTTATTTGCACAGTCTATATGGCTCACGCAATTGGCGCGGGGGCGTCGCTGGCACGGGCGAAACCACCGACAACCGCGCGATTAACCGTGAAAAACTCGACGCGGATCAACTGCTGAGCGAATTGAGACAACCGGGTATTCGTGCGGAAGTGTTTGCAAAGATTACGCAACTGCTGACGGCACGCATGTCATCAAGTGCGTTTCATCCACTAGGAAAACAGCGCATCCTCGATTATGGCGACCAACTTTTCGCCGTCGAACGCACATCGCCCGACGGGCGCGAACGCGCACTGGCGCTGCACAACGTGAGCGGATATAACGCACCGCTCACGCTGCCACGCGGTAACTGGAACGAGATTTTGAACTGCAACTGCCCAGTCAGCGCTGACCAATATTCGTATCTCGCACCGTATGAGGTTTTGTGGTTGATCGAAAGATAACTAAATCATCTTGTGGCTGGTGGAAAGATAATCTGTGCATTCGTAGGGGCATAGCACATCCATGCCCGCTGAACCCTCGTACTTCACAGGCAGAATAAATTCCGCCTGTGAAGTACCTCGTCATTTAACGTGCGCGCGGGTCGTACCCGTTATAGATTTCCAAATCGAGCGACGCGGCGATCTCTGCCCAATCGATCAGTTTAAAATTCTGGTTGTTATTGGGGTCGATGTTGAGATCGTCTTGCGCGATAAACACGCCGTTAGGGAACAGATCGCCAAACGGTGCGCTCATCACGTCGATGCCGTCGGTGCCGCTCACGCCGTCCGCCGCACCGCCTTCGATAGCGACAAACGAACCAAGATAAGCATTATCGCCGCTCCGTTCATATACGGCGAATTCACTGCTACCCTGGCTGCTGACGAGCAAATACCCCGCATCGCCTTCGCCATAATAAATGGCGATGCCTTCCACATCGGCGGTTAGATTGCCGTCAAGTCCGGTGCTGTCGATCTGCACGCGACTGTCATCAGCGTCCGGTTCGGCTTGATATTTATAAAAACCCACCGCTTCTTCACCGATATACACAACGCCGAGTTCATCATCCGCCGCGCAGCCTTCAGTCTGTGAACCGACGACAAACTCGCGCACGACCAGCGCGTTAATCTGTCCGTTGATGGCGTATAGGCGATACTGCTCGACTTCGCCTGTCGCCGCACTGTTGACGAACACATAGTAATCGCCGCTCACTGGGCTGACGTAGAAGCACACGCCATAAACTTCTTCGACGCCAGACACGATAGTCCGTTGTGCGATATTTTCGAGCAAGCGTGTTTCGGGATCGATGGCAAATAAATCGAGCGAATTAGTCGTACGGTTGGTGGTCGCCACCACATCAGTCGGCACGCCATCCATATCGAAGTTGTAACGCAAATCGACATTGTTGACGCGCCCAATCGGGAGTGACTGCTGAATAGTCCCATCAAGGTTATACGTGACCAATCCAGTCGTCTTGTCCGTACCAATGATCAAACTCAAATTGGCGTCGGTTGGGTGCAACCAGATCGCCGGATCATCCGCTGCATCGACACCCGCCTGCACAGGTTCAGTTTCAAGCGCGGTTGTGACGACAGGAATACCGGTCACTGCTTCTGCACCGACGGTGCGCGGGTCGAAGGAGGTGTCAAATGCCAGACCCATCGCATCCGCGATATCGCCCCACGACGCAAGTTTGAAATTATTATCCTCATTGGGCTGGCTGTTCGTGTCGTCTTGCGTGACAAACAAGCCTTCAGGGAAATTGTCGTTCAGCGGAAGCGGCACTACATCGATACCAACAGCATCGCCCACGGCGTCCAGTGTATCCGTTGCCAGAAACCCGAACGCACCGATAAACGCATTGCCGCCGCGACGTTCGTATAAGTTATAGCGATCGCCCGTTTGATCAGCAACGATCAGATAGCCATTACCGTCAGGCATCGTGTATAACGCCAGCGCTTCGGCTTCTTCTTCGATATTGCCACGCTCACCCGTCACATCGACAATACGGCGTACCGTACCGCTTTCGGGTTCCGCGCCATAGCGCCAAATGGCAACGGCTTCTTCCGCGATGTATAAGAAGCGGAATTCATCGTCCGCGACGCAATTTTCCGTCTCGGAGCCAATACTGAAAGCACGACGGAGCGAATATTCAAGCGTGCCGCTCGATCCATCGATGAGCCATTGTTCGCCGCTGCCGTCATCACTCAACGCGATCACATAGTAGCTGTTGGTGAGCGGGCTGCGATACATACACAAACCGTTTTGCAAAATACCCGTTTCAATTTCACCGATGGGTTCGAGCTGAAGCGACTCTTCATTGACGGTAAACAAGAGTACGCTGTACGTATCTTCGACACCTGCCGCCACCAAGCTAATGCGTTGATCGCCCAACGGAAAGTTATAACGGACATCGGCGTGTTTGACACCGCCGACTTCCAGAAATTGCACCAGTTCGCCAGACAAATTAAAAACGCCCAAACCCTCGTTATCGTCGCCTGTTAGCAGCAAGCTGAATGCCGGATTGGTCGGGTGAACCCAAATACGGACGCCCGTCGCGCCGTCGCCTGGACTGGGTGCTGTTTCGAGGATCGGCGCAACCGATGTAACATCTTCATCTTGCGCAATGACAACAACCGTAGACACGATTAAAATAATCACCAGGATAAGACGAGAAAAATGCTTCATAAGCCTCCACACGCCTAAATGGCATGGGAGAACCAATAGGTCTCCCATGCCATGATTTGCCACACATTACGACAACTACTCGGCTGCCTTACAAACCTACAATTTACATGCCTGCGCGAACGGCGTACACAGTAATCGAGCCGCTCACTTCATTGCTGACGATCAACAGATCTTCACCCGTCGGGCTGTTCACCGCCGCGACGAACACAATGCCTTCTGGACCCAGGTCGCCCGCTGTGCCCGCAGCCGCATCGCCGCTGAAATCGCGGTTGTTGGCATATGTGACGAACACAGGCGCGGTCGGGTCGGTGATATCGAAGACGACGACGCCACCAATGCGTTCCAAACCGACGAATGCATACAGGCTTTCACCGATCATACCGACAGTGACACCTTCGGGTTCGGGACCTGCGTTGTCGCTGCGGTTTTCAAACGAGCCGTTTTCATCATTGGTACTGTTGAAATCTTCGGGGTAAGCTGCCGCGGTAATTTGTTCGAGCTGGTCGCCGCTGTCGTAAACGAGAGTGCCTTCAGCATCCCAAATCGCGAATGAACGCGCGCCGGGCGCATACAGCGCCTCATAGTCGCCATCGCCGTCGGCATCGCCTAGGGTACTGGTCACTTCGAGCTTGCCAATGACTGCTTCGGAGATCAGGTCAGCGGCGTCGGGGAACGCTTCAGCATCGAGCGTGAGGTCTTGCGGTTCCGTTTCTTCGACGTACACATCTTCGTATTCGCGCGAATCGCCTTCGTTGGCGGTGATCAAATAGACCGCTCCGCCGACTTCAAACGCTTCGATAGCGTCAGGCATATACATGCCGAACACCGGAACAGGGCGAATGTTGATTTCGCCGTCTTCGTCGGTCGGGTCGATGCCGGCGCCTTCGACGTTGAAATCCTTGAAGCCCCACGAACGAATGGTCGTGGTGGTAGCGGTTTCAATATCGATAATCGCCAATGCGTTGTTTTCTTGCAGACTGACATATGCGGTCGTGCTATCCGGCGAAATCGCGATGTATTCCGGCTCGAAATCCTGCGCGGGAGTCGCGTTCGGTCCATACACGCGTACATCGTCTGGCAGTACGCCATCAGCGTTGAAATTTTCAAAACTGACCGTTGTCACATTTTCATCGGTCAGTGCTTCCACACCGCCGCTGATATCGATGATGCTGACCGAACCTTCGGGGTCATTGGTATAATCGTCGCTCGGTTCGCCTTCGTTCGCCGTCAGCACTTTTGTGCCGTCGGGCGTGAAGATGACCATATCCGGCAGTGCGCCAACGGTGACTGCGCTCAATACTTCACCTGCGGTCGTGGCGAACACGACCATACCCGCATCCTGGTCGTTGGCAACTGTCACAGCGACCACACCATCACGCACGCGGACGTGCGTCGGGCTTGCGCCGTAGTCGCTCAAGTCGATCTGCGTGACCAGAGTCAATGCTGCGGGGTCCCTGGCGTCGATCACATCGACCGTATCGTCGTTACCGTTGATCGAAAAAATCTGCATGGAATCCGCGTCGTACGCAACAATTTCTGTCGCGCCTTCGTCGAATAAGCCTGTAGTATACGAACCTAAAACTTCGAGGGTGAGTGCGCCTTCTTGCGCCGCCGCCGGGATGATGGCGACCGCAATGCACAGCGCGATCAGCAGAACACGAATTGACCGCATATCTTGATGCCTCCAGAAGCATGTGGTAATGATGAGGATTAGGCTTCCGCCCACTGACAATTATTGGCGATGCATGTTAAGGGTCTTTTATCATTTCTTAAAAGTACGTCCAGGCACGGAATACGGTACAATCAGCGATTATGCGAACGACTTTATCGACACTTTTTCTCGTAGCAACCCTGCTGCTCATCGGATGCACTCCGGCGTCTGTGCCGAACGCAACCGTGACGTATACGCCGATCACAATCGCGCGCGCGCCTGACACGGAAACGTGGACGCCTGTACCACCGACGTTTACCACGACGCCACTGCCGACCCCAATGACGATGACGCCGATGATCACCTATTGGCGCGGTTTGTGGACGCTGACACCTCCCAGTGTCGTGCTCACCGTACCGCAAAACGTACCCGTCACTACCCTGCCCATCATGCCAGCGTCAACACCGCTTCCAATATCGACACTGCTCCCGACCCAAGGATTTGTGCCGCCATCGCCCCTCTCGCCAACGGCGCTTGTTTTAGGTGATATTCCGGCGATGGAGTTACGGCTGCGGATAACCCCAGTTCTAAGCAACATCAACACCGAAAGTGTACGTGCCGCTTTCGTGCGTGGTCAGGCATTGGGCAACCGCGCCGATGTTTTCACAGTAATCGGAGATTCGAACAGCACCAACGGCGACTTTCTCGCGCCCATCGGCTCACAATTTCTCAACACATGCAGTTATGGGAATTACGCCTATTTGATCGATACCGTCGGCTGGTTTTCGGCGGACATCACCTTCGAGGGCGCGAACTCGTTCACTCACGACAGCATCACCGCCGACCGAGGGTTTAATTCAGCAGCGGCTTTTGATCCAATCTGGGCATCATCGCCCGTGTGTTTGCCGAACGAAACGCCGTTGTTGTGCGAATTCCGTGCGACAAAGCCGAGTGCCGTCGTCATTATGCTCGGCGGTATCGATATCAACGACGCCAATACCGAAAGCTATGCACGCGCCATGCAGCGCATCGTCGAAACCGCGCTTTCACAGGGCATAATCCCGATTTTGACAACCTTCGTTGTCTTGCCAAATCGCAATGTGTACGCACGGTCGCTGGAATTCAACGTCATGTTGATCGATATAGCGAATGCCTATCAAATTCCGTTGATCAACCTGTGGGCGCCCGCACAAACGCTCCCAAATTTCGGTATCGGACCCGACAGAACCCATTTGAAAGCCGAGCCGGGTGCGTTCTGCGATTTTACAGGCGCAGAAACCCAGTATGGCGGCACACTGCGTAATTTACTCACGCTGCAAGCGCTCGATGCGCTGCGCCGCGAGGTCATCGCGGCGCCACCGATGTGATTTCGGTTCAGACTTTTCTAGGGGCATGGCATAATCATGCCCCAATTGATTCACATTACGCACGTGCTGGCATTTCTGGATTGCCGGGATTGAAATGTTTGAGGATGACAAGCGGTTCGGTCTGGCTGTGGTTAACGATTTGCACACCTTCAGCCGCTGCTTGCCGACTGACGAAAAATTCATCGTCGGTCAACTGTCCGAACCGAATCATCGTCGGCGCGGCGATCGGGTGCGCGCCGAGTACGCCATAACCCTGAATGCAGATCAGCCCATACGCGCCTGCATCGCGGATTATCACCGAACGCCCCGGCTGCACAGTCAGTTCTTTAGCGCTGTACCACTCACTGCCATAGGCGATCCATGTCTCCTGATAACCAGCGTCGTCCATCGTGGCGGCGTCACCAGCCGCGCGCGGCAGCGTTTGATGAGTCGCAACAAAATCGGGATCGATATTGGCTTCCCAATCGAGCAGCGACAGCAGGTAGTCATAATCTTTTTTCTTACCGTCCGGCACATCTTTGACGCATAATTCCCATGCGAGTACCTGCTGATCAAACACCAACGACTGCCACATCGACGAGACATCGCTCGCGCGCTGCGGTTCATACGTACACAACGTACCTGGAGCGTGCAAAATACCCGGCGCAATATCCCAACCCGTACCGATTTGTAAACGATGGGCGTGTGATAAATTCAAAATGCCGTTGTCGCCTTCATCCCATCGTTTTAAGCAGTCAATGACCTGATCTTGTGTCGTGCCGGGATTCAACCCAAAAAATGTATAGGGATATTCCCCCAGCGAAGCGTTGTACTGCGCCGGATAATAATAGGCTTCAGGTTTGCCCTTGCGTCCGATGTCGGCAGCTCTTTCGTCGCTGTGATGTAAATGATGTGGCAGTGGGTAGCGATTATCGAAAAACTTAGCGTACATCACCCAGCCGCCATATTGATCGATGGCATCGCGCCCGATGATGTCCGCGCCCATCACACCCATCGCCTCTGCCAGTGTGCCTTGCTGCCGATTATGCACGATATAGCTCATGCCTTCGTCGTGCGGCGTACCAGGTCCGTTATCCGCCGCAATCGTCGAAGCGAACCAGCGTTCATCAATGCCGCCGCGCTGTGCACCAAGCGCGTACAAATCGGCAGGGTGCAAGCGGAGGCGTCGACCCGGTACACAAAACGAACGTGGTACCCAATTGGGCGCTAAGCGAACAATGCCGCCGCCTTGTTCAAATGCCGCCTTAAAAAATGCTGTTTTGTCACCGTTGTTCATTTAAGTCCATCCATTTTGTGCATTCATGAGAAATTTTGTACAGTTGCGCGCTGATTATAGAAGCGAAATCCCACAATGGGGCGAATTGGAATCAACATGGCTTTATCGGATGCGCGCAGACAGCAGGTCATCGACATCTGTCGTTCGCTGGTGCAAATCAAAAGTTACAGCGGTGATGAACGTGCCGTAATCGACCGCGTCGTCGCGTGGATGCGTGTGCTTGGTTATGAGGATATTCACGTCGATGAATGTGGCAACGCTACTGGCGTCATGCGCAGCAGTGGTGACGCGACCGTGCTGTTCGATTCGCATGTCGATACGGTCAATGCTGGCGATTTATCAGCATGGACACATGATCCATTCGGCGCAGACCTTAGTGAAGGCTGCATCTGGGGTCGCGGATCGACCGATATGAAAGGCTCACTGGCGGCGTGTCTGGTCGGCGTAGCGGCAGCGAAAGAAGCGGGTACGCTGCGTGGTACGGTGATCGTCTCCGCTTCGACAGGTGAAGAAATCATCGAAGGGCTGACGCTGTACGGCATGATCGACCGTTATCAACCGGATGTCGTCGTGATCTGCGAACCGAGTGGGCTTAACCTGAATATCGCCCAACGTGGACGCGCCGAAATCACAGTGACGGTTCACGGCAAGTCTTCGCACGCCAGTACCCCGCAGTTAGGCATCAACGCGCTCCGACAGATGAGCAAATTGGTACTGGCACTCGATACGTTCGAGCCGCCGCAAGATGCAGTGTTAGGGCGCGGCATTTTGGAACCCACTGAACTGATTACCGCGCCGTATCCGAGTGTGGCAGTGCTGCCGTATCAAGCACGGGCGCGTTATGATCGACGTTTACTCATGGGCGAAACCGAAGGCGATGTACTCACGCCGATCCACGCCATCATCGAGCGTTTGCACGCGGATGACCCGACTTTTCGTGCTGATGCCAACATCGATGTCGGTGAATTTATGTGCTACACCGGGACGCGCTTGGAACAAGTCCGCTTTGCACCTGCGTGGACGCTCGACCGCCTTTCGCATTGGGCGACAAGCGCACAAACCGCACTGATTGCCGCTGGACAAACCGCGACATTCGGACACTACAATTTTTGTACCAACGGCAGTCTGACGATGGGACGCAAACATATTCCCACGCTCGGTTATGGACCGGGCTATGAGACAACCGCTCACATCACCGACGAATATTTAGCACTCGACCAATTATTATCCGCCGCCGAAGGCTACGCGGCATTAGCGGGCATGGGATAATTAAAATACCCAGCGCGATTCAACACGTAACGTCGCTGTCCCTTTAGGGCGCAGCGTGATCAACGGTTCGATATCGAGCGGCGCATTCAACAAGCGCAGATTGCGCGGTATCGGCAAAGGGAGCGGACTGCCTTTCGACAGAAATTCCGAATCAAGCGTGATCGCGCGGCTGAATGCTGCCTGCTTATCGCTGACATGTGTCGAGCAATTCGAGCTTGTATGCGACCATTGTTTCGGCATATGGGCGCAAGCAGTTTGCGTCATTGCCGATGAGAGTCTTTATCAGCCAGAATACCGTCAGGCGGCGTCGGACGGATTTTCTTGCCAAGTTCCAGACGCGTCACTTTGTCGGCTTGTGTGACGAGCGCTTGCTGAACGAAATCAGGATGATTGAGCAGATAAAATTTCCATTTGCCGAAACTACCGTATACAAAGTCGCCGTAGTCATCACGGATACGCAACCACCCCGCGAGTCGTTCGCGATTGCCGCCCTTCACGTAACCAAGCAGTTTTAGCCCTGTGGTACCCGGTGGGACGGAATGATCCATAGTCTTTTCTCTTCGTGACTATCCTTACGCAAACTTTGCTCGAAATGTGTTATCGTTGTACACAGAATTTGTGAAATATCTGACTTATAAGGATACCAATGCGGCGGCTTCTGTTTATCTTGGCGATTTTCATATTACTCGTTTCACTTACCCTGCTGCTCAATATCACGCACCCGAATCCGACTCATCGACGTTACTCAAGTGAAGCGCCTTTGATCACCGGACAAGCGAACAACGCCGCTATTGGTTTGAGTGCCGAACAAGTGTTAGCGACTGATCTTGGAGTCACTCGCAACGACGATGTCACACAGCGTCAATGTATTTGCAGCAACAGCACCAGTACAACCCCGTCGCGTCAAGAATGCAATATTTGTTTCGGCAATGCGCCGATTTCAGGGTCACATCGACGTCCTGACTTCATCACTACGAGGTATATTGCTGAATCGAAAAATCGGCTCAATCTGTTGTACGGCATGAATGACACGCTGGACGAGCAATTACTCGATTATGCAATTGCCGCGCGCGAATGGGGTTTGCCCTTATGGATATTCGTGCGCGTGAACACGGTGTTATCGCCCGAAATTGCAGAACTAGCGCGAGCAACTGGCGGCGATGTCGTCGCTTACTTCATCGTTCCCGGTTACGTCGATCCAGTAGATCGCGCCGCGCAAATCGGAGCAGTAGCCTCTGGATTTATGATTGTGGTCATCGTCTTAAGCCGTCGCATCCATATTCAGATTGACAGGAAACCAAAATCACCCAAGCCCAACACTATCGATACCGCCGAACAATTTGTTCAAAATACACGCGACCGCTATCAAGCGAAGTCGGATAAAGAAGATACACGCCGCAATCTGTGACGTTACACGCCACTGTACGCGCTGAACCCGCCGTCAATCGGCACGACGATCCCGGTCACGAAACGTGCGTCGTCACTGACCAACCACAACAGCGCGCCGATTAAATCTTCGGGATCGCCAAAACGACCGAGCGGCGTATGCGCCATGATCTGCTGTCCGCGCGGAGTCAGGTCGCCCGTAGTGGGGTCGATCAACAAGAATCGGTTTTGATCGCCTAAAAAAAAGCCGGGTGCAATCGCGTTGACTCGGATATTGGCGCTGTATTCGGTCGCCATATGCACCGCTAACCATTGCGTCAAATTATTGACTGCCGCCTTCGCCGCCGAATAGGCGACCACGCGTGTGAGCGGACGTATCGACGCCATCGACGAAATATTGACGATATTTCCGGCTTTCTGCGCTGCCATAATGCGCCCGAAAATCTGCGACGCGATCAACGTCCCATTAAAATTAACGCCGATGACGCCTTCGACCGCCCCTATGCCCACATCGAAAAATGTTTGCGCGCCCGTCGTCGCGTCTGGACTATTGCCGCCCGCCGCGTTGACCAGAATATCGACGCGTCCATAAGCGTTGATGATCACATCCGCCGCCGTCCCCAATGCCACAGGGTCAGTCACATCTGCCGTGACGCCGAGTGCAGTGCGGCGCGACTCTTTCAGTTGATTGACCACCTGGTCAATTTTTTCGCGTGTCGTCGCGATGACCGCCACCGACGCACCCGCATCCGCCAATGCTCGACACATCACCGCCCCCAACGCGCCTGAACCGCCCGTCACGACCGCAACTTTTCCGGTTAAATCGACCACGTGTGCCTACTCTTTCTGACCGATTGGCAGTACGTTAAATATGGAATATAACGTATTCTGGAAGACACGGTTAAAGCGCCTTCAAGGATTTTTATGCTCGCTCTCTTGCTAACTGCCCCATCCGAAGAACGACTGACCGAAAACGCGATCTATAACACGCTCGAACATGGTCTGCATGGCAAGTTCGATGGCGCTCGACTGCTCGTTTTGATCCCCGACCACACGCGCAGTATGCCGCTGCCGCTGTTGTTTCGATTACTTGTAAAAATATTGCGTGAAGCAAAACAGATTAATTTCATGGTCGCGCTTGGCACACATCCGCCGCTCGATGACGCGGCACTATATAAACTGGTCGGCATCACACCGGAACAACGTCACACGGAGTATGCACACATCGGATTACTCAATCATGCCTGGAATCAACCGAACGCGCTTGTACAAATCGGCACGATCACCAGCGACGAGATCAAACAAATCGCGGGCGACAACTGGCATCCGTCGCTGAGCGGTGATGTCCCGATACGAATCAACCGCGCCACGTTGGAACACGATCATATTCTGATCGTCGGACCGACCTTTCCGCACGAGGTCGTCGGCTTTAGCGGTGGCGCAAAATATCTGTTTCCTGGCATTAGCGGCGCGGAGTTTATCAATGTGTCGCACTGGCTGGGCGCGTTGATCACGGTGCGCGATATGATCGGCATCGCCGAAACGCCAGTGCGTACGCTTATTCACCGCGCCGCCGCCTTTGTGCCGACGCCGATCACACTGGTCGCGCTCACTATCGAACATGACGGCGCGTCCGGCATTTTCATCGGGGATCATCTCAGCGCATGGCAGGCAGCGGCGACTCACTCAGCGCAGCGACATATCGTCTGGGTGGATCGTCCGTTTGAACGCGCGCTTTCGGTCGCGCCACCGATGTACGACGAATTATGGGTCGCAGCAAAGGCGATGTACAAGCTCGATCCAGCGATTGCTGACGGCGGTGAGGTCATCATATATGCGCCGCATCTCGATACTGTCAGCGTCGTACATGGCGCGTATATTGACCGTGTCGGCTATCATGTCCGCGATTATTTTTTGAAGCAGTGGGATCAATTCAAAGATGTACCGCTCGGCGTGATAGCGCATAGCACGCATTTACGTGGTTCAGGCACTTTCGATAATCGGGTGGAAAAGCCACGAATTCAAGTCACATTGGCGTCGAAAATATCGCGCGCGGCTTGCGAGCGGCTTGGGTTAGGTTATCTTGATCCGCATGAGGTTCGTATCGAAGATTGGCAAAACCGCGAACAAGAGGGCGTGTTGTATGTCCCCAAAGCGGGCGAGATGTTATATCGGGTCAGAACGTAGAGTGGCTCAGTATTTATAGGGGTGACTCGGTCGTCACCCCATGCTGAGAAAGGCAGGTCAAGACTCGCTTTACAACCCTGATGATCTCGCTTTATCCGCTGTCCAGCCGCGTTCGTCGCTTTGCACGGCACGTTCAAGCGCTGGCTTCTCGAACACGGCATACAGGGTCAAAAGCAGCAAGCTCGTCCCAATCAAACCGAACGCGATAATCAGCGTGTTCAGTATGCCCACGCCCGAAAACACTGAAATCAGCGCTGTCGGCGGTGCAGAGCAAGCAACGATGGCGCCCAGCACGTGAAATAGGTGTGCGGGAAACCCGCCCGTCACCGCTTGATGACGATGCGAGACCAACGACACATACGAGCCGAACGGAATCCCGATCAGCAATCCTATAAGGAGTGGGGTTGGCATGATTTAGAACAACGAATAGATAAAAGGCGACGTGACCGGATTGCTGCCCAGCACAATGAAGACGCCGACAACGACCAGTACAATAACCATGGGCAGCAGCCAATACAGTTTGCGCTTCCACAAAAATTGCAGTAGTTCGCCCAAGATGCCCAGACGGGCAAAAATATCTCGCATTTTTGAAACTCCTTACGTGGGCTTTTGCACGACACACGTGCCAAGCACCAACAAATCGATGTCACTGTTTTGAAACGTATTCCACGCATCACGCGGCGACGAAACAATCGGCTCACCACGCAGATTGAACGATGTATTGAGCAAAATCGGAATACCTGTCATCTGCCCGAAGCGTTCGATCACTCCATAATAACGTGGATTGGTCTCGCGTTCGATCGTTTGCAAGCGCCCGGTTCCCATATGACATACCGCCTGAATCTCGTCTTGTTTTTCTGGCTTGATCGGCGCGACCATCAGCATGTAACGTGGCGCTTCGTGCGTTTGCACGCCGGGATAATCAAAATACTCGGATGCACGATCGCGCAATATCACAGGCGCGAATGGACGAAACGGCTCACGGAACTTGATCTTGGTATTGACAACTTCTTTCATCGCCTCCGAGCGCGGGTCTGCGATGATGCTGCGGTTGCCTAACGCACGTGGACCCCACTCGAAGCGCCCCTGAAAGAAACCGATAATCTGTTCATGTGTCAGCTTGTCTGCCAGCACATCGAGCATGACCTCTTCGCGATCGCCATAATCAGTATAGGCGACATCTTTTTCGCGCAAGAACGCATGAATATCACTGTCGCTGTAGCCCTCACCCCAATACGCATGAGGCATGATCCACTTGCGCGGCTGGTTTAGCACCAAATGATGCGCCCATAATGCCGCCCCAAGCGCACCGCCGTCATCACCTGCCGCAGGCTGGATGTAGATTTCTTCGAACGGAGTCTCGTTCAAAATCCGGTAGTTGGCTTTGGTGTTGAGCGCAACGCCGCCCGCCATAACCAGCTTGCTCATACCCGTTTTGGCGTGCAGATAATTGGCGATACGGATCAATGCATCTTCAGTCACTCGCTGGATGCTGGCGGCAATATCAGCATAATGCTGATTTTGTGCCATCGCCACCGCCTCGCCCGCACGTTCTGGGTTCGTCGCCATCGTGAAAAAATCAGCTTCGGCAGGGCGCGGCTCACCAAAAAGATCGACAAACTTTTGGTTGAAGGTGTTCTGCGTCGAATGATGAAAACTGAAATAATCCATATTCAGCCGAAAACTACCATCGGCGTCGTGATGAAACAACTTCAGCACTTTATCGACAAATCGAGGTTCGCCATACGGCGACATTCCCATCACTTTGTATTCGCCGTTGTTGACGCGAAAACCGAGATATGCCGTGAACGCCGAATACAACAATCCGAGCGAATGCGGAAAGCGCTGTTCAGCAAACAATTCGATCTGGTTTTGTCCGCCTGGAGCATCATCTTCCCACGTGCTGCGCGCGACGCCGAGCGTCGTCGTCGTCCATTCACCCACCCCATCCACGGTTAACACAGCGGCTTCTCGAAACGGACTGGCGAAAAATGCGCTCGCGGCGTGGCTCATATGGTGATCCGCAAACAACACATGGTCGTATTTGACGCCGACTTCGCGTTGAATATGGCTCTTAATCCATAACTTGTCTTTCAGCCACGTCGTCATTGCGTCACGCCATACGCCCAACGATTGCGGAAACGTATTGAGCGTCGATAACAAAATACGCTCGAATTTGACGAGTGGTTTCTCGTAAAACACCGCGTAATCAATATCTTGTCCGGTGATCCCTGCCTGACGCAGACAAAACGCGACCGCGTGCGTTGGAAAGCTGTTGTCGTTTTTCTTGCGCGTAAAACGTTCTTCCATTGCGGCAGCGACGAGCGCGCCATCTTTGAGCAGCGCGACAGCCGAGTCATGATAAAAACAGGAAATACCGAGAATATACATAAAGTTGACTAGCCTTGACGCATCGCGTCATCGAGCGAGTTATTGACCGGATCACGATCGACCCAACGCGACTGCGTGCTTTTACGGTCGAGCGGGTCGGTGAATAATATCGAAATAATCCCGAAGGGCATCAAGATGGTGAAGTAAAAAACGGTGGCGATAACCCGCCCGATAATATCACCGTTGATGGAAGTGATAATGCCGAAACGCGCCCATGCGACTTGAAAAACCGACTGCTGTTTGAGGTTTTGGATCACTGAAACCACCTTTATGCGCGTCTCGATTGTATGTCTCTGTACCAGCCCAATCAAGGTGTGGTTGCGGCAGGTTCGAGCCGCGCAATTTCACCTTTATAATCGACAAGATAGAGTTCGCCGTTTTGGTCTTCGCCAAAACTGGCAATTTGTCGTCCAGTCTGCATGAAAATTCCGCTCGTCCATACACCAGCATCGTCGCGCCACGCATTCCAGATCGCGCCATTGCAGTAATCGCCAAAGAAATACACGCCATCGGCTTCGGGCAGTGCCTGACCTCGATAAACGTAGCCGCCGCTCACCGCGCAGCCTTCGGCGTGCGGATACTCGGCAATCGGGAATACGTAATTGGCGCTGTCCACGCTTTCATCGCGCACGAGTTGACTTTCAAATGCGCTCCAGCCATAATTTTCACCACCGACGCTGTCGGCAGGCTGAAAATTGACTTCTTCCCACTGCCATTCGCCGACATCCGCGATGTACAAATCGCCCGTCATTCGATCGAAACTGAACCGCCAGGGATTGCGAAACCCCATCGCCCAGACTTCGGGTGCAAATTCAGCATTCAACGCGAATGGATTATCAGGCGGCGCAACGTAAAGCTCAGCATCTGCATCGATACGCAAGATTTTTCCAAGCAGTGCCGACGGTGTTTGCGCGTTATTGTACGGGTCGCCCTGATCCCCGCCATCCCCCACACCGATGTACAAATATCCTTCGTGCCCAAAGGCTAATTGTCCGCCGTTGTGGTTATCGAACGGGTGCTCGATCGTCAAAATGGTGACCGCACTGGCGTCATCGGCACGGTTTGGGTCATCGGCGCTCACCTGATAACGCGCGATGACATGATCGCCATTCTCGTCGGTGTAATGGATGAAAAAGCGTCCATTCTGGGCATAATCAGGATGAAATGCTACGCCTAGCAAGCCTTGTTCGCTGTATCCACCTCGAAAAACAGTTTGCGGCAGCACGCCCGATACATCCAAAAACGGATCAAACGGAATATTTCCGTCTGTTTCTATCACCCAAATCGATCCAGTCTGCTCCCACACGAACAAGCGTCCGCTTTCGTCCGGCGCATAGGTTAAACCGACCGGGTTATCGAAACCATCCGCGACTATCGTCCATGTGTATGCTGCGCCATCCAATATCGACGGACGTGACGATATCGTGTCATCTTGCGCGCTGATGGGCAACACTATCAGCAAAATTAAGGCAACCATCAAGCCTTTACGCATGTAAAATTCTCAATTCGACCAACACAACTTGACCAGTTTACGAACCGGGTTTTAGCCCGCGAGAAAGCCACGCCACTTTAAGGGCAGTGGATGAAAGCGTTTCCGACTTTAGTCGAACTAAAACCTTGTTTCTATCGCTCAATTATGCTAGCATACAAGAAATGCCCGTCGCGGAGTTAGCGCTCCCACTGGCTCTTCAACCTAGTGGGGTCAAAGCATGAGCGAGTCTAACACACACTTCAAAGCATTCAAATACCGTCTGTATCCGACGCCTGCGCAAGCGCGACAGATGCTGCTTGTGCTGAACATCTGTCGCAACTGGTACAACATGTGCGTCTCAGAACGCATGTGGGCGTACAAACTCGAAGGGCGCGGCGTCAAACAAGCGGAACAAGAAAAGACCGCTATTCAGTATCGCAAGACATTCGCGTGGGCAGCGCAATCCGTGTATAGCCAAACGCTTCAAACGGTGTGCGCTGATGTGAATAAAGCATATCAAGCCTTCTTTCGTCGCGTCAAAGCGGGTGAAAAGGCGGGTTATCCTCGCTTTAAGGGGCATAATCACTTCCACTCGTTCGCCTTCAAACAGTTTGGATCGGGCGCAAAACTTGACGGGCGACGCTTGGAACTCTACGGTATTGGGCGCATGGCGGTGCGCTGGCACCGTCCGATTGAAGGCACGATCAAGACCGTTCGCATCATCCACAAGGCGGGGCGTTGGTATGCCGCGTTCGCCTGTGAAGTTGAGGGTAAACCCGAACTCCCCAAGACCGGACGCACGGTGGGGATTGATGTCGGCATTTCCGCACTCGTCACCACCAGCGCGGGCGACACGGTTGAGAACCACACGTTCTATGGTGCCAACCAAATCAGGTTGCGGATTTTGCAGCGCAAGCTGGCGCGCGCACACAAAGGTAGCAAAAACCGACGCAAGGCGCTCTTGCGCGTGCAGCGCCAGCAGGAACATGTCGCCAATCAGCGTCGTGACTATGCACACAAACTCAGTCACGGGTTGGTTAAAGACTTTGATTTGATCGCGTTGGAAGACTTGCGCATTCGCAACATGACGCGAAACCGCCACCTGAGTAAAAGCATTCTGGATAGTGGATGGGGTATA
>JBBRAA010000018.1:0-69527 GCA_038207205.1 Aggregatilineales bacterium
TTTTCCTTTCTGTTACACAATCAGGACAGTCGATAAGGCACTCTGCTCAGGCAGAGCAAACGGTTTCCTCTGGCTCAACACCAGACCGACAACGGAACGGGAGTTCCACAACGCGGCTCGTGTAATAGCGAGTCGGGCGGCAGTCAATCCGCCATACGCGGTGTGTGTCTTGGGCTTCGCGCCCGCCATAACTGCAAGCCCCTAGCTTTAGCTATGGGGTCGTTGACGCCTAATTAGCAGTGTAGCACCACTCCCAAAGTCGGGCAACAATAGTTTTCTTAACTTTTGTCGGGTTTTGAGTGGAACAAGAAAGGCTTCAGCGATAATGGCGACAGCGATACAGGTCGATCATATTTCCAAATCCTATGGCAGTTTTCAAGCGGTGCGAGATTTGACCTTCGAGGTTTATTCCGGCGAGATTTTCGCTATGTTGGGACCCAACGGCGCAGGCAAAAGCACGACTATCCGTATGATCCTGGATATTTTAAAACCGGATAGCGGCATCATTCGTGTTCTGGGCGGTAAAATCGATGAATCGATCAAGAATCGCATCGGCTATTTACCAGAAGAACGCGGGCTGTATCGCAGCGTACCCGTTGTGGATGTGATGACGTATTTAGGGACGCTCAAAGGCTTGTCATCGAATGAAGCCCGTAAACGCAGCCTGGCATACCTGGACAAACTCGAACTTGGCGAGTTCGCCAAGAAAAAAGTCAGTGATTTAAGCAAAGGGATGCAGCAAAAAGTTCAATTCGCGGTGACGGTTCTGCATGACCCTGAATTAATCATCATTGATGAGCCGTTTAGCGGACTTGACCCGGTGAATACACTGATCGTCGAAGGCTTGATTAAGGAATTTCGCGCGAAAGGGGGTGCTGTGGTCATGAGTACCCATCAGATGTATCAAGTCGAATATCTGGCAGATCGCCTGGTCATGATCAATCGTGGTCAGCAAGCGTTGTACGGTCAGGTCGATGAAGTCCGCAACCGCTACGCGCTGCCCGCTGTGATCGTCGAAGGTGAAGGCAACTGGGCGGCACTGCCTGGCATCGAGCGCGTGGAAACCGAAACGGATGGGCGGGGCACGCTGTTATTTTTGAAGGCGAACACACAGGCAGATGACATTCTGGAGATGATCGCCAAGCGTGATGATTTTCATGTGCGTCGATTTGAACTCGCCGTACCGCGTTTGAACGATATTTTCATCCAGGTAGTTGAACAAGGGCGATTGGGAGCGTGAACATGAGCAAAGCATGGTTAATCGCGCGTCGTGAATTCGTCTCGAATATCACAAAAGGGTCGTTTTTGTTCGCGGCGTTCGGCGTGCCGTTGGTCGTGATCGCATTGTTGTTTCTGGTATTTTTCGTGATTGCGCAAAGCGAAGATGACACCGAACGTATCGGCGCGGTCGGCTATGTCGACCAATCAGGGATATTCAGCGATGCGGTAGATGTACCAGAAGATTTTGTCGCTTATGAAAGCGCGGAAACAGCGCGAGCAGCGTTAGATGAAAGCGAAATCGGCGCGTACTTCGTTGTGCCAGAGAATTATCTTGCAGTCGGAAATATCGATACGGTCAGCCGCACCAGCCTGCCAGAAGCACTCCGCGATCAGTTTGATGCCTTTTTGATCTCCAATCTGGGGCGCGATTTACAACCGGAACAAATTGAACGCTTGATCGAACCGATTAACAACACCGTCTTAACGCTGGATAACGGACGGCGGCTGCAAAGCGATGCCTTGTTGGGGTTGCTTTTCACACCGTTCATTTTCGTGTTTGTGTTTTTGCTCGGCTCACAGACCACGAGCAGCTATTTGATGAGCGGTATTGTCGAAGAAAAATCGAGCCGCGTCATGGAAATTCTGGTGACAACGGTGACGCCGTTTCAACTGCTGTTCGGCAAGATTATTGGCTTAGGTGCGCTGGGCTTGGTGCAGTTATTGGCGTGGATTGGGGCGGGGGCGATTGTGCTGTCGCTCGGTCAAGGCATACCAGCACTGCAAGGGGTAACGATTCCGCTCGATTTGATCGTGATCGGGCTGCTGTATTTTCTGCTCGGTTATTTTTTGCTGGCAAGTATTTTTGCTGGCGTGGGCGCGGTATCGAGCAGCGAACAGGAAAGTCGGCAGTTAGCAGGGATTTTCTCGTTGGGGTTCAGCGTGCCGTTTTTCTTCATCACGCAATTTTTGACCGACCCCGATGGTCCATTGGTCACCTTCCTGAGTTTGTTCCCGTTCACGTCACCTGTCACGATCATGATGCGCATGGGGTTCGGCGCGATTCCGACTGAACAACTGATTTTGAGTATCATCATTCTATTGGTGACGACGCTGATCGTCGTGTGGGCATCAGCGCGGATTTTCCGGTGGGCGCTGCTGCTGTACGGTAAACGTCCAAGTTTTGGGCAAATTATCGGGGCGCTTCGACGATCGCCCGTCATGGCGACCACGCCGAACGAAAGTGCAGGGAGATAAGCGCATGAGCGGACAAGTTTGGCGGGTTTTTACCTACGAATTGACGCGTAATCTACGGCGTCCCGGCTTTTTGTTCACGACATTCGGCGTTCCGGTGCTGTTGTTCGTGGCGTTCACCTTGATCACGCGCATAAGCGGCGCGAATGGCATCGATGCGTCGAACCCGGAGACCATCGAAGAACTGACTGAACAGTTCGATTTCACCGATGTGCCGAATGCGGGTTTTGTCGATACGCTGGGCATCTTTAATCAAGCCGAACTGCCAGAGAACTGGACACGTTATCCAGATGACGCTGAGGCACGCGCGGCGCTTGAAGCGGGAACCGACGAACTGTATTACATCATCGAGCCAGATTTTGCGGATACAGGTGCGGTCACGACGGTGCTGCCAGAATTTCAGTTCAACCGCTTAATCAATGACAATCTAGGTCAGTTGGTGCGCGGCTATTTCGCGCAGGGTATCGACCCTGAAATTACGGCGCGGTTGCTCAATCCATCAAGTTATCAAGAGACGAATTTATCCCTGACGACCATCGAAGATGGGGCTGTAAACGAGGATGTATCGTTCTTGATCGTGTATGCCTTTGCGATTACGCTGTTCACGACATTGTTTATGACCAATGGCTACCTGATGCAGACGTTGATCGAAGAAAAAGAGACGCGTCTGATCGAAGTCTTGGTATCGGCGGTGCGCCCGCTCGATCTGTTGACGGGGAAAATCCTCGCGCTTGGTCTGCTTGGCTTGATTCAAGTCGCTGTTTGGGTGGGCGCTATGATAGTGCTTACGACGCTGGCAGGCGGGCAGCAGTTAAGTCAAGGGGTGAGCTTAATCACGACGCTGGCACAGATACAAATCCCATTGAATTTGCTGCCGATTCTGCTGATCTATTTCGTGCTGTCCTATCTGCTGTTCGCGGGGTTGTACAGCGCTGTCAGCGCGATTTCGAACTCGATGCGCGAAGGTCCTCAGTATTTGGTCATCTTCATCCTGCCTGTGACGATACCCTTATATTTCCTGCCGATTATCGCCACCTCACCGGACGCACCGTTCGTCGTGTTAATGAGTATTTTTCCGTTCACTGCACCCCTCACCATGACATCACGTTTAGTCGTAAGCGATGTGCCCGCAACAGAGCTCATTGCCAGCATTGCGCTGCTGGCGCTCACCGTGATGGTGGCGATCTGGGTGGCATCGCGCGTGTTCCGTGCAGGCGTGCTGCTGGCGGGTAATGTGCCGAAGCTGAAAGACATTCCCATGTTGTTGCGCGGCTAAAGCGCGGAACAGACTACAAAAGTAACCTGAAAAGGCGGATCGAACATGATCCGCCTTTTTTATTTCTGGGATATACCTTCGCTGAACCTGCTCATATCGATGTGATAGCGATGCGCGATGGCAGTCTGATTCAGGCGCTTGCCCGTACAGATGTGGTGGATAATATGAGCGGGTGGTTCGATATTCGCCAGGCGATTCGGGCGTACCAGCGTGCAAATGGTGAAATGCTGGTGCTGGCAGAAGAAGATGCACGGGCGAAAAATCTGTTGTATCAGTTCACACCGTAGTCACAGTCGTCGTCATTATGGAAAAGGGCGACTCATCGAGTCGCCCTTCCAGACGTTAAAACCGTTTTGTTACTCCGCCCAGCGTACAATGCCCAATTGGAAATCGTTGACCAAGCCTTCGTGGTGCGGGACAATGCGGACGGATAAACCGCGTTCGCCGCTCGAGTCATAGGTTACGTTCGCCGCAAATGTGACCGACTCGCTGCTGCTGCCGTTGACGGGCTGCATGTCGATCGCTTCGCCGCTTGCCCCCAGATCACCATGTGGAGTCAGCGGTGCATAGTACAACTGGACGCGCACATCATGAGGCGTGAGCGCGCCGAGGTTGACCGACGCCTTGACTTCTAATTGTGTGCCGACGTGGATTGACTGTTTTGACACATCGACGTTGACGATCCTGACCTGATCCCATACCTCGCCAAGATGACGCCGCCACTGCGAGAAATTCAAACCCGCCTTCATTTCGGATGTGGTCATGTGAACATAGCGCTGATACGCGGGCACATACATGTTGCTGGTGTATTCTTGTACCATACGATGGGTGTTGAAATACGGCGCGAGTTTTTTGAGTGAGTTCTTGACTTTTTGAACCCATTCGCGCGGCACATTGTCACGACCACGATCGTAATACAATGGCACAAGCTCGTTTTCGAGCAGATTATACAGCGCCGAACTTTCGACGTGATCTTGCAAATCGGCTTCGGCATCGGTGAATTCTTCGCCATTGCCAATCGCCCAACCGACCGAAGCGTCATAGCCTTCATCCCACCAGCCATCAAGGATCGAACAGTTCAAGCCGCCGTTATAAATCACTTTCATGCCGCTTGTACCGCTGGCTTCTTTGGGGCGACGTGGATTGTTGAGCCACACATCGACGCCTTGCACCATGTAGCGTGCGACGTTCATGTCATAGTCTTCGATGAAGACGAGTGCATGACGAAATTCGGGCTGACGCGACATTTTGATAATTTGGCGGATAAATTCTTTGCCTTCGGTATCGTGCGGATGCGCCTTGCCCGCGAAAATGATCTGTACCGGGCGGTCGGGGTCGTTGAGCAGTTTAGCGAGGCGCTCGGGGTCGCGGAATAACATCGTCGCGCGCTTGTACGTGGCAAAGCGGCGCGCAAAACCGAGCGTGAGCGCGTCGGGGTTGAGCATTTCTTCGGCGTTATGAACTTCGCTGGATGACGCACCGCGATTATGCAAATGGGTGACGATCTGCTTACGGGTGAAGGCAATCAACCGTTCACGCCGGCGTTCGTGTGTACGCCACAATTCGGTATCGGGGATGTTATCCACTTCCTGCCAAATTTCGGGTCGATAATCCTGCGTGCGCCAAAGTGGATTGAGATAACGGTCGAACAGCGTCGCCATTTCGGTGCTGACCCATGTCTGGGTATGAATGCCATTCGTGACCGAACCAATCGGGATTTCGTGCTGCGGAATATTCGGGTACATCCACTGCCATAGTTCGCGTGAGACAACGCCATGAAGTTTGGCGACGCCGTTGGCTTGTGAAGACAGGTTAAGCGCTAAGACCGCCATCGAGAACAGATCGTATGTCCCCATGTTTTCACGACCCAGTGTCAGAAATTGATCGCGGTTCAAGCCGAGCAGCGACCAATAATTGGTGAAATGCTCGTCGATCAAATCATAGCCGAAGCGTTCTAGCCCGGCGGGAACTGGCGTGTGGGTCGTGAAAATATTCGACGACGCAAGAATATCGCGTGCCTGATAGAAATCGACTTTATGCTTGCTCATTAACAGGCGGCAGCGTTCCAGCGCCATAAACGCCGAGTGACCTTCGTTCATATGGCAGACATCGGCGTGTAAACCAAGCGCATCAAGCGCGCGCACGCCGCCGATGCCCATCAGAATTTCTTGACGGATGCGAATGCGACGGTCGCCACCATACAGACGATCGGTTAAATTACGGTCTTCTTCTAAAGGATTATCGGGGATGTTTGAATCGAGCAGATAGAGCGGGATACGCCCAACCTGCAAGCGCCAGATTTGTGCGTGTAAGTCACGACCGGGCAGCGGGACGGTGATCTTGAGTGGCGCACCATCCTGGGTGCGCATCAGGGTGACGGGTAAGTTCGCCCAATCGTTGATGGGATAACTTTCCTGCTGATACCCATCGGCATTAAGATACTGGCGGAAATAGCCTTCTTGATACAGCAAGCCGATACCGATGAGCGGTAATCCGAGATCGCTGGCGCTTTTAAGATGATCGCCGCTTAGGATGCCCAAGCCGCCGGAATAATTTTGCACACATTCAGTGATGCCAAATTCCATTGAAAAATAGGCGTAAACGGCTTTATTCAACGTCGGGAATTGCTCGTTGTACCAGGTTTGTGTATCTGCCATATACGCGTCAAAATCTTCTAGGACACGCTTGAAGTGCGCCATAAAAGCAGGGTCTTCGGATACGCTGACCAGTCGTTCCTGACTGATCGACCCCATGACGGCAATTGGGTTATGGTCGGTGCTTTCCCACAAATCGCGGTCGAGACGGCGAAATAGGGAAATCGATTCGTGATTCCAAGACCATCTTAAATTGAAGGCGAGTTCTTTTAGCCGGGCTAGTGAGTCGGGTAAATTGGGGATGACGCTGACAACGGCGACAGGTTTGACCATGACGACGAGTACTCCTGAATGACAAGTCAATTATCAAGATAGCGTTTTCGATTCAGATGAGCAAGGGTGGCTGTTTGTACACATCTGTGCAAGGGTGCGCTATTTGTGCAAAAGCATGACATGCCTTTGTTAAAAATAGTAGGGCTGCGCACCACCGAGTTTGTGCAATCATTCACAACTTTGGCATTCTCAAAGAAATAGGTCTGTGATACAAAGAAAACAGCATTGAACATTCGAATGGAATGTTCAATGATTTACCTTATGTGCCGCATCACTTCAGGATGGATTATGACAATGCTGAAGAAGCAGTTTCTCAAAACAAAGCCAGTTTGCAAGGTGACATTCTCGCTCCCCCCAAGTGTACAGGGTGATTCTGTGCATCTGGTGGGAGACTTCAATAGTTGGGACGAGCAGGCGACTCCGATGAAGCGTCAGAAAGACGGCGGCTTTACTGTGACGCTCGATCTCGAAAAGGGCAAAGAGTTCCAGTTCCGTTACCTCGTTAATGGGTCAGAATGGCATAATGACTGGGAAGCGGATCGTTACGCGCCGAATCCGTTCAGTGGCGACAATTCGATTGTCGTGACATTGGATGCCATTGAAGCGTGAACGAGCTTGTTTGTAGGGGCAGGTTTTCAGGTCTGTCCCTACGACCAATCTTTAACTAGCGTTTGCCCGAATAACCAACTTTTGTGCCGCCCGGCACGACTTTATCTTTGTACTGCTCAAAGTCTTCCAGGCGTAAATCAGTCCCAAGAATGCATTTGGGTCCGATAGTAAATCCCGCTGGAATGTGCGCGTTTTTGCCGATGCTGGTCACGCCGATATCACCCATCTCGTTGATGGCGCCGACACGCGCATTCGCCCCAATAATGACGATTTTGTCGAGGATGCAGCGTTCAACGACGGCATTTGCTTCAATGTATGAATCGGTCAAAATAATTGACTCGCGGATGACGGCATTGGGACCGACGAATACGCCCGGCGATAAAATCGAGCGCTCGACGACCGCGCCTTCGCTGATGATTGCGCCATTGCAGATCATGCTATTGCGAATATTCGCGCCCGCCGCAATTTGCGCGGGTGCTCGTTCTTCACTCTTGGTATGCACGATCCACGTACGGTCATTAAGGTTGAGCGACGGAGGCGACGCGAGCAAATCCATGTGTGCTTCCCAATACGATTCGATTGTGCCGACATCCAGCCAATAGCCGCCGTAGATGTAGGCGAAAATATCCATCTTTTCGCGCACCATGCGCGGGATGATGTCTTTGCCAAAGTCGTGATTGGAGTTCAACATGTCGTGGTCTTCTTTGAGCAGGCGCTCCAGCACGTCGTAGTTAAATACGTACACGCCCATGCTGGCGAGATTGCTCGGTGGTTCCGCGGGTTTTTCGACAAAATCGATGATTCGTGAGTCGCTATCTACATCGAGAATTCCGTAGCGGCTGGCTTCGTCAAGTGGGACCTTGATCGTGCAGATCGTCGCGTCGGCGCGTTTATCGCGATGGGATTGGATGAGTGTGTCGTAATCCATCTGATAGATATGATCGCCGGACAAAATTAGCACATAGTCAGGACGTCCGCGCCGGACAAAGTTGATGTTTTGCTGTACAGCGTCGGCAGTGCCAGTATACCAGTCGGTATCGTAACGTCCTTTATACGGCTGCAAAACCTGCACGCCGCCTGTGAACGAACGGTCTAAATCCCACGGACGCCCGCGCTCGATATGATCATTGAGGCTGTGCGGACGATATTGGGTGAGAATTAAAACATCGAAGATGCCACTGTTGACGCAGTTGCTCAACGTAAAATCGATGATGCGGTATTTTCCGCCGAACGGGACGGCAGGTTTAGCGCGTTTGGTCGTGAGCGTGGCTAAGCGCGTGCCTTCGCCACCAGCAAGAATGACCGCTTTAGTCTTCATAACCCTTTTTGTCTCCTTAGCATAACCTGTTCATAAAGCGCACTATAATCAGCGGCGCTTTTATGCCAGCTAAAATCGATTCGCATGGCGCGCGTTTGCATACGCTGCCATGCGCTGAGATTATCGCGGTATGTGAGGATTGCCCAACGGAGCGTGTTTGTGAGCGCGCTTGACGATTCTTCCAAAAAGACAAAACCTGTACCTTCGTCTGCGCTATCGTTGTCATAATTGACAACCGTATCCGCCAGCCCACCGGTTTCGCGGACAAGTGGCAGCGCACCATAACGCATCGCCAACATTTGACCGACGCCGCACGGTTCATAACGGCTTGGCATCAGGAACAAGTCGCACCCCGCATAAATACGTTGGGCGACCGTGGCATTGAATCCGATGAATATATGCGCTTTGCCAGGAAATTCTTCGCCCAACTGCGCCAATGCCGCGCTGATTTCTGGGTCGCCCGCGCCGAGTGCGACGAACTGAACATCCTGCTCGGTCAAAATCTCGCGCAGCGCCGGAATTGCCAGATCGACCCCTTTTTGCCAGACCAGGCGGCTGACCAAGCCAATCAACGGCACATCATCGCGGATTTCTAAGCCGACATCTGCTTGTAGCTGACGTTTATTGGCGCCGCGGATCGTCGCGACGGTATCAGCGTCAAAGTGCGCCGTGATTTTGGTGTCGGTCGCCGGATTCCAGTGATCGGTATCGATGCCGTTGAGGATGCCGTATAAATCGAGTGTGCGTGTACGCAGCAGTTGGTCGAGACCATACCCTTGATACGGATACTGAATTTCGACGGCGTAGCGTGGGCTGACGGTGGTCAAAACATCGCTGTAGGCGAGTGCGATTGCCATCAGATTATCGGTTTTGCCGAAACGGACGAGATCAGCGTGTTCTTCGCGTCCGGGAATACCGAGTTCAAACATCCAGCCGCCGACATAATCACCTTGATACGCCATATTGTGGATGGTGTACAGCGTACCTACGGTTTCCCATGCTGGGTTATCGCGGCGGGCGTGGCTGATCAAGAACGGCACAAGCGCGGTGTGCCAATCATGAGCATGAACGATGTCCGGCATCCAATCTTGCTGAGTGCGGAGCGCGTCACAGGCAGCGAGACACGCCTGCGAAAAGAAAACGAAACGCTGAATATCGGCTTCCCACCCCAGATAAACTTCCGCTTCTGCGCCGAAATAGGGAAGTGCGCGTAAGAAATAGACCGGGACGCCTTCGTAATCGGCGCTATAGACTTCGCAGGTGGTGATTCCTGTGCGGCGCGCCAGTTCAAATGAGAGCAGATACCGTGCGCCCCATCGATTCTTATCGAGAAAGCCGTAATCGGGCATCAGCACGCGGGCATCGATACCGCTCGCGCGCAGTGCTTTGGGCAGCGACCCGACGACATCCGCCAGACCACCAACCTTGGCGAACGGATCGACTTCCGCGCTGGTGAACAAGATATTCATCGATTTGCCTTTCAAGAGCAGGTCGCAGTAAAAGGGGACGCGGCTTCGTCGCGCCCCTTAAAGATAATCGCCTTAACGACTGCCCATGTTACGTTGTATAAAATCATATGGATAAATGAGGGCGGGCTTGCTGATTTCGGTCAGATGACGCATTTGTTCATCAGTAAGCGACCACCCGACCGCGCCGATGTTGTCATCCAGGTGACGACGGGTGCGCGCACCGATGATTGGTGCGGTGACTCCAGGCATTTGCACCAACCACCGCAGCGCGACTTGCGCGGGTGATTTACCCGTCTCCTCGCTGATGCGAAAGAGCACATCCAATATCGACCATGTGCGCTCATTGTTGTAGGCATCCCACGATTCGCTCCAGCCGCGTTTGGAAGCGTCATCGACGCGGGTATTTTCGGGCGGGGCAGTCATACCGCGCTTATATTTGCCGCTCAACCAGCCGCCGCGCAATGGACTCCATGGGATAATGCCCAAGCCTTCGTTCAAACAAACCGGCACGAGTTCAAGTTCCAATGCACGATCCAGCAGGTTATAAAGCGGCTGCAACGAGATAAACCCCTCCCAGCGGTGCGCTTTGCTCAGGTCAATCGCTTTCTGGAGCTGCCAACCCGTGTAATTGCTGACGCCGACATAGCGAACTTTGCCGCTTTTGACCAAGCCGTCGAGCGTACTCAACGTTTCTTCGAGCGGCGTGCCATTATCCCAGCAGTGAACCTGATACAAATCGAGATAGTCCGTGCCTAAACGGCGCAAGCTGGCTTCGACGCCCGATAAAATATGCTTACGGCTGACGCCAACATCATTAACGCCATCGCCCATTGTAAAGCGCACTTTGGTAGCGACGACGACCTGGTCGCGCAGCTTGGTCTTTATCCAGCGCCCGACGATCTCTTCTGAGACGCCGCGTGTGTAAACATCGGCGGTATCGATGAAATTGCCGCCCGCCTCGACGAACGTATTCATCATGTCGATGCTTTCAGACTCAGTCGCTTCACGCCCGAACGTCATTGCGCCCAAGCATAATTCGCTGACTTTCAAGCCTGTTTTGCCCAAATAGCGATAATCCATGTTCAACCTGCCACTTCATAAGCGCGATACCAGCGAAAATCAATATCCGAAAACAACTTATCGAGTTCGTAAAGTTCTTGTGCCAAGCCCACATTCGGGGTGCGCGCTTCTAAGCTGGCAGCGAGTTTGTCGAAGCGTGCGTGATGCTGGCTGAAGCGCTGAATCGCGTATTCGCGCGCTTGTCCGGTTGTGACCAAGAACTGCCAATCGGAACTTTGCATAAGCATAAGTTCGCGCGCGGCTTGTGCCAGCACAATTTCATCATCGGCAGATGGTTCGAGATAAGCATCGGCAAGCGTTTCCATGCGGGTTTCACTCTCGTAAATCGGCTGCCACATCCAATGATTTTCGGTGTTATCCCACACGAAATGCGTGCCGCCTGTCCCCCATGAACTTTCGGGCAAGTTGAGGATTTCGGTCGGCGCATGTGCGGTGATATACGCCGATGCGGTCGTCATATCGATATCGGGGTGCTGCGCCAGATGACGGATGACTTTGCCGAGCCACTGGACGCCTTCAAACCACCAATGACCAAATAACTCGGTATCGTAATTGGCGCTGACAATGCCGTATTCATCGCCGTGTTGTTTTTTGAACGCTCGCAGTTGATCACCGACCAGATGGGCGAAATGTTCGGCGTGCTGATCAACCTTGCATGACGCCCATTCGGGCTGATACAACTCTTTTTGTTCGAGCGGCGTTTTGTTGTTGGTGATGCGCCAATATGGGATACCGCTTGTGCCAGACTTGCGATAAAACTCGCGGTAATCAAAATCGCCAGGATACCCGGTTTCAGCGCTCCAGACTTGTTGACCGACACGGACATTTCGCCCTAAGGCTGCGACGCCCGAATTTTCTCGGTACGGATAATGCGTGGTATCCGCGACGTAATAGGGCGCGAAGGTTGTCGTTTCCCGTTTGGGCGTTTCATGCCCTGCCGGGATCACATAGCGCCGCTTGATATCGCCATAAGGACCTACGATATCGCCTGTAGCGACGCCGACGGGCGTGCCGCCAGTAATCGTATGGGTCTCGGTGAAAAAGACCTTGATTCCGTGTACAGCGAGAAAATGTTCCAATCCCGGACGCTTACGCCCGGTATCATCGATATAGGCGGGGCGATACGCACATTCGGGCAGCCAAAATGCGGTCGGTCTGCGCCCAAATAAGCGTTGATAGGTGCGAATGCCCATCTCGATTTGTGCATGTACGCTGCTATCGCGGCGGAGCAGTGGCAAATAGGCATGTGTGGCTGCACTGGCAGTAATCTCGATCCAGCCCTCATCCTGCAACCGCTTGAACGCGCCGATCACATCGCGCGCGAAGCGTTCGCGAAACAACCACTGCACATGCAAATAATTGTTTTTCGTCCAGTCAGCAAGAAATCGTAAATCGTCGTGCTTGGTTTCTGGTGCTGAGAAATAAGCGATGTCGTGCTGTGCGGATTCAATGCGGTCGTTCAAATATTGATCGAAGTGATCGAGGACAAGCGAGTCGGCAAGCTGTTCGGCAAGCACAGGCGTGAAACCAATTGTCAGCCGATACTGTACATTTTCATCGCGCAGGTTGCATAAAACGTCCAGCAGCGGTAAATAGGTTTCGAGCAGTGCTTCGTGAATCCATTCTTCGCCATGAGGCCAACGTCCGGCAAGGCGGGCATAGGGTAAATGGCTGTGCAGCATAAACGTAAAAGCGCCAGAATGGCTCATGGCTGCTCCAGTAACTTTTCACAAGTTTCTTTCAATAGATTGGGATTGTAACTTTTTGTAGGGATGGCGCGCAAACCGAGTTAGACGAACTGACCGATCCACTTGACGCACGATCACGATAGGGATGACGATGTAGTATTGAATAAGCGTTCGTCGCCAGTCCAGAAATCGCAGCCAGGATGCTCTGCGACAGCGAGATATTGCGCGTCATAAGCGACCGTTAAGCGATAGCTGTTCGCTATCTCAAATGCACGGCGCAGCATCGATATGATGTTTAATCGTTTTCATTAACCTCGTTTTGCGCGCGCGGCAAGTAAGCGCTGAAAATCGTGCCTTGATTGACCTGGCTTCGCACCGACAAATAGCCGCCGTGTGCTTCGGTTATTTTGCGCGCGATAAATAAGCCTTGTCCCAAGCCGCGCGGGTCGATGAGTTTGCCCGTCTGTGTACGCGGCTGACCGCGATAAAAGCGGTCGAAGATGTGCGGCATATCGCGCTCGTTGATGCCGACGCCCGTATCGACGATCTGTACGGCGATTTGTTCTGCATTAACCAAACGTGCTGTCATGATGATGTGTCCGCCTCGCTCGGTGTAGCGGACGGCGTTCTGCAAAATATGCCCGAACGCCCAACGCAAACGTGGGTCATCGCCCGACACCTGTAACGTGTTGGCATCACATACCATGAACGATACATCCAGGTCAGCGCGCTTGATCTCTGGTTGTAAACCTTTAATGACCGTCCACAACAATTCTTCGAGTTGAATTGAACCGCGACGAACACTGAACCCGCCGCTTGCCAATTCAGAAATATCGAGCAATTCGGTGATCATACGATCCAGAATATCGACATTGCGTGAGAGGGTTTCGAGCAAGCGTGTATTCAATTGACCGCTTTGGCTTTGCTCCAGCAGCACCTCGCTCATGCCTTTAATCACCGACATAGGCGTACGGAGTTCGTGGCTGATAGCGGTGATAAATTGATCCTTGAGTCGTTCGGACAACACCGTATCGGTGACATCGCGTAAAATCACGATCGTGCCGATCCGTGTACCGCGATCATCTGCGAGCGCGCCTAATTGTGCGCCGACAATTTTGTCGTTGACCTGTACCCGCTGTGGTTCACCAAGCGGCGTGATCTCCGTTTGGAGCGCCGTAGTTTCGCGGTACGTCCGAAACATCGCCCCGAGTTCGCTTTCCCAAAAGGATTTGATCGTGCCAAGCAGCTCGCGGGCGGCTTTGTTGACCATGATCACGCGCCCATCATTGTCTTGCACAATGACGCCCTCGTTGATATTCGCGAGCACCGCGCTGACTTGTTCGAGATCGGCTTCACGTCTGGCGATCGCTTTTTGCTGCTTACGGATGAAATCATCGCGTTGAAGCAGTGATTCATCGATTTGCTTGCGGCGTCCCAAACCTTTGTACAGGCGGCTGAACAGCTTTTCGGAAGCAGTGCCGAGCGTATCGACGCGCTCAATAACACTCGAAAGTTCATTCGGATCAGGCTGATTCATGACTGCCGCCCGTCTTTTTTGCGTTGAATATTGGTGAGCAGATTACGCAGTTCTTCAAAATCGGGCAGCGGCTTGCTGATAATCTGATCGACCCCATCCTGGATACGCATTTGTTCGCGTTCGGTTTCGCTCAGCGAATAGGCGGTCATCAGCACAATCGGCACGTCTTGCAGCGCTGGAATCGTTCGCATTCGGTTAGCGAGTTCATTGCCGCGTTTTCCAGGCATTCGTATATCCATCAAGACGAGTTCAGGGATCGAATGCGTGGGTTGGGCTTCCACTTCATCGAGCCAATCCCACACTTTTTGTCCGTTTTCATAGGAGATAGGGTTGTACCCCCATACCTGAATCATCATCGTGAGCAGATTGCGAATATCAGATTCGTCTTCGGCTAACATCCACATCAGCAGTCCTCTCCATCTTAACGCGCGTTAAAGCAGCATAACCATCCTTAAACGCGGTACAATCATAAGTATAGTGCAGTCTGGGTTCAAATTTGGCGAATGTTTGCTTAAACGCGGTTGGAATTCTATCATAAAGTCGTTATGGTTCGGTTTATATGAACATCAAACCGTAAAAATCGCCAAAGGGGACGGGGAGTAAACAGTTTGTCTACCTGGATGGTGGTCGAAGACGAGCCAGATATTTACGAAGTACTGCTGGCAATGTTTGAAATGTGGGGCATCGAAGGCGCAGCGTTTGTCGACGGTGAAGAAGCAGTCGCATGGATTGACGACACGGACAAAGCAACGGCGGTGTTGGGCGAGATGCCTGAACTCGCATTGTTGGATATTCGACTGCCAGGCAGCATCAGCGGTCCTGCCGTTGGCGCGCGGCTGCGAAAAAGCAGCACATTACACCAGATTGCGATCGTCCTGATTACGGCGTATAAACTATCTGTCGATGAAGAAAAACAGGTCATCGAACAAGCAGGTGCCGACCGACTGCTGTATAAGCCGTTGCCGCGTTTTCATGAATTGAAGAAAATTCTTGAAGATGTGATTTCGGAACGTCGGTTGAAAGCCGCTGAGTCACTTCATTTTCCACCACCGCAGCAGGAAAAGTAAGCCATGCACAATGTCGCCCCAACGCGCGCGCTCACGCGCCGCAGTCAACAGCTATTAACGCTTGCACTTGTACTTGGCGCGGTCGGCGTATTTCTGACCGTGTTGGGCGTACTGTTGCAAGTGATCGAATTCGTCGTGCCGACCAACGCGGGGTATGGACTGTACAACGCTGCCCGAACGATGCTCTTGATTGTCGGGATTTTGCTGCTGGTCTCCGTCGTGGTCATGGTGATCCGCGCGTATACATGGAAAACCGACAATGATCTGGCGCAAATCACAGGCAGTTTTCTGGCACGCCAGCTCGACGATCGGTTTACACTGATCCGCAACATCAGCAAGCGTGAGACGGGCTATGTAGATGCGGTTTTGGTCGGACCTCCGGGCGTGCTGGTGTTTCGTATCCTGAATGAAGCGGGGATATTCGCCAATGAAGGACCGAACTGGCTGGTGCAGGATGTGCGGTCAGGCGAATGGAAACCCGCACCTATGCAACCCACCAAAGATTGTGTGGCAGATATCGAGAAAATCAATCAGTATTTGATCAGTCGCGGCGTTGAAGTGCCGTTATTTGGTGTGGTGGTATTCACCCAAGAAGCGCCCGTCACGCAGTTGAAGGCGCGCGAACCGGTCGTTCCCATTACGCCGCTGTCGATGCTGGTGGTCAATTTACAGCCGAATTATCTGGCGAAAGACCGCATTGACCCTGCGACTGCGCAGCGTGTCATTGAAACCCTGTTTCAAACGTAAGCGGCGCGATGGAGGTTTATCTCGCGCCCGTCGGTACGGGCAAGACCGATGCGGTTCAACAACGTATTCTCGATTTGAAATCGGAAAAGCCGCTTGCCAGCGTGTGGGTACTGCTCGCCACCGAACGGCAAATTACCGATTTTCGCCGCCGGTTGATGGCGCGTGAAACTGGCAACCGCGTCTCGTTCAATATTGAATATTTCAACTTTTACACGCTGTATCGGCGGATTTTGTCGGCGGCAGGCGAACCACAGCGCCGTTTAAGCGACCCCGCCCGTTATGGCGTTATGCGTTTGATCCTGGATGAATTGTGCGAACGCGGTGATTTGACCTTGTTCTCAGGCATCGCGCGCACACCCGGTTTTGTCCGCATCGCTGCCGATTTCATCTACGAACTTAAACAATCGCTCATCGATCATGAAACGTTCAGCGCTGCCGCTGCGCGTACGAACGACGCTAAATTACACGAGTTGGCGCGTATCTATGCTGACTATCAAGCGGCGTTGGTCACAAACGATCTGGTAGACCGCGAGGGTGAAGGGTGGGTCGCGTTAAGTGTAATGGCGCGTAACCCGAACGTAGCCAGCGCGGTCGATTTGTTGGTGTGCGATGGCTACGATCAGTTCAACCCTTTACAGGCACGTTTGCTGACGATGCTCGGCGCACGCGTGCAGGCGAGTATAACCACCCTTACGACGGTGCCGGGACGCGAAAGTGGTGTCGGGCGGCGTTTCAAGCGGGCGTTAGATGGGCTGATGGACTGTCATACCGAAGAAAATGTTGATTACGACATGCAATTGCGCTGGGAGCTGTACGAATCGGGGGCTGCTGCCTTGCAAGATCGACCGATACGCCAGTTGGCGGATCAATTTTTTGCGGCGACAGTCAAGCCGTTCGATACGCCTACCGATGCGGTTAAGCTGATCGAGGCACCTGATCCGCGTGCCGAAACCAGTGCGGTACTGAGAGATGTTAAACGGCGGTTGCTCGATGGCGTGCGACCCGACGATATCTTAATCGCGGTACGCGATTGGAATCGTTATGGGCGCGCGTTCGCGGCACAGGGCGCGGCGTATGGCGTGCCACTGCTGCTGCATCATGGCGAACCCTTGATCGAAAATCCGGCAATGGCGGCGCTGCTCGACCTGCTCGATCTGCATATGAACGATTTCAAACGGCGCGAATTGCTCGATGTGCTGCGCTCGCCGTATTTCATGCCGCCCTATTTATCGCCACCGATGATCGATGCGCTCGATGTCGTCACGCGCGCCGCATTTGTCACAGGCGGACGCGCGGATGTCTTGGGCGCGATACAGTCTCACACCAGCCTGATTGATGAAGACGAAATCGACGATGAACGTGATGTATTGATCGACCCGGTGACGGCGGATTTACTGCGTGCTGCGCTCGATATGTTCTTTGACGCTGTCACCCCGCCCGCCCGCGCCGCGGTCAGCGAGTATGTGCGATGGCTTGAACGCTTGATCGGTGACGACGACATTGCCGACCCTGATCAAGATGGGAGTGCGCCCGATGAACCCGTATCCACAAACGGAGTCGAAGCGATTCATGATTACGCGCTGGCGATGATCGAACGTGTGCGCGTCGAGTCATCGACGCGGCTGGTTGCGCGCGATCTGGCGGCGTTCAAAGCATTCAAAAATACGCTGAAAGGCATGATCAACGCCGAAACACTCATCCGTGCGCTGCGCACAGACGCCGATGATAGGATAACATGGGCGGATTTTTGGGGTGCGCTTAAAACGACGTTGGCGGCACGGAGTATGCAGTATGGTGATATCGGCGCGCCGGGACGTGATGGACGCGTACTGGTGACGTTGGTTACGGACGCGCGCGGTCTGCCGCATCCTCATGTGTTCATCGTCGGTTTAAGCGAGGGGGTGTTTCCTGCGTCGGTAGCAGAAGACCCGCTGTTGTTGGATAGTGAACGGCGCGATATGCAGCGCTTCGGCATAAACTTGCGCACGACTGATCAGCGTGCCGACGAGGACAGCCTGTTTTACGAACTCATTAATCTTGCGAGCGAGACACTCACGCTGTCGCGCTTCACGGTTGATAATGGCAATCAAGTGTTGCCAAGTCCGTTATGGAACGGAGTGCGGGCGGTGCTGCCGGGCGCTGCGGTAAAGCGCCAACGACTGGGCGAGATCGTGGGCGTCGCTGATGCTGCTACGATCCATGAAGTGGCGGCGGCAGCTATGAAGGCTAACGACGAGGATGCGCGAGGGCTGGCGGCGTGGCTGAACACAGCGCATCACGAGATGTGGACTCGCATCCGTTTCGGGCAGCGTATTGAAGCAGGACGCATGGCGCGCGGCACACGGCACGATCAATATTCGGGTGTGCTGACAGATGCAGGGTTGATCGCCCGTGTGAAGGTACTGCTTGGTTCGGATCGGATATGGAGTGCGACTCAGTTCAATGAATATGGCACGTGTGGATTTCGTTTTTTCGCGCGGCGTATGCTCAAACTGGAGAAGCTAAAAACCCCCGAACAAGGTATGGATCGCGCCCAGTTCGGGCAGATTATCCATAAAGTGCTTGAAGACACCTACAAACAGGTGCACGCGCTTACGCCCGACGACCGCGATCATGCGCTGTTTGTCTTGGACGAAAAGCTCAATGAGTTGCTGCCAAACGCGCCAGAACGCTTCGGTTTCCGGCGGTCGGCGTTGTGGACGCAAGAACAAGCAATGATCAAGCGGCGTCTGCAACAGTTGATCACAGCGGACTTCAACGACGATCTCAAATTTAAGCATATTTTCGACGCTCAAGCGCGGGCGATCTATCGTCTTGAAGCACCATTTGGCGATGACGGCATCACACAAATCGATCTCGGTGATGAAGTCGTAAACGTGCGTGGACGTATTGACCGCATCGACCGCATCAGCACAGCGGATGGTGATGCGCTGGTTGTGATCGATTACAAAACAGGTTCGACGCCGATCAAAATTGACGAGATCGCGCGCGGTCGTAACTTCCAAATGATGCTGTATGTACGCGCGCTCGAAAACTGGGTGCGAACACAGGACGATGTGCCGCGGGTGGCAGGTGGGGTGTTTCTGCATGTCAACAGTCAGAAAACGAGCGGTGCGCTGCACATTGATCAAGCAAGCGACGTGATCGACGCCGGGTTAGCCCATCTTGCCGCCAATATCGAGGCGGGGCGGGCGGGCGATTTCGCGGTTCATGCCAATAAAGTCGAAAAAGGACAATGTGCGGCGGCGTGCGATTACGGACAATTTTGCCGGATCGCGGTGACAAGCCGTCGCAAATTACAATCATGAACCTAAGCCAGGCACAATACGACGCGATTCACATTACCGACCAGAATTTGATCGTGGTCGCTGGAGCGGGGTCGGGCAAAACATCGGTGTTAGTGCAGCGCTACCTGCACTTGCTGGATATCAACCCGGATTGGGCGCTGAACAGTATTGTCGCGATCACGTTCACGCAAAAAGCGGCGGCGGAGATGCGGGCGCGTGTGCGTGATGCAATCGCACGACGCACGGATGATCCGACATTGGATCAAGCGGCGCGCGCGTTGTGGCGCGCTAATTTGAATGTCATCGACAGCGCGCGCATCGGCACGATTCATGCGTTATGCGCCGACATTTTGCGTGCGAACGCCGCCGAAGCCACCATCGATCCCGATTTTGCCGTATTGGATGAAGTCAGCGCTAACTTACTGATCGATGACGTGCTTGAAGATTATTTACGCGCGCTGGCAGATAAACATGCGCCGGCGCTGGCGCTGTTCGAGCGTGACGACGCCAAAAATATCCGCGATGCGTTGAAAGCGACTATGAACGCAAGTGCGATTCTGCCCGATGTGAGCGTGGATTCATTCGCACTATGGAATCGTATTTGGGTGCGTGATGCGTCGGATCGTTGGACAGCGTTACTTGAACAATCATTGTTCTGGCAAGCAGTAAACTGGCAGCCAGAACAGGGTTTTCCGGACGACAGCGATGACAAGCTGATGGATGTCTGGCGCGCATGTTTCCCCTTGTTCGATATTTTGCGTGCAGGGGATAATATACCAGCGTGCGTCGAAGTATTGGGTACGCTTAACGATGTGATTAAACTGACAGGTGGTAAAGCAGGGCTGTGGGGCGGTAAAGAAACCCTTGAAACCGCAAAAGCCCAGTTACTTCTGATCCGTGAGACCGCAAAAACATTCTACGATGCTATTGGTGTGATGCCGGGTGAGATCGATCAACGGGCGGCGGTGGATGTCGGCTTATGGCATCAATTGATCGCAGGCGCGAAGGCAGCATATGCAAGCGCCAAACGCGCGCTGAGCGCGCTCGATTTTGACGATTTGGAAAGTGGTGCTCGCGATCTGCTGTCCACATATCCACATGTACAGGCGCGTTATCGCCGCGAATTTCGGCATGTGCTGGTCGATGAATTTCAAGATACCAACGCGACGCAGTGGCAGATCGTGACGGCGCTGGCAGATCAAACACGCGGCGGATCGTTGTTTCTGGTTGGTGATCCCAAGCAGAGCATTTATGCATTTCGCGGTGCGGATGTCAGCGTGTTTGAGGCGACGCGTGCAGCTTTCAGCGCCACCCCTGTTGGGCGCGAGATCGTCATGACGACCAGCTTTCGGACACATCGGACGCTCGTGGATGGATTTAATCACCTGTTCACGGCTATTCTCACGCGCGAAGCGGCAAGCGTGGCACAGTTATATCAGGTGCGCTACGATGCGATGGACGCGGCGCGCGAACTACCGCCGGATATGCGTCCACCGATTGAACTGGTTTTATACGACAAGAGCGCTTTAATCGAAGATGATGGCGAAGGGTTTCAGGCACGGCGCTGGGAAGCGCAGACATTGGCGCGGCGCGTGCGTGAAATTGTCGAAATTGAGTGCTGGCAAATCTACGACCGCACGAAGGGCGACCATCGTCCGATACGATACGGCGATATTGCGCTGTTGTTTCAAGCGATGACTCATGCGCCGCTTTACGAAGAAGCGCTCAAAGACGCGGAACTACCCTATATCACTGTGGCTGGGCGCGGCTATTATGATCGTCAGGAAGTGTGGGATGTGCTGCATGTCTTGAATGCGCTTTATAACCCATCGGACGAATTATCGCTGGCGGGTGCGTTGCGATCTCCAATGTTCGCATTGAGCGATAACGCGCTGTTCGCACTGCGTTTATTACCGCCATCGGTTGATGACAAACCCATGTCGTTGATCGAAGCGCTCGAATATGCGGCGAAAACACCGGGACTTGTCGCGCCGGAAGAACAAACGGTCATCGTGTTCGCATGGACGTGTATCCGCGATTTGCGACGCATAGCGGGGCGAGTGACGATTGCCGACCTGCTGCGCGCTATATTGGACAGCACCGGCTATCTGGCGATTTTGACCGGATTGCCCGATGGCACGCGGCGACGCGGCAATGTCGAAAAGCTGATCGATAAAGCTGAGACGAGCGGTAAAATCGGCTTGGGTGCGTTTACACGCTATTTGACCGATTTGACCGATAACGAAACGCGCGAAGGTGAAGCCGCGCTCGATGCAGAAGCGGCGATTCAGTTGATGACCGTGCATAAAAGCAAGGGGTTGGAGTTTCCGCTTGTCGTGCTCGTTGATTGTTCGTATCGATGGCGCACCAATGACCAAGCTGCATTGATCATCGACCCAGAGTGCGGACTCACACCCAAGATGACACTCAATGACGGCGAACCCGAAAAGCCGTATGCATATCGGCGCGCCGATACGATCCGCAAAGCACGCGAGGACGCCGAAAAACGTCGCCTGTTGTATGTGGCGGCGACGCGCGCGCAAGATTACGTGCTAATTTCGGGCGCTTTTGATTTTAAGAAAGACGGTGAGTTAAGTCTCGATGGGTGGATGCGCTGGTTTAATCAGCCGTTCGGCTTGCAGTCGATGACATGGAATGATGGCGCAGAAACCGTGTATCCTTGGGGAAGCGTAAGGCTGTACCTGCCGACCGTTCATGTGAACACGCTGACGACCACCAACGACGTATTCGAAGACTTTGAATTCAATCAGCAGGATGATGTGCTCATACCGCCACTCTTAGGCGTGGTCAAAATCGAGCGTGACGCAGCGGCACGCTCGTTGTCGGTCACACAAATTGGCGATTTAGGCGGCGCGATTTTTGGGTCACCCGATAATCAACGCCCGGTTTATCGCGAACGCTGGTTGCGCGGGGTATTTTATCAAGCGCCGGGTCATATCGAGACGGTAAGTGATCATCATACGCGTGCGACAGCGCGTCGTATCGGGGACATGGTGCATCAAGTCTTGCGCGTGCGTCAGCCCGATGATGATCGCGGCGAAATCAAGCGCTTAATCGAAAGTTTGGCATGGGAACAAGGAATCGTTGACCCGCTAGAACGTGAGCAAGCCGTCACACGCGCCGCCGACCTGCTGGCAAAAATGCGCGATACCGATGTGCTCGCGTGGATACGCGAATCGCGTCAGTGTTACCGCGAGCTGCCGTTCACGTTCAAAACGGAGCGGCGTACAATTTTCGGCGCGATGGATGTCCTGATCGAGCGTGCCGATGGTAATTGGGCGGTGATCGATTTCAAAACGGATACATTTCGCGGCGAAGGCATCATCTCCTTAGCGACATTCGCCGAAAAAGCGCGGCGATATGCGCTGCAAGTCGGTGTGTATGCGGCGGCGGTCAACGAGCTCATTGGCGTTGTGCCAAAGACCTATATTCACTATATTCGATATCGGCAAACCGTCGAAATCAAGACCGATGAATGGCAAACGCAGTTGGCACGGCTGGAAGAATACATCGGCAGTTTGATACAGGATGATGAGCGATGATCCAACGCTTGATCGGGCAACTTCCATTTTGGGCGCGGCGTGACCACCCAATGCTGCGTCACGAATTGAACGGCGAAACCACGAAGCAAAGCTGGCAACTGCGCTATGGACGTGCGTTGGGCGTAATCCTGATTGGCGCGGTGCTGCTCTTAATCGGTATGTTGGCGGCGACAGACTTAGGCAACCGCGCGGCGGGCGAAAATATCGTCGAATCTGTAACGGCGGTCTTATATTTTCCGCTCCTGGCGATTCAAGTCGTCTTACGCATCGCCGCGTTTTCGCTGACGGCAGGCGTGGTTTCAGAGCAAATGCGCTTAGGCAACTGGGATAATCTGCGGGTGACCGAACATGGTGCGGAATTGACGCTGCGGACGCGCTGGGTGAGCATATTTTATCGGCTGCGCGGCTTGATCGGGGTCGTGTTGGGGTTGCGTGGGGTGTTAATCGCGCTGGTTTTATACGAACTGACCTTTTTTCAGGGACGACACTTAGATTTGTTCATCGTCGGCATCACGCCCGAAATTTCATTGGTCGTGGCGGTGCTGCTGCTCTCGTTTTTGATGACGGGCAGTGTACTGCTCCCGCTTACAGGCATCGGTTTCGATGCGTCCATCGGCGTATTGATTTCGACATTGGTGCGTCAGCGCACGTACAGTACGTTGGTGCAGGGGCTGATCATTTTGGCGCGCATTGTTGTGACAGGACTGTTGGTATACGCCGCTGGATCGTATTTGAACAACGAAACGTCGGCGACCGATCTCGGCGCGTGGTTATTGTTATTCGCGCTCGGCGCGGTCGGAGATTGGGGACTCGCATTCTTGTTTCTCGGTCGCTTTGGCGAAATTTGGGCGCTCGTGCCGTATGGCGTGTTTCTAGGTTTGGCACTGCTCATTTTCGCATTGATCCAAGCGGCGGCGGCGGACACGATCTTGATTTTGGCGGCGCGGTTGGGTCAAAAACGAGGGTGAATGATGGCAAAACATTCGATATAAATGCTGTTTATCAGAAAAGCGCCGTAAAAACCCCTGCCTTCAGGCATGGGGATGTAAGGCGCAGGGCAATCGCGTTCCAAAACGATGCGGCTCTAAAAATCCATAATGACCATTACGTAACTACTACGCTGATTTTGAAGCGATTGCCCTGCTATGAGACCCGCTTCGCTGAAGCGGATCCGTGTCCGACGCACGGTTGACTCGCTGATACACAGCCATTGGCTAATATGCGCATCGGTTTTGCCATCGGCATTCTTGAGCAGAATGTGAACTCGTTGGATGAACGAGAACTTACTCCGTCCTTGTGTGACGATGGCAACCAGCTTTCGACGTTCTTTTTCGGTCAGAGCCACGGCGTGTTTTTCCATGCCTCTGTTTTACTTCAACCCGTCAACCTAATCTTGTCGGCGTGTTAGCTGCTGCATTTCAGGATTTGCGGTATCAGGAATCACATGAACGAAGGGTTTACACCGTTTGATAGTATGGATTCATCTTCAACCGCTCAACTTCCCACTTAACTCGGTTGAAGCTGTCCCGCCCAGATTTGCCAGGCAAGCGCCGATTTCGCGACCAGGCTCAGGATGATGTAAGCACGTTCACCAAACAGGTAGTTCTTCCACGGTCCAATGCCGCGATATTGCAGCCACATGTTCAGCGCGAAGATGTTGAAGAAGACGAAAAGCGTGATGAGAATGGCGTAGACAAAGCCAGGAATTTCTGTATCGACCGACTGTGCCGCGCCAGCGATATACAGCGCGATCACAATCCAAGGGATAATCCCGGCAATACAGCCAAAGATGAACGCCGTCCAGTCCGTTTTGGGCGTGGTCTGGTTGTGGAGTTCCATCATCAATCCGAACAGATTCATCATCGCGTTCAAGCCAAACATCAGGATGAGTGTGGAAACGTCATAAATACCCACCAGCATCCCGATTAAGACAATCATCAGCGATGAACTGAGTGCGTATTCAATCCAGCGCGCCGGGTTCATGTTGCGCTTGAGATTCTTGACGTACCATTCGTACAGGACCGTCCCCAGCAAAAAGTGAGCGACGGCGGACATGAGCAAAAATAGCGCAACCGCTGGTCCAAACGGGATGTCACCCGCAGGCTGGAGATTTTGCTCCAGGCTGAATGTGCCATCGCCAACGATAGCGCGCAGATAGAGCGTGCTGAGGCTAATGGCGAAACTTGAGCTGAGCGCGATCATCGCGATGCCCTGAATGAGGTGGAAAACACCCATAATCAGGTTAAAGCGGCGCAAATTAACAAATACCTGTTTAGGGATATCTGGAGCCACGAGTGAGGTGCTGGGGACAACTTGTGTGGACATGGGCATCACTTTCTGTTTTAGGACGTTTCTATCTCAATTGTGACATACTCCCCACGCCTAAAGGCGGGGGCTTCTACCCTCAACACGACTGCGAAGGCGACCCTTCGTATTATCGTCGCTCCGGTAGCACAGCGATGCCCCGCTGTGTTTGACATTAACTACGGTATTGCGGTATTACAATCGAGGTCGGATTTTTACGTCTCGTACCGCGCACATCAACCTCCCCTATCATACGCTATTTCAGCAGAAAAAACACAAGACCGACGCCTTATATCAGGGCAATCGCGTTCTAGCAATCCCTGACGGAAAATGAACTCTTCCAGCCCATTGTGACATACAAAACAATGTCAGTAATGGTCATTATGGATTTTTAGAGCCGCATGGTTTTAGAACGCGATTGCCCTGCGCCTTATATCCCCATGCCTGAAGGCAGGGGTTTTACGGCGCTTTTCTGATAAGAAGACTAACCAAGGTAAAGAAAGCGATGCTGCGCGCGTTGGAGCGATTGAAAGTCATCTTGGGTGACAGGGTTCGATTTCAAGCACGCGTCGGGTTATGCAGCGATCGCAGGTTCTTCAGGATTGCCTCTTTCGCCCGTTCTGTCCCGCGCACCTCGTCATCAAACGCTATTTTTTACCCGACACGCTGGTTCTTGAATACGCTATGCGGGATCGCAGCAATCACCGTTTAGCGTCGTTAGGCGGCATTCGTCCGCCCGCTCATTTTCAAGCTGTCGCATAATTGGCGAAGGTATTGACTCATGGCTACTATTGCTATCCGCCAACCGCTCAGGGAGCATGTATGACACAGGCATTACCGTCCATCCGTGATGATTTCTCCGAATGGTATAACGACATCGTTTATCGTGCCGATTTAGCGGCGCTGTCGCCGGTACGCGGCTGCCCAATCATCAAGCCATATGGCTACGAAATTTGGGACGGTATTCGGATTGCGCTCGATAAGCGCTTCAAAGCAAAAGATTATCAGAATGCCTACTTTCCGTTGTTCATCCCCGAAAGCTACTTGCGCCGCGAGGCGCAGCATGTCGAAGGCTTCAGCCCGGAACTCGCAGTCGTCACTATAGCGGGCGGCGAAACCTTAGCCGAGCCACTTGTGGTGCGCCCCACGTCTGAGACCATTATCGGCGAGGCGTTCAGCAACTGGATTCAGTCGTACCGCGATTTGCCACTGCTCATCAACCAGTGGGCAAACGTCGTTCGTTGGGAACTCCGCACTCGCCCATTCTTACGTACCACCGAATTTTTGTGGCAAGAAGGGCATACTGCACACGCCACCGAAGCGGATGCTGAAGCCAATACGCTGCAAATGCTCGATGTCTACGCGGATATGGCGATCAACGAAGCAGCGATCCCGGTCATTCGCGGGTTGAAAAGTAACCGCGAGCGGTTCGCGGGTGCGCTGCGAACGTACACTATCGAAGCGATGATGGGCGATAAAAAGTCACTCCAGAGCGGCACCAGTCATAATCTTGGTCAGAACTTCGCCAAAGCCTTCGATATTCAGTATCTTGATAAGACCAACGAAAAGGCGTTTTGTTGGACGACCTCATTTGGCTTGAGTACGCGTATGGTCGGCGCGATCATCATGGCGCATGGTGATGAAAAAGGCTTGCGCTTGCCGCCGCGCCTCGCGCCGATCCAGGTTGTGATCGTCCCGATTTACAAAACACCCGAAGAACACACGCTTGTACTTGAAACGGCGGATCGCCTGAAAAGGGCGCTCGTAGATGTCGATATTCGCGTCAAAATCGATGATCGTGACGAGACGCCCGGTTTCAAGTTCAACGATTGGGAGATGCGCGGCGTCCCTGTGCGCATGGAAATAGGACCGCGCGATGTCGCCAACAATGCGGTCGTCGCTGGTCGGCGTGATATTCCCGGTAAAGAGGGCAAAAAAGTGCTGTCGCAGGACAACATCGCTGTGCAAATCCGCGAACTGCTCACTGATATTCAAGCCGGGTTGCTCGCGCAAGCGACTGCGTTCCGCGATGCCAACATCCACGACGTGACCAGCTACGATCAGCTCAAGCAGGTGGTCGAGGCGGGTGGATTCGCGCGCGGTTGGTGGTCGGGTGATGATGCCGCCGAAGTTAGCGTCAAGAATGAAACGCAAGCCACCCACCGCTGCTATCCGCTCGACCAGCCCGGCGGCTCTGGAGTGTGCTTTTACACCGGTGAAGCGGCGACACAAGTCGCGCTGTTTGCCAAAGCGTACTGAGTTCGCTAAGGGCGACCGATCAGTTGGATCGCCCTTATTTCTGCTGCGCGGCTTTTCATTAACGCCTTGATTGTGATTCTTAACCTGTTCTTGAAACGACGTTTGAACTATTGTCGGCTGAATCGTTTAAGCTTCTCGTCACACATGCACGATAACGGGGGGTGTTCGCTTGTATCAAGTCACCGCTTGTGAACATTCATGAGCTTTGTTACAATTGGTGCAATCACATTAATGGATACCAACCAAAAATAGTAACAAATAGTGAGGTAAAGGCACGCCTTTTGCCGTGCATTTTCCATTGAGTAACCTGTAAAGCGTGATTATTTAAGTGAATATCGAATAGTCTGTCCATTGTGACAGTTTGGGTCCTGCCGTCGCGATCCTTTTTTGAGCGATGGAAATGTTTTTGGGTTGAAATATGGCTGCGTATTTGATTGTTGATGTAGATGATTTGCTTGAGCATTTCCGTAAACGGGGTGTCTCGATTGATTTGCAAGAACTAGCGGTTGGGCTGCGCGGGGGTGCGGCACTCGCAGCGGGCGTACCACGAGATCGTTTGAAAGCGGTTGCAGTCGCCAATTGGGAACAGCACCGTCTGCAAAAGCGTATCCCTCTTGACCCTCAGTATGTATTCAAGGGCGCAGGTTATGATACGTTCGATGTCGAATCGCGTACCAGCCTTGCTGACTCGCTCATTATGCATTACTTCTCTTTCGATCCTGATCCGGTCGATGAGTTGATTTTGGCGACCACCAACCGCGATTTGATGCCGTTGGTACGCCGCATCAAGACCACCCGCAGCGCACGTATCCGTATGTGGGGCAGTGACGATGTGCTGACAGGCACCGAGTTTGCCGATAACGTCATTTTTCAGCCGTTAGAGACGCTGCTCGGCATTCAGCAGACCAAGAATGTCGCTGTCTATATCGACTTTGAAAATATTGCCATCAGCCTGAACGAGCAAGGATACACTGTCAACCTTGATCAATTGATCGATTCATTCGTCACTCAGGCGCAAGCACATGGACAATTGGTCAAAATTGCCGCCTATGCACCGTGGGGACAGCGCGGGAGTCTGCCACCGCTCGTCGATAGCATGGGGCGCGAGGTTGCGGACGAAGCGCCCAGCCGTTTAGCGATGTCGAATATCGATCCGGTTTTCAATTTACCGGGCAAGAACAGCGCTGATATGCGCATCGCCAAAGACATTATGACCGACAGCAGCCACGACGATTCCGCCGATGTTTACGTCGTCGCCAGTGGCGACCGCGATTTCAACGATGTGATAAATTCGCTCCGTTCGCGTAACAAAACCGTGATTTTATGGGCGGTGCGCGGCAGCACCAGCCGCTTGTTGGAAAACAATACCAACGTCGAATATGTCGAAGATTTTACCAATCTGCAAACGCATCAGGCGTTGAGCGCGTCGGCAGTCACTATGGACGACGAAACCGACATGACCGGCTTCACGCCGTCGCAGTGGTCGAGCGTCATCGTGCAGTTTGACCGCCTCGCCAGCGAAATCGGCACCGAGGTCATGTCGCGCGCGCAGTTGACCACGCGCTTACAAGAAGTCGGTGCGGTCGTCAGTCAGGCGCGCGGTGATGACTTGATGCAGCAAGCTATCGCACTGGGAATCATTCAGACCGTCGGGCGCAGCAAAGACGTGATTGTTGACGAGTATCATCCGGTCGTAGAAAAAACCCGCTTGATTCGCGATCGGATTGTCGTGCGCGTGCAAAATACGCTCAGCGTGCGCGGCTGGGAATATGTCAATTACGGTTTCTTGCTCAAGGGACTGGCGATGGATCGAGACCTTGAACGTCCCGGTCTTAATTACAGCGACCAATGGCGCTCTGACTGGATCGACTGTCTTGTCCGCGAGCGCGTGCTGATGCGCGAACTTGTGCCGCATCGCCATAACCCGGATGATCTTGTTCCTGTCATCAAACTACGCCCTGATTACCGATTTGTGCCATCTGCGCCACAAATCGAAAACGACTTGGTGACCGAAGAAGAAATGTCGTGGTCAGGCGTTACGATGTTCGACCTTGAACACAGCGACCCCGAAACCGCCGATATGGTCAAGCGTGTCGTCGTCAGCGTCGAGCAATTTACCAGTTTTCGCGGTTTCACATGGTGTCCGCTCGGCAGCTTACATAAACGTTTACGCGCCTATGACCGTTCAACCTCGTTTCAGCGCGCCGTAGAATTTTTGCAGGAAAACGCGGCGGCAGATGTCAATGAATACCCCAACCCACAGAGCGACTTTTTTACCAAAGGGATTTCGCTCAACAACGATGCCGATATGAGCCGCAAAATCCTGAATGAGCGTGATCAGTTCATCCGGCTTCTGCTTCAACTTTACGAACGCAATATGGTCATCAGCGAGCAAACACTTAAAATTCTTGACCCGAACACGCATTGGGATTTTCCGATGTGGTTTTCAATCATGGAAACCGAAAATGTGCTCAATCCCGTTCCCGGTCGCGGTGGACAATATAGTTTGTTCCGCACGCATCACACGGTTTCACTCGTCGCGGATGCGTCACGCGCCGAACGCTTCGAATAAAGGTAGAGTTAAAAATCTTTAACGCAAAGGCGCAAAGAAGGGCAAAAGAAAGACGCAAAACTATTCATCGGTCATCTTGCGCCTTTCTCCTTGCGCCTTTGCGTTGCAGCAGTTGCTCAGCGTGTTCGCGTTAAATCTTTAGCTTTTCCTGCTCCGTTACCCTCAAAATCGCCGCGAGACTTTTCTCGATATCGTCTTGTGTTGTCGCCCATGATGACACACTGATACGCATTGCCGTGCGCCCGCGCCAGGTGGTCGCACCCGCCCAGCACGTGCCATCATCCTGGATCGCCTTGATGATGCGCTGCGTCGTCGCATCATCCCCGAAGCTCACCATGATTTGATTGATGAACACTTCATGCGGAACGTCCGAGCCTGCCGCCCGAAAGCCGGCTGCGAATCGCTGTGCGTGCGCGCAGCACTGCTCGATCATCGCTGCGAGTCCATGCCGACCGAGTGACATCAACGCCGCCCATGTCTCAATTCCGCGTGCGCGCTGCGACTGCTGGGGATTGTAATTCATCAAATCGGCGCGAGATACCCCCTGCCTTTAGGCATGGGGAGTGTCACGGTTGCGTCCATCCCCTACTCTGCTATAATTCTCAATTGGGTTTAATGACCGATGCGCTGCTATCCGGCTCATCTGGTGTCGTATCAACGGAAAGACAAGGGAAATATGCCACTTACCAAAGACGAAAAGACCTCCGTAATCGGACAATTCCGTATCAACGAAGGCGATACTGGCTCGGCACAAGTTCAAGTCGCGCTGCTTACCCAGCGCATTCTTCAATTGACCGATCACTTAAAGACGCACGCCCATGACATGCACAGCAAACGCGGGCTTATTAAGCTCGTTGGTCAGCGTCGTCGTCACCTGCGCTATCTAAGCAAGACCAACCCAGATGCTTATCGTGACATGTTGAAACGTCTCAATCTGCGTCGCTAATTTCAGCCTGTGGGAATAGCGCGGAGTCGTGTGACTCCGCGCTTTAGGTTGCGATATGCTCGGTTGGCAGGCATTGGAGAGCGGGGCGAAATGCCGAAACGCGGCTTTCGCATTGATCTCCAGTTCCTGAACATCGGGCATATCTTTTTGAGAGGAAAGAGGTTCAAAAAAATGCTCGTATCAGATACCCCAATGGGGAAGGTGCATCGTTATACGGTGCACGTAGGCAATGAAGAGTATACGATTGAGACTGGCAAGTTCGCGGAACAAGCGGGCGCGGCAGTTACGGTACAGGTAGGACAGACGCTTGTTTTTGCGACCGCGACGATGTCGAAAAGCGCGCGCGAGGGACTCGACTTTTTCCCGTTGAGCGTTGATTACGAAGAAAAACTGTACGCCGCCGGACGTATTCCTGGCAGTTTCTTCCGCCGTGAAGGACGACCGAGTGAAGGCGCGATTTTGGTTGCCCGCGTCATCGACCGCACGCTGCGTCCGTTGTTCCCCGAAGAAATGCGTAACGAAGTCCAGGTCATTCTGTCGGCATTCTCGCACGATCAGGAACATCAGGTCGATATGCCGGGTATCATCGCCGCCAGCGCCGCGCTCATGCTGAGCGATGTGCCCTGGGATGGTCCGGTGGCGGGTGTACGCATTGGGTTGATCGATGGTGAACTCGTCATCAACCCGACGCTTCAGCAGTTAGAAAACAGCATTCTTGATCTGCGCGTTTCTGGTACTGGCGACGCCATCAACATGGTCGAATGTGCTTCGACTGAAGTTTCTGAAGACATGATGGTCAAGGCGCTGCGTTTGGCGCACGAAACGATCAAGCCGATTGTTGAATTGCAAAATCAGATGCGTGCCGATCTTGGCAAGCCGAAGAGCAGTTACGTCAAGTCGAAAATCGACCCGACCTTGCAAAGCCAAATCGCCGAAAAAATCCGCGCGCGTTTGCGTGATGTGCTGGTCAATGTAGTCGACCGCGACGCGCGTACCGCCGCGATTGATACGCTCCGCGATGAAGTCATCGCTGAATACGAAGCACACAATCAATCAACACCAGACGCCCCTGTCAAAATCGGTGATGTCAAAGGTGCGGTTGAAAATGTGTATTACGAAGAAGTACGCCGCCGCATTGTGTTCGACGGTGTACGCCCGGATGGACGCGGCTACGAAGATATTCGCCCACTGTCGGCGGAAGTCGGTGTTGTCCCGCGTGTACACGGTACTGGCTTGTTCAAGCGCGGTCAAACGCAAGTCCTGACATTCGCCACACTCGGCACGCCGCGCGATTCGCTTGAGATCGACGGTCTTAGCCCCGAAGAAAACAAGCGCTACATGCACCATTACAACTTCCCGCCCTACAGCACAGGTGAAGCCTATCCGCTGCGCGGACCGAAACGCCGCGAAATTGGTCACGGTGCGCTCGCAGAAGCCGCGCTCCGCTCCATGATCCCGCCCGAAGACGTGTTCCCGTACACGATCCGTTTGGTCAGCGAAGTGTTGAGCAGCAACGGCAGTACATCGATGGGGTCGGTATGTGCAAGCACGCTCGCGTTGATGGATGCAGGGGTGCCGATCGTTCGTCCGGTGGCTGGCATTGCGATGGGCTTGGTCAAAGAAGGCGATCAAATCGCGGTCTTGACGGACATTCAAGGATTAGAAGATCACTTCGGTGATATGGACTTCAAGGTCGCGGGTACAGTTAACGGTATCAACGCACTGCAAATGGACATCAAGGTCAGCGGTGTCAGCGATGAAGTGATGACGCGCGCACTCGCGCAAGCCCGCGATGCGCGCCTCAAGATTCTTGAGGTCATGCTGTCGGCGCTGCCCGAATCACGTGCCAAATTGAGCGATTATGCGCCGCGTATGGAATCTGTGCGTATCTCGGTCGAAAAGATCGGCGCGTTGATTGGTCCTGGTGGCAAGAACGTGCGTGGTATTCAGGAACGTACGGGTGCGAAGATTGATATTCAAGAAGACGGTACGGTGTTTATCGCTGCCAACGACGGTATTGCGCTGGCGAAGGCGATGGACGAAGTACGCGGTTTGACCGAAGATGTCGAGATCGGCAAGATTTACACGGGCAAAGTTGTCCGTATCGAAAACTACGGCGTCTTCGTCGAATTTATGCCCGGCAAAGATGGCATGGTGCATATTTCGCAGTTGGCGTCGCATCGCGTTAATGACCCCAATGAAGAAGTCGCATTGGGCGATGAAGTGATGGTCATGGTCACAGATGTGGATGGCGGCAAAGTCCGTTTGAGCCGTCAGGCAGTGCTGGAAGGCTGGACGGCGGAAGAAGCGCGCGATAAAGATCGTCGCCCACCCGGTGGCGGCGGTGATCGTCGCGGTGGCAGTGGGGGTGGAGATCGTCGCGGTGGTGGTGATCGTCGCCCGAGCAATGACGGCGGCGACCGCAATGGCGGCGGTTATCGCGGCAGCTGATTTTTCCGTAACGCATAAACGGTACGGGCATAGCACAGCTATACCCGTACCCGTGAGTTCATTTATCTAATCTAATGTATCGCGTGCGGGGATTCATGTCCGAAAAACTCGTTTCCGTGACCGCTTCGTCGCCGTTCTGGTCAGACCGTATTAAACGGCTGGCATTCATTATCGTACTGGTAATCGCTGGCATTATCCTCTTTGAAGTCGCGGACGCGATCCGTCAAATTATCATCGCGGTCGTCATCTCATTTTTGCTCAACCCCATCACAACATTTCTCGAAAAACGGGTACTGCGTTTTTTGCCCGGTGCGCGCAATTGGGCGATTTTATTCACGTTCATCCTGCTCGTGCTGCTGTTCATTGTGCTGATCCTGATCGTGATTCCAGCAATCTTCAGTCAGTTGAGCGATTTTGCCAGTACACTCCCCGAACAATTGGAGTCGCTCGAAACCCGCTCGAACGCGTTTCTCAGTCAGCCGCTTATCTTTAATGGGCAGCCTGTTCTGATAGGCGGACAACCTTTAGTTCCGTTGGAACAATTGACTGCCGCGTTCGGTGAAAACCCGACCGATATCGTCACGGGCAATGCTGAACAATTCGATTTGCTGGGCACGGTGCGCGGCATTTTTGCATCGGTATCGGCGCCGACGTTTCGGTTTATCGGCGGCGCGTTCAGTGCGCTTTTAAGCGGTATTCTGCTGCTCACGATGATCTTTTACCTGCTCAAAGATGGCGCTAAGTTCGTTGGTTCGATCATTGATTTTGCCCCGCCTGCGTACCGCACCGACGCGCGGCGGCTTTTTTACGAACTTGGTCAGGTATGGAACGCATATTTGCGCGGGCAGCTCATTTTGTCGTCGTTCATTGGCATCGTGGTGTTTTTGACGGCGACCGTATTGGGCATCCCAAATGCGCCTGTACTGGGCTTGATCAGCTTCACGCTTGAATTTATTCCGACGATTGGTCCTTTGGTAGCGCTCGTTCCGGCGGTGCTGCTCGCGTTGCTCAGTGAGTCCACGACTATTCCTGGCTTGAGCGGACTCACGTTTGGGCTCGTGGTTATCGTCGTGTGGACGGTGATTCAAAACGTCCAAGCCATTTTGATCACCCCGCGTGTTATGGGCGATAGTTTAGATTTGCACCCGATTGTCGTCATCATTGGCGTATTGTCGGGCGCGAGCCTGGCGGGAGCGCTTGGCGTCATCCTCGCCGCGCCGACGATTGCGTCGTTGAGGCTGTTCGGTGGCTATGTTTACCAGAAGATTTTCGATCAACCGCCGTTTCCTGATGTGACGGTGTCACCGCCCGCTGCACCGAGTTTCCTGGCGCGCATGTTCGGCGCGCGTAACGCTGCGCCTATGGTACAATCCGCGCCCATCACCCAAAAACCAAATACCCCGCTCACAGAGGAATCGACCGATGACACAACCCACCGATGATTTGAAGATCATTGCTGAAACTGAGCACTATCTGGTTTGGATCGAAGAAGACGACAGCGGCGAAATTAATTATCATGTCGATCTCGAATTTGTCACACTGCATCTGCTCAAAGAAGAATGGGACGAATTTGTCGTCTTGATGAATATGGCGCTGGGTAAAACCTAGGATGGCGGTCGAGACACGCACTGCTAAATTATTGATCGGCGCGATGCTCAAACATCTGCCGCCAAGCGCCAGCACCCTTCATGTTATCGATATCGACGGCGCGGCGGGTGACATCCTGACCGCCGCGCGTGCCGATCTGCATGTCACCACGGTTGAAGGAGACCCAGCAGCATGGATTATCGAGGCGGACTCGTTCGATGCAGTGGTCGCCTATAACCGTGCGGGTGACATACGCATGATGGACACAGCCTTGCGTGCGCTCCGTCCTGGCGGTCGTTTGATCGTGGTGGATGCAAACGGCGAACCCGCGGCGGATCAAGTTGGCATATTGGAAAATGCGGGTTATACGCGGATTCTGGTCGAGACGGGCATCGAATGTCCGCTCCCGATTGGCGCGCTCATACGTGGCGAAAAACCACACACGACCGACGACACACTTGCGCGCGTAAAAGTCGCTTCAGATAGCGACGCTGATTTGCTCGATTGGGACACATACAACGGGCGCTATATCTACTTGTTGGTGCAGCAAACACCGCATAAACCCGCGTGGACGATGACTCCAGACGATGTGATCGAATGGAAAGCGGCGGCGTTAGATTCAGGGCGCGGCATGGTCATGCTGGCGTTCAGCAGTTTGCCAAAAGCAGTCGCATTCATGCAGCCTGCCATCTTAAATCGCTTGATCGCAGGCGTTAACAAGGTCGCCAAGTTCAGCCGTGAAACTGCGCAGACATGGATAACTCCGTTGACGATCAATCTGACCGATAGTGCGCTGACAGGCAAAACGCTCATGTGGATCGATCTCGATCCTGCGACTGCCGAAGCGTCTGACGAATAGCCTTTCGTCATGAGTGTGTCGCTTGACGATTTGCTGTTCTTGACGAGTACGCGCGGTGCTGCACTGCTTGAACGGTTGCGCATCGCTGATTTGCGCGACGCGAACGTGCTCACGCTGATTACCGCGCTTCGAAAAGAGTACCCGGCGGAAGACGCGCGGGCAGCGGTTGAACTGGCGCGCGTGCGCGCGAAAGCCGTCGAAAAATTCGCGGCTGATGCGCACAAGATGTACTTCACTCGCAACGCACTCGAACAAGCCAGCGATCCACGCATCAGCCGCTATCGTGCCACCCCATCAGGCGGTGAACAGGTAGTCGATGTATGCTGTGGTATCGGCGCGGATACGCTGGCATTCGCGGCGGCGGGGGCGCATGTCACCGGTATCGATTTTGATCCGGTGCGGGTTCAGATCGCCGCTCTCAACGCCGAAGCGCTTGGTCTAAACGCCGCGTTTCGTGTCGAAGATGCGCGCGCGTTTGTCCCAGAATCGAACGTGCAGCGTCTCTTTTTCGACCCGGCACGGCGTGATGAGGATGGCAAACGCATACATCATGTCGATGCGTATGAACCGCCGCTTTCGCTGATTCGCAATTGGAAAGTCTTTCGTTCATCCGCTAAATTATCACCGGGTGTCAATATCGATCAGGTGCGTGCATATGGTGGTGATTTGGAGTTCATCTCGGTTGAAGGTGAATTGAAAGAAGCATCGCTCGGCATCTTCAATGGTGGCGTGGGCGGTGATTTGATGCTGCAAGCGGTGCTGATCACCGGGGATAAAGTGCTCAAGTGGGGTCATGCGGATGAACCCGTCGAGTCTTTCGTGGGTGAGCCGCGCGGCTGGCTGATCGAACCGGATGCGGCGCTGATTCGTGCTGGTTTGGTAGCGAACGCCGCACACAGGTGGCATGGCACTCAGTTGGACGAAAGCATCGCTTATATTACCGCTGATGAAAAACCAGAAAGCGAATGGGCGCGGGCATGGCACATCCTTGATTGGATGCCGTTCAACCTGAAAAAACTACGCGATCATTTGCGTGACCACCGCATCGGCACGGTCACGGTCAAAAAGCGCGGCACAGCCGTGACGCCTGACACGTTGATCCCACAATTGAAGCTGAAAGGCGATCTTTCGCGCACCCTGATCCTGACACGCTTTGCAGGGCAGCAAATCGTGTTGATTGCAGAAGATTATGAAGCATAAACGTAAAGTATCAACTGTATCGCAAATACGCATAATTTTGATCGAAAGGCTATCTTAACATGCTGCTCCCCTTCAGAAACGAACCGCTGACCGTTTTTGGTTCCCAGGAAACTGTCGTTTTTCAAGCAGCACTGGAACGCGTCAAAGCTTATTTTAGTAAAACATACCCACTTGTGATCGGTGGTGAAGCGATTTCGTTGAGCGAAACTTTTGCGACGATCAATCCATCGCGTCCGAACGAGATTTTAGCACATTTCGCATCTGCGACCGCCGCCCACGCCGACCAAGCCATCGACGCGGCAGCACGTGCCTTCCAGAGATGGCAGTATGTCCCGGTGCAAGAACGCGCGCGTTATCTGCTGCGCGCCGCCGCCGCTTTGCGCCGTCGCAAACACGAGTTCAGCGCCTTGATGGTATACGAAACCGGTAAAAGTTGGGTAGAAGCCGACGCAGATATGGCGGAAGCGATCGACTTTATGGAGTATTACGCGCGGCATGCACTTCGACTCGCCGACAGCAGCGACTTGCTCAACGCGAATGCACCGGAACAACTGGCGCTGTACTACATTCCGCTGGGCGTCGGCGCGATCATCCCGCCGTGGAATTTTCCGTTGGCGATCCCGACTGGTATGATGAGCGCGGCGTTGGTGATGGGCAATACCGTCGTGTTCAAGCCCGCAGAACAGAGTCCATTGATTGCCTATGCAATGTGCGAGTTATTCTGGGATCAAGGGTTGCCTCCTGGCGTCCTTAATTTCTTGACGGGCAATGGTGCGTTGGTGGGCGCTCGTATGGTCGAACATCCGCAAACACGCTTTATCTCGTTCACGGGGTCGCGTACGGTCGGCGTTCAAATTTATGAACGCGCCGCGAAAGTCATGCCGGGTCAACTGTGGCTTAAACGCGCGATATTAGAAATGGGCGGTAAAGATGCTGTGCTCGTCGATGAAACCGCCGATCTCGAAGCGGCATCGCTTGGGATCGTGCAGAGCGCGTTTGGTTTTCAAGGACAGAAATGTTCTGCGGGGTCGAGAGCAGTGATTGTGCGCGCTGTTTATGATCAGGTGGTCGGGCGCGCGGTCGAAATTGCATCCAGGCTCGTCATCGGCGCGCCGGATGCGGGTGCGCACATCGATATTGGTCCCGTGATCGATGCGGACGCGATGCACAAGATTATGGGCTACATCGAACTCGGTACACAAGAAGGCACACTGTTACTCGGCGGCGCGCCGCACGTCACCCCTGAAGGGGGTTATTTCATCCAGCCGACAATTTTTGGCGATGTTGATCCGCGTGCGCGCATCGCACAGGAAGAAATCTTTGGACCCGTGCTGGCGTGCATCCGTGCAGATGATTTTGATCACGCGCTGCACATTGCCAACGATACCGAGTATGGGCTGACAGGCGCGCTGTATTCGGCGCGGCGTGACCGTTTAGAACAAGCGCGGCGCGAATTTCATGTCGGTAATTTGTACTTGAACCGCAAGAGTACAGGCGCACTGGTTGGCGTGCATCCATTTGGCGGCTTCAATATGAGCGGTACGGATAGCAAAGCCGGCGGACCCGACTATCTATTGTTGTATTCGCAGGCGAAAAGCATCGCGGAACGTTTATAAACGTATCGGTTGTGACACTCCCCATGCCTAAAGGCAGGGGCTTCCAAACAACGCTTGAGCCTAACCGCACGCTACGTTAGCGTTTGCGGACGTGTCCCATCCGGCTTTTGCTAAAATATTGATGGCTGCATATTTGGACGTGTAGGCGGGCTTTACCGCAATCACTTCACGTCCGGCGCTTACAGCCTTGTAGGTGAGGAATTGGCGGAAGGTACTCCAACCACTATCCAGAATGCTTTTACTCAGGTGGCGGTTTTTGACCATGTTTTTGATACGCAGACTCTCGACGGCGATCAAGTCGTATGCCTGCACGAGCGACGTACTCAGCTTGTGCAGCACGTCGCCCCGTTGATTGGCGATATGTTCCTGCTGGCGCTGCACGCGCAAGAGCGCCTTGCGTCGGTTTTTGCTACCTTTGTGTGCGCGCGCCAGCTTGCGCTGCAAAACCCGCAACCTGATTTGGTGGGCACGATAGAACTTGGGGTTTTCAACCTTATCGCCTTCGTGCTACACGGAAAAACTTCTTGGCTGGGGCGTTGCTAAAGGAGAAATAAGGCGTGAGTAAACGGCAAAACGGTTGCGTGTATTCGATAAAATCCGAAAAATGTTTCGCTTGATGACTTGCGAACGGTACTTTGAGGATTATGGATTTGAATATAAGCAAACGGTTGGCAGCCACTTTGCATTTACGTATAGGCATGGCGGGCAATCAAAGTTGTTCGTTGTGCCGTTCAAGCGACCCCTCAAACCGATTTATGTAAAGCGTGCACTGAACTTGATCGATCAAGTTATTCAAGAACGAGGTGATAATGACCCAGCAAATTAAAGACCTTGTTTATTATCAAGCGCTTCCGTACACCATCGAGTTGACACCGGACGAGGATAGTTTTTGGTTTGCAGAAATTCCGCTTTTGGAAGGCTGTATGACCAATGGCGACACACGAGAAGATGCATTGGCGATGATCGATGACGCTAAAACTGCGTGGTTGACGACAACGCTTGAACTTGGTTTATCTATTCCCGAACCAGAATACGCGCATTCTTGAAAGCAGGCACAACAAATGTTGACGCGCTTCATATTGACCGTTTTAGCTATTTTTTTCCTCAGCGTCACCCCGACGCGCGCGCAATCGCCGTCATCCGATTATCGCATCGTCGGGTATTACACCTCGTGGTCACTTTATGATCGTCAGTATTTCGTCACCGATATTCCCGCCGATCAACTCACGCATATCAATTATGCATTCGCCAATATCTCGCAAGACGGCGAGTGTGCTATTGGTGATAGTTACGCCGATACCGAATTTTCGTACCCCGGCGATCCTGAATCCGCCGACTATCTCGGCAATTTCCGTCAGTTGAACGTCCTTAAACAAGCGCATCCCCATTTGCAAACGCTGATTTCGGTCGGCGGCTGGACGTGGAGCGGAAGATTTAGCGATATCGCGTTAACGCCAGAATCGCGCGCACAGTTCGCACGTTCGTGTGTCGATTTTATGACGCGCTATGGTTTCGACGGCATCGATCTCGATTGGGAATACCCGACGGGCAGCGGCAATGTCGGCAATACCGAACGACCGAAAGACCCTGAAAATTTCGTGTCACTGCTCACGGAATTTCGGACACAACTTGATGCACGAGGACATGCCGATGGACGCACTTATCTTTTGACGATTGCAGCATCGGCGGGACGTTCAGGCTATGAGCCGCTCGACTGGATGCGCATCCACCCATCGCTCGATTTCATCAATGTCATGACGTATGACATGAGCGGTCCATGGAGCGATGTCACTGGTCATCAGGCGCCGTTATACGACTCGCTGCTGGAAAATCCGCCCGAAGAAACCAGCACCGATACCGCCTTGCGCGATTATCTCGCACTCGGCGTCCCAGCGGACAAATTGGTGATGGGCGTCCCGTTTTACGGGCGCGGCTTCGCGGGTGTCGCAGATTTCGAGAATGGCTTGCACCAACCCTACAATGGACTGCCAGATGGTACTTGGGAAGCGGGCAACTTCGATTATCGCGATCTCGCGCAACATTATATCGGCAGCCTGACCCGATTCTGGGATGAGCGGGCACTTGTACCCTATTTATATGATGCGGCAAACGGCACGATGATCACGTATGATGATCCAGAATCGTTAACCCTAAAAGCCGCCTATGTGCGTGACGGTGGGTTCGGCGGCGTCATGTTTTGGGAGTTGAGTGCTGATACGGCGGATCATAGACTGCTGACAGCGTTGTATGATGCAGGGTAATCGCTTAAAAATGTAGTTGGGGGGGATAATCTGGTAAAAACAGGGAGTCCCGCCATGAGCAATAACCTCGTAAGCAGTCTGGAAGAATGTTTCAGCGATCTAGTGGGTCAAGCGGCATGAACAGCGCCATTGAGGTAAACTAAGGTAGGATTGTGACGAGGGCTACCTCGCGCCGATTTGATGACCCACCACCTGAAAGACCCCCTGCACAGCCTGACAGAAACCGAACGAGCGGCATTAGAAACCCTGAGCCATTCGACCAGCCCCATGAATATTTCCAGGAAGGCAGCGCCAAAATGCTGACGCTGCTGCATCCCAAAACCGGTCAGGTGCGTGTCCGAGGCGTGACCAATACCCGCAACGAAACACTGCACGGCTGGCTGAAGACTGAACTGGCGGCGATCCTGGATACGCTGCCTGAGCCAACCACGCGGCTAAATGCCGACAGCAACCGGGCTTTGTGGGAAAGTTGGCGCAGCGGACTGACGGTCAAACCGACCCTCTTGAACGAGTTGCCGTCGCTGCGCCTGCTGCTGGAGATGGATAATCTGGTCGAACATAAAAACCCGGCGTGGTTGGTAGCTGGCTAAATATGGCGGAATCTATCGCTCCCAGCGGCGGCGGTCAGCACGACAATGCCGTCTGCATCGGCTGGGTGGTTCTGGCGCTTGCGCCAGACACCCGGTGGCGAGGCGCTTAAATAATGGCGCTGCTCATGCCACTTGACCCAACAGGTACTTTTACCACGTGGTGAGTCTTCACACCAGCGTAATTGTCCACTCGCTCACATGCACGATCACCCCGCCTTCATGCACATACAGCGCCGGAAACACGGCGATATCCCCACCCGCGAACGGAATCGGCTGACCGACGGGCGTATTTTCCACATACACGATGATGTTTTCGTTGGCAAAGTTGCGTTCCAGGCGGATGCGGAGCGGGTTGCCAATCGTGTACGCGCGCTGACCGACGACATCGACCGTGCCGCCGATGCGCTGACCGAGATTTAGAATCCCCGGCTCGACCAGATTGAGTTGGACTCCCGCAACATCGGCTGGGTTTTCGCCCTGCTGCAAGAGTACCCCGAAATAGATTTCGTCGTCTACCAACAGCGGCGGGTTGTACGTGATCAGCGAGATCGTCGCTTCGACGCGCACAATGCGAGTCGGCGCGTCGTTGCCATAGCGCACATTCAATAGATCGGCTGGCGGCTGAATCAAGACAATGCCGTCACCCGCTAATGCGCCCGAACCGAGTCGCCAGAATGACAGGTTATCTTCGATCTGGAACGAGAAATACTCGCTGTCCCAAAACGGATCGATTCCAGCGACGAACGTGAGCATATCCTGTTCACCGAGTACGCCATTAACAGGTGGCGTCGGGAATGGTGTGAAGGTGAGCGTTGGCGTAAACGTCGCGGTACGAGTGATCGTCGGGGTATCGGTTACGGTCGCCGTGCGTGTAGCGGTGCGGGTGCGTGTTGGTGTATTGGTGATCGTATCGGTTGGGCGCGCGGGCAGCGTGTTCAAAATCGCCAGCGTTGTCGGCGACGGTTGGACTTCGTCGGTTATATCGATGGCGCGTGTCACGGTCGCATTCGTTTCTTCGGTGATGGCGGCGACGCGAGCCGTCGGTTCGTCGGTAATGGCGGCGAGCGCCGATGGCGTTGGCGTGCCTGACCCACCGTTGAGTACGCCTGATCCCAACACAATGCCACCGATCACCAACACCAGCCCGATCAGCAGCACGACATAAATCACAGGCGAGCGGCGGCGCGGTGCGGCTTGATCATCGGCGCGGCGGCGCGGCAGTGTGGGGTCGGGGGGTTCGGCGTTAAGCGCATCGTCGGTGACGCGCGGCGTCGGGTCGCTGGTCGGCGGCGCAGGGAACTCTGACGCCTGTTCGGTCTGCGTGAACCACGCGCGATATAACGGATATGCCGGGTGACGGTCGATAAACATCGCCCCGAACAGGTCATTGAAGCGTGCGAGTTTGGCGCTGCGACGCATGGTGCGGTCGGTATACACCGTCAAAAAGGATTCGTAGGTATCATGCCACTGACGCAGATTGGCGGCATACGTCTCACCAATTAAGCGCGACGTGAATTGTACCTGCTGGTCATGCGTCGCCAGCAGCGACTCCGGCGCGAAATCGGGGCGCGATTCCACGATCTGGCTCATTTTGCGCGCATTCGTATGGAGTTCGGCGGATTTACCGACGAGTTCCATCAAAAACGCGCGGTACGCGGTGAGCGTGATTTGCGCGCTCGATTCGATCTCGTCGATGGACTTGAGCGCGTTTTCCAGCTTGATGCCGGAGACACGAAATTCTCCGTCCGACCAATCACGCAGCGCGGCTTCGAGTTCGCGCAAGCTGTACACGCCCGCTGCCAACAACTTGGCTTGTCCGTTTTCGTCAAGTGCTTTCCGCGATTGATCGAGTGTCGCCAGCGCACGCGCCCCGTTGATCGCGTTGATCAAGTCAGCGGCGGCGAGTAAATCGCGGCGGCGCTGAATGACTTCTTCGAGTGAGCGCACGAGCGGATGTTTGACCGAACTCTCGCCTAATACACGCACGGCAGCATCACGCCAGAATGCGGCGTCATCGAGCCGATCTTCCTGAGCATCGAGCGCGCCAAGTAAGATATAATTGACGAACAAAATCCGCACGGCGGCGGTGGAGCGACGGGCAAATAATTCGACCAAGCCCTTGTTCATGGCTTTAAGAAAGGTGTCTTTGCTCGGCATTTGCGCATTGAAGCTGTCGCGCATGGCAAGTTCGTCGGCGGTGTATAACGATTCGTTCATCGTCAATGCGGCGTCGGTGCGTTCGGCACTGGACGCGCTGCTGCGATCCGTCCATTCGCGCGCCAACGATGCCAGTTCGCGCAAGCGGCGCGCGGAGAACCGTTCGGCGTCGTCGCGGGTGGCTTCAAATGCCGTGCCGCCGAGTCGTTCGCTTTCGATTAATCGACCGCGATCGAAATGTTCCCAGCCATCCGCGAGCGCACGTCCTAATCCGCCATATAAAGCGTGGCGTTCGATATAACTCGCATTGCTGATGACAGTGCGTAGTTGGTTAAGCCACCCGGATAGCGTTGGGCTGACGGTGCCGACCGCTTCAATCGCTTGGGCAAGTGCCGTGACCGCGCCGATGCGGTTGCCCTGTACGGCGGCGGCGGCATACCCGCGCCAATCGCGTCCTGCGATCTCTAATCCACTGACCATCCCCGCTAACATTTCGTCGAAGGTGCGTTCGTTGTAGGGGATGAGTTCGCCGCGCGTCGCGGTCAGCCAATTTTCGAGATCAGAGCCATCGGCGTTCGGCACATAGGTTTGATAGCGTCCCAACATTTCGTATAGACGACCGAGCAGCGCACCGATCACCTCCCAACTTGGATTGGTCGGGTCAATGACGCGGCTGGTATCGAGCGCGGCGAGCGCGTCTCGCGGCGCGGTCGCGGCTTGTTTGCCGATGACGTGCATGTTATCCGCCAACGCCATCGCCGCATTGTTGGCGCGTTCGAGTGGGTTGAGCATAGGCGCGGCTTGCTCGGCGGTAATGGTCTCTAGCAGTGTGCCGAACGCAGTCAGTTGATCGACCACCGAGCGATAGCCATCACGCAGCCGAATCAGGTTGGCGTCGGTCACGCTTGAAAGCGCGTTGAGTTCGGTATCGATCTCGCGCAGCAGCACGCGCAGTTCGGTGACAATGACCCCGCTGGCGTTCAATGCTGCCAGCGACGTGCTCAAACGATGCAGTGGCGGACGCAGCAGGATCACATCAGGCAGACGCGCCGCCAGCGCATCGGCGAGCAGGTATTGCAGTCCACGTCCGTTAACGTCTTTGATATCACGGGTGAGCAGGGCGCGCACTGCTTGGTCGGGTTCGCCAGCGAACGCAAAATTGACCGCGTCTGGTACGGCGGCGGGGATTTGTGTACGCTGGTCGCGCAAAGTCGCTGCCCAATTGCCCAACAGATCGATCAATGAGGCGGTATTGCCGCGTGCGCGCGGCTTAAGTTCTTCCAATAAGTTGGCGGCGCGTCCCCAATTGCTGCTGCTCATATAGATGCGCGCGGCGTCTAAATCGGCACTGACTTCGATGTCGCTGAGGCGATTTTCAATCTCGGTCAGCGCTTGCCGCGTCGCCGGGTAGCCGGGATCGGCTGCCAGGGCTGGTTCAAGTGTGCGCTGTAAGCCGATCAAGTCACTTTTGCTCAAATCACGGCGTAAACGCTCATTGACGCGCCCGATCAAGGCATTACGTTCGCGTTCGAGCGGGGCACGGTAATCGGTCAGGTCTTTACGGAGTTCGAGGATCGTCTTATAGCGCAAGCGCGGATTGGGATGGGCGGCACGGCTGACAAGCGCCTGTAGGCGGCTGTGGACACGTTCGGCATCATGCCCGAACGAAAGGCGAAAATTGTCACCCGCGTCACGCGGAGCATCCATGCGTGCGCCGCCTGTGAGGACGAAATACAGCAGTTCACCGACCTGATAAATATCGCTTAAGCGGCTGATGCCCTGCGCGGTGATCTCGTCGCCATCGAGAAAAACAGTATTGCCCCAGTCGATAACCTTGAGTTGATACGCGGCGCGATTCCAAAACAGATGTTTGGCGTCCACGTCGTTATAGACGATGTCTTGATTGTGAGCGGCGTTGAGCAAATCGAGCAGGTTATCGACGATGACGAGCATTTCCAGTTCGGGCAGGCGTTCGCCGCGCTTGTCGAGTTCCAATACGCTGTCCGCGATGATGTCGCCGTCCGCACGCTCCATGACAATATACTGATGAAGGACGCCGCTCACGCTGAACTGACCACCGCCGAGCAGTGCGGTCATCGAGGGATGCCCTGCCAAACGCATCAACGCTTTGCGCTCGTTGAGGATGCTGACTTCCTGCCCAGAACGGATCGGCGGTGCGTCTTGCGGCGCGGGGCGCTTGATCACGACCGGGCGTTCACCCTCCGATAGATCGACGGCGCGCAGAGTCTCACCACTGCGCCCGCGTGGGTAGATATAATCGTAACGGTAACGGTTATCGAAAATGCTGTCTGCCATCTTGTAATAATGCCCTTTTTGTACCCATTCATTGTATCGCGTGGGGGCGGGGCGGCAAGTTTGTAAGGTTAAAATGGAACTGTGATGCGACCCGACCTTTGCTGATCATACTGGTCTTATGCGGGGTGACGGGCGTGTTCGCGCAAGTCGAACAGCCGGAATATGCGCTCGTGCCGTATTTGTATTATTTCAGTGATGTGTTGAGTTAGCGAACGGACTAATTGGTTGGAAGCGCCCCGACCTATGCGCGCGCTGCCGCCGGGCTGCAAATCGTGACCATTTGGCGCACCGACGATTTGCTCAGGCTTGAGCCTTGAGTCCGCCGCTCGTTCCAGCGACAATAAGAGGTAAGAACGGGCGTGCAGGGGCGTCTATACCTAGCCCCAACAAGGATCATCCATGCGAGTATTGTTACAGCGTGTGACGCGCGGCAGTGTCACGGTCGATGGCGCGATCATCGGGTCGGTCGATCTTGGCTTTGTCGCGCTCGTCGGGGTGACGTATCAGGATACGCCCGCCGATGCTGAACTGCTGGCGAAAAAGACAGTGCATTTGCGCGTATTCGACGATAGCGACGGCAAGATGAATCTATCCGCGCTGGATGTGGGTGGCGGCGTGCTGGTGATCAGCCAGTTCACGCTGTACGCCGATGCGCGTCGTGGACGCCGACCGAGCTTCACTGACGCCGCGCCAGCGCGCATCGCAGAACCATTGGTCGATCTGTATGCGAGTCAACTACGCGCAGAAGGTATTACGCGCGTTGAAACCGGCGTGTTCGGCGCGATGATGCAGGTCGAAATTCATAACGATGGACCCGTGACGATCTTGTTGGATACGATGGATTTGACATAGCTCAATGTGGGCGACCCACCGGGTCGTCCCTACGTGGCAACGTCGAATGTAGGGGCGGGGTCGAAACCCACCCGCATGAAGGATACAGAGAATGATTGAACAAACGCTGAACCAACTGAACCATGATGATGCGACGGTGCGCTATGAAGCCGCACAAAAACTAGGGTCGCTGAACGACACGCGGGCGGTCGCGCCGTTGATCGATGTGCTGCCGGATAAGAACTCAAAAGTCCAGTACGCGGCGTTCTCCAGCTTGATCAAGCTGGGATCGCGCGACGCGGTGACGCCGCTGGTCGATTTGTTGATCAATAAGCTCGATAGTCAGGTGTGGGCGCTGCTCAAGCTGAATATCGGTTTGCGTTTACGCAAGGGCTTGATCGAGTTGGTGGAGCCGGGCGATTTGTCGCTGTCAGATCGGCTGCAAGGGGTGTTAGACGAGAACGATACGCTCGATGAACATCAGCGCGCATTCTTCATCCGCTTGATCGGCAAGACGGCGGATGAGCGGCGCATCGAGAAGTTAATCCGTTACCTGGCACGCGAAACCGCGGCGGTCAAGGTGGCAGCGGCGGAAGCGCTGGGCATGATCGGTGACGCGCGTGCCGTGCCACCGTTGACGCTGTACGCGGGGATCAACGAGGATACGCTGAGCGATGCGGCACTGCGCGAGGTGGCTATCGAAGCGTTAGGGCGCATCGGTGATCCGGGCGTGGTCGATCTATTGATCGCGTCGCTCAGCGACGAGAACGAATGGATCCGCCGTGCCGCCGCCGAAGCGTTGGGCTGCATTGGCGATGCGAAGGCGATGCACGCGCTGGTTGCCGCGCTGCAAGACGAGGACGCAATGGTGCAGGATGCGGCGTTCGACGCGATCAAGAAGTTGAACGGCGTGGAGCGCATGAGCTAGGAGCGGGTGATGGGGTAGGCGGATATGCCTACCCTGTTTTATGGGCGCGTAGGTTTGGGATGAGAAAGGTGTAGACCCAGACCCACAGCGCGCCTTCATAACCGCCATCTGCCCAGACCAATTGTAAGCGGCGCTGCCACATAAGCGGCAGGGCGGCAAACACCTCTTTTGCCCCTGCACAATCTGCCACGCCTGCCGGATGAACGACAACCACCAGCAGATTGCCGAGGGTATCGGTCAACGTATGTCGTTTTCGTCCCGTGATCTGCTTCCCGCCGTCGTAACTCCGTGCGCCTCCGCTTTCAGTGGTTTTGCTGCTCTGGCTATCGATCAAGCCCGCACTGGGATGCGGCAAGCGTCCTTGTCGTTTGCGCTCGAAGTAAACAAACGCTCGATTGACCCGTTCCCATGTTCCGTCTAAACACCACTTGCGGTAGTGATAGTAGACGCTTTCGTAGTTAGGATAGTCGTTCGGCAGATTGCTCCACTGACAGCCTAACCGCAAAACGTAAAAGATGGCGTTGATGACCGCACGCAAGGGCAGAGTCATTGGGCGTCCAATCTTCCCCGTTCGTTTCGGCAATAAGGCATCCAGATAAAGCCACTGTTCCTGCGTCATGTCACTAGCATAGCGCTTTGATTTATGCGACACTGTTTTCGTTCCCGTTCGGTTCATTAGGTCATTTGACGATGCCTATTATAACCAACGGGAATTTTCAGATACGCTCTAAGGTGAGTTAATGATCCAAAAATACACAATCCGTTCATCGGGCGTACCCCGTACCGCGAACCGCTCGTCAATGACCCATTGATCGCCCCACATGATTGCAGCAATTGCTTCGTTGACGATGATCAAGGGGATACGGTGACGAAATTGTGCGGGGACTTTGTGATCGATCATCCATGTTTTCACTTGCTTACGATGTCCGTTCATCCCTAGTGGTGATAAATAATCACGCTCGCGGCGTGTTCGCACCGAAACCTGTGCATCCACCGGGACATTTAAATATGCCGCTGCATCGCTATGAGGAATTTCATGCGGGTTGAAGGATACGAGTAATGATATTTGTTCATTGATGGGCGTTCTGCTGGGAATCAAAATAGTCCGTTCGCCAGCAAACCCCATCAACCGTTGATCGTCGGTTTCCTGCGGTGCATCACGGCGTTCAATATATAAAGTTTGATAGCCAAGTCGTGCCTGTATGCCATTTGGAAACTGATAAATATTGCCAGTCTGTCCACGTACAACGAGGGAAATCGCTCCTTCAATATGAGCAAAATCAATTTCGGGTACTGACGCGGTGGGTTGAAAATAAGGAATCAAGTAGAGCAAATAACGACGTTGTAACGCGCGCGGCGCTTGCCTGAATCGCAATAAATCGATATTGAGGCGAATGAGAGGTGGCTTAACATTTATATCACCCGTGTTGAAATACGCTTCCACAGCGCGGGCGAGATACGTTTCATCCTCCGCCACAATATTCGCTAATTGTGCCAACGAATTCGTAATCTGCGGGTTATACTCGCGGAGTTGCGGCATCAGTTGTTGACGAATGCGATTGCGAGTGAAATTGACATCTTTGTTGGTGTCGTCATGACGCGGCTGCAACCCAAATTCGGTTACATATTCATCAATTTCACTGCGTGGAATGGATAAGAGTGGACGAATAATCGTCGGCGCTCGATAAAATCCCCCCAGCACAGTTGCATGACCCATGCCGCTTAAGCCTTGCAAACCTGTCCCACGAATCAAATGCATCAATACGGTTTCTGCTTGATCATCGGCATTATGCGCCACCGCAATCAATCCCGTGCCTTGTTCATGCGCGACGTGCGCCAAAAAATCGTATCGTGCGCGCCGCGCTGCCGCTTCAATACCGATCTTCCATTTCGCCGCCAACGCATTCACATTGACCGTGCCGCGCGAGCAATCTAATCCCCATGCGTGCGCCGTATCCTCTACAAATTGTGCGTCATCTGCGCCCGCCTGACCACGCAGCCCGTGATCGAGCGTGGCGACATGCAGCCGACATTGCAAATCATCTTTGATACGATTTAGCATGTGCAGCAGCGCTAACGAGTCCGCGCCGCCCGAAACGGCGACCACAAGTAGGGAATCCGGTGGGATCAACCCAAGAGAGCGGATGATATGCAGCACCCGTGTGTGCAGTTCTATGCCCATGTTGTAAGCCCCTATCGCATGGTACAATGACGGGCTGAATCCTTTGAGGAGCGCATAGTGCTAAGTCCTCTCGACTATTTTTTTGGGCTATTCTCGCTTGACATCGGTATTGATCTCGGCACGGCGAATACCCTCGTTAGTGTACGTGGCAAAGGCATCGTTATCAACGAGCCGTCCTTTGTCGCCATCGAAAAAAAAACACGCCGCCCGATTGAGGTGGGTGCGCGTGCGAAAGAAATGTGGGGTAAGAATCCTAAAGAAATCATAATCGTACGCCCAGTGCGTGATGGCGTGATCAGCGAATTTGAAATCACCGAGAAAATGCTTCAGCATTTGATCGCTAAAGCACACGAACAAAGTTGGGTGCCGATTCCGCGTCCGCGCGTCGTGGTCGGCATTCCAAGCGGTGTGACGGAAGTGGAAAAACGCGCGGTATACGACGCCGCGTTGAGCGCGGGCGCGCGTGAGGTCTATTTGATCGAAGAACCGGTCGCGGCAGCGATTGGCGCGGGTTTGCCTGTGCAAGAAACGCGCGGCAGCATGATCATCGATATTGGCGGCGGTACGACCGAAGTGGCGATTTTTTCGCTCGGCGGCATCGTGATCAGCCGTTCTATCCGCGTTGCGGGCGACGAAATGGACGAAGACATCATTCAGTATATGCGCACCAAACACAATTTGTTGATCGGTGAACAACGCGCCGAAGAAGTCAAGATCAAAGGCAGTTCAGCCTATCCGCTGCCTCAAGAAAAGATCATCGATGTGAGCGGGCGCAATCTCGTCACTGGGCTGCCGTCGGTCGTACAAGTCAGCACCATCGAACTGCGCGAAGCGATTGCGGGGTCGGTCAACATCATCATCGATACCGTAAAAGATGCGCTCGACGACACCCCGCCAGAACTCATCGGCGATTTGATGGAGACAGGGATTTGCTTGGCAGGCGGCGGGGGTCAATTGCGCGGCTTGGCAGAACGCTTAACGGAAGAAGTCAACATCCGATCATGGGTCGCGGACGACGCACTCACCTGTGTGGCACGCGGCGCAGGTCGCGTCTTGGAAGATTACACCAATCTTCGTCGCTTGTTGGTCGGTCTAGAGCGCGGCAGTACGCGCCACTAACGCGCGCCGATGAGTTCTGGAACGGGTTTTCGGCGTGGGTGGCGTGGCAATCGCGGTGTCTATTTCGCGGTCATGCTTTTGCTGGCGATTGGCTTGATCGTCGCCAGCCGTACCGGTGTGCTCGCCCCACTTGAAAATGTCCTGGCGACTCCCCTCAACGCGGCGGCGGGTGCTTTTCAACAAGTTGCACTGCGTTTGAGCCTTGGGCTGGGTGACCTCGCGGACTTTCAATCGCTGCAACAGCGCAATGCCGAACTTGAAGAAGCGTTGGCACGATTGCAAGCAGAAGTCGTCGATCTGCGCGAGATCAATAACGACTATGGGCGATTGGCACAACTACTCGATTACACCACGAATGCACAAAATCAAGAGTTTGTCACTGCCGATGTCATCGCGGTTGATCAAACCAGCGCGTTACGCAGTATTGCCATTAATCGCGGCACACGCGATGGGATAGCTATCGGAGTGCCCGTCGTGACGCCGCAAGGTTTGGTCGGACGCATTATCGAAGTCGGCGCGAACGCGAGCCGCGTACTTCTGATCACTGACTTGTCGAGTTATGTCAGCACACGTCTGCAAACCACACGCGCCGAAGGCACAGTCAACGGGCAGGTCTCTGGCAATTTACTCATGACGTTTATTCCGTTAGGTGAAGACGTACGCGAAGGCGATATTGTGCTGACAAGCGGGTTGGGTGGCAATTTCCCGCCTGACCTCGTCATCGGTCAAGTGACAAGTACGCGCCAGGCAGAGTTGTTTCAAGAAGCACAGGTTCGGTCTTTGATCAACTTCGACACGCTCGAAATTGTGCTGGTCATGACTAACTTCCAACCCATCGATCTATCCGTGTTTGAGCAGGAAGACGGAAACTAGGTCACGATGGGACATTTTCTGGCATTTCCAATTTTGGGCTTAGCGGCGATCCTTCAAGTAACCTTTATGCCACAAATTCGTCTGTTTGGCGGTCAGCCCGATCTTATTATGCTGCTCGTAATGGCATGGATTATTACCAGTCCGCTTGAAGAAGCGGTCACATGGGCATTTGTCGGCGGCATCGCAGTCGATTTGCTATCCGCCGCGCCGCGCGGGAGTTCGGTGTTGGGTCTGCTCATCCTTGTATTCATTATCGAGCAATTAAAAGGTCAGTTGGTCAATCTAAATATCATCGTCGTGTTTGGTTTGGTGCTGCTCGGCACGTTGATCCAGCAAATCACCCTGCTCACCATCCTTGCACTTAACGGGTTCACAATTCGCCCCATCGAGCAATTTTTCTACATCGTCGTGCCGTCGCTGATTTACAACCTGATTTTCAGCCTCCCCGCTATTGGCATCGTTCGGCGTTTCAAACGCGTGTTCTCACCTCGTCGGCGGCTGTCGCGGCGCACCATTAACGAATAACGAGTTTTTTAGAGGCATCTGTGAAAAAGCTAATCCCTTTTCAAGGTTGGCGTTTGATCCTATTTCGCGGCGTGGTATTCGCCACATTTTTGCTGTTCGCAGTGCGAATGTACCAATTCCAGCTTATTGATACCGCCGTATATCAGGCGCGTGTCAACGAAAACCGGTTGAGCGAACTCCCCGTCTCTGCACCGCGCGGCATCCTCATCGACCGCAATGGCGCGCCGCTTGCGATTAATTCACCCGCGTACAATGTCACGGTGATTCCGGCAGCACTGCCTGCGGACGAAGACGAAACGCTGCGTATCTATAATCGCCTCTCCGCGCTGACGGGTGTACCGCCAACTGCTGCCAATGCCGCCGCTGATAACGCCGATGAACGCAGCATCGAAGAAATTGTCGATGTCGGTGAAGGCATTGCGCCGTATCGTGCCGTGACGATTGCAGAAGACATCGATCATCGTGTTATGCTGCAAATATTGGAAGAACAGGTTGAACTACCCGGCGTTGATGTCGTTCCGGCATCGGTGCGCGAATACCCCACCGGACAATTGACGGCACAAATTATCGGTTATATGGGGCGTATCCCTCAAGAACAAGAACTGGAACTGATCGAACAGGGCTACAATCCGGCGTATGACCGCGTGGGTTATGCGGGCATGGAATCCTATCTCGAAAATTTCCTGCGCGGCGTGCGCGGACGGCAAGTCGTTGAAGTTGACGTTGCCGGACGCCCAATCAACGAGATCGTCTCGGTCGCGCCGCAAGCAGGCTTGAATGTACGCTTGACCATTGATGCCGAACTGCAACGCATTGCAGAGGAAGCGCTGGTCAACCGTATCAACTTGATCAATGCCGAAGCAGGGCGCATCGTCAGTCAAACGGGCAGCGTGATCGCGATGAATCCGCAAACGGGCGAAATTCTGGCGATGGTCAGCTACCCCAGCTATGATAACGCGCGTTTCGCCCGCACGATTGACGTGCCGTATTATCTCGATGTCGAAGCCGACCCGCTGCGTCCGCTTTTGAATCACGCCACGCAAACCGTTTATCCGCCCGGCTCGGTTTGGAAAATAGTGACGGCACTTGGTGTCTTACAAGAAGATGTCATCGACCCCGACAGCACCTTGAACGACACAGGCGATTTGCTGCTGCCCAATCGTTATGCACCGAATGATCCTGCCGCATCACAGCGTTTTGTGTGCTGGCTGCGCGAAGGACACGGTCCGTTACGTATGATAGGTGCGTTGGCACAAAGCTGTGACGTGTATTTTTATCAGGTCGGCGGTGGCAACCCAGAAGTGAGCGAACAGGTTTTGCGCCCCGGCGGCTTGGGCATAAACAACTTGTTTCGCTATGCGACCGCGCTCGGTATCGGCTCGAAAACAGGCGTCGAACTTCCTTACGAGAATGCCAGTCGTATGCCCGAACCGGACTGGAAGCGCGTGTTATACGGCGAAAACTGGTCAACGGGTGACACGTACAACGCGGCGTTTGGTCAGGGTTATGTCAATGTGACTCCAATACAGTTGATCACAGCGACCGCCGCTGTCATCAACGGTGGCACAATGTACCAACCGACACTTATCCGCGAGTTCAGCGACAGCGACGGACAAGTTGTGCGCCCATTCCAGGCGACGCCTATGCGAACACTGAACCCCGATGCGATTCCAGCGGGCGATCCATTGCTGCTCATGCCGCTTGAAGACATGATCATGCGTGGTTCGACCAGTCTGCTGTGTGCATGTGAAGAAGACAGCGAATTTTTCAACCCCACGCGCTGCAATCCAGCGACATATCGCGCCGAAGTAGATATTAATCCCGATCCATTTTTGGAGACATACCGCGATTACCGCGTGCATACGCCGATCAACTATACGTTCGATGACAGCTTTTGCGACGATGTGCGCTTCGACTCCGACTATCGCCCGGTGTTCGTCTCAGCGGACACGTTCACGACCGTACAGCAAGGGATGCGCGCCGCGGTCACGGTTGGTACCGCACAAAGCGCGAACTTACCATTCGTAGAAGTCGCAGGTAAAACGGGCACCGCCGAATACTGCGACGAAGTGGCGCGACCGCTTGGGTTGTGCAGACCGGGTAACTGGCCCGCTCATGCGTGGTTTCAAGGGTATGCACCCTACGATGGCACACCAGAAATTCTGATTCAGGCGTTCGTATATAATGGCGGTGAAGGCTCATTGGTGTCGCTGCCCGTCGTCATCGAAACCATGGAAGCATATTATCGTTTGCGAAACGAACGCGAGGACGCCGGGACACAGCCGCCGACGGTCGAACCGCTCCCGTCTGCTAACCAATCGGATACGACCAATGCCAATGGGTAAGACCATAGGTATCAACGGCGAGCGTGATAGTGGCGCGCCATGAAAAACCCGCTATAGTTTGTTTCAAAATCTTAAAGATTGAAGGATAATGGGGTGCGCGATCATCTCGTCGCCATCAAAGGCAATAAAGACGGTCTGCTGGTGCAGGTCAGCCTAACCGAAGAATGGCGGGCGATCACAAACGATCTCGCCACGCGGATTGACCAACAAAGCAGCTTTTACACGGGCGCACGCGTCACGCTGGATGTTGGATCGCGCCCGGTGCGCAAGGACGAACTCGGCACCGTCAAGGCACTGCTTGAAAGGCGTGGCTTGACGCTGTGGTCGGTCGCAAGCGAAAGCGCCACCAGCATTGACAGCGCATTAGCGCTCGATTTACGGACGAGCTTAATCACTTCAGCGCAAAGCGCGCAAAATCGCAGCGTTGACATGCCGATCAGCTCGGAAGAGGACGGCACGAGTGGTATCATGATCAAACGCACGCTGCGTTCTGGTCGTTCGGTACGCAGTCAAGGACATGTAGTGGTGTTCGGTGATGTGAATGCCGGTGCAGAAATCATTGCAGGCGGAGATGTGGTGGTGTGGGGTCGCTTGCGCGGCAATGTCCACGCAGGCGCGAATGGCAACCCCGACGCGGTGGTATGCGCGCTTGATATGACACCGACACAGCTTCGCATCGCGGGTTTTATTGCCATCGCGCCGACGGATAAACGCCGCAAAGCCAAACCAGAAGTGGCGCTGGTACGCGAAAATCGCATCATCGTCGAAGCCTGGGAATAACCAACACAAGGACATTACATGGGCGCAAAAGTCATCACGATTACCAGCGGCAAGGGCGGAGTCGGCAAGACCACGACCACAGCGAACCTTGGCGCGGCGCTAGCAAAAAACGGTCAAAAAGTCGTCTTGATCGATGCCGACATTGGGTTGCGTAATCTCGATATCGTGATGGGGTTGGAAAAATACATCGTTTATGATCTCGTCGATGTGGTCGAAGGGCGCTGTAAACTGCGTCAAGCGCTGATCAAGCATCGTCAGTTTCCAGAACTGTATTTGATCCCCGCCGCGCAAACACGCGACAAAACTGCCGTCAGCCCCGCCGACATGATCCAGTTAACCGATCAATTACGCGGCGAGTTCGATTTCATTCTGGTCGATTCACCGGCTGGTATAGAACGCGGTTTTCGTAACGCCATTGCACCTGCCGACGATGTGCTCATCGTGACCAATCCCGAAGTGAGCGCGGTCCGCGATGCTGACCGTATCATCGGATTGCTTGAAGCGAGCAATAAGAATCCCGGTCAGCTAATCATCAACCGCCTGAAGCCGGACGCGGTGCGCCGCAAAGAAATGCTCTCCCCCGACGACATCACCGATATTCTGGGCATCAAGATCATCGGCATCGTTCCAGAAGATGAGAACGTCGTCCCATCGTCCAATACAGGCGTCCCAGTCACACTCATTGAACACTCGCGCGCGGGACAAGCATTCCGCAATATCGCGCGCCGCTTGATGGGCGAAAAAGTACCTTTTATGTCGATGGAAGATACTTCCGGCGGACTTATGGCAAAGATCGCACGTCTTTTTGGCAATCGGTAAACATCTTGGGGAGCGATCATGACAGGATTGTTCGGGCGTTTGTTTGGCAAACCAGGCGCAGACGACCAGCGCGGCAGCAGTAACGCAGCGCGAGAACGTTTGCAATTCATCCTAGTCCATGATCGGATTCATCTCTCTCCTGACCGTATGGAAGAGATGAAACGTGAAATTTTGGCAGTAATCTCGAAATACGTCGATGTCGATGGCAACAACGTCGATATTGCGCTGCAAAAACGCGACCGGAACAGCTTGTTAATCGCAGAAGTGCCGTTCATCAAGCCGATATTGCCAATGGATGATGACGGCGATGATTATCAGCGCCCAATCGATTCGACTCGCGCGTTGGATGATGCGTAGACGGCTAAGCTCCAACCCAACGCACATCACCCTCTGGTATAATCTGCATCATGTGTGTCGATAAAGTTTAGGTTTTTACTTCGTCAACGACCCCATAGCTAAAGCTAGGGGCTTGCAGTTATGGCGGGCGCGAAGCCCAAGACACACACCGCGTATGGCGGGTTGACTGCCGCCCGACTCGCAATTACACGAGCCGCGTTGTGGAACTCCCGTTCCGTTGTCGGTCTGGTGTTGAGCCAGAGGAAACCGTTTGCTCTGCCTGAGCAGAGTGCCTTATCGACTGTCATGATTGTATAACAGAAAGGAAAAGGGCGCTATCCCTCCCCATGCCTAAAGGCAGTGGTATCTCGCGCCGATTTGATGAGTTCTCCCGGCAGTATGTGGCGTCAATTCGATTGGGTTCTGCTTGGCGCGTCTATCGTGTTAACCGCGTTCGGCATTCTGATGATTCGCAGTGCTACGCTTGATGCTATCGATCCTGACTTGATCAACCGCGTTCCCAACCAAATCCGCTACGCGATCATCGGCTTTGCGCTGTTATTTATGCTGGCAGCGCTCGATTACCGCATTTTGGGCGGGCTGGCAGGCTGGCTGTACGGGTTGATGATGATTTTGCTCTTTCTCGTCTTGTTTTTTGGTGTCGAAGGTGACGGCGGTTCGCAAAGCTGGCTCAACGTCGGGATTCCGATTCAGCCATCAGAAATCGCCAAACTGCTGATCATTATCACGCTTAGCGCCTATCTTGCCCGCAGTTATCAAAAAATGGATAACTTCGGCACGGTGATCAAGTCGCTGATCCATATCGCGCCACCCGCCGCTTTGATCTTCATTCAGCCAGATTTGGGCATGACGATTGTGCTGCTGTTTATGTGGTTCATGATGATTTGGGCGGCAGGTTTACGCCTGCGTCATATTGCCGCCTTTATACTGATTACAGGTATCACGATTCCCATTACGATTCCATTTGCGTGGTCGCAGATGGAAGACTATCAAAAACAACGTATCACGTCTTTTATCAGCCCGGAAAGTGACCCGGACGCCTTTTATAATATTCGTCAGGCAGAAATCAGTATTGGATCAGGCGGTTTGCTGGGTAAAGGCTATGCCAACGGACCACAAAATGTCGGGCGTTTTCTACGTGTACGCCATACTGACTTTATCTTCAGCGTCATCGCAGAAGAATTTGGGTTCGTCGGCGGCATGATTACGATGGTTATTCTCGGCGTCGTCATCGCACGGGTGTTACGCGGTGCACGCTTTGCGCTCGATCCACTTGGCAGCTTGATTTGTTACGGAATCGCGGCGTTCATTTTCTTTCAAACCGCGGTCTCAATTGGCATGAATCTACGGCTGATGCCCGTCACTGGCTTAACACTTCCGTTTATCAGTTCGGGTGGCACGTCGCTGCTTTCAACGTTGATGGGTATCGGCTTGGCGCAAAGCGTGATTATGCGTCGTCGGCGCCTTCTGACCTAAAATCACCCAAGGATTTTTTGATACATGACAGCTATCAATCACGAACTGGCACAGTTGTTGTTCCCGCATGTCGAACGCACGCCGCACGATTGGCTGACGCAGTATCCACCGCGCAGTTTGCCCGATAGTGCGTTTGTCACCCGTTACGCACCAAGCCCAACCGGGTTTGTACACATTGGCAGCATTTATGCGTCGCTTGTCGCCAGCCGCGTTGCACATCAAGGCGGCGGTGTATTTTTCTTACGGATTGAAGACACTGATAAGAAACGTGAACAAGACGGCAGCATCGAGGCGATTGTCCGCAACATGATCAATTTTGGCTTGTCGCCGGATGAAGGCATCATCCAGATTGAACCGGAAGAACGTGAAGTCGGCGCCTATGCACCATATACCCAAAGTGAGCGCGTCGCCATGTACGAGAGCTTCGCTAAATTTCTTGTCGAACGCGGACTCGCTTATCCTGCTTTCGACAGTGAAACCGAATTGGACAGCTTACGAAAGCAGCAAGAAGCCCAACGTGTGCGTCCGGGTTATTATGGTGTGTGGGCGCGCTGGCGTGATGCGAAGATCGAACGCATCCAAGAGAAGCTGGCGCAGGGCGAGCGCCCTGTTATCCGCGTGCGCGCGCCATTTCCCAACGAAGCGCGCGTTAAATTACACGACATGATTAAAGGCGACCTTGATTTGCCCGCCAACGATAACGATGCGGTGATTCTTAAATCGAACCGCCTTCCAACGTATCATTTCGCTCATGTCGTCGATGACACACTGATGCGCGTCAATTTGGTCACACGCGGCGACGAATGGCTGCCGTCGCTCCCGCTCCATGTACAGTTATTTGAGGCAATCGAACAGCCTAAGCCGAAATTTGCCCATATTGCGCCAATTGCAAAAATGGAAGGCACAACCAAGCGTAAATTGAGCAAGCGTAAAGACCCCGAAGCTGATATGACGTATTATTACGTAGCAGGGTATCCTGAACAAGCAGTCACAGAATATTTGCTCAATCTTGCTAATTCACGCTTTGAAGATTGGAGACGCGAACATCCGACCACGCCCAATAGTGAGTTTGATTTCAAACTTGATGACATGGGCAAGTCGAGTCCGCTGTTTGATATTGTCAAACTGAACGACATCAGTAAAAACGTCGTCGCGAGTTACACCGCCGAACAAGTGTATATGACCAGTTTAGTCTGGGCGAAGCAAAACAACCCGTCGCTTGCCGCTCTGTTGGAACATGACCGAGATTACAGTGTGCGTGTGTTCAATGTCGAACGCATGAGCGCCGCACCCCGCAAGGACATCGTGAATTGGTCGGATATTGAGCGGGCGTGCGGGTTCTTCTTCGATGAATTATTCTCTGCCAGCATCGCCGCCAACGGCTACCCGTTTCCCAACCTCGGTGCAGCATTGATGGAACAGATCATCGAAGCGGCGCGCCATTTTGACCCGGCGACATTGAAAGAAACGTGGGTTATCGACATGCGCGCACTGGCGGAGCAATTTGGCTTCGCGCGCGATAATAAAGCGTACAAGAAAGAGCCTACAGCGTTCAAAGGTCAATTTGGCGACATGATGATGGTCATACGCGTCGCATTGACCGGAAAAACCAATACGCCAGACTTGTACGAAATCTTGCAGACATTCGGCGTTGAGCGCGCTAATCGGCGACTTGACCAAGCCATCGCGGCAGTTCGTAGTGGTGAAAACGCGCGCTGACGCGTTCAATTTGCCCTTGATTCGTCTAGTCGGTGCATGATATGATGCGCGAACTATTGAGGGATAGTTCAACGGTAGAACAGTGGACTCTGAATCCATCAATCTTGGTTCGAATCCAGGTCCCTCAGCAAAATTGGAACTAAGTCGAACATTGTTCCACGAGACTGGCGGGAGAAACTTCCCCGCCAGTTTTGTTTTCCGGCTGTTGCCGTAACTTCGATACCTCGCTGCGTCCATTCATTGTGCGTAATTCATCGGCGGGATTGGGCGCTAGGTAAAACCTAGCCACCTCATGCGCCGGTGGGGGCTATTGTGCGCTACTACGTGGCGCCCGTCATCTCAGTCACATAATCTGTAGGGGTGCGCCCCAAACGATTGCGCTTCTATTCTGGGCGTGTTTCTAACAACACGCTCAAAACCGTTTCTTCGCGCCCATCACGGATCACCGTCACGCTGACGGTTTGCCCCGGTTGTGTATTTTCCGCCAGATATGCGATCAAATCATCCATGTTACCGACCGATGTCCCATCGATCGCCGTGATGATATCGACGCGGGTCGGGACTTCGAGTCCGTTGACAAGCCGCGCATTGCTTGGCGTACGCAGTCCGGCGTCATCGGCGGGCGTACCGGGTTCGACACGCGCCACCACCACGCCTTGCGCGTAATTCGGCAGGTCGAGCGCTTCGATGATATCGAGCGAAATGCTGGTGCCAGAAATACCCAGATAGCTGTAATCGACCTCGCCCGTCTCGATCAAACTCTGCGCGACGCGCCCAACCAGATTGGCGGGAATAGCGAACCCAACACCAGAATTGCTCCGGCTTTCGCTGATGATCTGCGCGTTGACACCGACGACTTCACCCATCAGATTGAGCAGCGGCCCCCCCGAATTACCAGGGTTGATCGCGGCGTCTGTTTGAATCACTGAGCCAATGCTGAAATTCGTCAACCCTTGAATCGTACGATCCAACGCGCTGACAATACCAGTCGTCATCGTCCACGGCTGACCGAACGGACTTCCAATCGCAACGACGCCTTGCCCGATGAACAATGCGCCCGAATCTGCCAGCGCCAACGGCTGCAAGCTGTCGGCAGATTCATCGACCTGAACGACGGCGATATCGCTGTCGAAATCGATGCCGACGATCTCACCGCGCACGATGCGACCATCGAAAAAGTTGACTTCGATCGTGATTGCGTCTTCGACGACATGCGCGTTGGTCACGATGTGACCATTATTGTCATACACGAATCCAGTGCCCGTCCCGGATGCGAACCCTTCGCCCGGTTGTGTGCTGCTTCCGATGCTGGTGACGACGTTGATCGAGACCACGGATGGCGTCACGCGCGAATAAATACCCGCGTAGAGCTGCTCGTCATCGGTCGCGCTTTCGGGAACAACCTGCGTGGATTGTGATTGGACGGGCCACAGAACTGTTTGCTGTGCGTTACTCGATGTAACCGCTGTGCCAAGCACGAACGCTGTAACGGCGATAATAAAGACGGCGACAACGCTCACCATCCGCTTGAAGAAAGCATCCATTGCACAAGTCCTCTACGTAAATTTCTCAGCCTACATTGATTGACTACGTTGCAGTGTATAATCACCGTGTGAGTAAGTGCTGAAACGATCGTTAGCCAACTGTCATTTGTTTGTAAACTGGCAGTTTACAATTACAGAAAGCAAGACAAAACGCATGTACGAAAAATTGGCGGCAATCGAATCCCGCTTCGATGAACTGGAACGCCTGTTGGGTGATCCTGCCGTTTTAAGCGACTATAGCAGAATCACGGAATACAGCAAAGAACGCTCGTCGCTTCAATATATTGTCGAGGCATATCGCGTCTATAAAAAGAAACTCAGCGATCTTGAAAGCGCCGAATCGATCATCACCGACGAAAAAGACCCCGATCTGCGCGAGATGGCACAGGAAGAAGTCGAATCGCTCCGGTCGGATATTGAAACGCTCAACGCCGAGATGCGCTTGCTGCTGCTGCCCACCGATGCACGCGACGACAAAAACGTCATCATCGAAATTCGCGCAGGGGCAGGCGGCGACGAATCGGCGTTGTTCGCGGCGGATATTTTGCGCATGTACAGCTATTACGCCAGCGCACGCGGCTGGAAAACGGATGTGTTCGAGCAGCACGAAAGTGAAGCGGGCGGTTTCAAAGAAATCAAGTTTGAAATCAACGGCAAAGGCGCGTTTAGCCGCTTCAAGTTTGAAAGCGGTGTTCATCGCGTGCAGCGCGTCCCCGAAACCGAAAGTCAGGGGCGCGTGCATACCAGCACCGTCACCGTCGCCGTGCTTGCCGAAATGGAAGACGTAGACGTGAAGCTCGACATGAGCGATGTGCGCGTGGACGTGTATCGTTCGGGTGGTGCAGGGGGTCAGTCGGTCAATACCACCGACTCGGCGGTACGGTTTACGCATATCCCCACCGGCATCGTCATCGCCGTGCAGGACGAGCGCAGTCAGTTGCAGAACAAGGAACGCGCCAAGCAAATTCTGGTCGCACGCCTGTACGAAATGGAAATCGAACGTCAGCGCAGCGCGCAAGAAAGCGAACGGCGCAGTCAAGTCGGGTCGGGCGACCGCTCAGAGAAAATTCGCACCTATAATTACCCGCAAAATCGCGTCACCGATCACCGCGTCAATATCACCAGTTATAACCTGCCTACGGTGATGCAGGGTGACCTCGATCAATTCATCGACGAACTGATCGCGCAGGATCAGGCAGAAAAACTTGCGGCGGGCGGTGACGAACAACTCGCTTAATGAACATTGCCCAGGCACTTAAAGATGCTCAAAAACGAATCGCCGATGTTTCAGGGTCGGCGCGCTTGGATGCACAACTGCTGCTCGCAGATGTGCTGCATGCCGACCGCTCCATACTGATCGCGCACGATGATCAGGTGCTGACTGACGAACAGAGCGCGCAATTCGCCGCGTTCGTGACGCGTGCCCTCGCGGGTGAGCCGATTCCATATATTTTAGGGCGGCGCGCCTTTTATGACCGCGAACTTTACGTTACACCTGCGGTGCTGATTCCCCGCCCCGAAACCGAGCTGCTGCTCGAACGCGCGCTGGCATGGACAATAGATCGTCCCGCCGTCACCGCTGCCGATATTGGCACGGGGAGCGGCGCGCTCGCGGTCACGTTCGCTGCACTTCGCCCTGATGCACGGGTATACGCCACCGACGTGAGCGAATCGGCGCTCGGCGTAGCACGGCGCAATGCCGCCACGTTCGATTTATCCTCGCGCCTGACGTTTTATCAGGGTGATCTCGCGCAGCCGTTGATCGACCGGGCGATCCAGCTCGATATCCTGATGGCGAATTTGCCCTATATTCCGTCGGATGTGGTCGATACACTCTCTATCCATGTGCGCGAATACGAACCGCGTGTCGCGCTCGATGGCGGCGCGGATGGCGTCACTCTGATCCGCCGCCTGATCGATCAAGTGCCCTCGGTATGCAAGCCGAACGCACTGATTTTGCTGGAAATTGGCATGGATCAGGAAATAGCAGTCGCGCAGATCGCGGCATCGCTGGTCGGTGCGCGCGTCACCAGTTATCAGGATTACGCCGGACTCGATCGCATCGTTGAAATCGCCCTGTAAATTCTCAAGAAAACTCACTGCTCCCAAGTCCATATCCCCCATTCGCCCCAAACGCTACGCGACAAAGTCGATATACTTACAGAAGTAACGCATGTCGCCCTTTTTGACTTTGCATCAATTTACACTGGAGATATTCATATGGCGCAGCAACCCATTCGTCCTGACGCTACACCGCCTAATAATACGCAGCGCAACGCGATCATCATTGTCGCGGTGCTGGCAGTGATCGTCATCGGCGCGATTTTATTAAGCAATCGCGGGAACGATACCGAGACGGCAATTGCCACCGCCACCGCGCAAAGCGGCGGTCAACCGATAACCCCCGTCGTCGAAAATGACGATCGCGCTTCGTTTGCCGATGAAGGCATTGCGCTTGGTGATTTCGTCGCAGGGCGCAGCCTTGACCGCGATAGCTGCATTCTCGAAACTGATAACAGTTTCGCCAGCGACGAATTGATCTATGTTGGCTTTTTGCAGAGCGACTTCCCAACCGGAACTGTGATTTTCGTGCGTTTGTACCGCGATAACGTCGCATTGGAAGACACCGACGAAATCACAGCGTCAGAAGATTTTTCGGGCTGCATCTGGTTCGAGTTTTCGGCAAGCACGCGCGCCGAAGTTCTGGAAGATGGCAGTTACGAAGCTGAAATTTTCGTCAATACGCGCCCAGCCGATTCGGTCGCCTTCGAGATCAACTAACCACTAACCACGAAAGGCAGCAATCATGCAACTTGATTTAGGCACCCTGTGTATCATCGGCATCATCGTCGTGCTCGTTTTGGTCGTGGCTTCGCGCATGTTCGGCGGTAATCGTGGCGTCGGTCCTCAGGGCGGGTATCGCCCGCAATTTGACGACCCGGACGTACAGTCGCGCGGCGGTTTCGGTCGTAATCAAAACGATAACGACAACGACAACGATAATTTACCCAGTACGTTCGGCGGCAGCCCAAGCGGCAGTTCAGGCAGCCAACCCAAGGGTGGTTTTAGCTCTGGCGGCGGACAAGGCAAGGGCGGCTCCAGTGGCGGATCGCGTTCCGTCGGCGGTTTCGGCGGCAAAGGCGGCATTGGCGGCGGTTCACGCTCATCGAGTGGTTCATCGGGTGGCAGAGCCGACAGCCCAAATGTGCAGTCGCGCGGCGGCTTCGGGCGCAACAAGAAATAACGTCGCTAACGTATAAAAATCTCATCTCACACCCCCCTCTCAGCCAGCGTGCAGAGGGGGAGAACCGCTCGACGATTCGCCGCGTTTGCGTGCGTTTTACCCATCCCCTGGCGAATACTGCCGCTTTGGGCAGGCGTGCCTAATACGAGGGCGCACAAGATGGTTAACTTAATGCCTATCGGTGTCCGTCCCGCCCCTAATGTTGCATAAATTGCAATCCTTTGATACACTTGTTCTACCATGACACCAAAACCACTCGTTATTTCACAAGATGTTTTCCGCCGCTTTATGTTGGGCAAACAGGGCTTATATCCCGGTCGGCGCTGGCGTGGGAAAGAGGGTGCGGCAGATGCGCTGCACGCCATCGAAGCTGTGCAGATCGATCCGCTCAATATCACGGCGCGTAATCATGATCTGATTCTGCAAAGTCGCGTGCTCGATTATCAACCTGCACATCTGGATGCGCTGGCACATCAGGATCGCCGCGCTTTCGATTATGGGACGCTGTTGTTTTATTACCCCATCGAAGATTTACCCTACTTCCGCGCTGTCATGCGCTGGTGGGCGCAAAAAGAATCCGGTCATTGGGAATACGAAAACATGAACACGGAACTCGTCGCGTTCGTGCGCGCCGAACTCCGCGCGCGCGGCGCGTTGAGCAACCGTCATTTTGAAGGCAGCGGTCAACGCCTCGATCATTACCGCGCCCGCAAAGATACCGGGCTGGCACTCCGATATATGTGGCTGACAGGTGAACTGATCACGCACAGCCGCACGCGTTTCGAACGTAATTTTCATTTTATGAACGATTACTTACCCGCCGATTTAATGTGGGAAGCGACGCCCGAACAAGCGCTCGAACGCTTTACGATCAAGGGGTTGAGTTTTTACAACATCGCCACAAAACCATTATGGAGCAGAGCCATTTACGCCCTGTACGAGCGGCGTCATCCGGCATTGGATCAAACCATCAAGGCATTGATCGACGCGGGCATCGTGGCGACCGTGCAGATCGCGGGCAAAAAAGAGACGCGTTATATGCTGGCGCGTGATCTGGCTGATCTCGATACGGTCGCGCGCGGTCACACGCCGTCGGCATGGACGCCGCTCGATGTGACGACCGATGACGAAGTAACGTTTCTGGCGTCGCTCGATGTTGTCAGCGCGCGCGGGCGTGCCAGAGACGTATTCGATTTCGATTTTATTTGGGAAGTCTACAAGCCAGAACACCAGCGCCGCTGGGGGTATTATGTGCTGCCGATTTTGTATGGCGACAAACTCGTCGCCCGTTTCGACCCCAAAATGGATCGCAAGGCGAATCGCTTGCACATCAACGGTTTTTGGCTCGAAGACAATTTCACCCCTGATGACGCCTTCGCACACGCGCTCGGTCGCGGCTTGGCGCGTTTCGTCCAGTTCAACGGGGCGAGCAGCGTCGATCTCTCGTTGATCCAACCCGAATGGCTGCAAGAAAAGCTCAAGACCTTTTTTTAACGCACCGACGCAAAAACAAAATAAAACGAAAGGCGCAGCGGCATACCGCTAATTTTCCGCTGCGCCTTTGTGTTAAAAATTTCGCTTATCTTTTTCTTACGCGCATGTGTTAAAAACAGCGGCATGTCGATGATGACTTACAAGGATAAGCCGCTATGTCTGCCGAACAATTTACATTCAAGGCTGAAATTCAGCAGTTACTCAATATTCTCGTCCACTCGTTGTATACCGAGCGCGATATTTTCTTGCGTGAACTGATCTCGAATGCGTCCGACGCGCTCAACCGCATACAGTTCGAACAGTTGACCAACAACAATGTGCTCGATTCTGACACCGAACTGTATATTGAGATCAAAACCGACGAAACCGCCCGCACATTGACGATCAGCGACACCGGCATCGGTATGACGCGCGATGACCTGATCAACAATCTCGGCGTCATCGCGCAGAGCGGTGCCAAGGCTTTTGTCGAATCGATGAAGGCGCGCCAGGACGCGCATGGGTCGAGCGCCGCCACCGACGTGATCGGTCAGTTCGGCGTCGGCTTTTATTCGGTATTCATGATCGCGGATCGCGTCCGTGTAGTCTCGCGCTCGTTCAACCCCGATGCACCCACCTATGCCTGGGAAAGCGACGGCACGGATAATTACACGCTCGAAACAGCCGAGCGCGAAACGCGCGGCACAGACATCATTATCACCCTCAAAGAGGACGCCGACGAGTTTTTGCAGACCTGGAAACTGCGCGAAATTGTGCAGCGCCATTCGAATTATATTGCCTTCCCAATTTACATCGGCGACGACGAAGACGCGGTTAACAAACAAACCGCGATCTGGCGGCAGGAAGCAAAAGAAGTCACCGACGAGGAATATCAGGATTTTTACAAGATGCTGACGTTCGACTTCGACGCGCCGCTCCACCGCATTCTCATGCGCGCCGATTCGCCGCTTCAGTTCTACGCGCTCTTGTATATCCCGTCCAAATCGCCGCGCGATATGCTCATGCCGCGCGAACCCGGCTTGCAGTTGTACGCGCGTAAGGTCTTGATCCAGGAACGCACGACCGATCTGCTGCCCGATTATCTGCAATTTGTATCCGGCGTCGTCGATAGCGAAGATTTACCGCTCAATGTCAGCCGCGAGAACGTGCAGACCAACCGTGTTATGGCGACGCTGAAAAAGACGCTGACCAGCAAAGTCCTGAACGAACTCAAGCGCCTCGCCAAGAACAAACCCGACGATTATCACACGTTGTTCGAGCATTTTGGACGGTTCATCAAGCAGGGCGTGGTCGTCAGCCCATCCGAAAAGACCGACATCGAACCGCTGCTGTATTTTCCAAGCACGCGCGGTACATCCGCCGACGAATGGGTCTCATTCGCGGACTACATCGACAACATGGCAGAAAATCAGCATGATATTTATTACGTCATCGGTGATGATTACACCAGTGCATCGCGCAGCCCACATCTCGATGCGTTCCGCGAGCGCGGCATCGATGTGCTGTACTTCGTCGATCCGGCAGATAATGTCATGCTCATGGGGCTGACCGACGTTCAGGGTCACAATTTGCGCAACGTCGATGAAGCGAACATTGATGTGAGCGACATGGGCACGCGCGCCGATGACAAACCGCAGTCCGACGCCATGCCAGAAGACTCGTTCACGACACTGCGCGAAATGTTTATCAGTGTACTGGGCGATCGCGTCAAGGATGTGCGGTCGAGCAAGAATTTGGTTGGCAGCCCTGCCCGTTTGGTCAGCGACGACCAGAACCCGACGCGTAACATGTATCGCATCAACCGCTTGCTCGAAAAAGAGTACGAACTACCGGTCAAGATTCTCGAACTCAACCCGCGTCACCCCCTGTTGTATCGCGTCAGCGAGCGGCTGGCGACGAACAGCGGCGACGAGATGGTCACGGCGATCATCGAACAGGTATTTGAAAACGCGCTTCTGCAGGATGGTATTCATCCCGACCCGGCGGGCATGGCAGAACGGCTTGTCAAAATTATGCAAGCGGCGATGGAGTAAGTTGGTGACGCCATTAACACGAAATGAAATGATTCAATAGAACAATATCATGATAGGATGGAAGTGCGTTATTTCTCAACCAGAGGATAGCCCCCAATGATTTTAGTTCAAAGCACAACGGTGGAAATCGACACACTTGCAAACTTTGAAGAAATGCTTTCGGCGAAAGGTCTTATCTTCACAAAAAAATTGTTCGGAGAAAATACCAATCCCCCTACAATCAGTGCGATTTATAAGGTTCCAGCCCGTACAAGCATTGATTTGATATTTTTGCGTGCGGCAGATTTCAACGGGAAAATGTTTATCCGCTTGAAAACCGAAGAGGAAAATGACGAGGTGCTATTATCACAAATCGAATACTGTTTACCTATAACAAGTGAAATTATCGATAGGCTCGATATTTCATTGCCACAAATCCAACATTTTGATATAGACCCAACGTTTTTGCGTCCTAGCGGTGTTTCAGAATCGCCGATCACCATTGTTTATCGGCGGCTGCGTTTTCATGTACAAATTCTACCCGTCCTCAATGATCAAGGCAGAAATGTTCCCTCTTGGAAAGTGAACGTGAGTACCTATAACTTGACCGGTCTGCCAATAGTGGAGTTTGTCGCACTCCCAAACGCAGCAGTTGACCATCAAAAGGCGACGCCAACAGCAGTTCGATTTTTCACACAAGATCGCGACGAATTCTGTCAGGTGGCGATAAGTCCTGCCGGGTACGACAATAGCCTCTTGCGGTTTTTTCCTGATCCTGACTCGAAGACGCCTTTCAAATTATCCCTTGAATGCCCCATGATCAACTCGGCTGCACCCTGTCCGCCAACCCCATTTCCGTGATGACTTGAAGGCGACATTTTGTTGCCTTCTTGCCTATTTCCTTTATCAACGACAATCTAAACTTGTGTCCAATGACTGATCCACACCGCACGACGGATTACAGACCTCATCGTTAGCAGCACACGGGAACGGAGTCGAATCTGCCGTTGCCGTCGCCGGAATTACAGGCGTTACCGGTAGAATAAATGGGGCTGTTGTGCGCGGCGGCGTCACCGTCGCGCTCGCTGTACTTGTCGCAGGTTCAGTTGTGGTCGGCGTCA
>JBBRAA010000019.1:0-65432 GCA_038207205.1 Aggregatilineales bacterium
GTGACGCTCCCATGCCTAAAGGCAGGGGCTTCTGAACGACGCTTGCGCTTACCGTCGCCTTACGGCGTTGGCAGAGGCGCTACGTTATCGTTCACGGATGCGTCCCATCCGTTTTGCATTAAAGCACGATTATGATCGAGGTCGGATTTTTACGTCTCGTATCTTAATCTCCTTTCATCATACCCTATTTCAGCAGAAAAAACATAAGACCGACGCCTTATATCCCATGCCTGAAGGCAGGGGTTTTACGGCGCTTTCCAGATAAAGTGAGCGAGGAGGAATGATCAATGCATGAAATGTCACAAGTGGGACGCCTTTTCGCGTTGGTGGATTCTTGGAAGGACGACCCAGATGAAGGTGATAACAGCGACGAATGGGTGTATTGATCGCGGTGTTTGCGCGCAACCGTGATGCGACGCTGATCACCGACAACGAAAAAGACTTTCTTGATTTATCGGTATCGGTCGAGCACTGGAATCGCTAGAATATCCTCTCTCTTTACCTGAACAACCGCATATTGGAGCACTCACTTGGGCGGCACCCTTCTCAACATGATCACCGTCGCCATTGGCAGCCTGTTAGGCGTGCTGATTGGCAATCGTCTCTCTGAAAAAATGCAGCAAAGTGTCGTCACGGGCTTGGGCTTAGTCGTGCTGTTCATCGGCTTGAGCAACGCGGGCACGACTGGAAATATCATTATTCCGTTACTCAGCCTTGTGAGCGGGGTGATCATCGGCGAGCTGCTCGATATCGATGCGGCGCTGGAACGCTTTGGCGGCTGGCTTCAACATCGGTTTAGCGCGGCTGACGACGGCGACTCACCGGGGCGCGCGCGCTTTGTCAACGGGTTTGTCACCGCCAGCTTGATCTTTTGTATAGGACCGCTCGCGTTTGTCGGCGCGATGCAGGACGGTATGGGCTTAGCGGTAGGCTTTCAACAACTGGCGATCAAAAGCGTATTGGACTTATTCGCATCGCTGGCGTTCGCCGCGACGTTTGGCATTGGTGTCCTGTTCAGCTTGATCACCATTCTGGTCGTGCAAGGTGGGTTGGCGTTGCTCGGCAGTCTCGCCGGGCAGATTATGACCGACCCGATGATCGCAGAGATGACCGCCGTCGGCGGATTGATGCTGATCGGCTTGGCGTTGATTTTGCTCGATCTCAAGCGCCCGCGTATAGCGAACTTTCTGCCCGCGTTGATCATCGCGCCTGTGCTGGTCGCTGCCGCAACTGCGCTGGGGATCAATATCTACCCACTTTAGGATTGACCAATCAGCATCAGCGCATAAATCCCCGTTGTACGCCCATCACGACTGCCAAAATTGAGCGTATAGGGAACAAGATCGCCCGCGCTGATCGCGTAACCGGCGTCGAATCGATCCCCAATCACGGTTAAGCCGCCGTCGGTTTGCACGCCCATACCGATGGCTGAAGCGACACCTTCACAGCCGCGCCGCCCCGCGTCGTCGCACGCGTAAACATCACGGATTTCGATCAACGGGTCCAGCCGCGCCGTCGGTTGTGTCCCGATCATGTACGCGAGCAAGCCAAAGTCGCGTGCAGGCAGTGGCGCATTGCGGATGGTGAACGCATCCTGACTATCAGCGGGATCAACCGTAAAGCCTTCAATCACAGCGATGTAGCGTCCGCTGATCGCTGCCACCGCGCCAAACGTGACCGTGAGCGTGCCAAGATCGGTCGTGCTGTCGAAGTCAAGCGCGGCGGCGGCGATTCCATCGCTGACCATGCCGTCATCGAAGGTGAGGGCGACATCGCTGGCGGTTTGACTCTGTATGCACGGTTCAAGATCGCCCTCGCGTGCAGTTTCAATCTTGAAGACAGGCAGCAGTCCATCGACGCCGTAAATGCGGATGGCGTAGCGTACCGTGGGCGCGTCCTGAACAAAGCGTATCTGGCTGAGCGCGTCCACTTCGATATCGTTGCAGCGAAACGTGACCGCCATATACCTATCATCGGGGATAGTTTCACTCATCAGGTCGGCGCGTAAGCGATAACTGCCGCGTGTCTCGCCCGTCGTCGTGCCAGTTCGCGTCGCCACGACGGTATAAATGCCAGTCTGTTCAAAAGTGAATTCCAACTGGACGGTCGTATTGATTTGCCCATCGTCGCTGCGTGCGATGATCGTGCCGTTGGAATCGAGGATGCCGATCAGCGGTGCAAGCCCGTCACTGGCGGTCATCAACACGCGCAGACTGTCGCCCGTATTAAGTTCAAGCTGCCACCAATCGAACGTCGCCACATCGGTGATCGTGTCACTGACTTCCTGACCGGGCGTCAATGGCAGAATCGACGGCTCGTCGGCTTGGGCGCGCATCGGTAGGGTGATCAACCCCATAAAAAGCAAAATCCAGACAAAACGCATATCGCCTCAAAGATCATCGGTATCGTAGGCGCGACCCACCGGATCGCCCATCTGACATCGATTGTAGGCGATTCTGTCAGGAATCAAAACGGGGTACGCATATGCATACCCCATCGGTAAAGCCGTATTTCTTGTTGGTTATTTGATTTCGATGACCGCGCCAACGGCTTCGAGAATACCCTTGGCTTCGTTCGCCTTGTCTTTGCTGACGGCTTCGAGCACCGTCGCGGGTGCGCTTTCCACCAGGTCTTTGGCTTCTTTCAAGCCGAGCGCTGTAACCTTGCGGACTTCTTTAATCACGTCGATCTTCTTGGGACCAATATCCTTGAGGATGACGTTGAATTCGGTCTGTTCTTCGACTGGTTCCACCACTGCCGCCGGAGCAGCCGCTGCGCCCGCCATCATCATCATACCGCCACCGCTTGCTGCTGTGACGCCCCATTTGCTTTCGAGCATCGTCTTGAGTTCCGACGCTTCGAGGATGGTCAAAGCGGACAGTTGATCGACCAAGCCTGCTAAATCTGCCATGAGTTTTGTTCCTTTTCGTACAATTCGTTCGAATATGCGGTTGACTGTTCGTTGTTACTGGGTAGTACCTGACTATCAATAGAAAGGGAACGCGCGCGCATTATGCCGCTTCGTTCTGTTGATCCAAGTACGCCTGGACGACGTTGACCACCTGCGACGTTGCCGCTTGCAGCAAGCCCGCCAGCGATGCCGCCGGACTGACAACGAGACCCGCGAGCTGCGCGCGAATTTCGTCCATCGTCGGCAAACTAGCGACCGCTTCGAGGTCTTTGCCCGCGAACACCGATGCGCCAAGTACCCCGCCTTTGACGACGAAGATTTCAGCATTTTCCTTCTGGAACTGCTGGATCACTTTGGCGACGGCGGGCAGATTGCCATTGCCGAACACGACACCAACGGGTCCTACCAACAGATCATCGGGGATGACCCAACCGCTTTGCCCTAAAGCGATGCGGAACAGGGTGTTCTTGGTCACGCTGTACGTGCCATCGGTCGCGTCGCGGAGTCGATTCCGCAGATCGTTGACTTTGGCGACGGTCAGCTTGCGATACTCCGCCACGATGAAGCCATCCGTACCACTAAGGATACGGCTGTATTCGATGACGAGTTCTTCCTTGCGCTCCCGTGTAATTGCCAAGCGCCCTCCTCCTTCCACTCACATCCGTCTCGAAAAACAAAACGACTCGCTCCACACGGAGAGAGTCGTCAAATCAGATCATGATTGGACTGGTCTTCTCTCCTCGGCAGGAAATTGAGCGCGGTTTGCGCGCACCTGCTGTCTGCGGGGAAGGTCTTTGTTTTATCTATATGTCATGATAGCGGATGGCGGCGGCGCGTTCAAGGGTAGATTCAAGTCTGCCGCCGCGGGCTGAAGCCATGCAGCTAGGCGGCTAGGCAAAAAGCTGGAAGCCCACTGAAGCGCGGTTGTGCGATTTCCAAAAGCGGCTTGTTTCGCTTACATCGCCAGAAGCTGAAGCATCTGGCTGCCAAAAACCAAGCGCACTAAAGGCGCTGATTGCAGCCTCATTAACAGGCTTACAAGTATTGCTCTTAGCCGCACGGCTTTAGCCTGTGGCGAGAGACTTAAACTAATCCTCAGCATCTAGGGTTTCCAGATATGGTTGTAATGTGTTTTGTGCATGATTTTCCTTCTGGCGTTCAATATAAATGAGACGAATGCCGATTATCGTTGAATAAACGCTGATGATAACAAATCAGCTTGCCATCCACAAACCTACATGAAGCATCGTAGCTTTTTAATGCAGATAAATAAATATTCTGTTTTTCAAAATCCGTGATATAAGCATGGCTTAGGGAGTGTGTCTTCGCCTGTATCAGACCCTTAAGATAACACCTCTTTTTTTGCAAGCCGTTACAAGTCGCTCAACGCTAAATCGATGATTTATTAATGCTTTCCAGCGCTGCCTGCAACCGTAACTGCTGGATCGTCGTGGTCAGGTCGCCGCGTGTACGCTCCAAGACGCCGCGCACCACATCCGTCCTTCGCCTCAAATCACCCGTGATCGCGTCGGGGAAATCAAATGTGACGAGTTGGTCATAGACAGCGTCCATCCACGCGAGTAAGCGCTCGGCTTCCGCGACATTTTCGGGCGCGCCGCCATCGTCACGGCGCAAAATATCGAGGATGAAACGGCGCAGTTCGGTCGCGGCTTCCGCCAGTCCGTTGACGTACACGCTTTCGGTCACGTTCAAATCATCCGGCGTCGGCAGCACTTGATCGCGGATGATCGCCAGCGTCGCAAACGCTTCAACGACTTCTTTGAGCGCGTCTTGCGTGTAACCACTGTGGAGCAAATCAGGGTAATTGGAGACGCCAGCGCGCAAGGCATCGGCGGCAGCGTGTGCCGCATCGAGTTTGGTCTGGGCGGCGTCCCACTCGCGGCGATGCGTGGCGCGGATCGACTCGGCGCACAAGCGAATCAGGTCACGCGAGCGCGCAATCGCGGCATCACGAGCGGCGTTTTTGGCGACGAATGCCGCCCGCACGCGATCAGCAATCGGGTTGAGCGCATCAAGATTACTCATCTGGCTTGTCATCGTCCGGCTTGATCATTCCAAAAAGTTGATCCGCGAGCGTGGCAACCCCGGGCGGGGTTTTAATTTCGCCATATTTTTCTTCGTATTTGGCGAGATTGGTTTGCAACGCTTGCAAAAACAGTTTGGCGTTGGTCGGCGTCATGACGACGCGCGATTGCACACGGGCGCGCGGATCGGCGGGCATGATTTGAATGAAGTCGAAAATGATCTCGCTCGGTGTATTGGCGATGACGACAGCGTTGCTGTATGTCGCGCTCAAATTGTTAGGGACATCGAGACGGATTTGTCGCTGCTGCTGTGGATTTTGACTCATCATCGACCTTTCGGTGTTTAGAGGGATAAACACGGAGGGACGACCCGCTGGGTCGCCCCTAAAATTTGACCATTTGTGTCGAGATTTAGAACGGGATGTCGCTCATGTCGGTTGGCTCATTGTAATTGCCACCGCCTTGATTGAAGTTGCCGCCTTCACCACCCTGTCCACCTTCTTTGCTGCCCAGAAACTGGACATCGCGTGCGGTCATCTCCAACGACGCGGCAGGCTGCCCGGCGTTATCCATATAAGCGCGCGTGTCGATGGTGCCGACGACCATCACCTGTTTACCTTTGCGCACATACTGGTTGCAAATTTCGCCAAGCTGACGCCACGCGGCAACGCGTACCCACGTCGTCTTTTCTTGTTTGTTTTCGCCCGACCCCGAGACCGTGTTCACCGCGACGGTGAAATTGCACACGGGGACACCGCTCTGCAAATATTTAAGTTCCGGGTCTTTGCCGACGTTGCCGACAATGATGAGCTGCATGTACCCCATGGTGTTACTCCTCGCGTCTTGCCACATTGATCACATCATAAGAACACAAATTCTACCACATTTTGCCTGTTTTTGCCCGTATTACCCACTAAATTTGGGGTTATCCGCGCTGCGCATCAAGCGCTTTTTGCAACAATTCGCGCGCGACCTGTGGGTTGGCTTTGCCACCCATCGCCGCCATGACTTTACCGAGCAGCGGTCCAAATACTTTGTCCTTGCCCGCCACATATTCAGCGACGAGCTTGTCGTTTTCGCTTAACACCTGCGTGATCACCCCGTCGATAGCGCTCATATCGCTGACCTGTGCCAAGCCTTTATCGGCAACGATCTGCACCGGATCGCCGCCCGTTTCCCACATGTCGGTCAGCACGGTCAAGCCAGTATTTTTGTTGATCGCGCCATCGTCGATCATTTTGAGCAGCGCCGCCATATAACGCGCTGGAACGCGCTCGATTACCGAGTCGCGGTCGGCGCTGTCACGGTTGACCAGGCTGAACAGGTTGCCCAAAATCCAATTAGCGGCGGTTTTGGCATTCGCACCGCCCTGCACCACCGATTCGAAATACCCGGCGATGGTTTGATCCGCGACCAGCACCGATGCATCGTAGCGCGTCAAACCGAGTTCGTCGATGAAGCGGTCGCGCTTAGCATCGGGGAGTTCGGGCAAACGCGCGCGCATCTGCTCGACCCATTCGCGGCTGACTTCGACAATCGGCAGGTCTGGTTCGGGGAAGTAGCGATATTCTTCTGCGCTTTCTTTGTAACGCTGCACGACGGTGCGCTGACGTGCTTCGTCCCAGCCGAGCGTCGCCTGACGAACGCCCTCGCCATTCTCCCACGCTTGCGTCTGGCGCTTGATTTCGTATTCGATAGACCGAAACAACGCACGAATACTGTTCAGGTTTTTGACTTCGGTGCGCGTGCGAAAGCCTGTATCGTCTTTGTGCATGACGCTGATATTTGGCTCGATTCGCATCACGCCCTTGCTCATATCACCATCGTTGACGCCGAGATATTGTAAAATCGCGCGCAGTTTACGGGCATAGGCTTCGGCGGCTTCGGCGCTGTGTAAATCCGGCTCGGTCACAATCTCTAACAGGGGCACGCCCGCACGGTTGTAATCGACCAGACTTTCCCCGTCCAGGTGCATCAATTTACCCGTGTCTTCTTCGAGATGAGCGCGGCGCACTCGGATATGCTCGGTCGTGCCATCTTCAAGGTCGATATCGACGAAACCGTTGCGGCACAAGGGGCGGTCGTACTGCGTAATCTGATAGCCCTTAGGCAAATCAGGATAAAAATAACTTTTGCGCGAAAACTGGTTGATCGGTGGAATTTCGCAGTTGAGCGCAAGACCAACCATCATCGCCATTTCAAGCGCTCGTTTGTTGATCACGGGCAGCGTTCCCGGCAAGCCGAGTGTGACCACATCGACAGCGACGTTGGGTGCAGCACTGACGCTATCGACGACGGGCGCGGCGCTGAACATTTTGCTGTGCGTCATCAATTCGGCGTGAATTTCCAAGCCGATGATCGGTTTCCAATCAGACATAATTCCTCGTTAAGTACAAAAACAATTGAACCACAGCGATCGCAAAGGTCGAAGAGAAATTGCTGGCCTTTTTCTCTGCGTTCTTTGCGTCCTGTACGGTTAAGATTTTACCATAGCTCAGCCTAGACTCGCCGCCAGCGCCGTATAACGCGCATCATCTTTCAGCGCGGCAATCAGCGACGCGCGTTCGTCGTCGTTTCGTGCTGATTGCAACGCCGCCGCGCACACTTGCACCGCACCGTCGATATCACTGCCCAAAAACAACATCATGCCGCGCTTGAATGGTATCATCGCATCGCCCGGTACGTTGGTTTCAGCGTCGGCATAATCGGCGGCGGATTCAGCATACAAACCTACGCGTGCATACATATCGGCACGGCGGAGCAGGATTTGCGCGCGTAAATTAGCGACAAAGGCTTGCGCGGATGGCGGCGCGTCCTGCGTCGCTTCTTCGAGCGAATCGAGCGCAGAACAATAATAATCGAGCGCAACGCGGTGATCGCCTTTCAACGCATGAAAATCGCCGTTCCAGCGAAGCCAGCGCCATGTTTTCGGCTGATCGAAGAGCAGCGTGATCGCGTTATAGGCTTCGCCACGCCGATAATGACTTTCGAGCAGCAGATCGACGATGCGTGCGTCATGCCCTGTGCCGCCCGCCGCAACCTGATCGCGCAGATAGGCGTGCGCTTGTTCATGCTCGTCAAGGCGCGTCAGCAGTTGATGACGATGCATGACATCTTCGGCAGTAGGCGCGATGAGCGCTTGAAAATCATCCAGGGACGCCCGCCACTGCATGGAGTCGTCCATTCGCAGCAGGACATTGGCGCGTAAACGCCGCGCATTTTGGTCGCCGGGTTGGTCTGCGAGTTGATCATTGAGCGCTTCGAGCGCGTCATCGAGTTCGCCCGCGTGTAAAAACGCTTCGGCGCGCTCCATAGGGGTATACGTTGCCATGCTACGCCTTCAATTCGTCGGATTACGGCGACATCATGTGCAAACTGTACCCAATAGCATCGCAAACGTAAAATAAACACCCGTGATGATTACCCGCTCCTTAAACCGAAAGCAACGCGATACGGATTTACCCGTGTCGAACCATGAAACGCGCCATCCGTTCGAGCGCCGTTTCGATGTTGTGGTAACTGTTGGTGTAACTGGCGCGGATAAATCCATCGCCGCTCGCGCCGAACGCGCTGCCCGGCACAACCGCGACTTGTTCTTCCAGCAGCAGCGCTTCGCAGAACTGCTCATCGGACATGCCTGTGACGCCGATATTAGGAAAAGCGTAAAACGCACCGCGCGGCTCGAAACAGGTTAAGCCGAGCTGATTGAAACCATCCACGATCAAACGGCGGCGGCGGTCATATTCGCAGCGCATCGCTTCGACATCATCGGCGGCGTGATCGAGCGCCTGGATCGCAGCGTATTGGCCCATCGTCGGCGCGGACATGATCAGGTATTGATGCAGTTTGAGCATCGCCTCCATAATCGGCGCGGGCGCGGTTGCATATCCGATGCGCCAGCCTGTCATTGCGAACGACTTGCTCATGCCGCTCAATAAAATCGTGCGCTCACGCATGCCTGGCAGCGCGGCGAAACACACATGATCGACGCCGTACACCAACCGTTCGTAAATTTCATCGCTGATCACGACCAGATCATATTTTGCCGCCACCGCCGCGACTTCGTTCATGTGCTGCGGCGTCAAAATCGCGCCCGTCGGGTTGTTGGGGTAACTGATCAAGATCGCTTTGGTGCGCGGCGTGATCGCCCGTTCCAAGTCCGCGCCCGTCACCTGAAAATCGTATTCGGCATACGCGTCAACGATCACTGGGACGCCGCCCGCCATTTCGACCGCCGCCGCATTCGCGACAAAACACGGCTGCACAACCAGAACTTCATCACCCGGATCAAGGATTGCTTTGAGCGCGACCCATAAAGCTTCACTGACGCCGACGGTGACCAGCACCTCGGTGGCAGGCTCATAGCGCACGTTGTACAGGCGTTCGATGTAACGCGCGATCGCGTTTCGCAGTTCAATCATGCCCGCGTTCGATGTATACGCCGTCATACCGAGTTGCAGTGATTCGATGCCTTTTTGTGCGATATGTGCAGGTGTATCGAAGCTCGGTTCACCGATGCCAAGCGAAATCACATCATCCATGGTCGCGGCGATATCGAAGTAACGGCGAATGCCGGAAGGTGCCATATTTTGTACTTGCTGCGAAACAAACGTACGCATTGAGAATTCCTTGAACCCATAACTTGACCGTATTTATGCTGCCCACCACAGGGCGACCCGCCGAGTCACCCGTACAGTATCCAATCCGTTTTTCAGATTTTGTTTCATAGCGTTATCTAGGTGATTATGCACGAAAAAACACGGCGTGAGTTAGCGCAGTGATGCCGAAAAGGCGTCCCGCTTCTCCATCACTATGTAGGAAAAACGGCGCATCAAGCGATGCGCGAAGCATGTTACAATTGTGGCAAAAGAGTCGCTTATGCGAGTAAAGAAGGACTTCGACGTGGACAATCAAACGCTGATCATTTTGGCGGTATGCGGGTTTTTGACGGTGATCGTCAGCGTGGGCATTCTCGGCTTGATGACGGTTTTTCGTTTCACCGGGCGTAACTTCATGGGATTTCTTGGCTTTTTAGCGCGCGATTCGAAACAAGTCCAGGATGAAGGTGATGAGCGCGTCAGCCTGAGCCGCCGCCCTGATCTGCGCACCATCGCCGATCAAAGCGATTTCGACGCCGCGCTCGCCAAACACATCGTGACCGATCAACCGCAAAGGCAGCCTGCTGCTTACGCGGCGAATGCCGCGCCGCCAAGCGCGCCATACGCCCCCGCCAATGCGTCGCCTTATAATCAGCCGTTCGCTGGCACGCCAAAACCGCCGACGATCTTACCTGGCACTATTCCGGGCAGCAATCAAGCGCCGCCGCCCGTCGTGTATCCCACGCAAAACGCGCCTGCCGCCCAACCCTCACCCGCCGTCATACAGCCCATAACGCCCACGCCGCTCGGATGGGACGACCCGGCGCTGCCGCCGCGCGACTTTGATAAATACAGCCGCGCGCGCGACCGCGACGACGAGGATGATTTATTAGGTGGCTTGATCGGTTCTGGCAATGGCGATGATGGTGGGGTACTCGGATGAAGGGCTAAGGAGATTGAACCACAGCGCATACAAAGAGTTTGATTATTGTTCCTCTGTATTCTCCGTGTGCTCTGTGGCTAGTTTTTGCAGTGTTTTGGCAACGACTTCGCGTTGTTCAAGTCGTTTGGCGGCGTCATAAGCGAAGGTCAATGCGGGCGTCGGCGGCGGGTTGCCTTTATCGTCATAGTACAGATCGAAGGCGCCCCGAATCAATTTGACATACGCTTCAGCATCATAAAACGGTGCGGCGAACGCCAGCCGACGCACACCAAGCATTATCAGTGGCACATTCTCGCGCTGGATAGCCCATATACCGAGCAAAGTCAGCGTTTTATACCCAAAATACCCCGCTGGACGATGCCAGATCAGCGCGCCGACCCACGGTTCGGGCATCAAACCGTCGCGCGCGGCGGGACCACCGCACAAGTTCGCAGAAAAGCGTTTGACGCGCATTTCCTCTAAAACCCCCATCGCGTTCAAATCATCGAGCGCACGCGCCAGCGCTTTTTGCGCGTCACGCATCGGCGCAAGTTGTTTCTCACGATGATACGCCGCAAGCTGTGCCAAAATATCGGGTCGGGATCGCCGCGCTGCGCTCAAGTTTCGCGTTTCGTCACTTTAGTCTATACTGAATCGTGTCAACAGAGATTTTACACACGTGGGGTGAAACTGCCGATGTCTTTTTTCAATTATCCGTTAAGTCTGCGCTTCAAGCTGCTGGCGCTATCGCCGCAAATCATCGTCACCGATGCGGCGGAGCGCGAAGTCCTGTATGTGCATCAGAAAGTCTTCAATATTCGAGAAGATATTCGCGTCTTTTCGGATCAAACACGGGCACAAGAGATTTTCCGCATCAATACCGAGCGCATTCTCGATCTCAACTCGAAGTATAAGTTTACCAACCAGACCACTGGTCAGTATCTCGGTCATGTGCGCCCGAAATCGCTCCGGTCGATCTGGCAGTTGACGTATTTGATCTACGACGAAAATGATGTGATCGAGCACCATATCAAAGAAGATAACCCTTGGGTGAAGATTCTCGACTCATTGATCGGGCAAATCGAGTTCATCGGTATGTTGACCGGGTTTTTCCTGAACCCATCCTATACGGCGTATCGTGGACAAACCCGCGAAGACGTGGCGAGTCCGGTGCTGCATATCAAGAAAAAACCGGGCTTTTTTGAAGGCGTCTTCACTATCGATCTGATGAACCCGATTGACCCCGACGAAGAAGCACGTCTCGTGCTGGCATCGATGCTCATGCTCCAGTTCATGCGCCGTCGCGGATAAAACGAAGGGCTTTAACGCAAAGCCGCAAAGGATGAAAGGCGCAAGGTCGATATTTTTTTACTTGCGTCTTTCAACGTTCACAATTTCTTTGCGCCTTTGCGTTGAATCTTTTGCTTCTTCTCTCACATTCTGAATACGCCGTACTGTGTCGCTTGTTCCGGCGCGGCGCATACGACTCCCAACGCTAACGCTAATACACGGCGCATCTCCGCCGGGTCGAGAATGCCATCATCCCATAAGCGCGCGCTTGAATAGTATGGGCTGCCTTCGTGCTCGTATTTTTCGATAATTGGGCGCTTGAACGTGTCTTGTTCGGCGCTCGTCAAATCGATTTTACCTTCGCGCGCCAGTTGATCGCGCTTGATCGTAAGCAGCACGTTCGCCGCTTGCTCGCCGCCCATCACGCTGATACGCGCGTTCGGCAGCATCCACAAAAAGCGCGGCGCATATGCCCGCCCGCACATCCCATAATTGCCCGCGCCGAAACTACCCCCAACGATCACCGTCAGCTTAGGGACGCGCGCATTGGCGACCGCGTGGACGAGTTTCGCGCCGTCTTTGGCGATGCCGCCTGCTTCGTAGGCTTTGCCGACCATGAAGCCAGTGATATTTTGCAAAAATAGCAGCGGAATATTACGCGCCGTACACAATTCGATGAAGTGTGCGCCTTTCAGCGCGCTTTCGCTGAACAGCACGCCGTTGTTGGCGATGATGCCGACTGGAAAACCACCGATATACGCGAAGCCTGTCAGCAAGGTCGTGCCGTAATTGGCTTTGAACTCGCGGAACTGACTCGCATCGACGATGCGCGCGATTAATTCACGGGCGTCGTAGGTCTCGCGGAAGGTGGTCGGCAGAATGCCGTAAAGCTCACTGGGATCATACAGTGGCGGCTTCGATGGGCGTAATTCGACGTTGAAATGCTTGGGGCGGTTAAGCGTGGCGATAATGTCGCGGACGATATGCAGCGCGTGATCATCGTCGTCGGCAAAATGATCCGCGACACCGCTTTGATGCGTATGCACGTAAGCGCCGCCTAAATCTTCCGCGCTGACTTCTTCGCCCGTCGCCGCCTTGACAAGCGGCGGACCGCCGAGAAAAATCGTGCCCGTTTTATCGACGATCACAGTTTCATCGCTCATGGCGGGTACATAGGCGCCACCCGCCGTGCAGCTCCCCATGACAGCCGCGATTTGTGGAATGTGCGCCGCGCTCATGATCGCCTGATGATAAAAAATCCGCCCGAAGTCGTCGCCGTCAGGAAACACCTCATCCTGCATCGGCAAAAACGCGCCGCCGCTGTCAACCAGATACACGCACGGCAGATAATTATCGAGCGCGATTTGCTGCGCGCGCAGATGTTTCTTGACGGTCATCGGGTAATACGTGCCCCCTTTGACGGTCGCGTCATTGGCGACGATCATGCATTCGACACCGCTCACGCGCCCGATCCCGGTCACGATACCTGCCGCTGGCACAGCGTCGTCGTATAAGTCATGTGCGGCGAGCGGCGCGATCTCCAAAAATGGCGCACCAGAATCGATCAGCTTGTCGATGCGGTCGCGCACGAACAGCTTGCCCTGGTCAAGATGACGCTGTCGATATTTATCCCCGCCGCCGCCGCGCACTATGGCTAATTTTTCGCGTAATTCTGCGACGAGCGCCCGATTGTGCGCGGCGTTGTGCTGAAACTGCTCGTCATTTGGGTTGATATGCGAGTCCAAAAGTTCCATCAAAGATGACTTTCTCTATTTCTTTTCGCATGATTGTACTTGATCAATATCGTGATCATGTACAACGCTGTAAACACGCCAATTTATTTCCGGCATTACGAGGGCGGCGCTTTTACGGTATCATGCCCCTGTTTTATGATAATTGCGCTTTTTCTCGGAGTCCCATTTCCATGCAGAACAATCAAGCAAGACGAGCCAGCATCGCGCTCGGCGTGTTCATGGCAGTTGTCCTCGGCGCAGGTGCAATCCTGCCCTTATTTAATCAGACTACTACAACGGTGGATACCACCCAACCTACACCAGCCCCAACCTCGACCTTTCCCTCCCCGATCACTGATTTCAGCACCATCACGTTCGATACTTATTTCCTGCATCCAAGCGGGTTGTATGCCGTCGCCCAACCCGTCAATTGGTTGGTGAGCCAGCCAAGCCAAAACACCTCTCAGGCGCAAGCCAACTTCATCAACGAAGCAGCGTTGAGCGTGCTGGATATTTATGTCGAACGCGCAGCGAACCCGCCCGTCACCGTCGAAGAACTGAGTTCACGCTTCAACCAGGAAGTGCTGGATAGCAGTTGGGCGAACTTCAACAATTGGCGCGAGACGTTTCGACGCACCGAAAATGGTCAACTGTTGATCGACTTCGTGGTCACGCTGACCGGGCAGCAGTATGTCGCGCGCCAGATTGTCACCACCGACGGCGATTGGATATATGTCACGCGCGTGTTAGCGCCCGATAATGCCACAGGGTTGATTACATACTTGCTCGAAACACTGCCGACCAGCTTTATCGCCTTCAAGCAGTTCGCGGGGACGCCGTTTGAATGGCAATCGTATTTTGACTCGCAGTTCCGCCATATTATCCGCTTCCCGGCGGAATGGCAGTTGGTAGACAGCGCGCCCGGTCGCCCCGCCAGCATCGCCAGCGCTGACGGTGTATCGCTGCGTGTGATTGGCTACGCAAATCGCGCGGCGGCAGATGAAGCGGCTGCCCGCGCGTTCATCGAATCAGAACGCGCGGGCGCGACCGTGTTAAGCGTCGAACCGACCACGCGCGGCGAGTTGAGCGGTTTCTCGGTGGCATATACGTTCGCTAATGCCGACGGTGAGCCACAATCAGGGCTTGCCGTGCTGCTCAACGGCGCGGACGGCGCGCTGCATGTCGCTAACCTGTACTTTCCGGCGCCGAACATCGATTTGAATACGGTCGAGACGATTCAGGAACAGCAGGCGACGCTCGGTCAGGCGGAAGTGACTCCAGAAGCGACGGGCGAAGTCGCGGATGCTTTCAGCGCGATCCAAGACATCGCGCCTGCGGCAGACAGAGGCGCAGTCGGTTTTCAATACACGAATTACGCGACGGTGATGAGTACGTTCGGGCAGCTTCCGGTGCTGGCGTTATCCGCCGACTCGCTGCCGCCTGCGACCCCCACGCCCATCCCAACGCCCGCGCCGCTCGACGCCACAGCAGAAGCAACGTCTGATGTTGAATCGACAGCAGAAGCAACGCCTGACGTTGAATCGACAGCAGAAGCAACACAAGCACAATAATGCGCTGGGGCGTGTCTAAGACGCGCCCCTTTTTTTCAACGCTTATTGCTTATGGACGGTCACCCCCCCGCGACCGTTTTTCACCCCGACAACCGTTTACGATCGAGTGCGGCTTTCAAAATATGCGCGTAATCGCTCAGTGTTTGGCGCTGGCGCGCGGTATGACTCGATGGGTGCAACCGTCGTTCCAGTACCACATCAGGCAGCATGATGACCGGGATCGCCAGGTCACGCGCGCGCGCGTACCAATCGATGAACTCGCCCGAACGCCACGCGCCAAATCGACCGATTTGATCAAACAGACTTTTGGGCGTCAGCATGGCACCGGGTAAGTAACCGGGTTGTGCATCCGGCGGGCACACGATCCGCTTTTGTTCTTCATCATTCAATTCCGGGCTGATGAACTGACGGACATACCCGAAGATCAATGCAGGCGTGGCGTGGGCAGTCAGTGCGCTGGCTTGTAGTGCCAGCTTATTCGGCGTCCAACGATCATCGGCATCGAGAAACGCGATCACATCGCCCTGTGCCTCGTCGATACTGCGATTACGGGTTGCGCTAATACCCTGATTTTCCTGGCTGATCACACGTACGCGCGGCGCGAAAGCACGCGCGATCAGCGCTGTTTCATCGGTCGATCCGTCATCGATAACGATGATTTCATCGGGTGGGCGAGTTTGAGCAAGGACACTTTCAAGTGTTTGCCCGATATACGGCGCGGCATTGTACGCGGGGATAACCGCGCTAATCGTGATCGTCATGGGTTGCTCATTGGGAAAAAACAGGTCGCAGCCAGCGCTCGAATTTTTCAGGGTCGATATGTGTTTTGTGTTCGGCGCTCAGGTTATCGGCGTATAAATGCCAGTGTTGATGACCTAACAGTGAGGCGATGCGACTGGTGCTGATTTCCCAGCGCTGACGGTTGTAGATTTCGAGCAGCCGCGCGCCAGGCTTGCAAAACTGAATGTTGTATAACCCCGAACTATGTACCCCTGCGACCGCCGCGGCATCCGCGAACATCCGTATCTGGTCGCTGACTGAATGATCTTCTGGAAAAAACAACTCGAAGTCATTTTTTTCGAGTATCGGTACAAGCTCGGCTTCGTTGACAACCGGGCGCGTCGCTTTCGCGCGTGATAAATACAGGCGGCGCGTGTGCGTCGGCGTCACGCCTAAGCGCGCCCATAAACGGTCGCGTAACCGCTGCATAAGTACGACATGTGCACGCCCGATGCCTTTTGAACCATGCGTAAGCAAGAAACGCCTGGCGTGCAAACTCGGATGAATCTCTTTCGGTTGATAAAGGCGCTCGCTATCAATGCCGAGCAGTGATAAAAACTCAAAATGAAATGGGCGCGCATCCGCCGGAACGATGAAACGCAGTTCGGGGTCACTGGTATCGATCAACATCAAGCGTGTCAGACAGTCGTTCATCCAATGCGAATAATTGGTGGCGCTGTAGCTTTGCAGCGATACCCACAACCCCTCCGGCAGTATGATCGACGGCTTGGATGCACGAATCGCGCATACGAGTTGCATATCGCGCAGGTCACGATAAATCGTTGATTGCGCGAGTAAATCACCCTGTGCGCTGATGGCGACGCCGTAACTGCTGAGCAGCGTCACATCGGGGATTTCGCACGTAAATCCTTGTCCCATCGGTTCGGGCGAGACTGAATACAGGCGCGCGAAGTATTTTTGCGCGATAAAATCAGCACTTTTCCATTCGCGTGCGTAAAAATCCTCGCTGTAGCGCGCCATGTTGTACAGCATATCGAGCGCCTCTTCGGGCAGCGTGCGCGAGACATCGACATAACGCGTTTGCGCTGTGGCTTCGGGGTCAGCGCGGTACTGCCAGCCGCGTGCATCCGCCACTGTACCGATGTCCGTGATGGTTGTGAAAGCACGTTTTGTCATCATCACCGAACGTCATTTTGGGCTTGGCGTTGGCGCGTCACCGAGCGCGCCATGATGCGCAGCAGTTCGCGGTTATTGATTTGGGCGTTACTTGACAGGTTTTCATCATGAATCCGCTTATGGAGATACACGTGCTCGATGATCGCCATCGACACGCCTGCATCTTTGGCGCGTGCAAACCAATCGACATCGACCGCGCGTGTGAACGCGGGGTCAAATAAACCAATACGGTCGAATACAGTGCGGCGCGTGAGCAGTGTTTCAGTGACGCGCCCGATTTGATCGCTGTTCAGCAAGTCTGCTTTGAAACCGCGCGGGATAGGGAGACCAGATTCGATAAAAAAGTTAAAATGGGTGATCGTCATGTCGATGGTCGGGTGTGCGTTCAAAAAATCGACTTGCGCACGCAGTTTGCCCGGCAGCCATAAATCGTCGCTGGAAAGAAACGCGATCAACTCACCTTGTGCGCCCTGAATCCCTGCGTTAAATCCGCCTGCGATTCCATTATCGGTATCGGTCTGGTTGATCACGCGCGCCGCCGAATATTCGCGCGCGATCTCGGCGCTGGCGTCGGTCGAAGCCCCATCAACCACGATGATTTCGAGCGGCGTATACGCCTGAGCGATGATGCTGTCGAGCGCAGCACGCACGAATCGCGCGCCGTTTTTGACGGGCATAACGACGCTGACCAACGGATTAACTATCATGGTCGTTTCTTTCTATACGGCGTTCGATTTCGGCTTCGTCAAAATCTGACCAGCGCGGTAACGGCTTGATCACGCCGTATTGACGCCGCCGATCCAGTGATTTTTTAAGGGCGCGAAATGTGTTGATCTCTTGCAGTGTACGCCCATGTGTCATATTTGCAGCGTGCAATCGATAATGCAGCGTGATGGCTTTCAAAATGAGCAGGTGGGTATCGGCTTCATACGCACGCAAAAACCAATCCAAATCCTCGCTGTAGCGCATACTTATATCGAACAGACCAATTTTTTCAAAAACGCCGCGCCGAAACAAGCCGCCGCCAAGATGCACATGAATCAGTGTGTTGTCCGGCTCGCTGAAGCGCATATTGAGCGGCTCAGCCCCCGGCAGCGACACGTATTGAATGCGTCCCAACACGACTTCAAGCGACGGATCGCTATCCAGCCGCGCCGCCTGTAATTCGAGTTTGTTCGATGGATACAGGTCGTCGGCATCCAGAAACGCAAGATAGGGAGCGCGCGCGGCGGAAATGCCGAGATTGCGGGCAGCCGCAGGACCCGCATTGGTTTGCATGAGCGCGCGCACGTTCGGCAGCATACTCACGAACGCATCGATGATCGCCGCGCTGTTGTCGGTCGAACTATCATCGACGAATACGATCTCCCAATCAGTGAATGTCTGATTTTGTATGCTGGCAACCGCATCGCGGAGATAGGTTTCACCGTTGTAGACTGGCATGATGATACTGATTTTGGGAGTCATGCGAATTGCACCTCGCTGCGTAACAATCGCTCCAGCGTGGCGGGGATTTGCGCCAGGTCGGTGCCGGTTTCGAGGACATAATGCGGCACACTTTTGACAAGCCGCGCCATTTTCTCAAATGAAGCTGCGCGCGCGCGCGGCAGATGAAACAGGGTGGTCGGCGCGAGTGCGGTCAGGCTGGCGATCGCGCTGCCTGGCAGTAAACGTGTATCGCGTTGATGCGCGACGCGCGGCACAATCACCGCTTTGATCGGGAACGCGCGCAGCATTTTATCGGGGTAGCGCTCGTTGATATAAATCAGCGCTTTCTCGCTCATGAGTGCATCGCCATTGGTGATCGACTGATGCAGCGCCGGAAACCGGAACAAGTTGTCGGGTTCCAGTTTCGCCGTCCCGTACAAACTGTACGCGGTTGGCAGTGGATTAAACGAGACCAGATTATAATCATCCCCGACATAACCGAATTCCGAATACAACAAACACGCCAGCGACGCCGTCGATTTACCCGATCCGCTCTTGCCTGTGATCAAAACGCCACCGTCACTCGACCCGACCGCCGCCGCGTGGACAAGCTGCATCGGCAAATCCTGCATCCACCAATGCAAAATCGTCCGCATAGGAAAACTCGCTTCCCAGTACGGAATCCGCGCTGCGTCCGCGATCCAGTACACGGCTTTGTCCTGCGCACGGTCGATCATGTGCAGTATATCGATTCCCGGCTGATACTGGGTGTGAATGCGAGCGTCATTATAACCGACGATCTCACCGTTCGCGCCGTAAGCATCGAGTTTCCAGGGAGGGGGTGGCGTTTGTACGCCGGTTGACGCGGTATCCCAAAAGTATACCGTCAACGCGGGCGGGGTGTCGTCGGGCGCAACCGAGATGTGCAGCATCGCAGGCGTCATCAATCGATAAAGCGCGTCGCTGGCGAATACGGCGCGCACACGATAGCCGCCGACATCATAGGTGATTTCGGTCGGCGTCACACGTTCACATGCGTGTGTGAACGCAGCGCACAATGCTTCGAAGTAAGCGACTCCAGCGCTGGGTAGGGGTTCGACCATTTTTTAACCGACAGACTCTTTCTCATCCGCCGCAGTGGGCAGCAGGGGCCAGCCAGTCTCATCGACCTCATGGATCGGATCGAGCAGCAGCAAATCCTGCATATCGGTAAATTTTTGCAGCGTCGGCGCGGCAAAAACGCGCACACTGTCAGCACTCAACACGATTGTATTCTGTTTATCATCGAGCGCCGCGGCGACAATCAAGCCCTCCGTCGCCAATTCATCGACAAATGTTGTGACCGCCGCGCCGATGACATCTGATGTTTCGGCATAGTGGTCGCTCAGCGCCGCTGTGATCGCATCTATGGGGTGTCCAGCATCGATAGCCGACCAGACGTGTACGCCCACTGCATTGTTCAGGCTGTAATAATGCCCGGCTTCCAGGTTGATAATGATGACTTCACCATCAATAGTTTCGCTGACGATCGAAGGCGTATTAACACGGTATGATAAGTTTTGCACGATAATCACTCCTGATTCTTTACATTCTCTTGATAGTGACGCTCCCCATGCCTAAAGGCGGGGGCTTCTACCCTCAATGCGACTGCGAAGGCGAACCTTCGTCTTGTCGTCGCTCCGGTAGCACAGCGATGCCCCGCTGTGTTTGATATTAATCGCGGCATTGTGGTCGCGGTCGATGACAAGACTGCGGGAACGTAAACGAGGCGTATTTCTTCGCTTTGCGAAACCGCGGACGCCCTTTTGCCAGTTTGTGAAAGAAGCGTTGGTGGGCATTATCCATACGCCAACACACGTTCTGACAGACCTGCGAGTACAGGTCGCGCCACAAAGCGAACCGCTCCGTCTTTCGCAGTTTGAGGACGTGCTTATTCATCGCATTGAGCGAAATGTATTTCTTCGTCAGACGATAATAATGCCGTTGGAGGGCGATGAAGTGATTCCACACCGTAGACGCAACAAACAGCTTGTGCCGCAGCTTCCGATCTTTCTTGTCGGCGCGGAAAAGTCGGTATTTGTACATCTTGTGAATGGTGATAGAGTCGCCCATGCTTTCGACGCTCTTACGTCGGGAGTTGGTTGGGGGTGTTTCCGCATTCTCAACCTCTCCTAGTATACGCTATTTCAGCAGAAAAAACACAAGACCGACGCCTTATATCCCCATGTCTAAAGACAGGGGCTTTACGGCGCTTTTCTGGTAAAACGAGTTGCGGGTTAGTGCCAATCGCCAATCAGCGGCGCGTGTAAACTGATGAACCCCGATACCAATTTTTCTGCCAGCGGATACGACCCGATCAACGGGTGCAGCGTCAGCGCTTGTACCGCCAGCGCGCGGTCGCGCGTTAATATCCCGCGCGCCGCCGCTCGTTCATAGGCTTTGACAGCACGCATCAATAACAACTGATCTTCACGGATCACGCCAACGGGTTCGGGTGTGACACCACGCGCATCGACCCAACAGCCAACTTCAACGACATCATCATCCGCCATACCCGAAATCGCGCCGTGATTGGGAACATTTAGCCCAGTATAATGTCGGGCGTTGTTTTGAATCGCCTCGACGCAGCCGAGCGCAACCGACGCATAACCTTCTTCATCGTCACCCGTGGGCACAGATTGCTCGGCACGGGCGTGCGCCATATAGGTACGCGTGCGTTCGTCCATCACCTCACGATACGCTGCCAGGCACGCCACCGGATCATCCTGTGACGCACGCAAACTTGCTAACAAACGGCTGGTCAGGCGGCGCGTGTCTTCGCCTCGCGTTTCAGGCTTTTTCAAGAGCGCGGACAGCGCTTCGTCACGGTGATAAAAATAATGCAGATATTCGTTCAAAAATGCGCCTTGCCATGCCACCAAACCGGGCGCGAACAGACTCATGTGTGTCGAATCGATAAAATGCGGGTCGGACAAAAGCGCAGGGAACACATCTTCGCCGCCCGCGCCATCGGCATCGGTTTCGACGCGGACACGTGTCGTCCACGACAAATGATTCAATCCGTACACCGTATGATGCACACGTGCCGCTGGAATACCCAAAAATCGTGCGACCGCACTTTGAGCGCCATTGGCGCTGTCGCAGATGCCGATCACGCGCGCGATTCCCGAATCGTGCAGCGCTTGCGCGACCAGCCCCGCCGGGTTGGTGAAGTTGTAAAGCCACGCGCCGGGCGCGCCGATTGCTTTCACCATCCGCGCATAGTCTAAAATCGCTGGAATGCTCCGCATCGCCATTGCAAAACCTGCTGCACCCGTCGTTTCTTGTCCCAAAATGCCGTGTTCAAAACACAAACGCTCATCGGCAGCGCGTCCCGCTTCTAAACCCGGACGAATCGCTGTGATCACATGCTGTGCCCCATCGATAGCTGCTTGAGCATCACTCGTCAGCGTGATTCGAAACGCCGCGCCGCGCGCCAGTTCGACGCATAAGCTGCCGATCAATGCCAGTTTCTCAGCGTCGTTATCCATCAACACCACATCACGCAAGCCCATGCGTTCGGCGCGCGCAATCAACGCCGGAATCAAGCGGGGCGTTCGTACACCGCCGCCGCCGATGATCGCCAGTTTCATAAAGTTTTGACCTTTTTTGGCAGGGAATTATTCCACCACTAACGCGGTATGTATACGCGCCGCGATCTCGTGTTCGAGCTGTTCGCTGCTGTACGGGCGCACACGCACCGTCGTCGAATCCTGCACATCGACGCACACACCGTGCCCATTCCGAACGAACACCGTCAGGGTAATACTGCCCATCGTTTGACGCGTGCCGTCACCAGACTGAACATCGAGCAGTGCGAGCGAATGTTGCACGTCGTACCCCTTGAATGCATCTATCAACGCTATCACTTGAGCTTTTGGCATCTTCGAGGCGCGCAGCACCGCGCCAATATCGGGCGTGGCATTCTCGTTGATCGACTTAAGTACATCGATGTGCAAGCTGTGTGTATCAATAGTGAGCGGCGTAAACGGCGCACTGCTGACATCAAGCACACACTGCTTGATCATCCAATCCCATGTCAGCGACGCGGTAAAGGTATGAATGAGCGCGTCACCATCGTATTCATGTTTGACGGCGAGTTCGGGGCTAAAGTAATAGATGGTCAAGCGCGCGGTCGCTTCGCCTTGTCCGCGTGCCGCCCCCATAATGGCGTGCAGCGCGCGCGCGCAACCTGCCAGCGTGCCGGATACTGCTGCGTCGATCTCTAATTTACCTTCGTCGGTAAACGCGATTATGCCCGCCGCTTGCAGCGCGGCGCGACCGGCTTGCAGACGATTGAGCGCCATTTGTCGTTCGGGGTAGAGCGCGGCGGGCATGCCCAACAAGGGTGGAATACGCAGCGTAACCATCAACCATGCCAGTTGATCATAACTAAGACGCAGGATGAATTGGTCAGCGCCCATCGATTATAGTCCCCACGAAGCCATCTGCACGTTTATGGCAATAGTATCTTTTTTACGGAATCTAGCAAAGGCTCGCGGTGAATTTGCTCTGTCCATGTATTGGCGGCATTGCTGAACGCGCCTTTGAAGCTGTCGGATAAGCCACTTTGATTGACGACATGTTCCACCGCAGATGCGCCTTGTGTCATCGTATAATCGAACATGACATCCGGGTATTCCTGGGCTGAATTCCAGACTTGACCGAAACTATCGGTAAAACGGTTGAAATCGCGCCCAATGTCGTTTCGTTCGGGCGAAAGCCCAAGCATACTCGAAATATCGCCCGCCGTTTCAAATCCGAGCGCATCCAGTCCATTGAGACTGAGCGCAACCGGGTTCACATTATTGCTCATCGAAACGAGCGCGCGCGATGCTTCATACGTGATATTACCGAGATCGGTTCCATCATTGGTGGTATACATACGTTCGGCGCTCATTCGCAGTCGATCCGCCATTTCGCCAGACAAATTCAGATTGTTCGCCATCCAATGCCCCGCCGCCACGTCAATCGCGCCAAATACTTGATTGGCGGAATTGACCATGTTGATGCCGGCGCCAACACCTGTCATATCGATCAGTGTATTGATGCCCGCATCGACGAGGGCAATGCTGCCACCGCGAAATATTTCAGGTTCTTCATCGAATTTTTCTAAATATTTAAGAATAGGGCTGCCAACGCTGGCGATACCCGCCGCGACCGCCAAGACCTTGCTTACGACTGGTTCGGGCATGATGCCAAGCCCGACCATCAGCGCTTCTGCTGGGACTAAACCAAGCAGGTCGCCACCAAATTTGAATCCGCGCTTGTTTTCAAGAATCCAGTCGGTTATCGCGTCAAACGGTTTATCGGGTTTTACGTCAATCGGCGTGCGTGTAGGGTCTCCCGTTTTTCCGCCATCGGCGGTCACGCCCGTGCCGCCGCTATCAACACTTCTATTTTTTTGATCGATGCCCGTCGCGTCGAGCAAACTCAACAAATAACGCAGTGCCTCCGCTTCAGCGTCATCGAATTTAACCATTGTCGGCTTCATCACGTCGTCTGAGGCGTGAACCAGCGCGATAATCAAGCGGTTAAGCGCCGGCAGTGCAACTTCGTCGAGTTCGTCGAAAAAGACCGACGCGCCTTGCCCTTGCCACTCGCCGCCTTCTAATTCGTTGCGCGCATCGCGCATTAAACCCATCGCACAGTCGATATCATCGGCAAGCATCAATAATTCGCGTGCGCTGTCGTGCAAATCGTCGTAATCTACCCGAATATTAATCATCAAACATACGATCCCATACCAGCATTCATAACTATGTTTTCAGTATAGCAAGACATTTCTGAGGCGATCATTAAGGGTTGTAACAGAAAAGGACGCGGCTGCGTCCTTTTCTGTTACATGTGTAGAGATGGATGAATCGGTGATTACTGCGAGTCGGTATTGCTTGAGGCGACTTCGCTGTCCGATTCTTGACGGGTATTGACCGCAATAATCAGCTTTTCGTTCAAATCGGTCGATGTTTCCATCAACGCGACCGCTTTGGTTTGAATATTTTGCAGATAGGCGATTTGTGCGCCCGCACCGAAATTACCTGCGAAGAACGACATCGCAAGCGCTGCGATTGCAATATCGAGCGCTGTTTTTGCGACCTGCATGGTTTCACCAAAACCGTTGAAGGTTTCCGCCATACCTGTGACCGCATCATAATTCATACCGCCGGGACCGACTGCCATGTTGCTGCTCCTTTCTCGCTGAAGCAAAACAAAAGTGTATGTCTAAAATATCGAGTCGAACTCATCTGCCAAATCGCTGGCAGTCCGCATGACTTCGCTATCCACACTATCGAATAAATCGACGCCGAAATTCAAACCGCCCATGAAACCGCCAATCGCTTGCACCAATGCAGCGACTTCGGGGATGAAGCGACCGATGACCTCGTTCTCGTAGAAAGCATCTGCATCCGCGCCATTCCATTCGACGCCGAACAAGCCTTCTGCCATGCTCGAAATACCATCACGTCCGGTTTCGATGTCGCCAATCTGCTTCGAAACCACACCGACAAGTTCCGACTGAAATTCATCGGGTAGAAATTGGAAAAATCCCATAATCGTCTCCCTTATCTCCCAGTGAAGCGACCAGCCGTCGCTTCGGTCGTGTCGTCATGCGCCTGAATCGCAGTACGCAGTTCGTTGATCAAATCGCGCAGATACGCATCAAACCGGCTGATCGACGCAGTACCGCGTTCGCCAATGGCAGCGCCGAACGCCTTACCGCCGTTACCCTTGAGCGTGCCGCCTTCCATCCGTTCGGCAACATCACCCATTTTGGCGATGGATACTTGCAGTTGGTCACACATCCCTTCGAGACGGTTGATCATTTCTTCAACCGCATCCGGGTTCATAAAATAATCGTAAGCCATATCAATTCCCCCGTGCTAGTTCTATACAATGCGTTAGTTGAACGAAATTTCGATTTTGATTTTGGCTTCGTGTTCGGCGTCTTCAAATTTCGATGAAGTCTCGATCACCTTCTGCGCTGCGTTTTGCAATGCCGAAGATAAACGGTCAACGGCAGGTGCCACCACACTTTCAAATTCTTCGAAGAAAACGTTGGCACCATTGCCAATCCATTCTCCATCGTGCAACTGCTGAAACTGCTGGTTCATTTGGCTGTATGCATTGGCGATGTCTTCCGCGAGCGTATTCAGTTCACCCGCCGCGACACCCAGGTCGTCGTACTCAACACGAATCACGATCATAATACGGTGGTGTCTCCTTAATCTTCGTCTATCCAACGAGGAGATAAAACTTAAACACCCACACAACCAGGTTAAAAACCGTACGAAAGTTGTGTCGAAAGCGTTACCGTCAGTATAATCAGTTTTGGATAATTTGACACACATGATGACAAGTTATTTTCAAGTTTTTACGAGTTCGTGCTTATAGGCAGCGTTCAGGATTATCTGACAGCACTATCAAAGCGTAGAGGTGGGTGTGCATGAATATGCAGCAAACACTACAAGTTGTCGGCGTGCTGATTGGCATTTCGGGAGCGCTATTTTTGCTCCGGTTCATCATGAACAGCACGCGGCTTCGCTTAATGGCGCAACGCCAGCAGCGCCAACAGGTGAGCGGCGCGTCCGTTTCTGCGCGCAAACCGCAAGGTGAAACATCGACGCCAGTCATGCCAGCCGAGGGGGTGACGGGTGTCTTCCGTGTGCCGACGAAGGATAAGAAACCGTGAGTAGTATGCCAGAGAAAGAGTATCGCCTGTATTTACAGCCTGTCGGCAGCGCGCGTTTGACGCGATTATCGGCGGGCGATTGCATTGGCGGTATTTATGTCAATTTTTTGGATAACGGACAAACGCCGCAGTTTCTGCTCGAACCGGGCAATACGCCGTGTGCAGAAGGCGGCGTGGAATCTTTACGCATCAATGATGAGCTGATCCCGATAAACGAGTCGGCTTTGATCGAACATGGCACACGTGTACAGATCGGCGCGACCAGCTATACGGTCATCGTCCAGCGTCATGAGCGAGTTGAAAACCCGACGCTGCCACGCCGTCCGGCAGCGCTCGATAATGCGCTCCGCGATGCCAAAACACCCGTAGCGCTCACGATCTCACTGTTCGGTCGGTGCGCGGCGGCAATTCATCAAGGGCGGCGCGCAAACCAGGAAGATTTTATCGCCTTTGAAGCCGAACCCGATACCGATCATTTATGGGTGATCGCAGATGGCGTCGGCGGCGAAACACAGGGCGATGTCGCCAGCGAACACGCGGCGCGCTGGGCGTTGTGGCGTTATTATCAACTGATGCCGCAAAAGACCACCGATGCCAAACTTGATTCCAGCGCGCGCCTGACGACTGCCTTCGACGAAGCGCATCAGCAGTTGGTCGCCTACGGTAAACATCTGCACAAAGACAAAAAATCGTCCGAGCCCTATCAACTCGTCACGACCACGCTGACGGCGGCGGCACTGCGCGAAAATCGCTGGACAATCGCGCAGGTCGGTAATTCGTCGGCATATCTGTTTCGACCTTTTACGGGCGAAATGCGCGAACTGACCACGCATACACATGTCATGGAAAATGATATTTTGCGCTACGCCGTCGGTAACCCTGGCGCTTTTGAGGTCGAAATAAACGAGCAGCCCGCACAAGTCGGTGATCTGGTACTGCTGTGTACCGACGGCTTGACGCAGTATGTCAGCTATGAAGAACTGCAAAACTTTCTCTTCAAAGCGACCATGAATGATCCGACGTGGGATCAACTGCCCGCGCGTTTAATTGCGCTGGTCAAAGAACGTGGTGAAGCGGATAATGTAGCCATCATTGTGATCAAGGCGTTCGATCAACCACAAGCCCGCAATACGTCGATGACGAATCCGCGCATCAGCGTATCGTCACAGCAAGCGCCGCCGCCGTTATTCAGCGCCAAAAATACATCGAATATTCGTAATCTTTTCAAGCGAAAGTAAGTACAAACCCGTATGCGAACAGCCCGGCGTCACTGCCGAGCGGACAGGCAAAAAGTCGAACATGCTTGCAAAACGAATACGTTTTGGGTGGGTAGTCATCATCGGGGTTTGTCTGTTCAGCGTCGCGCGCTTCCCACAGGCGGGTTTCGCGCAAGATGATGATGTGCCATCGCTGTTCGCGTCGCTGGTCGAGCAATCAGCGCCCGACGAACGCACGCTCCGCGTCGATTTGAATATCTTGCGCGCCGATGGCAGCGCGCTCAACGTGCTTAATCCTGCATCGGTGACAGCGATCGTGCCCTCTGGGCGCGACCCGGTCATCCTGGCGACAACAAGTGCTGTGCCCGTGCCGCTCGATGCGCGACTGCCGCTGTCGCTGGTGCTCGTTGTCGATTTGACCGACACCGTGCCGATCAATGCGGTGCGCAGCGAACTGCCGATTTTGGTACGCGGGCTGGCAGTTTTCCCGAACGCCGAAGTATCGATCATCCGCTTTAGCAATCTGGTCGAACCCGAACGCCCGTTCGCATCCGATTTTGAAACGGCGGCGACCGAAATCAGCGCGTATGATGTGCAGCGCGTCCCGGTCAATTCCAATGTCGTCGTCGATGCCATGCGCGCTGCCGCCAATCTGGTCAGTCGCTCGCACGCCAGCGACCCGAATCGTGAGTATGTGATCGTGATGGTCACCGATGCGGTCGATACGGTGTATGGCAATCAAGGGGCGGTCAGCGAAATCGTCGGTCTGGCAAACGGCGCTGATGCGCGTCTGTACGTAATTGCGATGCCGTCGTTCAGCGTGCCGCCATCACCACCCGATAATGAACTTCCCAATTTACTCGTCAATCAAATCGGCGGTTTCGCCTATATTTTCCCGCCCGATGGAGAACTTGACCGCGATAATGCGTCGCTGTTTTTGGGCGGGCAGATCGCCAATTTACAAACCGTGCTGGCGTCACGTTTTCGCGTCGAATTCTCGCTCGATCCGCTGCGCGGGCTTGGCTTGAGCGGCGATCTGCCGTTGCAGATCACGATCCGTGATGGCGAGTCGGTCGGCATCGTCGATAGCTTGCTCAATTACAGCGAAACCGAGTACAACGTCCGCTTTGAAGCGCTCACACCCAATCAACAAGTCACCGATCAAGTCATGCTGCAAGTATCGGTCGAACCCCAGTCAAGCGCCTATCAGTATCAGTTCGTCATCGATGGCGAAGAGCCTATTGCCTGCTCCGACCCGACCGCGCCGTCGTGTGCGTGGAACAGTGATGTTTATGCGCCCGGTTTGCGTGTGATCGGTGTCAATGTGGTCGCAGGCGGCAGTATCGTTGCGTCTGGTTTGCTGCCGCTCAACGTATACCGTACCGACCTGAACGTCGATGCGCCGCCAGCGTATCTTGCCGGAACAGTCACGCTCGGCGTCGCCACGAGCGGCTTGGGCGGTAATCTCGATGACGGCGCGGATACCGCAATCCTGTACGCCAGCATCGACGGCGTTGAAGAACGGCTTGAAACCGTCGCGCTCGGACGCGATTCAACCGCGATCACGTTCGATGTCGAACAACTGCGTGAACTGGGCAACCTTGATGAAACAGTCGCCAGCGCACCCCTCAGCTTGCGGGTCGAACTGATCAATCAAGCACGCGGCTTGCTCATCAGCCGATGGGAAAGTGCTGGCGAGAGCCAAGCCGTGTTCGCGCCAAGCACGTTCACCTTCGACGAGCCAGCACCAAATATCGATGTCACAGGCGCGATTGATGTCGGTTTATTAGTGCGCCCAGAACTCCCCGACACACTGCCAATACGCTACGAAATCCTGATCAATGAGCAAACGCTGGCTTGTGATCAGGCGACGCCAACCTGCACCTGGGATACGGACACATTTTTGCCCGCGCCATCGCGCGGCAACAGTGCTACGGGCGCGCTTGCACAAACCGGGCTGACGACGCTTATCGGGCGGTTATATGTCGGCAGTTCACTGCTGGCACAGACTGCGCCGATCAATCTCAACGTATATCGCGAAGATTTGGCGCTGATCGTGCCTCAGCAAAGCGTCAGCACCGTACCGATCACGGTTGATACGCGCCGTTATGGTAACGCGGGCAATTTACTCGTGTTCACGTTCACCTATGAAGATGGCGAACCGTTCGAGCGTACAGCCTTGGTCGCCGACGGCGGCGAAACCCAGTTTGCGCTCGATCTAGACGCTGTACGCGCGCTGTACCCGTCCGCAGACACCGACGGCACAGCGGACATCAGCGTGAGCGTGCGACTGGTCAACAATACACAGAACAATCGCCTGGTCGCGGTCAGCACATCACAGAGCCTGCGCGGCTTGTACACGCCGTTGTATCAGGTTGCGCTGACAGGCATCCCCGCCGCGCTCGGTGATGAACTGCCGCTTCTGGCCAATGATGCGCTGCCGACGCTGACAATCACGGCTGACCCCGCGCCAGAACCGCTTTTGGGCGATCAACTGGTGTTGTACCGTATCATCGACGGCATCGAGACCCCGTTTGAACTGGCACGCACCGATCAGGGCGAACTAACCGTGCCCTTGCTCCCCGCCGCTTTCGATGTCGGGCGCAATACGTTGAGCGCCGCTGTCGTGCGCGATGGTGCGATTATTTCTTCCCCTGTGATTTTTTCGTTCAACGTGTATCGCGCGCTCACTGGCGTTTCACTGCTGCCCGCGCCCGGTGTTCTGGAAACCAACGCCCTGAGCAGCATCCCGGCAATCCGCGTCAATAGTGCGGGTTTTCCTGATGCAGGCGTGATCCGCATCTATATCGACGGTACGCAAGCGCTGCCCGATGTTTCGGCATCACAAGGCAGCGAAAGTGTGGTTGATATTCCCTGGGATGTGCAAGGCTTGTACTTTAATGATGCCAGCGACGCCGACGAACGCCGCACGGTCGATTTGCGCGTCGATTTGTTGGACGAAAACGGACGTTTGCTGCTCGGTCGCTATGAACAAAGCGGGATCGTTCTGCGCCCGGTGGCGACATTCGCCCTCGCGGTGAGCGGCATCGATAACGGCGCCGCGCTCTACGCCGATGCACCTGCCGAACTCGCGGTGGGTTTGAATCCAGCGCCAGCCGCCGATCAAGTCTTGTATACGCTGATCTTGGATGTCGAAGCAGAAACGGGTAGTCAGGCGAGCGACCGTGTGATTGCCAGCGCCAGTTCCGCCGATCCGACGCTGCGCTTTACGCCCAATGCCGTAACGATGCTGCCCGGTTTGCATCGCTTGATCATCAATGCCAACGCGGTCGTAGGCGATGCACCGCTGCTCGACCAACAATCGTTTACCGTGCGCGTGGTCGATCGGCGCACGATTCAGCCATTCGGAGATTTTCGCATCGACCCGATCACCGGACTCGGTACGCTGCGCGGCGGCACGCAGTTACAACTGCTGACAGGCGCAGATTACCCCGGCGCGACTAAACTACAACTGCGCTTTCAGCCCGAAGACACCGCGCTTTCTGCGACGCCGCTCCTGATTACCGAAGTGACGTTGGATGAGAACAACCAGGTTACAGCCCCGGTTAATTGGCAAACGCAGGTGTTTTCGGTATTGAACGTCAACGAGCCGATTCCCGGCGTGATCACGATGAACATGCTGGACGCGACCAACCAACTGATCTACGAATGGTCAGGCGCCTATACCCTGCTGCCCGATGACACACTGCCGTTCTATATCTGGCTTCCCGCCGTCGTTGTCAGCGGCATTTTTGGGTTGACGGGCTATCGGCGCACACTGAAGACATATCGCGCGTATCGGCTTGAACGCGAGCAGCGCCCACCCGCGCCCGGTTCGCAATCGAATGCGGCGAGCAAAACGCGTCCGGTTTCTGGCGATCTCGCGGATGCGGTACTCGCCTACTACACGCGCACCGATCAAGGCATCACAGATTTCAAAATTTTCTCGTACATGAATTACATGCTTCGACTGACGGTGGGGCGGCGCGCTGATGCCGCGCGCGGCAAACCGCACCCCGATATCATGTTCGATAGTCAGGCGGTCAGCCGTAATGTCGGGCGCATTACGATGGAGCAGGGCGAATGGCGCTTTTACCCCGAAAAGACGCTGCGAACCCGCTTGAAAGTCAACGGGCAGCCGTTCGAACAAAGCCAGCACTGGAATAAAAATAAGCATTTCTTACGCCTGGGAATCGGCTTGGATGTCAGCGCTGACGCCGATGATCGTCACCTGTTTTCGTTGATGAGTATGCAAGAAGCTATGCGTCGAATTAAACGTTAGGGAGCGCGACAATGGCAGTCGTTCAAAAATCTCAGCCCACAGCGTCCGCCGAAACAGGCGAGCGCAAGCTATTCAACCGTCCGCCGCGCGTGCAGCCGTTGATCGTGCCGCAAGATATCGAAGTCCCACCGCCGCCGGAAGTCGAAGACGAGCCAACCAACCGTATCAACTTCGGACAAATCGTCCGTATGTTGATGACCGCCGCACCGATGGTGATCTACGCGATACTCGCGCCGACATTGAGCGGCGGTAGTGGATCGGGCGCGTTCGCGCTCATCCGGCTGCTCGCGCCAATCTTTACGATTGGTTCGACCGTTTTACTCGCAGTCTGGCAGATCGACGGGGCGGAAAAACGCAAACAGCAGCGCGAAGTCGATAAGATCATCAAGACCGCCGTCAATTATCGCAAACGTATCAAACAGGTCGAGATCGAACTTAACGAACTGTACGCCGAGCAGCTTGGCATCATGGAGCGCGTGCATCCCCCCGTGCCCGAACTGCAAAAACGGTTGCCCAGTTTGCGCCTCGATGGGAGCGTCGATTACCCGGACAGCCGTTTATGGGAACGTTTGCCTGAACACACCGACTTTTTGCAGTTACGAGTCGGCACGACCGTGCTGCCGACGCCGAACAAGGTCGAATTTCCTGACCTGCTCGAATATGCGCTGCCCGTCGAACAACAGGGCGACCTTGAAAACGCCGTTAAATTAGGCGAAAAATTTCAGTATCTCGTCGGCGCGCCGCTTTTGATCGATTTTCGCGCGCGTGGAGCAGTCGGCATTGTTGGCGCGAACGAAGAAAAACGGCTCGCGCTGGTGCGCGCCATGTTGATGCAGTTGGTCGTGCATCACGCGCCCAACGATGTATCACTGTTCATCATTGCGCCCAATGACAGCGCCCGCGACGCTGATAAACAGCGCTGGGCATGGACACGTTATCTGCCGCACTGCAACGAAGATATCGATGTGAAGCGCAACAAACAGAATGGCGATTGGGTTGCCACCGATGAAGATCGCGCCAACCTGGTCATGTCGCGCTTGCTCACGCTGCTCAACCGCCGCCGCGATTATCTCGAAGCCCAAGAGGGCGCGGAAGCACAGCGGCAAATTATGGTCGTCGTCGATAGCATCGATGCCCAATGGACGGAACATCCGGTATTCGCGACGCTGCTGGCGCTGCATACCGAACTCAGCTTGTCGGCGGTGTTTATCTCGCCGGACATCATGCACGTGCCCAGTTCCGCGACCGCACTTGTCCGTCTTGATTTAGAGTCGGAAGACGTGCAGTTATGGTACGGCGAAACCGGCGAAGGCGGCGTGCGTTACCCGGCGGTCGGCTGGGATATCGAAGATACCTTCAAAAGCGGGCGCGAGCCGATTGACCCGCATAATCAGCGCGCCTTAGACGAACGCTTGCAGCCCGACGCCGAACTGCCACCCCCGTATGCGTCCGACCCGAACTGGCACTTGTTACGCAGCACCTTCAAGCAAAAAATTCGCCCTGATCAATGCGATCAAAAGACAGCGCGCGCCGTCGCATTCGATCATTTGCAGCACGCGCTGCTCAAAACGGCGGGCAGTGAGAGCGATATTCCCAACTTCGTCTCATTTTTGGATATGTACGACGCGGTGTATGTCGAAGATATCGACCTGAACAAGACCTGGTTCCGCCCCATCGATTACTCCAAAAAGCTGGAAGATAAACTGCCGTTTCCGGTACGTATCGGTAAAGGCAAGCCGATGGACACTGGCGGCGGCAAAATCAGCGATATGTTCCTGTTCAATCTGCAAGACCAGATCGACGGACCGCATGGGTTGGTCGCAGGTACGACGGGCGCAGGCAAGAGCGAGCTGCTGCAAACCTTGGTCGCGGCGCTGGCGATTGAACATCACCCGTATTATCTTGCTTTCTTTCTGATCGACTATAAGGGCGGCAGCACATTCAGCATCTTTCAGAAAATGCCGCACACACTGGGCAATGTCTCCGACCTTGATGCTTCACAAGCCGAGCGCGCGCTGGTGGCACTTAAGACCGAACTGCGCTATCGCAAGGGCGCGTTTCGGTCTGTCAACATCAGCAACATCAACGAATATCAACAAATTTTCATGGAGTATCAGGAATTTCGGAAATCCGGCAAACCTTCTCCGCGTGGCATCAAGCTGCCCACGTTCATGCAGCCGATCCCGCATCTGGTCATCATCATCGACGAGTTCGCCGAACTCAAGCAAGAACTCGACCATTTTATGCCCGAAATGTCACGTATCGCGCGCGTCGGGCGCAGTCTGGGCATCCATCTTGTTTTAGCGACCCAGCGTCCATCGGGCGCAGTCAGCGAAGAAATTCGCGCCAATTCACAATTCGCGTTGTGTTTGCGCGTCAAATCGGTCGCGGACAGCCGTGACATGATCCGTACCAGCGACGCCGCATATTTACCGAACGAAATTCGTGGGCGTGCGTTTCGTCAGCGCGGCAACGACAAAATCGAACAATTTCAAGCCGCTTACGTCGGCATGGAATACAAACCGGAAGGTGATGCACCGACGCAAAAACGCTCGACGGGGTTCACGATATTCTGGGGCGCGAGCGACGCTCAGCGTCCTGCCGGTCAATATGAATATTCGCCACAGCGCTCAACCAATGGCACGGGCACTTTCACATCACCGCGCCGCATGACCCACGAGATGAACGCCGTCGCGCCGGAAACCAACGCGCCGACGAAGGGCAAAGTCGTCGATAATCTGGTACGCCACATCGTCGATTTCACCGCGTCGCTGCCGGATTACGTCGCGATGCCGCAGTTGTTCCAGGAAGGGCTGCCAGAAGAAATCACGCTCGGTGAAGTCATCGCGCGCGCGGAAACCGACCGCCTGGGCGCGCTGATCGAAATTGGCAAGCGTGCCACCGCTACACCCGACGATTTGCGCCGCGCCGCCGCCGCCGCCATTCAAATCGAGACGGTACGCGAAATTGACGAGAAACAGCCAGACAAACCACTTTTCAAATGGAATTGGTCGCCGGCGCAGTGGGAACTCGATACGCCAGACATGCGCATGATTCTGGGCATTGTCGATGACCCCGCTAACCGCGCGCAAGACCCGCTCTTGGTCGATCAGGCGAACGCCCTTGAGCGCGGGCATCTGGTCATTTACGGGTCGCCCAGCACGGGTAAAACGACCACGCTGCGCATGGCGTTAATCAGCCTGATGCAGCTCCATGCGCCGTGGGAATTTCAAGCGCACCTGATCGATTTTGCCAGTAATTCGCTCCAGGATATCGCCAAATATCCGCATATTGGCAACTATGTTAAAAGTGTAGAAACCGCGAAGTGTCGGCGGCTGCTGCGCTGGTTATCAGCCGAGTTCGCAGAGCGGCGGCTTTCTGGCGCGCGCGATGAAGACGCTGATGATGACGAAGCGAGCAGCGGTCAAATGGATATTTACGCGACCAACCGTGTCGCCGTACTGAACGGGCGTTACGACGACGTAAAGCCAATCATCGCCATTGCGGTCGATAACTTTAAAGAATTCTGGGAGACGTTTGGCGACTCCGACGAAGCCAGCATTTTGATCGATATCGCGCAAAACGGTGTCGGCATTGGCATGTTTTTGCTGGCGACAGGCGGCGATCTCTACCGTGATATTCCATCGGCAATCGTGCGTTCGGTCAAACATCGCATCGCTTTTACCATGAACGAGACTGATCAACTGCAAATGGTGGTCGGGGGGCGTCCGCCGTATTTGCCGACCGAACCGCCACAGGGGCGATGCATGTGGCGCGGATCGCCGCCGCTGCAAGCGCAGATCGCCCAGTTTGAAGGCGGACAGGAAGACCTGACCATCGCGTTCGGTAAGGTGATGCTGGAAGCGGCAAAAACACATCGCGGCTACGCCGAGCATCGGATGCCACACAAAATTGGTGAAATTCCAGAAACACTCATGCTCGACAACCCGATTATGCATATCGAAGTCGCACCAGCCGATGAATCCGCCGCGCCGATGATCGCGCTGCCGATAGGGCAACGATACGACGATTTGCAGCCGCATATCCTCACGCTCAACGACCGCACCGGGCATGTGTTCATCGCCGGCAAACAAGCGAGCGGTAAAACGGCGCTGTTGCAGGCGTTCGCGCTCAAAGCCGCCGAGCAGTTCTCGCCCGATCAACTTGAGATCAGCATCATTTTGCCCAACGACCGCAGCTATAAGGCGTGGCGTCCGTTCGCGGCGCTCGACCATGTGCGCGGCATTTACTATACGTTCGAGACCTTCAAGACCGACGTGATCGATTACCTGACCGACGCTTATCAAGTGCGTTCCAAAGACGAAAACCCAGTACAAAAGCGCTTGTTGGTCATCATCGATGATAGCATTCGTTTGTTCGATGAAAAAAGTGTCGGTTTCAAGCCGATGGCAGGCAAGACCGAAACCGAAATCGCGCACTACGCCCCGTTGTTTTTGGATGAATGGGCGTCACGCGGGCATTCGTACGGCATTCATTTCGCCGCCAGTTGGGAATTCAACGCATCCAGCGGCGTCGCCAAGCCGCAAGGCTTTCTGGGCACTATGAAAAACTTATCGAGCTATATCTGTGTTACCAGTTGGAAGAACGCCTCGGCGCTGTGGGTGAACAATGTCTCCAAACTGGAAAAACGTACCGAAAAATACGCGCGCACCGCGGGACGCGGCTTCGTTTTCACTGAAGGCGATGACGCCGACATTGTGCAATTTCCATTCACAGAATCAGTGACGACGGAGATCGACGCGCGCAACCAGCAATGGTCACTGACGGCTGTACCAACCCCATAATCTGTAGGGGCGGGTATGAAAAAACCCGCCCAAAATTGCTGCCACCCATGCCAGACCGACGAAAGGTGAAACGCTATGGCTGACAAAAAAGACTTTTCCAAGCTGTTGCAAATTATTGTACATTTGCAAGACGACAACACGTTTCAAGACCACGAAGTGCGCTTCTGGCTGCCGCAAGATCGCCCTGTAGCCGAAGTCTTGCGGGCGATGGTCGATGCTGCCGCTCGCGCTGATACGTCACCGTTTCGCGTCGCGCTCAGACCAGATGTGGCGTATTCGCTGTGTCGGGGCACGCACGCGCTTGATCCTGATATGAATCTGCGCGAACAGCGCGTCGATGCCAGCGCCACGCTCCGACTCAAACCCGCGCCGTCGTCAGTTAAAGCGTATCTGTTCACGCTCAACCGACGCGACGGTATTATCGCGCAGCCCGATTCTTATCTCGGCGTCGCTGCGCCCGATTTTACGCCGGAGATCGAACTCACACCGTACATCGAATCACATTTGCGCGTCAACGTTGCGGCACGCCATGCACAGGTACGCGTGCTGCAATCGGGTGATCTTGCGCTGCAAGTGCTCGGTGCTTCGGGTATTACGGTCATTGGAGACAAGCCTTACGCGCCAGGAAGTGTTATTATCCTGGCACACGGAATGCTGCTCGGCGTACAGAACGCAAATATCGAAGTGGAGTCGTGGCAGCCAAACTGAGGCGATGAAAAAGGCGCATGGCGCACAAATACGGCAAGTATTATTACAAATACGCCGAAGGCGAGACGCTTTTTAAGGGACGCTGGAGGCTGGTCAAAGCGTTGGGTCATGGCGGCATGAGCGAGGTATGGCGCGCCTATGATACGCGCGCGCGTACTGAGCGCGTGATCAAGTTGTTCACGGATGTCGATCAAAATGGGCATACGATCGATGATCCGTTGGCACTTAAGTTGTACCCTGAATATTTCAAGCAAGAATGCATCATTCTGCGCCAGTTGAAACAATCGAATGTGCCGCACATCATCGAATACGCCGAAGATGGCTTATCGAACCAGCCTATCGAATACTGGTTGGCGACGCAGTTGATGGAACAGGCGAGAGACTTTCATTTTCCGTCCACAGGCAGCGTGCGCCTTTCGAACGAAGATCAAGCCAAGCTGGACGAACTCAAAGCAATCCCGCCGGATAAACGGCTGTTCATGCTGAACAAGATCGCGTCTTCCATCGACGAGATTCACAAGTATGGCGTCGTACACCGCGACATCAAACCGAGCAATATTCTGATCGATCCGGTTTTCAACGCCCGCCTGAACGATTTTGGTATTGCCAAATCGCTCGATAAAAATGCGCCGACGGTGAGCAAAGCACAACGGATCGCCGCGCCCGATACGACGGGGCAGTACACAATGGGCGATATGCGTTATTGGTCGCCGGGACGCGTCGAACGTGATGACGCAAGCATCGCCGACGATCTCTATGCATTTGCCATCACTACGTATGAAATCCTGTGCGATGGACGCCCACCATTTGATGCGGGTGCATCCGGCATGTTACAAAAAACCGGGTTCGTTCATCAAGAACCGAACGGGCAGACATGGCTGGAAAAGCCATCGATTGCGCTCTCGGCGGCGCTCAACCCACCCTTGAGTCCTGAAGGCAAACGCCGAGTCGATGATACGTTCGCGCGCGCGTTCTCGATGCTGCAAGACGCCGAGTCCGTTGACGACTTTGACGAGGATATATGCAGCGCAATTGGCTTTATTCAGGCGCTTGAACTGGCATTTACGTTTCGCGAAAACAAGTTTGGCGGCACCCAGGTACTACGCACACCGACAAAGGAAGAAGTCGAACGCGATCGCCAGCAGCGCAGCGTCGAAAGCAGCGTGCCTTCCCCATTGGTGGTGAGTCCGGCGAGTCCATCCAAGACGGGCAACTTAAAATACTATCCCGGCTTAAGCAAATCTTTCGAGACAGAACGTCGCTCTGCGCTGCCGCTCATTTTGCTCGTAGTCGTGCTGTTGGTCGGCGGTGGAGCGCTGTTTGTATCGCAGCGCTGTACACTGCTTCCAGACTCGTGCGCGCCTGCTGTCGCTGCCGTCGATATCACCGCCACACCCACCGCCACCGATACACCAAACGTTGACCCGACGGCATTTTTACTGACGCAAATGGCGTCGTTGATCGCGGCTCAAATCACCGATGAAGCGACAGCAGAAGCAACCGACTCGCTGGTCGCGCCTACCCATACGGAAATAGCGCCGTCACAGACGGGCGTGTCCATCACGGATACGAACACGCCAACCGAGTTCACGCCTACAGAAACAGCGATTGTGCCGACCGTGACAACCGCTGCCCCGACGGATACTGTAACGCCTATCCCACCGACGATGACGGCTGTTCCGCCAACAGAAACAGCGACGCGCACTGCGGTCGCGCCGCCAGAAACCGAGACACCAATCCCGCCCATCAACACCGCGACACATACGCGCGTCCCGCCGACGGCGACTTATACCTCGACCATCACGCCATCAGCCACGGCGACCCTGACCGCGACTTCGACCCCAAGCCGGACGCGCACGCCTGTACCGCCGACAGCGACCGCAACCGCGACGCTCACAGCAACGCCAGATACGTGCAGCCCTGCCGACTTTGATGGCAGCGGCGTCATCGATTTGGATGACTCGCAGGCACTGTTACAAGCGCTCGAATTAACGCTGCGTCGTCAGTTGCCCGAAAATCAGGTGGACATATTCGATCTGGATCAGGATGGCGTGCTCAATTTAGGCGATATCGATCAATTCCAGGCATGTTTCGCCGCGCAACTGATACCCGTGCCCACCTCTACGCCCAGCAGCGCCACGCCCATATCCTGCCCGGTCGAAGATGTCAATCGGGATCGCGTCGTCGATAGAACCGACGTGAATGCGTATCGCGGTGTGTTCGGGGCGCGCGTCGGTGATGCGCGCTTCGAGCAGCGTCTCGATGTTAACAATGATAACGTGATCGATCTTCTTGATGTGCAGCAAGTACAAGTAGCCATAGGTCAAACATGCTGATTAATTCGCGCTCACAACAGGGGCTTGTTCGCCTTATCGCCGTCGCCGTCGTCATCGCCGCTGGATTGTTCGCCTTGCTAACGACGCGCGCCCAAGAAGACCCGCTGCCACCGACGATCATCGTCAGATTAAATGAACTCGAACTCGAAATTGGGGAAAGCGCAACGCTGACCGCGACCATCGAGTGCAACGCTGAAAGTGCGTGTTATGGTGTCCAGCTCGTATTGCGATACCGCCCGAATATTCTGCGCATCGAAGATATACGCGCCGGGGCAGCACTGGCGAGCAGCGGCGACACATTTTCGTTTCAGGAGATTGATGCCGTCAACGGGACGGTGAGTTTTGCCTACCTTTTGAACACAGGCGCAGTGCCAGATGCGGATGCCGATGATACGCTGATTGAAATCGATATGACCGGACTTGAAATTGGCGGATCGCTGATGCGGTTCGAATCGATTTTGGTGATCACGGATAGTTTGCTGCCCGACCAGATCGTCGGCATTCCCAGCTATGTCAACGTGATTGACCCCGATTTGCCCGCTCAGTTCCGGTTATCCGAAGCACTGCCGCTCCGCGATGTACCATCGACGGACGGACGCAGCCTCGGCAGCGTGGCAGCCGATCAGGTCGGGACGATTCTGGGCTTCAGCGAAGATGGATCGTGGTTATATATCGAAAACCCCATCGATGGGCAGCGAGGTTGGATCGCGTTCAATCCGTTGGTCGTCTCGGTCATGCGGCTTGAAACCGTCTCGGTGGTTATGGAAAACAGCAACTTTCCGCCGACCTCGACACCCAGTCCCGTGGTGGAGACGAACACCGAAGCAGAAGTTACAGCGCCTCCCTCGGAGCCGACAGCAGAACCGAGCGAAGTGGGGACGAATACGCGCGCGCCCGCGATTACGCTGACGCCGACCGACGAACCGACATCGACGCCACAACCGACCGATACCGCAACCGCAACAGCGACGGTTGCGTTCATCGCGTCGACACCAACACCGCCTGCAAATGTACGGACGATTTGCAGCCCGAATGCGGTTCGACAGGTAACACTGCCCAGCGGAGTCGGGGAGTTATGGGTACGCGATGTCCCCGCTGGCAATCGTATTGCCACACTCGCCAACAATAATCCGGTCACGATTCTCAACCAAAGTCCACGCTTCGACCGTCGTACGCGGCAGTGGTGGTGTTTTGTACTCACGCCGAATACGATTGGCGCACAAGGCTGGGTAGAAGCGACACTACTGCGCTAATTCAGGCGCAGTTCGCCCAACGTTCCGGTATCGAATACGTGAATTGGTGTGAATATCAACGCGCTGGATGCGATATCGAAGCCATAAGCGGCGGTCAGTTCGTCAATCGAATTGACCGCGCAGCTATCGGTACAAATGAACGCGAACACCCGCCGCACGCCGGTCGTCTGCAAGTAATCGGCAGGGAGCGCGGAATACTGCGTATGAAATTCGGCATCCGTCAGCGCGCTGGGAAACAGATAAAAGCGCACGGGCGCGCTATGGGGGAGTGGCAGCAGCGCGATATCATCCGGCGTCATAATCGGTCGCAATGCAGCGGCGATCTCGCGTGCGTCCGCCGAGACGCCGAGCCGATAACGGTTGAGGGTATTCCCTGTAATGAGCGAAAAACTTAAGGCAAGCGTTAAGGCGATTGACCATAAAGCGCATACAGATTTCGACTCCCAGAGTCGTTCGCGTCCACGAACTGACGACGGCGAACGATCAACCCACGGCATGACCATTATGATCGATAGATAAATCGCCAAAAGCGGGATTAAAAACGTCCATGTACGATCTGGAGGCGTGCGCCCTTGTATCAGCATCAACGCCATGATCCATACCAACGCGATGATCAAGATGGGCACGCTGATTTTACTGAAACGCTTATGATAGAAGACCGATATAACGATCCATCCGCTCAGTATGAATGCCGCAGTGGACGAAAATCCGGTCATGGTATAGTCGATAACAGTTATCAAACTGGATACATTGACGGTCGCGTTGCTCATCTCGTTGGCAATTTGCGGGTCGCTGGCGCTCGAAGCGACGAATGGGTTGGCGAATAATGCTTGAAAGCCGTCCGGTCGTGTCCAAATCGGCGCGTACAAGATCAGCGTCAGCGCCGCGCCGCCGATGACGGCATAAACCATAAAATCGCGTAACATCACGCGCTGTTCATGTCCGCGTTTGTCCATCACAATCGATGCCAGCAGCCACAGATACACCACGCCAAGCGGGTAGGCATATGACGGGATCGTCCACATGCCGAGCGCCGAAAAGACCGCCAGCGCGATCCAACGTCCACGCGTCGGGCGGCGCAGGAGCGACAACGCACTATCGAGTTGCAGCAAAAAGAGCAGCACATGGATCGCGTAGCCGCGCGCGTCGGTCGAATAATTGATCGTCCACACATGCGCCGCGACAATTCCGGCGGCGATTACCCCCGCCGCACGATTGTATACGCGCGCACCGACGCGATAGGTCATCGGGATCGCCAGCACACCGCAGATGAACACGGGCAGACGCAGTATCCATTCGTGCGTCCCGAACGCGCGATAAACGATCTGCATCAGCACCGTATGAAAGACATGATTATTGGGCAGGTTGTAGCGCGCAATCGCCCGTAATGGATTGATCGCGCCGTATTCGAGAAACGTATACGCCTCGTCGAACTCCATCGGCTGGCTGTTGACCGACGCACGCAGCCAAAACCCGATCAGCGTAATGACCATCAACGCCAATGTGAGCGGGTCAAGCTGAAAGTGACGCGCGCGCCGGATCACCGTTTATTCCAAAACGCGCAGCTTGGCGAAGCTCGCCATCAGTGTTTTGATCGCGGGCGGCTGCGAAAAGCTGACGCTGAGTTCTTCGTCTTGTCCTGAACGACGCACATTGACGATCACGCCTTCACCATACACCAAGTGCAGCACACGCTGACCAATCTTATGCTTGAGCGTGTACGTCGGCGGGGAAGGGACGATCTCGGCAGCTTTGGTGAACGGGATGATTTTACTTTTCGATTTCGCTAACGCCGCATTCGCGCGCGGGCGCGGCGCGGGCGCAGCTTTTTCGTGGCGTTCGTCGCTTTCCCAGCGCGTCATATCCTGATATGCCTGACGCTCGCTGATGTGTTTGACCGACGTGGGCGCGCCTTCGGTCAAATTTTGCGGAATATCGCCCATGAAGCGCGAGACGATGCTGGGGATACTTTCGCCATACAACGAGCGGCGAAACGCATACGTCAGGAACAAATGCTCACGCGCGCGCGTTAAGCCGACATAAAACAAGCGGCGTTCTTCCGCCATTTCTTCTTTCTCGCCGCTTTCGATGCTGCGCGAGTGCGGCAAAATGCCATCTTCGACACCGGTGATAAATACGACTGGATATTCCAGCCCTTTCGCCGCGTGCAGCGTGAGCAGCGTGACGCTGTTGTGCGAACGCTCGCCAGCATCGGCGACCGCTTCAACATCGACATTGAGCGAGACATCCGCCAAAAAGTCGTCGAGCGCCAGGTCTTTCTTGCTATCCAACAACCCACGCAAAGCGCGCAGGTTTTCCATACGGTCGGTGATTTGTTCGGGCGTATCGCTGATCTCGGTCAGGTACAGGCTGTAGCCCGTGCGCGCCATGATTTCGTCAAACAGCATCGCCAAATCGGTCGGCGTTTCGTCACCAGGAAACGCGATGAGGCGAAGATCACGGATCATTTTGGCAAATTCTGCCATCGCTTTGCCAGCGCGCCCACTCATCGGGTTGACGGTGCTGTGCGCGATCTCGTCGATTGCCGTCGCGTAGTCACCGCCGCGCCCCTCAACCCACGCATGAAAATCCGTGACGGTTTTATCGCCAATGCCACGACGGGGGGTGTTGATGATTCGGTTGAGCGCGACGGAATCGCCCGGATTATTGACCACGCGCAAATACGCGACCAGATCGCGGACTTCGCGCCGTTGATAAAAGCCGACGCCGCCAACAATACGATAGGGGACGCCGCGCACCTTGAAGCCGTCTTCCATCGCGCGCGACTGCGCGTTGATGCGGTACATCACGGCGAAATCTCGATACGTATAGCCCTCAAGCCGCATCATCGAGCGAATTTTATCGACGACCCATTCGCCTTCTTCGCTTTCGGAATACGCTTCGTGGATGATGACAGGCGAGCCGCCGACTTTATCTGTGAACAACTTTTTCGGCGTGCGATTGGTATTACGGTCGATAATCGCCTTCGCGACATCGAGGACAACCTGCGTCGAGCGGTAATTCTGTTCGAGCAGCACCACGCGCGCATCGGGGTAATCTGTCAAAAAGCCGTTGACATTGCGGTAATCCGCGCCGCGGAAAGCATAGATGCTCTGGTCTTCGTCACCGACGACGAACATATTGCCGTGAAAACCGGCTAAAATCTTGACCATCGAATATTGGGCGAAATTGGTATCTTGAAACTCGTCAACCAGAATATGCTCGTAGCGCCGTTGATATTTTTGGCGCACGCCCTCGTTGTCACGCAGCAGAATCACCGTTTGCATGAGCAAATCGTCAAAATCAACCGCGTTATTCTGAATCATGCGGCTTTGATACAGCGGATACGCGCGCGCCACCATCTCGCCAAAATAATCGCTGCTGATGTAGTTTTCTGAGGTGATCAGTTCGTTTTTGGCGGCGCTGATCGCGTATAAAATGCGGCTCGGTGGAAATTTCTTGAGATCAATATTGAGTTCATTGAGCACATTTTTCATGATGGTCAATTGATCATCGGTATCGTAAATCACATAATCGCGCTGATACGGCGTATGATCGGCTTCGATTCGCAGCAAACGCGCACAAATGCTGTGAAACGTGCCGATTTGTAAGCCATCGCTGGCATTTTCGAGCAGTTTTTCGGCGCGGGCACGCATTTCGGCGGCAGCTTTATTCGTGAACGTCACTGCTACGATGTGGTTCGGGTAAATATTCATGTCTTGGATCAAATACGCGATTCGGTGCGTCAGCACGCGCGTCTTGCCACTGCCGGGTCCTGCCAATACCAACACGGGTCCTGCGCCCGCGCTCACGGCTTCGCGCTGTCGCGGGTTCAGCCCGCTCAATAGATCGGTCGTCATTTGCTATGTCCTCAAGGACTTTTGAATGTCGAACTATTGTATCAAACGCTGTGCTATCATGTGGAGATTGGTTGAAGGCAGGATCAATGTCATGCAAGGTGAACTGATTACACTCATTGAAGCAATTTATCTCCCATCGGGTGAAATTGTCGCGGAAAACGTGACCGCTGATGATTATACGGAACATTATGCCGCCGACCATCATGAATGGGTGAGGGGATATGTCATCAAGATGAGTCCAGTACAGCTCTATCACTATGGCTTGACATCGTACCTGAAAGTATTGCTCGATACTTACTGTTTTTATCGACCGATTGCGACTGTGTTAGGCGATCCGATTCTATTGACTTTGTCGAAAGATGTGCAGCGTGTGCCGGACTTGATGATAATATTGAACGAGAATAAAGCGCGTATTCAGCCGACGTTTGTGCGCGGGGCGGCGGATATTTGTATCGAAGTGGTGTCGCCAGAGAGCAAGAAACGCGATACACGCGAAAAGCTGCTCGAATATGAAACCGCGGGGGTGCGTGAGTATTGGTTGTTCGATCATCCTGAGCAAGACGCACTATTTTATCGACTCAACGCTCAAGGTATGTATGATCTTTATCGGGCGGACGACGCGGGAAATTACGCAAGTCCATTGCTGCCGGGATTGGTGATCCATGTGCCGACATTGTGGCAAGACGAACTGCCCTTACCGCCGCTCATCGTCGATGCGGTTAAGGTGATGCTCGACATCAAATAAACATTTCAGTGACATCGCATGTAACGTTTAGCCCCTTGATCTTGTCTCAGGTCTACACATACACTACAAATCCAACGACACAGAAAGGGCGGTTCACTTATGTCATTTTGGATCGATCAACAATTCATTATTACCGGCGGCGCGGGCTTTGTCGGTCGCGCGGTTGTGCGCGGGTTGAATAAACGCGGTGCAACCGATGTGATTGTGCCGCGCAAAGCCGATTACGATTTGCGCGACATCGATGCGATTCATCGTTTATTCGATGACGCCACCCGGCAGCGCCCGCTCGTTATCATTCACCTGGCGGCGACAGTCGGCGGCATCGGCGCGAACCGCGCGCACCCGGCAGAATTCTTCTACGACAATCTGATGATGGGGACGCAGCTCATGCATGAAGCATGGCAGCGCGGCGTCGAAAAATTCGTCACCATCGGCACGGTATGCGCGTACCCGAAAATGACGCCGATTCCCTTCCGCGAAGAAACGCTATGGGAAGGCTATCCCGAAGAAACCAACGCGCCATATGGCTTGGCGAAAAAGATGCTGCTCGTACAAGGGCAAGCCTATCGTCAGCAGTACGGCTTCAAATCGATCTATCTGCTGCCGACCAACTTGTACGGTCCTGGCGATAACTTCGACCTCGAAAATTCACATGTGATTCCGGCGTTGATCCGCAAGTTCACCGAAGCCAAACAACACGGTGCCCCTCAGGTGAGCGCGTGGGGGACAGGTTCACCGACGCGTGAATTCTTATATGTCGAAGATGCCGCCGACGGAATTTTGCTGGCGACCGAGCGCTATGATGGGAATGATCCCGTCAATTTAGGGTCGGGGCAAGAAGTCAGCATCCGCGAACTGACCGAACTTGTCGCCGAACTCGTCGGTTATCAGGGCGAAGTCGTGTGGGATCATACCAAGCCGGATGGTCAGCCACGCCGCGCGCTCGATACCGAACGCGCGGCTGATTATTTTGGTTTTCGTGCGCACACCCCATTCCGCGATGGATTAGCGAGCGTCATCAATTGGTATCACCAGCACCAGCCGGACGCGACGATTGAGGCAGAATAGCCGATGTCGTGTAACACGATCACGGTAGTCTAAAGAGCGATTTAACCGCAGAGGATACAGAGAACGCGGCGTGTTTCAGTGATATCTCCGCGTTCTTTACGGTTAATATCTTTTTCACCAGCTTACTTCAATTTCAAAGGATGACTCGTTATGAAAGTTCTCGTAACCGGTGGAGCAGGCTACATCGGCAGCCATGTCACACGCGTCTTGATCGAACGTGGCTATGACGTGGTGGTCTTTGATAATTTACGGGCAGGGCATCGCGCCGCTGTTCACCCCGATGCGACATTTGTGCATGGCGATTTGCTTGAAATGCACGATCTAAGCGGGCTGTTTGCGGCGCATCAATTCGACGGCATTATGCATTTCGCGTCGCATATTCTCGTCGGAGAAAGTATGCAAAAGCCATTCAAGTATTTCCGTGATAACGTTCTTTCAACGACTAATTTACTCGAAGCAGCGCTCGATCATGGCGTCAACCGCTTTATTTTGTCGTCTACCGCGAACTTATTCGAACAGCCATCGCACATTCCCATTTCAGAATCAGAAGCGATCATCCCTGGCAGCGTGTACGGTGAGACCAAAGCGATTGGCGAACGCATTTTGTACTGGCTCGACCGCACGAGCGGACTTAAATACTGTGCGCTGCGTTATTTCAATGCGTGCGGCGCGCATCCAAGCGGAGAAATTGGCGAAGACCACGACCCCGAAACACACTTGATCCCGATTATGCTGCAAGTCGCGCTCGGTCAGCGCGAAAAGATTCTCATTTATGGCAGCGACTACGAAACACCCGATGGAACATGTATTCGCGATTACGTGCACGTTGTCGATTTGGCGACGGCGCACATTCTGGCGCTCGAATCATTGATCAATGGCAGTGCGAGCGGTGTGTACAATCTTGGTTCCGGTGATGGTTACAGTGTGCTGCAAATGCTGGAAGCCGCGCGCGCCGTGACAGGTCACGCGATTCCGGCGGATTTTACAGAACGACGACCCGGTGACGCGCCGATCCTGGTTGCAGACAGCAGTAAAATCAAATCTGAATTCGGCTGGCAGCCGACCTATAACGATTTACGCCGCATCATCGAAACAGCGTGGCAATGGCATCGACATCACCCACAAGGTTATGCCGACTAAAGCGACAATCTTAACGTGAAGCGGGTAGGTTCGTTAATCTTTGATCCGTACGATGCAAAAGTTGTCAGCTTTCAGTATCCAGTCAGGCAATTTCGATGGAAGTTTACTTTTTACGCCATGCCCATGCAGAATATTCCGACGGCATCCTGCCGGACGCTGACCGTCAGTTGACGGAAAAAGGCGTCCGGCATACGCGGCGCATGTCTCGTTTACTCAAATTGCTCGAAATCGAACCCGATCGATTATTTAGCAGTCCACTAATACGCGCGCAGCAAACCGCGGCAATCGTTGGCACGGCGCTCGGCATCACGGTCGAAACACGTCACGAATTATCGCCTGGTTTCAGCCGCGCCGTATTGGAAACACTGGTGCGCGATTTTGGCGCGGATGACAGTTTGATGATCGTGGGTCACGAACCAGATTTCAGCCGCGTTATCGCGGATTTGATCGGTGGTGGGCGCGTCGTCATGAAGAAAGGCGGCTTGGCGCGCGTTGATGTTGCCGCATACAACCCTCTGCGCGGCGACCTGATCATGGTCGTCACGCCAAAAGTCTTTGAGCGACTCGGTTAACTGTTATACTGAGCATGTCGTCCATTTCAGCCACGAGATAGAAAACATGACCACTCTCACTCAAGAAGCGGTCGTAGATGTTGTCAACGGCATGTCGGTTGAAGCGTTTCTACACGCAATCAACGAACAGCCGTTTGAACTCATCGACGGAAAAAGGATTCCAAAATTACCAAATGATTATGGACACGACGATTTGAAAAATCGTTTTCAAAAAACGGTCTTGCGTTATGACCTTGACGAAACCGTTGTTGTGTCTTATGTAGAAGTCACATTCATCACGTCTGTCATCCCTAATTGGGTACAAGGGTCACGGATTCCTGATGTCATGATTTTCGCCGCCGACCGTATCAAAGCGTGTGACGCTCCCATGCCTAAAGGCAGGGGCTTCTGAACGACGCTTGCGCTTACCGTCGCTTTACGGCGTTGGCAGAGGCGCTACGTTATCGTTCACGGATGCGTCCCATCCGTTTTGCATTAAAGCACGATTATGATTGAGGTCGGATTTTTACGTCTCGTACCTTAACCTCCTTTCATCATACCCTATTTCAGCAGAAAAAACATAAGACCGACGCCTTATATCCCATGCCTGAAGGCAGGGGTCTTACGGCACTTTTCTGATAAAGTTCGCGGCTCGCTTAATTTCTTCATCGAAGAAAATGGCGGCATTTTGGAGGGACGGCATTACACCCTCAATATCAGCTATAGTTTTGTCTCCATACCTAATCGATTGATCAGGCTTTGCAATCCACGATCTAAAATTTAGAGCGCGACCAATTTCAATTAAGGCAATCTGCATTTGAATGTGAGTTCTTTTCGCTTCAATAGAGTCGAATTCATCACCTAGAATTGCCCTAGAAATTTGTATCTGCCCATAATCTGTAGCGATTTCCATATCAGTAATGTTCGAGTATTTTTTCTCTGTCAAAATCTCCCAATCATGCGTTTCATCTGGATACCACATAATATGTTTAAGATTTGCTTTAACCGTACCAGAATAACTATCCACTCGTTGTGGACGACAAATGAAACAATGTGGAGTATAGGCAAGTAAAGTTTCTAACGCGGAGCGTGAGTTACCACTCGCACTGAAAATTCTATCTATGTGTACTGGGTAATTTGGTTTGGCTGAAAAAATGGCGGCAATAGTAGAGACTTGTTGAGCACTGATACTTGCTGATTTCCATATAGCGTCTCTTTTGATGTATCTCTAAATTGTAATAGGACCCTCTATACCCCTAATCTCTACGATTCTAAGCTGTGAATTTCCGCTCACATATTTGTAGATTTTCTGCTTATCTAGCTGCGAAATGTATTTTACAAGTTCTGACGATGTTACTTCACTCATTATGTTCTATGCCTATTCGTATGTATTTGATGCTAACTATAGCTCTTGCGCCACGTCTTCGCCTTGAGCAGCGTCATCATGTCATCGGCGCGGGTGAATTTATAGAACTCCTGCTGCTCATCGAAGGCTAAACGACCCTGCGCGTTTCGACATTGGGCGGCAGTTTGTAATCAAGAATCGCTTGTGATGTAGGATCAGCCGCCAGAAAATCGGTGATCACATAGAATTCCGTGCGCGAGCGGGCTGCTGTCGCCCGCTCGCATCCGACTTCGTCCCTGAATAATCAGCACTCCAGCCTCATTTTGTATACTTTCGATCTCGATACCCGGCAAACTGAATGGAATCGTTTTGATGTGATTTCTTTTCAATATCTATTCACTTCATCAAATCAGTGTACTCAAGCTGTTGACATTCGCTTGCACATAAAGCGCAGATGAACCACCAATCTGGGGTAAGGTCATGACCACACCAGACATCATCCGCGCAAAGTGTGCCATGCTCACCCCTTGCCGCAGTTCTGCGAACAGTGGCTTTATGCTGGTACTGCTCGGGCTACGAAATCGAACTCCAACCGTACCTGCTCTGCAACGCCGTGATACGCGAGCATGTCATCGTTGAGGATACCGAAGTCACTGCGGTTAACCAACGCGGTTGCTTCACCGCGTATCTCCTCAAGGCTCCCCAGCGTCAGCCGAACGCTGAACGTCACCGGGCGTGTCACCCCGCGCAGCGACAGATTGCCCGTCACCTGTAAATCGACCGTCTGACCGAGCGTGACCTGTATCGGCAGCCCGGTGACTGAAGTGGGGACAAACTCTGTGAACTCATACGCATCCTGAGCGGTCAGCAATACACAGCAACGGATCGAACTGTCGCGGTCGGGATCATCCGTCCTTAAGGTGCGCAGATTGATACGGATCACCCCTAACTGAGAATTCGCCGGATTCGCAAAATCGATGATGATGTCACCAGCGATCTGGTTGGTTGTACCAACCGCCGTCCCTGCGGGGATGGTTTCATCGACTGCGAAACGGGCTACCGACTCGCTGGTCGAAATACGAAAGAGCTGTGCACGCATCGTCGTTGGTACTGTGGTCGGCACCCCTGTTGGCACGGCGACGCTCGACATGGCAGCCGTGTCGAGCGTCGGGTTGGGAGCGATGCTCGTCGCGGGCGGCACGGCGGCGGCGGCTGTCGGTGTTGTGGTCAGGCTGTCGAGCGATAATGTGGGGGCGCTGATGGGGGCGCTGGGCTGATCGTTCGCGCCGGTGAGACGGATGAAGATAAAGACCCCACCCACACCCCCAAGGATGCCGCCGACAACCATGCCCAGCAGAAAAGTGGCAGCGAGGATGGGAGCGAACCTTCGAGCAGGTTTAACGTTGTCGTAATTGCCAGCGAAACGCGCCAAGAGTGACTCCTTAATATAGCTTCCGGTTGAGAATGAGATCAGGCAGCAGCCAGATCGAGCCGACGCAACAACTGCGCGTTGAAAGCGACCACGACTGTGCTGACAGACATGAACACCGCGCCAATCGCCGGGTCGAGCGTGAACCCGAACGGCGCAAGAACGCCCATCGCCAGCGGAATCGCCACGACGTTGTAGCCTGCCGCCCAGATCAGGTTCTGGATCATCTTTTTGTAGGTGACGCGGCTCAGCCGGATAATCTTTACGATGTCGAGCGGGTTGGAACGCATCAGGATGATGCCCGCGCTCTCGATAGCAACATCCGTGCCCGCGCCGATGGCAATCCCCACGTCGGCGGTCAGGAGTGCGGGCGCGTCGTTCACACCGTCACCGACCATCGCCACCTTTTGTCCGCCTTTCTGAAGTTCCCGCACTTTATCGGCTTTGTGTTCGGGCAGCACCTGCGCGAAATAGGTGTCGATATTCAACGCCTTTGCGACCGCCGCCGCGACCGCTTCGCTGTCGCCCGTGAGCATCGCCACTTTTAAGCCGAGATCGTGCAACTGCTGGACAGCGGCGTGGCTTTCCTCGCGGATGACATCGGCGATGGTGAACAAGGCGAGAATGGCTTTCTCGTTGGTCAGGTAGATCACCGATTGACCCGCCGTATCAGCGGCTTGTCGGGCGCTGTCGAGCGACGACGGGACGCTTAAGCTGAGTTGTTCGAGCAGACGCGGTCCGCCTATGAAATAGGTCGTGCCATCTACGACCGCTTTAACACCGCGCCCGGCGAGACTCTCGAACCCGGTCACCGACGCGGGCGTTGTACCGCGTCCCTGCACATACTGGCGAATCGCTTGCGCCGTCATGTGTTCGCTGTCGCCTTCCAGTCCGGCGGCGATGCGCAGTGCGTCCGCCTCGCTGATGCTGTCTACGACGACCTGCGCCACGCCCTGTTCGCCTTTGGTCAGCGTGCCAGTCTTATCGAAAATGATGACATTCAGGTCTTTGGCGCTTTCCAGTGCCAGACGTTTACGGATGAGCAAGCCATTCCGCGCCGCCAGTGTGGTCGAAATCGCCACCACCAGCGGCACCGCCAGACCGAGCGCATGCGGACACGCGATCACCAGCACCGTGACCATTGCCTTTACAGCGTTGGAGACATCGCCCGTGAACACCAGCCAACCGACGAGCGCCAGCAGCGCCGCGACGACGGCGATGATCGTCAGGTAAAACGCCGCACGCTGTGCCAGCGTTTGTGCCTTCGATTGGCTTTTCTGCGCATCATCGACCAGACGCATGATGCCCGCCAGTGCCGTTTTCTCGCCAATCTGCTGAATTTCGACGCGCAGTGACCCTGATTCGTTGACCGTGCCGCCGATCACGCTATCGCCGGGCTTTTTGTCCAGTGGGCGGCTTTCCCCGGTGATCATCGCCTCGTTGACGCTGCTTTCGCCTTCTGCGACTACGCCGTCAGCCGGAATACTTGCGCCGGGACGGATCAGCACGCGATCCCCTGCTTTAAGCTGGCTGACCTCGACTTTTTCGGTCTCGCCCGATGCGAGCAGGCGTTCAGCCGTGTCGGGGAGCAGCTTCGCCAGCTCGCGGAGCGCGCCCTGCGCCTGTCCCACGCTGCGCAGTTCGATCCAGTGACCGAGCAGCATGACGGCGATCAGTGTCGCCAGTTCCCAGAAGAAATCCATCACAGGCATCGCGCCCGTCATATCCGCTTCTGGTTGCGGCGGAAAGAAAAAGATAGCGATGCTATACAGGAATGCGGTCGTGATGGCGAGTGAAATCAAGGTCATCATGCCGGGCTGTCGAATCGCCAGTTCTTGACGCGCCATGCTCAGGAAGGGTAAACCGCCGTATACAAAGATGAATGTCCCCAGCACGGGTTCAATTAGCTGACTTCCCGGAAACTGGGGCATTGTGAAGCCGAGCAGCGACTGCACCATCGGCGAATACAGCACGACGACGACGGTCAGCGGCAGCACGACGAAAAAGCGGTTGCGCATCATCGTCGCGTGACCTTCATGCATCACGCCGTGTCCGGCATGGGTGTCATGATCGCCATGCGCGCTGTGCGCCGCTTGATCGGATTCCGGTTTAACCAGTTCGTTGGCACTATGCGTCGCGTGGTCGGCAGCATGTTCGAGGGGTGCGGCGGGCGTGTCGTGATGCGCGTGTTGAGAAGAGTAACCATCCTGAGTCAATGGTTGCGTTCCATCAGGGTGGGTTTGAAGGTGATCGGATGCGGCGTTTATCGCGTCAGGGTCTTGATGATCCGTGTTTGCAGCGCGTAAACGCGCCTCTTCTAAAGCATTTGCCATAATCCGGTACTCCTGCTCAACTGAGCTTGCGTTTCATTACACCCTTACAGCTTAACCAACTGCCGCGCATCACACATGTGCCATATGGCGTCTTCAAGGGGTTTAGTTTCCCGGTGGTTGAATCATCAACGGATTTTGTCGAGTCGCAGCGACTGCCTGTTGTTGACTCGTCCGCTGCTCATCGCTCCACATCGTTTTGATATAGGCAGTCACCAATGCAATTTGCGCGTCGGACAACTGATCGCCAAAAGCGGGCATCGGATAGAAATTTACCGGGTCGCTCAGACTGACACCGCCCTCACGGGTATATCGGATCAGGAAATCGTCGGAATGATGCCAGGTGTGTCCCGTTTCATTATGCGGTGGTGCGCCCACCCGACCGGTTTCATCAGGCTGATTGGGCGCATTTGGAAACTGCCCTTCGCCGTTCGCGCCGTGACACGATGCGCAGGATTGCGCGTAAATCTGCTGCCCTTGCGCGATTTGTTCCGTATCGTAGGAGACACCACTCACAATTATTGCTGCTGGTTGGCTGCCACATCCGACCAACAAGAAGCCGAGAAAGAGAATCAAGCCGATTTTCATGCTGTTTTTGCTCCAGTCAGGACAGTCGTATTGATCATGTGATTTGCCGCACCCGTTGAGCAATTTGTCCCGCTAGCGTTCGTTCCACAGCGTCTTGATATACGCAAGGATTAAAGAAATCTGTTCATCGGATAGTTGATCGCCAAATGCAGGCATCGGATAGTAAAGTTCAGGATTATCGAGACTCACGCCGCCTTCGCGAATGTATCGGATAAGCCAGTCGTCGGGATGATGGGATGTGTGTCCGTTGGCGTTGTGGGGCGGCGCGCCAAAGCGCCCGGCTTCATCCATCGAGAGCGGTGAGTCAGGAAATTGCCCCTCGCCATTCGCTCCATGACACGATGCGCAGTTTTGGGCGTAAAGCTGCTGCCCCTGCGCGATTTGCTCCGTATCGAACGAAACGCCGCTCACGATGATCACTGTGGGCTGATTGCCACAGCCGAACAATATCAATCCCACAAGGACGATCAGCGCGACCAAAGCTATTCTCAAGATGCACTCGATCCCTTTACTGTGGTTACGGTGTCGGTTCGCTATACAACAAGGTTCGACCACTTGCCTGCCACGCATTCATTCCACCTGGAACATCGCTGATGTTGGTATAGCCCAACGCCACCAGCGCTTCGCTCGCTTCCCGACTCATACGTCCGCTGCGGCAGTACAGAATGATGGGCGCGTTCCGATCAGGCAGCGCACTCGTCAAGGAGTCCACGTCGTCGTAGGCGATTTGCAGGTCGGTGTTTAGCACTTCGCCTTCATAGGGAATATGGACGTTGACGACCGTATAAGCATCAGGCTCCCGTTCCAGGATTGCCGAGAATTCGTCGAGCGTGAGCGTTTGATAGCGCGGTTCGACGATGATAGCGGGTGCGTTCGGTGTGGCGGGGCTGCACGCCGCGATGATCCCGATCATCAAGAGAGAACCCACCCCGACGAAATGACTGATACGGCTCATAGTGCTTCTCCATTTAAAACCCATGCCGAGATTATGCTGCTTCAGGCAAATGCCCGCATACGCCATTTGGCGGGGTAAAACGAGATGAAAGATAGGCGATTCAGCGGGTGAACGTTTTCAAGAATCGTCGGTACTTTAGAAGTGACATGTTTCATCAATCGCAAGCAAGTCGAGCTAAACAAAGGACAGAAACATGAAGACGTTTCGCGGAATTTTAGCATTGTTGGGGCTTTTACTCGTTGTCGTCGCTGTTCCGGCTGCGCTGGCAGACGCACCCACCGAGGGGCGTATTGGTCGCGCTGAACTGCGCTTCATGGAAGGCATGATCGACCATCACCAGATGGCGATTGATATGGCGCTCGATTGTCTGGCGCGCGAGGATGTGTCCGATGCACTGCGTACAGAGTGTCAGGCGGTCATCGATTCGCAGCAGCCAGAGATCGAGCAGATGCAGGCGTGGCTGCTGGCGTGGTACAACGTCGATTACGCGCCGATGTCGATGTCCGATATGATGGGTGACGACATGCCAGGGATGGCAGGCATGGAAGGAATGCCTGCTACCGACCCAGCGATGATGATGGGCATGTTCGCGGGCTTCAACCGTCTCGAAGGGATGGACTATGAGGTCGCCTGGCTCGAATCGATGATCGACCACCACAACGACGCGATCCACATGTCCGAACGACTGCTCGAACGTGATGCAGACAGCGCTGCACACGCCGAACTTCGTGACCTCGCGCAGCAGATCATCGATGCACAGACCGAAGAAATCGCCCGCTATGAGGACATGCTCACGACCATGAGCGCGGGGTAATTCTTTACGGGAGCGGCGGTCGCTGGAAGTGGCTGCTTCTCCTTGTTTAAGTTCAAAGTGGGTGGAGAATATGCTGTATCTTATTTGAAAACCGTGATCGGTCAAAGGAAAAGTTATGTCGCCCATTCGCGTGGTGTTAGCGGATGATCATGCAGTCGTTCGGAAAGGCATCCGCGAATTTTTGGAAGAAGACTCGGAAATTGAAGTCGTGGCGGAGGCGAGCGATGGTGAAAAAGTCAAAGCACTCATCCTCCAGTTCAAGCCCGATGTCGCCGTGCTGGATGTCCGAATGCCGGGCGCAACAGGTATCGAGGTGACGACCTGGATCAGGTTACAAGCCTTATCCATCGGGGTCTTGATCCTATCCGCCTTCGACGACGACCCGTTCGTGATCGCCGCGGTGCAGGCGGGTGCGAATGGCTATGTGCTGAAGAATGCCGAAGCCGAGCAGATCATCGATGCCGTTCGCCGCGTCTCCTTAGGACATTCGGTGATTCCATCAGAGATCGCGGGTTCGCTCATTCGCCATCTGATTGACGAAAAGAGCGCCCCATTCATGCCCGCACCGGAGCCGCTTACAGAGCGAGAACATGAGGTTTTACAGTTGGCAGCGACAGGGCTGACCAATCGTGGCATCGGTGCCCAGTTATCGATCAGCGACCGCACCGTTCAGGGACACCTCGCTAGTATTTATGCAAAACTCGGCGTCGGGAGTCGTACAGAAGCCGTCACCAAAGCGCTCCAAATCGGCGCGATTCAGCTTCGAGAACGTGACGTATGATGCGAACTCGCCTCGCCACAAGATTTTACGGATTGAGGGCACAGGTTCTGCTCTGGACGGTGCTGCCGCTGACGATCCTGCTCATCATCTTCTCGGTCACAGGGGTACAGGGTCATCAGGCAGCCATGAAAAGTCTCGCCTCGCAAGAGAACAGTCGGCTTGTATTGGCGCTCGCTCAACTGATTGCGCTTGAAATCGAAAATGTGGCGCTCCGCCAAGATATTTCGACGGATCAAGTCCCCTCAAGCGCCTTGAATTTGCAACGGTGGCTGTCCATTGATCATGCGGAGGCAGAAAGCGCGGTCGTTCTGCTTGACCAGGAAGGCGACATCCTGTTTCAGTGGGGCGCTCTCCTGCCTGTGGGCAGTTCGAGCGACTGGTTGGGCGCTGCCGAAGCGCTTGCCGGGCAGCACGCTGTCGTTTTTACGTCGGACACCATGCACGGTGAGATCGTCGCTTACGCCCCCATCCCGAATCGACCGTGGGCACTGATCATCCGTGAGTCGTGGCACGCGCTGACCGCCCCTTTGATCCGCTACGAGCAGGTGCTGCCGTTCATCCTGTTCATCGCACTGGCAACTTCTTCGCTGATTCTATTCTTTGGTCTGCGCTATGTCGTGCAGCCGCTGCACGAGTTGAGCTTACGCGCTGTTCGTATTGGGAAAGGCGAATTCGATGCGGCGAAAATGGCTATTCACGGCGTGCGTGAGATCGAAGAATTGCGCCGTTCGCTGCATGATATGGCAGAACAGGTAGCCAACCATCAAGCCGCCCTGCATGATTATGTGGGGGCGGTGAACCAGGCTCAGGAAGAAGAACGCGCACGCCTGGCGCGCGAATTACACGACGAGACTGTGCAGTCGCTGATCGCACTGGGTCACAAAGCACAGATGCTTCAGCGGATGTTGACGCGCCAACCGGAACAAGTCGGGGGACGTATCGAGGAAATGCGCCAGATGATCGCCCAATCCATCGAGGAAATTCGCCGATTCAGCCGCGCGCTGCACCCGCATTATTTGGAGGAGTTAGGATTGTTGGCGGCGCTTGAAACGCTGACGCGCGATGCTCACGCCGAATTCATTGTAAAAGGGCTTCTGCCGAATTTGACAGACGAACACGAGCTGGCATTTTATCGGATCGCGCAGGAAGCATTGAATAATGCGATGCATCACGCCGACGCGGAAACGATGCGCCTTGAATTGACCGTCGAGGGCACACGCACGATGCTGCGCGTGTGCGATGATGGGAAAGGCTTTGTAGTACCGTCGCAGTTCACTGCGCTGACGAAGGCGGGTCACTTTGGGTTGATGGGGATGCGCGAACGGGCGATATTGGTCGGGGGCGCGTTTGCGGTTGTATCAGCGCCGGATAAAGGAACACAGGTCACGCTCACCCTTTGACGGGTTCCCGCCAGGAGTGATACATCTTGGCGAACAGGCTGTCAACGTTCGTGATCCTTCACCGACCCTCCGTCGTCAGCGCCAACCAGCGTGTTGCAGTGAGCGTGATCACTTCCAGCGCATCGTGACTGCCCTGATCGATCCCTTTCTCAAAATCGCCCTCGACTTGCGCCATCTGATTGGTGATGTGCGCGAAGCAGATCACGTCTTTGGTGCGTGCTTGTGCATAAGCGTAAAGGGCACTTGCTTCCATCTCGACCCCTAAAATCCCTTGCGCGCGCGCATTCTCAATCGCTTGGGTTGTCTCTCGGAAGGGCGCATCCGTCGTCCAGGTCGCGCCGCACAGCACCCGTACCGAAGCATCGCTGAACGCATTTTCGAGACGGGTCAATAAACCGGGTCGCAGCTCGCTGAAGGCGGCGGGTGGCAGGTAATGATAACTCGTCCCTTCATCGCGCAGCGCCCGTTCGATGAGGACGAAATAAGGCGGCTGACCTGCAAGGATGATCTGCCCGGCTGACGTGATGCTGATCAGCAGCTGACAGCCAGACGCGAACAATTCTTCCGCGACCAGCACCGCGAACGACGCGCCAACGGCATAGGGAACGATCCCAAACTGAATCGTTTGATGCTCGAAAGCGTACAGTTTCGTGTGGTAACACGCCCAATGGGGATGAACAGTCGCTCTGCCCGATTCTATAAGGTGCTGTGCCAGATCGCCGTCAGGGTCGAGGATGCAGATGGACGGTATACTGCCTTCCGGTATCGCTTTTTGCCGATGGGCTTCACGCAGCATGTTTTCCACGGTGAATACAGACGCGGCATCGTAGTCTTTATTGCTAAGAATAGGTGGCGGCATTGTCTCAGGCACTTTCATGGACGCTCATGCTGGCATCGCTGACAGTTTTTCGGCAGTAGCAGTAGATGAAACGCTGTTCACTTCCCCAGGGCGTATGATGTGTTTCATTCGTGCTGTCGATCAGGTCGAATCTTTCGCCGAAAGCGCCGTGCAGCGAAGCCGCATCATAGCGTGCTATCGGTAAACCACTGCACTGTTCCGGTCCATCGAGCGCGAACGTTGCGACGATGACATATCCACCGGGCTTGACGGCGTGAAAGACTTGTTCCACATAACGCTGTTTTTGCAGCGGCTCGGTCAGGAAATGAAAGACCGCCCGGTCATGCCAGATATCGTAGTGATGACGGGCGAGCGGAATGGTAGTGATGTCGCCCACTAACCAGGTGAGCCGAGCAGCCACCATGCCGACGCGAATTCGCGCCGTATCCAGCGCTGCTTCGGAGATGTCGAGCAGCGTGATGTCGGCGTACCCTGTCTCCAACAAATGATCGACCAGCGTCGAAGCACCCGCACCGACATCGATGATCGCGGCATCTGATGCTGTTTCGGCGGCGTGGATCAGTGCCAATGATAGATCGGGACGGGGTTGATACCAACTCACATCCGTCACCGCTTTCGTCTCGTAGATTTGTCCCCAATAGGCTTTAGTATCCACTATTCACTCCTCCAACATGTCCGCGAGGTTTGGCAGAAAGACATTAGGTTGTGTTGACATTTCAGCGTAACCAAATTCAGTGAATCACGAAACCTTGTTTTTTGCCCTCACCCCCTGCCCCTCGCCCTGAGGGCACAGGACAGGACAGTTTTAATAAAGAAGCCTTTGGTTTAAGATGAAGTCACCATAACCTATCAAAAAACCAAAGGCTTTTTCATTGTACGCACATTTCATCGCGCTGGTACAGCATTTCGCCTTTCTGGGGGCATGGCAAAAACGAGGGTTAGTCTGGTGGTGCTGCGGGGTACTGAGGCAGAAAGTTGCCAACTTGCGGCTGTAGCGGATGCCTTGACGCGCTCACACGGATAAGCAAGTGCTTGGGTCAAGCGTTTAGGTCGATTTTTGAGCAATCCGCGCATCAGCGATGAGCTGCTAACGCACGGGTGGATCCGCTGGCTGAGTGACCGCTTTGCCAGTCCGCGCTGAGTCATTCTGGTGGATGAAACCAAGTTGAGTGACCATTTGTCGGTCTGGCGTACCGACAGCGGGCGATTCCACTATTGTGGCGTTGTTACGATCCCAAGCGTTATCCTGCCGAAGGGCAGGTGGCTCTCATTGGAGAACTGCTAACCCGGCTGCGCTTGCTAGTTCCCTCACAAATTCAACTGACCATCCAGACCGACCGCGGTTTGGGAACCTGACCTGACCTGATCCGCTGCTTGTTGGGCTTGCAGGTGATGTTTCTTTTGCGGGTGCAAGGGACTGTCCGTTTACGCCTGCGCAATGGACACGTGCACAGCTTGGCTTCGCTCGTCAAGCCTGGAGAATCTTGGTGCGGACGCGCCGAAGTCTTCAAGAAGGGGGTTGGTTATGCCTCTATGTGCGCCTCGATTGGCGCTTGGGGGAAGCGAGTCCTTGGTGTCTGGTCGTTGATATGCCGCTTTCGCCTGCAAAGTGGAAAGTAAACCCGAACTCCCCAAGACCGGACGCACGGTGGGTATTGACGTCGGCATTTCCGCGCTCCTCACCACCAGCGGCGGCGTGAAGGTTGAAAACCACACGTTTTATCACGCCAGCCAAATCAGATTGCGGGTTTTGCAGCGCAAGCTGGCGCGCGCACATAAAGGTAGCAAGAACCGACGCAGGGCGCTCTTGCGCGTGCAGCGCCAGCAGGAACGTGTCGCCAATCAGCGTCGGGACTATGCACACAAACTGAGTTACGGGTTGGTTAAAGACTTTGATTTGATCGCGTTGGAAGACTTGCGCATTCGCAACATGGTGCGAAACCGCCACCTGAGCAAAAGCATATTGGATGGTGGATGGGGTATATTCCGCTAATTCCTCACGGTCAAGGCTGCGAGTGCCGGACGTGTGGTGATAGCGGTTGACCCTGCCTACACGTCCAAATGCTGCTCGAATTGCGGTGTCCTGTTTCAAAACTTCGACTTGTCTACCCGATGGGTTGACTGTGCTTGTGGTCTCAGTCTAGACCGAGACCACAATGCGGCGATTAATATCCTGCAACGTGCTTTAATGCGAAACGGATGGGACACATCCGTGACGGATAACGCAGCGCCTCTGTCAAACCCGTAAGGGAAGGGTAAGCGCAAGCGTTCGTCAGAAGCCCACGCCTTTAGGCATGAGGAGCGTCACGCTTCATACACCGTGATCGGCTGACCGCTCAAAAACGCCAGTACGTCCATATGACGATCAACCTGACGCGCGCACAAAAAGTTGCTGAACGTCAACAGGGCGATACGGTCATGCTGTGTATGCGCGCAATCGAGGCGCATCAATCTGGGATTGTATTTCATCAGCCTGAAGCGGAAGAATACCTTGCGGCATCCGTGCCACCCCAGTTCATCGATTTCCCCGACGATTGATCTAGAGTGCGCGCGTGCTGATGATATAGGCGGCGGTGGCGGCATTCGTCGCCAGTGGCACATTATGCACATTACAAATTCTCAGCAGCGAATTGATATCGGGGTCGTGCGGATGCGCGCCCAATGGATCGATAAAGAAAAAGACCGCTTCGATTTCACCTTCCGCGACTTTGGCGGCGATTTGCGCATCACCGCCGATGGGTCCTGATAACACGCGCTTGATAGGGAGTCCGGTGGCTTCCATGATCAAGCTGCCGGTTGTCCCGGTGGCGATCAGGTCATAACGGGATAATACATCGATGTGCTGTTTGGCAAATTCGATAATTTCGCTTTTTTTATTGTCGTGAGCGATCAATGCGACGGTTTTCAGCGTAGTAGTCATCCGTTTTCCTGATTTGATTGAAGCGGTCGAAGAATTGCTGGAACGGATTGGTTGGGCGATAAATATCACGGACGCGCATATTGAGCGCGATCGCTTCGGCGTAATGATCCTCAAGCTGAGTTAACACATTCTCCCACGTATTTTCGGCTACTCGTTGGGCGTTGAGCGACATGGTTTTGCGCAGCACGGGATCATCGCGCAGCGTGCGTGCAGCCGCAGCGAATGCTTCTGGGTCGTCGGGGCATTGAAAGCCGTTGATACCCTCTTCTACAAGGTCGGTAATTCCACCTTGATTGATGACGACCGCTGGCAAACCAGATGCCATCGCTTCTTGTACGACTTGTCCGAACGTTTCGAACGCACCCGTGAACATAAACACATCAGCGTTGGCATAGGCATATGCGAGATCGTCACCGAGTAGATAGCCTGTGAAATGGGTCTCTGTGCCAGCGAACAAGGTTTCCAGTTCGGCGCGCATACCACCATCACCGACAATCGTGAGAGCGACTCCCGGCGTGCGTGCGACTTCGAGTAGTAAATCAACACGCTTTTCGTTTGCCAGCCGTCCTACATAAACGCATACCATCGAATTGGGATCGCGCCCGTTCAAAAGTCGTGCACGCCATTCTGGATTGCGTTTTTCGGGGGTGAAGCGGGTGCTGACCCCGCGCCCCCATTTTCGCAGCCGTCGATAGCCCTGATCGCGGAGCGCATCGCGCGTCCAGTTTGTTGGAACAAGCGTCACATGACTGCCGTTATGGATATAGCGCAGCCAATCGCGCACGATGTCGTGCAAAAATGGCATTCCGTAAGCGTTGACGTAATTTGGTAAATCGGTCTGGTAGTTGGCGACCACAGGAATATGATTTTGCCGCCCGTATAACATACCGCTCACAGACAGGACTACCGGACTAAACAGGTGAATCAAGTCAGGTTTGAATTCGTTCAGGCGTTGTACAACAACCGGATGCGGCAGCGCCATGCGCGTTTCTGGGGCTGCGGCGAAACCGAGTGATGGGAGCGGGACAACATCGCTATGACTGACCGAGTGTGGCGAAATATCCGGCGCGAACACGATGACTTCGCGTCCGGTTTGTTCGAGATAACGCAGGGTAAGATAAGCGGTTTTGGAGACGCCATCGACTTTGGGCAAAAATGCCTCTGCAAAGATGGCAACACGCTTGACGGGCGCGAATTTTACGGAAGCGGCGGGGGGATTTAGCGCGTATTCGTCGCCAAAGACCCGTTCAGCTTCTTCGGTATCATAATGAGTGAGAGCTTCAAGTAAACGGTGAGTGACCATGGTTTTCCTTCGGCAGCCGTTCGACCTTCTAAAATAGAAGTACGTAATTCTGCCGCCGTAGTTCCGCAAAAATGAGTAAAACCTGTACCGATGCTGCTGGGCTGATGCGCGTCGCTGTTGCCGAGTAAGGCGAGTGAACTCTTTGCAAAGACGTGCGCTGCTAACCAGTTGTTCCCAGGAGTGAACGCGCCCGCGTTGATGACTTCAATAGCATCCACACCCGAATTTATTAACACCTCTGGGTTCCGAAAGTAGCGCCATGACGCTGCGGGCGCGATCATTGGCTCAAAGGGATGGGCGATGACAGCGATGCCGTTTTGGTCATGGATGGCGGCGCATGTTTCAGCAAGCGACATGTCTTTTGGAATAGGCTGCGTCACCCATAACGCCAAGACATGTCCGTCACGACTGGTTACTTCGACGCCGGGAATAATCTCAAACGGATAACGATCCCGATGAGCGTATGCCCATAAACTCGCTTCCAGCCGATCATGATCCGTAATCGCGATGACGTTGAGTACGTCGCGCTCCGCCACGTGATTGAGCATGTCTTGTACAGATGCGATGCCGTCGCTGACCGTGGTGTGCATGTGCAGGTCAGCGCGACCGTTCAATTTGATTCCGCTTAACCGAGAAGGTACGTACACCATTAACATCCCGTCGCTGAAAATAGCAAACGGGTTTAAGGGTAGCCGCCTAATGTAAAGCGAGCGTGAACTGAATTAAACATTCTATGAAAAAGCGCGCCGCTGATGTTAATGTTACACTGCAATTGAGATGATGAATGAGCGTGCAAGACTACAGATGATTGGGTAAAACGGGCTATGTCTGAACAGACTTCCTATCGATTTACGTCATTACGCTGGCGTTTAATGGTGCCATTATTCGGGCTGGCGTTGATTATGATCGTCGTGATCGTGTATGCAAGCGTGACTCAGGCGAATACGGCACAGGGCAGCGATCCCGCGCTGGCGCAGTTGACCGCGCTGGTGTTGGCGACGTTGGCGGCGGGCGCGGTCATCACGACATTTATCGTACTGAACTGGCTGATCGGCAGGATGAACAAGATCACCCGCGTCGCGGATGCGCTGACGAACGGTGATATGACTGCGCGTACGAGGATGCAAGCCACTGATGAGATCAGCAGGATTGGTGCGTCGTTCGACCGCTATGCTGAGTCGGTGCAAGTACGTCAGGACGATTTGCGCGTCTCGTTACGCCGTCAACGCCGCGAAATCGCGCATTTGACCAGCGTATTGGAGGCGATGAGCGACGGCGTGATTGTGCAGGATTTAAGCGGACAAGTCACATTCATCAATGAACCAGCAAAAAATCTGCTCGATTTGCCGAGTGGGCTGAGAACCGCCATCGAAGATGGCAAGATCGAGGCGCTGACGACCCTGATCACCGATACGTTGGGTCCGGCGCTTGCACCGGGTTTATTTGCGTTAGGCGAGCCGAAACGAATTGAACTGAACAGCGACCAGAACGAACAAGCGCGCACGATCAGCGTTGGTGCGGCGGCAGTAATGTCTTTGAATAAACAACGTGTCGGAACCGTGCTGATCTTGCGCGATGTCACCGACGAAACGCGGCGCGAGAAAGCACGCGACGCGCTGCTTACGCGTATCGACGAAGAAATTGGTGCGCCGCTCGAAGCACAGGCGCGCATTTTTCCGACGGCAGCGGGCGGCATGATGGAGTTCGCGCAGTCGATGCTTTATCACGCAGTGGCGCTGCAAAAGATGATCGTCGAAATGCGCGATTTAACGGCGACGAACGCGCGCACGATGACGCGGGCGGATCGTCCGCTGTCTTTGGATAAACTGGTGTATGCGCTGGTCAATGAATGGCGTGGGACGGCGGGCGCAACCAACCTGATGCTCGAAATTCAGATCGACCGCCCTGGTTTGCAGGTCATGGGCGATGAGCGGCGTCTGCGGTGGGCGGTAGGCAATATTCTCGATAACGCGATCAAGTACACGCCGCCCGGCGGCAAGATAATTTTCGAGGTCAAGGGCGAAGAACGGGGTATGGCACGTTTGCGTGTACGCGATACCGGAGTCGGGATCAGCGATGACGAATTAGCGCATGTGTTCACGCGGTTTTATCGCGGCACGCCGACGACCAGCGGCGGGCGGGCGCTGCGTGTGCCCGGTTCGGGTCAGGGCTTGACGGTTGCGAAAGAAATCATCGAGGCACATGGCGGCATGATCGTGCTGCGTAGTACGTTAAATGTTGGCACTGCGGTCTATTTCACGATTCCAACGATTGCCAGCGATGCACAGCCGAAAATCGTGCCGATGTCGCAAGAATCTGCGCTGCCTTATATCGAAGATGACGCGGTGGGGGATGATACGATCAGGTTTTCATGACACTCCCCATGCCTAAAGGCAGGGGCTTCCAAACAACGCTTGAGCCTAACCGCACTCTACGTTAGCGTTTGCGGACGTGTCCTATCCGGCTTTTACTAAAATATTGATGGCTGCATTGTGGTCGCGGTCGAGACTGAGACCACAAGTACAGTCCAGCCATCGTGTAGACAAGTTAAAGTCGCTAAACACCGCACCACAGTTGGAGCAGGTCTTGGAGGTATAGG
>JBBRAA010000020.1:0-62128 GCA_038207205.1 Aggregatilineales bacterium
GCCGCCCGACTCGCTATTACACGAGCCGCGTTGTGGAACTCCCGTTCCGTTGTCGGTCTGGTGTTGAGCCAGAGGAAACCGTTTGCTCTGCCTGAGCAGAGTGCCTTATCGACTGTCCTGATTGTGTAACAGAAAGGAAAAGGGCGCTATCTCTCCCCATGCCTAAAGGCAAGGGTATCTCGCGCCGATTTGATGAAGCGCCAAATCCTAATCGTCGATGATGAAATCGGCGCGCTCACGTTGATCGGCATTATGTTGGAACGCGGTGGTTTTCAAGTTATAAAAGCCCGCGATGCCGATGCCGCCTTGAATATTCTGGCAGATCAAGCGCCAGATTTGATCATCCTCGATGTTATGATGCCTGGTATGGATGGTATTGAGCTGTGTACGGTCATTCGGGGTCGCGACGGCTTCCGCCGCACTCCGATCTTGATTCTGTCGGCACGGGGCGACGCCGAAAGCATCATTCGCGGCATCGAAGCAGGTGCCAACGACTACCTGCCAAAACCGATCTTGCATCATGATCTCGTCTCCAAAGTCCGTTCTATGCTCGGTCAAAATCCTGCCGAGCTGTAGTAGGAGCGTCCTAGTGGGTCGCCCCTGCGTATCCTTTACGACCCATACAGTGAGCGGTAAATATTGTAATATCCATAAATACGCTGCACATACCCACGCGTGCTATTAATCGTGATCGTCGTAATAAACGTATCATGATCGCCACCCGATAAATCGCGCCATGTGATCGCCCGCCCGGGACCCGCGTTGTAGCCCGATAAAGCCGCGGTCGCATTGCCATCGAGCGTGCGCAGGTTTTCGCCCAGATAAAACGCCCCGAATTCAATCCCTGCGTATGGACGAAACAAATCGGCATGTTGATAATCCGCGAACGCCAATTGTTCCGCGATATAGTCGCCTGTGCTTGGGATGACCTGTGTCAGCCCTTTTTCGCCTGCCGCCGCCGTCGCATAGGTATCAAACAAACTCTCATGGCGAATCAACGACAGCAGCAATAACGGATCGACCCCATGCCGACTGCTGGATGCCGCGACAAGATCACCATAATACGCGGGGTAGCGCATCCGCGCGATATACGGCGGTGCATCCAACGTGCCGATATTTGCCGCCCGGATGATATATGAAGCTGCCACTAACGAGCTTTGATACGCCGCCAAGCCGCGCATATAAATCGCCAATTGATAACTGGCAAGCGGATTCGTTTCGTTTTCGTCCACAATGTCGCTGAACTCCGCCAGCGCTTCATCGACCGCGCCGACCGTCCATAATTCGTTTCCGCGCAGAATGCGCGCATCATTCGCCAATGCTGGCGGCATTGTCGCCAGATCGCCCGTTGCATCGAGCGCAAAGGTCGCGCGCAGCCACGTTTCGGCTTCCGCTTGCGCTATCGTCTCATCGATATTTAAGTTGATCGACGCCGGACGTTGAAACGGCGCGACACCATCAATAATGTCACGGGCGCGCGCCGAAAAATAGCTGTCGGGCGCGGCTGTCGCTGCCTGCTGAAACGCATCCGACGCAGTGGCTGAATCCCCACGCGCCAACGCCAGCCGCCCCGCCGACAACAACGCATTAGCACGTTCTTCACCGGTCGTCTTATTCGCGACTTCAAAATAGAAACGTTCCGCGCCGCGTGCGTCGCCGCTCGTCAACGCCGCGCTCGCCGCCAACAGTAAACCGCTCGCCGCCCAGTCGCTTTCGGGATAGCGCGTTGCCAACTGCTCGAAAATCGCGCGCCCCTGCGCAGGTTGATCATTGGTGCTGTACAAATAGCCCGCGCGCCACAAGGCTTCGGCAGCTTCGGGGAGATATTCGTAGGTGCCCGCGATATTTTCGTAAAATTGGATCGCCGCTGGAATATCGCCGCTCAAAAAGCGCGTTCGTCCCTGTTCGAGCAGTGCCTGACCGAACACAGGCGAAGTCGTATATTGATCGATGATGGTCTGAAACGCGGTCAGTCCCGCTGTTGAATTGCCGATCTCACGATACGCCCGCCCCAATAACAAATAGAGTTCGGGGTCGATCTCGGTTCCTGCCGTTTCGGTCGTGTACGCGTTGATCGCCGTAATCGCGCCTGGATAATCGCCAAAAGCAAACGCCGCGCGCCCACGCAGTCCATTATCGACGGGGACACCACGCTCCGCGAGTTCCGCCGCCGCCGTATATGCCGCCGCTTGCATTGTGTGGTCAGCTAAAATTCGGCGAAAGCGAATCATGGCATTTTCGTTGTCGCCCGACGCTAAGATTGTTTGAGCCGCCGCCAGTTCGATGCTGGCGCGATACGGCGCGTTAACAGCAATCGTCAAAATTGCGTCGTACTGTGCAACGGCTTCGCTCACCCGTCCCGCGCCGATCAAGACCTGTGCGACACGTTCGCGCAATGCCAACTGCGAGACCAAACTGCGACTCGCATCTGCCGCGCGTACATAATTGCTAATCGCCGCATCGGTTTGACCGAGTGCTAACAACCCATCCGCGATGCGCTGATACACATAACTATCGATTAAACCCGGTCGCAGTCCACTGTAGGTACTGAAATCGTTGACGGCTTCGACCCATCGCCCCAAGCCGAGATAGGCATCGCCGCGCAAGAAATAGGCTTGTGCGATGCGCGAATCGCTACCGAACTGCGTGATGAACAACGTCATCGCGCCTGCTGCCTGTTCGAACAAACCTTCGCGCACCGCGCTCACGCCGAGTTCAAATGCGGCTGTCGCGCGCACGTCGATGGGCAGCGCATCCCCTTGATCCAAAATCAAGGTATATGCCGTGACCGCATTTTCGTAAAAACCATTGATCTGATAGCGCCGCGCTTCTGCCAGCACTTGATCGGCGGGCTGAGTCAGGGCGGGCACAGGCGCAGGCGGCGTCGGTGTTTCGGTCGGGGAAGTTTGCATGATTATCGGCGCATCGCCGCCGACGGCAACTGAGATATCGACTTGATCCCCAATCGGCGTTGGTGGTTGCCCAGTGACAATAATGTAAATCGGTTCTGGTGACGCACATCCGGTGATCAATCCGATCGCCGCCAGTAAACACAAGCCAAGCATTCGTCGTTTTTTATTCATACGGCTGATTCTATCAGTGAACCCACAAAACTAGCCAGTCTGTTTCACTGAATATTTAGGGGGTTGCAAGCAGACCTGCCAACCAAGGCATTCCGTAAGCGACTGCCAACGACCCCGCTTCGCCGAGTGCGTGACCCAGTGTATGTGTGTCGGTATAAGTCCACCAATAGTCCGCCGATGGCAAAATAGCGACTTTGAAGTCGCTCACGACGAGCGCGCTCAAAGCCCGCTGTACGTAACGAGGATGTGTACTCGACTGACCTGGAGTGGCTTGATCCGTACGTGTGAGCGTAACCCGAAAGCGCGATGGCTTTTGCTCGGCGTAATAAAGATGCTGATATTCGATAATGCCATTCAAAGCATCATCAAGCCGCTTGACGAACCGAAACTGTCCGCCTGCCCACTGTGGCGGGCGATCTTCCAGTGTATAGCCTGCTGCGCCGAAGGCTTGCCCCACGACTGTGATCAGCATCATCTTGAAGTATTCTTGCTGCGATGTATCCTGGGCGAACATGTTACGACTCCACGAGTGGAGTGGCTAACACTTCCAGCCCAAAGCGCTTGACCAACACCCCTAAAATACGTGCGATATTATAGGCATCGTCCCCGCCGCGATGATGAATGCCATTCAATGATAGATCGCACATCGTCAGCGCCGCCGCCATGCCGATTTGTTTCTTATTATTCAGGCGGTTGGCAAAGACACGCTTCAGATTAACATGTTGGTCGCTGAACGGATACGCGACGCCAAAACCAGCGCATTGATCGCGGAACATGCGCGCGTCGTATGAACCCCAACTGACCCACAGATGCTGTTTACTGGCGAACGCGCTTTCCAGCCGCGCGCACGCTGCCGCGAAACTTATTCCACTATCGACGACTTCCTGGGTCAACGTGGTGAGCTGCGTACAAAACGGACTGATTTTGCTCCGCTCCGGCTTGACCAGAATGCTGACGCTGAGACCAGGCATGGATGTTTTAAGATTGAACACACACACGCCGATCTCGATAATTTCGCTGTGCTGTCCCGGCGGCGGACGCTTCTCCCAACAGGTCGCTTCGACATCGACGACCATCACTCGATCAGGGTCGCTCATGACACCACTTTTTCTAACTGTGCGACGAGTGCATCCGGCGTTGTCACCGGCATTTGACACGCGAACTGACGACACACGTATGCCGTCGCTGCGCCGCCACGTTTGACACGATAGCTCAATAATGGAATGACCGACTCGCCTTCTACGTCGTTAGAAGCCAGCGCGATAATCGCGTTTGGTCGATATTGCCCGCTGATCACATGCATCAACGCGCGCATCGCATCATCCGATGGGTCGCCTACCAACGCGATCTCCGTAATGCCGTTGACGACCGCATCGACAGCGCTCAGCGCTTCGCCAAATGCCTGTGGATACTCGCGCATCGCATTCGCCAATGGGTTGAGCATCCGCCGCGCCGCATCGTCGTACTCACCTTTGCCTGTATACGCAACCAGGCGTATCAGCACGCGCGCAAACATGGCGTTACCGCTTGGTGTCGCGTTGTCTTCTAAACTGCGGGGACGCACGATCAACGGCTCATGTTCGTCGCTGGTATCGTAATAGCCGCCATCCGGCGCGGCGAAATGTGCCAACGTATGATCGACCAGCGCGGCTGCCGCTTTGAAGTAGCGGTTATCGAACGTGAGTGCGTACACGTCGATCAGCGCGTCCGCCGCGTTCGCATAATCTTCGAGATAGCCCAAACCTTTGGCATTCCCGTCTTTGATGGTGCGATACAGACGTCCTTCGGCAGTATGCAGCGCGTTGAGCAAGAAATCCGCAGCGCGGATCGCCGCCGCACGATAATCCGTCCGGCCGAGCAAGCGTGCTGCTTCTGCCAGGCTCGCCAGCATCATTCCATTCCATGCGGTGATGATTTTATCGTCTAATGCAGGCGGCACACGTTGACTGCGCGCTGCGAACAGTACATCACGCATCGGGTTGAGTTTGGCGTGCATGTCATCGACAGTCATATTCAAGCGTGCCGCGACCACTGCATCTTCGTTCGGCACATTGAGGATATTCTGACCTTCAAAGTTGCCGCGCGCTGAAACACCCCAATACTCGATAGCGATATGCGCATTATCGCCGAGCAACGCATTCAGTTCGTCTTTACTCCATACGAAGAATTTGCCTTCGTGTCCTTCGCTGTCGGCGTCGGTCGTCGAATAAAACCCACCATCAGGGCTGGTCATTTCGCGCAGTACATAATCATAAATATCGATGGCAACGCGCTTGAAGAACTCGTCACCTGTGATTTGCCATGCACTTAAGTAGACGCGGCTCAACTGTGCATTGTCATACAACATCTTCTCGAAATGCGGCACCAGCCAGATTGAATCGACGCTGTATCGATGAAAGCCGCCGCCAATTTGATCGTACATGCCGCCGCGCGCCATCTTTTTCAACGTGAGCAAGGCATGATCGAGCGCGGTTTGATCGCCATTGCGCGCAAAGGTGCGCAATAAGAACGCCAAATTCATCGGCTGCGGAAACTTTGGCTGACTACCAAATCCGCCGTTCATCTTATCCGCGTTCGCCAATAGTTTGGTCGCGGCATTATCCAGTAATTCAGTCGTCAAATTGTCACTCAGCCCGCCTAAACCAAGCGAGTCGCGTTTGAGCGCGTCGGTCAAATTCGCCGCCACTTGTTCGACTTCAGCGCGCTGCTGCGTATAAACCTCGTGTATGCGCGTCATCAACTGCTGAAAAGACAACATACCATAGCGCGGTTCGGGCGGGTAATAGGTGCCACCATGAAACGGACGTCCGTCAGGCAGCAAAAATACCGTCATCGGCCAGCCGCCGCTCCGCGTCATCATTTGCACAGCGTTCATATAAATATCATCGAGATCGGGGCGTTCTTCGCGGTCAACCTTGATGTTGACGAAATGCATGTTCATCATGCCCGCGGTCGTTTCATCTTCAAAACTTTCGTGCGCCATGACATGACACCAGTGGCACGCGCTGTATCCTATGCTGAGTAAAATCGGCTTGTCCTGCGCTTTGGCAGATGCAAAAGCTTCATCGCCCCATGCGTACCAATCGACCGGATTTTCGGCGTGCTGACGCAAATACGGACTTGTTTCGTATTGCAGACGATTCATAAAACAATAACCCTTTGGCTGCCGCGTGTTGTTTAGCGCCAGTAATCCGCCATCCATTTGACGAACTTACGGCTGACTTCGTTGGTCAAACGCGCGGCGGATTCAAAATGATAAGTCGAAAAGGCAAAAATGTTGGTGTAATGCTTATGCGCTGTGCAGATCAAATAATCGTTTTCCCAGCGTGCGTGATTCCATAAAAAGGTCGCCTCGCTATTTTGCGATTCCATCGCATCGATCCAGTTCGCACGGTCTTTATCGCTCAAGCGCGCCAGATGAAACCGAAACCCAAGCATCCCGCTCAATGTGAACGTGAACGTCGCGTCGCGCGATTCCATATCGATTTCGACCAGCACCGATGCCGCACCGTCTTGCGTGGACATCAATGCGACGCTGGAACGAATACGTCCGTTGAATTGGCGAACACGGATAATCGACAATGGCGGGGTGTTCGCAAACCGTGCTGTCAATTCTTTATCGAGATCGACCGCGCCATCGAAAAAGTGTTGTAACAAAAGCGGTGGATTTTTCGCCGTCAAGCTGCCCGTATCAACCGGATTCACGTCTGTCGAACGCGGACGGCGTGGCAAAGTCGCTCGTGAAGGCAGCGTCATTTCTTCGGGGGTTTGTTTCTTGATAGGTTCATTCATGATCACGCGCTCTCTCGCTTGTCGTTTTACATTATAAAACAGTTCGTCATTCTATGCCGCGTCGAAGCAAACGTTTATGCGAATCTAATGCGCCTCCCGTACCATAGGTTGAACCTATAGAAACGATAAAGGTAGTGCAAGTGCATGGCATTCCCTCCTAACCCCCCAAACCCGAGACGCCCTAACGATAAATCGGATGATCCCGGCAGCCAACCGCCGCGTTCACCCTTGAGTCAACTGCCACGTTGGTTGATTCCGGTCATCGTCATTTTACTCCTGGTATGGTCAGCAAGTAACCTGACCGACCTCTTAAGCGGTCCCACAACGCGCCAGCCGATTCCTTATTCGGCAGTTTATGAACTGGTCGAAGCGTACAGCCAGCAGCCAGCAGGGCAAGTGTGTGCGACTTTAGAGGGCACAGGCTTGAATGCTGATGACGCATTGCGTGTCGAAGCCCTGATCGATAACACGACCGTCCTATTGGGTTTCCCGTGTAATGTTCAGTATCCGACGACGAATTCACCACTGCTCACCGATTCCACAATTGTACAAGGTACTTTCAATCAGTTCGCCGCAACGCAAATTCCATCCGGCGATCTAAACCTGGCGGATAACTTACGCGCACAGGGCGTGGTCTTCGACGGTCGCTTTAACCAGCCAAACACGCTCGTGACCTTGCTGCTCAATTTCGCGCCATTCCTACTACTGCTCGGTTTCTTGCTGTTCTCGCTGCGCAATTCGCAGCGCCAGATGACGGGTGTATTCGGTTTCGGGCGCACGCAAGCCCGCGAATACAATAAGGAAAAGCCTCAAATCACGTTCATGGATGTTGCTGGGCAAGACGCGGCGAAATCTGAACTGGTCGAAATTGTGGACTTTCTGAAAGAACCGGATAAATACATTGCGCTCGGCGCACGTATTCCGCGCGGCGTGCTGCTGATTGGACCTCCAGGCACAGGCAAGACACTGTTAGCGCGTGCGGTCGCCGGTGAAGCGGATGTCGCCTTCTTCAGTATTGCCGCTTCTGAGTTCGTCGAAATGTTCGTCGGTGTCGGTGCGAGCCGCGTGCGCGACTTGTTCGCGAAAGCGAAAGCTGCTGCGCCAAGCATCGTCTTCATCGATGAAATCGACGCGGTCGGTCGTCAGCGCGGCGCAGGTTTAGGCGGTGGTAACGACGAGCGCGAACAGACGCTCAACCAGATGCTCGCCGAAATGGACGGTTTCGATCAAAACGAAAGCGTGATCGTCATGGCAGCCACCAACCGCCCCGACGTGCTTGACCCCGCGCTTCTGCGTCCTGGTCGCTTTGACCGTCAGGTTACGGTAGCGCTGCCAGACCGCGATGGTCGTTTGAATATTCTGAAAGTCCATGTACGCGGTAAACCGCTCGCGCCAGAAGTCGATCTGGTTACGCTTTCAAAAGCCACGATTGGTTTTAGCGGCGCAGACATCGCCAACCTTGCCAACGAAGCGGCATTGGCGGCGGCTCGTAATAACCGTAAAAAGATCACCCCGCGCGATTTCAACGATGCCTTCGACCGAATCGTATTGGGGACACAAAGTCCGCCGCTTTCTAATGTGCAGGAGCGCAAGATCGTCGCCTATCACGAGGCAGGTCACGCGATGGTCGCTGCACTGACACCGGATGGCGATCCAGTTTATAAGGTAACCATTGTGCCGCGTGGTCAAGCGCTCGGCGTCACCGCGATTTTGCCTGACGACGACCGCCGCAACTATTCGCGTCATGAACTCAAGAACCGCATGGTCGTCCTGCTGGGCGGGCGCGCTGCCGAACAAGTCAAGTTCAACGAGATTACGAGCGGCGCATCGAACGACTTACGCCGTGTCACACAAATGGCGCGTCAGATGGTCTCGCAGTTGGGTATGAGCGACGAAATCGGTCAGGTCAACTTCGGTGATGACGAACGTCAGCCATTTTTGGGCTATTCGATGTCGCAAGGACGTTCGTACAGCGAAGAAACGGCATCGCAAATCGACGCCGAAGTCCGCCGTCTTGTCCATGAGGCGTATGAAAAAGCGCTTGAGTTGCTCGGCAAAAACGTCGATAAACTCGATTTGCTGGCGACCGATTTGCTCAATAACGAGATCGTCGAACGCGATCGCGTGTATGAGATCGCGGGGATGCCTCCGAAAGAATTTGATCCCGATCCAGTCTTCGTGGAACCCGAACCGCAGAATTAACGTATCGCATCATATAAGCATGAATGTAGGGGACAGGTCTCACACCTGCCCCTATGCGTTCTGTAAAAATAAAGGCGACCCACCGGGTCGCCTTTACAGATCGACGATGAACGCCGCTTCCATCGCAGCATGATCGCTCAAATTCTCGATGCGCCATGCGTGATGATACAAACACGACACCGGGACGAGCGCCTCCGAACTCAAAATGTGGTCGAGACGAAACCCGAATTCGCGCCCTTTGTTTTTCGCCACCCAGCTCGGTTCTTGTACGTCCCAGCCGTGCAGTCGTCGGTATGCGCAGCGTAAATCATATGCGTGCAGCCCTTCGATCAGATTGCGTTCAGCGGTTTCGTAAAGTTCCCACCCCTTAACGACCGCATAGCTGCCATCGACGCGGCGCGTCTGCCCAAACGTGATAATCGTACCATCCGCCAGTTCTGCCAGTGGACTGTTGAAATCGCCACAAAAAATGCGCGGTACCGACTCGTGCATCGCAAGCTGGCGATATACAGCGTCCATGAAGCCAAATTTCACGCTCATCTCGTGCGATCCAATGCTGGGAACGTGCACATTGTGGATGACCAGTTCGTAATCTGAACTGATCACATGTGCTGAGACAATCCCCTGACGATACGGATTATCGATTACGTCCATTGCGTAAAGCGGGTGACGGCTGACTATCATGACGAACGGACGGCGCGGCAGCGGTTCGGCATGAACACTATCAAGCGCATACGCATATCCGACAGCAGCAAACTCGTCCCGCAAACGCTGTAAGTTATTAAGTGCAACTTCTTGCAGTGCGATCACGTCGGGGGCGCGGATACTAAGCGCGGCGATTTGCGGTTCGATGGCGCGCCGCTTATTAAGATTCCATGTGATAAGTTTCATATCAATGGATGTAGTAAAAGACAACGCTGTGAAAACGTAAGGGCGACCCGGCGGATCGCCCTGGGCGGCATAGCAGCGCCATACCCCTACAAAAATATGTTTACGCATGATGAATGTAGATATGCAGCGATTACGTCTCGTGCTGATGAATATGTCGCTTCCCTTCCGCGATGATCGGCGCGGCGATCTGCGGCGGCACGGGATCGTAATGGCTGAATGTCATCTCGTAAATACCACGTCCACCTGTCATCGAGCGCAGTTCGTTGCCATAACGCAGCATTTCTGCGAACGGCACTTGGGCGGTGACGATGCTTTTGGCATTGTCGCTGTCCATGCCCTGTACACGCCCACGCCGCGTGTTCAAATCGCCCAAAATATCACCCATCATGCTTTCTGGCACAATAATCCGTACATTCATAATCGGTTCGAGCAGCACCGGGTTCGCCGCCTGAAACGCCTCTTTGAACGCTTCGCGTCCGGCAATTTGAAACGCAATGTCCTTTGAATCGACCGGATGTTCCTTGCCGTCGTACACGACCGCGAGAATATCGCTGATCGGGTAGCCAGCGATCACGCCGGTTTCTAAAATCGAATGAATACCTTTTTCAATCGATGGAAAATACGAACTGCTCACCGCGCCGCCGAATACCTCCGATTTGAACTGAAACCCGTTAGCAGGATTCGGCTCGACACGCAGCGAAACTTCACCAAATTGACCCGATCCGCCCGTCTGTTTTCTATGACGATACGTCGCGCTGCCTTTGCCTGTGATCGCTTCTCGATACGGCACTTTGGGAATTGAACTATCCAGGTTTGCGCCAAACTTGCCCGCGCGCGCGATCGCAACGTTGACATGCAGTTCGCCCATACCTTCTAAAATCGTCTGCTTGATCGCGCCGTCCTGCCGCCAACGCAGTGTCGGATCGGCTTCCGCCAGCATCGATAAGACACTGCTCATCTTGCTTGTGTCCGCTTGCGTTTTGGGGATTAGCGCGACCGAGAATAATGGATCGGGATACGTCGGGCGTGTGATCTGAATCGGATTTTCGCGGCTGCTGAACGTGTCGCCCGTTTTCGTGTGCGTCAGTTTGGCGACAACGCCCATATCACCGACATGAAGTGTCATCGCTGGGAGTTGTTCTTTACCGCGCATCGTCATCAAGCCGCCGAAACGTTCCTCGATGCCGCGAGTCGCATTGAAATAGCGCACGTCGCCTTGAATACTGCCTGAAAAAATGCGGAAATATGTCAATGTGCCGACAAAGCGGTCGTTGCTGGTCTTGAATACATACGCTGCCAATGGATTGGTATCGGTTTGTGGCGCGTACAAAAATTGCTTCTCGCCTGCCGCGTCGATGACCTGAACGCGGCGGTCGGTCGGCGGCGCGACATACACGACGAGTGCTTCCATCAACGGGATCGTGCCAATATTTTTCGTGCCAGAAGTGACAAACACGGGCACAGTTTTCAAATAGGCGTCACGCGCCGCTTTTCGCATCCCATCGCGGATTTCGTCCGCAGTCAGTACACCTTCGGCAAAATATTTTTCGATCAATTTGTCGTCGGCTTCGGCGGCGGCTTCGACCAAGACCGTTCGCGCAGCTTCGGCAGCGGATTGCATTTCGTCAGGTAAATCGGCGCGATCCTTGCCCGCATCGTAATACGCCTTCATAGTCAATAAATTGACAACGCCCTTAAACTGAGTTTCTGACCCTATCGGTATCATGACCGGGACGAATTTATATTCGGGGAAGTTTTCTTTAAGCTGAGTCAGTGTACGTTCGAAATCAGCATTTTCACGATCCATCTTGTTGATGGTGACGATGATTGGCTGTTGATACGCTTCAGCGTATTCCCATGCCAACTGCGTGCCGACTTCAACGCCCGCTACTGCGTCAACAACCACGAATACCGAATCCGCGACACGGATTGCATTTTTGACTTCGCCTTGAAAATCGGGGTAGCCAGGGGCATCCAGAATGTTGATTTTGACATCGTTGAACTCGATAGGCACCAGCGATGTAGATAGCGAAACACCACGTTCGCGTTCATCTTCATCCCAATCGCTGACCGTGTTCTTTTCTTCGACTCGCCCCAATCGGTTGATCGCACCAGTGTTGAATAACATGGCTTCGACCAATGAGGTTTTGCCAGACCCTTGATGACCGACTAAAGCGACATTGCGTAATCTATCACTGATATATTCTTTCATGAACGATCCTTTTTTAGGTGAGGAATACGTTCGCTCAAATTTTAAGGCGCGGCTAAGCGATTGTCAAAACCTCGCGCAAAAGCCTTAATATTCCGCATACAAATACGATAAATTGAACTTCGAAATGAATTGCGGCGCTCAGATTAGGAATAACTGTCCACATCTCTTGAGACTACGTATTCGTCTCAGGGTATAATTTTCTTGAAAACACTTCAATAGGAGATCACTTAAGATGAAAAGCATTCATATTGCTGGCACAGAACTCTATGTGTCCGAAATCTCTCTGGGTTGTATGCGAATCTCCGGGTTGACGAACCCTGAAATCTTAGACTTGATTCATACTGCACTCGATCAAGGTGTGACCTTCTTTGACCATGCCGATATTTACGGGGATGGAGAATCAGAGACAAAGTTTGCCGAAGCGCTGAATATGACCCCCAGCTTGCGCGAAACCATGATGCTCCAAACTAAATGCGGCATTCGCACAGGCGCCTTTGACTTTTCCAAAGAACATATTTTGAGCGCTGTCGATGGCAGCTTGAAACGCCTGCGAACCGATTACTTGGATGTACTCGTTCTACACCGACCAGATGCCCTCGTAGAACCAGAAGAAGTCGCTGAAGCGTTCACAATCCTGCATGACAGTGGCAAAGTCAGATATTTCGGGGTGAGCAACCAAAACCCGATGCAGATTGAGCTGTTGACTAAATTCGTCAAGCAGAAAATTATCTTCAACCAGCTTCAATTCAGCATTACCAACACAGGTATGATCGATGCTGGAATCAACGTGAACATGAAAATTGATCCGTCCATCAACCGCGACGGCAGCATTTTGGATTACTGCCGTTTGAAAGAAATCACGATTCAGCCGTGGTCTCCATTCCAATACGGGTTCTTTGAAGGGGTTTTCTTGGATAATGAACAATTCCCAGAACTCAATCTCGCCATCGACGAGATGGCAGCAGCCAAAGGCGTGACGAATACAGCGATTGCGATTGCATGGATTCTACGCCACCCCGCTCGAATGCAGCCGATTGTGGGTACAACCAACCCGAAGCGTTTGAAGGATATTTGTAAGGCTTCCGATATTACACTCACACGACAGGAATGGTACAAAATCTATCTGGCTGCTGGTAACAAACTGCCCTGACCGCTTGTTTGTGAGCAAGACTCAAAATGTCGCCTCATCCACATTCGGTTTTTACAATTTTCATGGTACTTTACGCCTGACCACTTGCGCCTTTAACCATGCTTATGTTAGGATTTTTACCGTACGGTCATTTCAAAAGGGAGCTGCTCCAATGATCTATATGCCTCGTGAAGAAGGTCAGGGCTTGGTTGAATACGCCTTGATTCTCGTGCTGGTCGCAGTCGTTGTCATCGTCATTCTGGCGCTGCTCGGCCCAGCGATTGGTAACATTTTCTCGAACATCGTCAACACGCTCTAATTCGCACGTCCGTTCTTTTTGTCAAAGCCCCTGCCATTGTGCAGGGGTTTTCATTTGTGAACTTTCACCAATTGCTCCCGCACAACCATTCAGATGTCTTGACAAATGTGAAGCCGCCCCGTATACTGCCGCCCGATCTTTAAGGAAAGGGGCAGCGCCCGCGGTTGAAGGCGATGGCGCTCATTATCTTTGTGTTACCGCCATGCGACAGCGCTGCAACTGAAAAGCGAACTCGGCAACTCAATCGATCCGCGACTGGGCTGACCGGGTTTTCTTTTTGCCCAATCTACAAACATCACATCGTTCGCTTTAGGGGGCAGGGGATTTTGCACCATGTTGGACACGAGCGTTATGTTGGACACGAGCGTTATGTTGGACAATAATTTTGTGCCGGGAGCTTCGGACGGGGATTTCGCAGCGCTGCTCGATGCGTGGTTCGCGCAGGAACAACCGGAACGCGGCGACATCGTGTTGGGGTCGATTGTCGCTGTAGACCCACAAGGCTTGATCGTCGCCATCGATGGCATGAAGCGTGACGGGGTTGTGCAGCGCCGCGACTTGGAACGGATGGGCATCACTGACACCGCTCAGTTTGAAGTCGGCGCTGAAATCGAAGTCATGATTCTGCGGATGGAAGACGAAGATGGCAACCTGATTTTGTCCGTCTCGCAAGCGCAGCAGACAGAAGATTGGAAGAAAGCCGAAGCATTGATGACCCAGGAACTTGCCTGGGAAGGTATTGTCAGCGAAGCCAATCGCGGCGGGCTGATTGTACTGTTCGGTAATCTGCGTGGATTCGTACCTGCGAGCCACGTTCTTGATCTTCCGCGCGGCTTGAATGAAGACGAACGCAAGATGCGGATGCAGCGCCTTGTAGGTCAAAAAATTCCACTCAAAATCATCGAAGTCAATCGTAAACGCCGCCGTTTGGTTTTTAGCCAACGCGACGCGCAACGCGGCAACCGCGAAGCCCGAAAAGAACTCCTGTTGGGCGAATTGAAAGAAGGCGATGTCCGCAAAGGTGTCGTAAGCGGTCTGCGCGATTTCGGCGCATTTGTCGATCTCGGCGGCGCAGACGGCTTGATCCATATCAGCGAACTCGCATGGCATCGCGTCAACCATCCAAAAGAAGTCTTGAAGGTTGGCGACGAAATCGATGTGTATATTCTGCGTCTGGACGCCGAAGGCAAACGCATTGGCTTAAGCTTGAAACGTCTGCAACAAAACCCGTGGACGACGGTCGAAGAAATTTATCATGTCGGTCAGACTGTCGAAGGCGTAGTTAGCCGTGTCACCCAGTTCGGCGCGTTCGTCAGCCTGGAACCGGGCATCGAAGCGCTGCTGCACACCAGCCAAATCGCAGAACCACCGCCCGAAGATGCGTCATTGGTCGTGCATGAAGGTCAGCGTTTGCTCATGCGTGTGATCAGCATCGAAGCCGATAAGCAGCGTCTTGGTTTGAGTCTGAAAGAAGTGTCGCCCGATGAAATCGCGCGTTGGCAGGAAACCAGAGCTGCCGCCGCATTGGTCGATGGTGAGACGGCTGCCATCGATGATACTGACGATGCTATTACAGCACAGGTTGACGATAGTATTCCGGCTGCCGATCCCGTAGAATTAATGCCTGACATAAGCACGGTTGAACCTGAAGCAACCTAACGCGTGTGGCGGCAGTTGCCGTTTACACACGAGTCAAAATCGCTAACGGAAAGGAGGTTGATCGCGTATGGCTCACGTAACGTTACGCCCGAACGAATCGCAGGAATCACTGCTGCGTCGCTTCCGCAAACGTGTCACGACCAGTGGTGTGCTTAGTACAGTACGCCGCAAACGCTGGCATATTTCGAAGAGCGAACTGCGCCGAATCGAGAAGAAAAAAGCGATTCGTCGTTCCCGCCGTCGGCAGCGCAAAACGGTGCTGCGCTAGACCTGCGCGTCACCTCTTCTACGCTGCACCGCGATATTTGGACGCAGTTTGCACATTGTCCGCTACCTGTCGCAGATAGGTAGCGGTCTTGTTATTCTCATCTGAATCCAAGTAAAAAGGCTTTTTATGGCAAAACAAAGTGAAGAAAAGCTCGAATTGGAAGGCGTAGTCGTCGAAGCGCTGCCCAATACTCAGTTCACCATCGAACTGGAAAACAAGCATCGCATTCTTGCATATCTTTCGGGCAAGATGCGTAAGAACTATATCCGTATTCTGCTAGGCGACCGCGTGCGTGTTGAGGTCAGTGCATATGATATGTCTCGTGGTCGAATCACCTACCGGTATCGTGATAATCAGCGCGGCACCCCAGACGAAGTTACTGGGTAATCGTCCTACTCACGTCGTATAACGCGTCGGTTCTTCCTGAAACGGCGCGTTATATTTACGATTTATGCACTCGGTTTTTCACCCCAATGCACCGCCATCGTCCCAAACATGAATGTTCGATATTGCACATTGGCGAACCCCGCGTCCCGCATCAATGCCGCCAGCTCGTCAGGCGTCTTAAATTTCTGCGTCGATGACGGCAGATATTCGTAGGCGTCCGCATTGCCACTGATCAGCCGTCCCAATGTCGGGATGACATATTTGAGATAAAACAAGGTGAACGGACGCAGCAGATTATGCGGCGGCGGCGCGGTATCGAGCAGCACCAAACGTCCACCATGCTTGAGGACGCGCCTCTGTTCTTCAAACGCACGCGGAATATCGATCACGTTCCGCATCAGATAACCTGCTGTCAGCGCGTCGAACGTGGCATCGCCAAACGGGAGATTGAGCGCATCCGCACCACTCCACATAATCTTGTCGCCCATCGGCTGCTTTTGTCCCTCGATCATCATGCCAAGCGAAAAATCCCCGCCAATCGTGACCAATCCCGGCACAGTGCGCGCCGCTTCAAAGGCAATATCACCTGTTCCCGTCGCTAAATCGAGCATTTTCGAATTGGGGGTGAGCTTTGCCTGCTTAACCACAAACTTACGCCAGCCAACATCCTGACCGAACGTCATCAGACGATTCATCAAGTTGTAACGCAGCGCGATTCGGTCAAACATATTCTGCACATATGCCGCGCGCTCTTTGCCTTGCAACATCGCCATGATTTTCTTCTCGTCAATTAAACGGGCAATTCAAGCCCGTATTCGTCCCAATGCTCAGTGATATGGTGTTCGATTGCAGATGAAAAGACCGCTGCCACGCGTGTGGGTACTGCAAATCGTTGATCGAGCAATGTCTGGAAACGCACCAGCACATCCTCGTTGGCTTGCGGCACAGCACGGAGCGCGCCGTTCAGCCGCGTAGACGCATCAAAACCAATCCGCCCGCGCCCATATAAAACTGCGTCAATATCCCATCGTGCCGTCACAATAGCAGAGACCGTGTTCAAATCGAAGACATCGATATTCTGATCAACCGTGACGACGACTTTACACATCGGCAGAATGCCCCACAAGCCATAAATAATACGTTCAGCGACGCCGGGCGTATCATCCTTCAGCCGCACTAAGACGACATCGTCGGATACCTGATGAAGGTCCATGATGTCATCCAGAATCACACGGATTATAGGGATGAACAAACGCTCGGTTGCGCGGCGTGCCCATTCGGCATCGCTACGCCTTGGCATACTCATCGGAATTAGCGCGTGTTCGCGGTGCGTCATCGCTGTGACGCGCAGTGGTACGAGCAAATCGTCGTGCATCCAGCCATCATGTTCGCCCCACGTTATGGGAATCGTGACTGATGTATCGATCATACCCTCGATCGCAACTTCAGCCTCCGACGGCACTTCGACGGGCTGTGTAATGCCGCGCGTAAATGCGCTGGGTTTGCCACGCAGCCATGCTGCCAATAGTGCCCGATCAAGCCCAATTGGCAGCGGGACACCTGCGCTCCAGGTAAGCGTTGGGTCAGCGCCTAAAACGACTGCCGCCGCGATTGGCGCACTGCTCGGCGGCACATCCCCACGCGGCACACCGAGCGTATGTTCATCGATCACCGCAACGCGTGTTAAGCGCATCTGCGATTGATCAGACCCGACTTGTGTGATCAACAGCGCGGATGTCAGCGATGGATAGGTTTCATCGGCGCAGCTATGAAACGCGGGTAAGCGCGTGATGTCGGGCGCGTCGGTAATTTTGATCTCTTGTACAGGTGTGTGTCGATTGCCGCCCGACGGAAACATGCCGACACTGCGCGCGACATCGATCCAGTCACCGATGCGGCTGGATACACCAACCGCACCACGCGGGATGTTCAAATCCAGCAAACGACCCAACTTCACACGCAAATCATCGAGCGATTTTAAGCCGAGCGCCGCAACAAAGCGCGCCTCATCGTTCCATAAATTGCATACTACAGAAAACGGACTGCCCTGAACGTTGTCAAAAAGCAGCACGCGCTGCCGTGCGCGCGCCGCGATGACCGCGATCTCGTCCGCGTTTACGGTGGCAACGATATGATGCACATCACCGCGAGACTCAAGATCGTTCAGCAGCGCGCGCAAATCACGAGCTGACATAGGGTACGATCCTTCAATTAAAACGTCGATATATCATTAGTACGTTCAGTATAACATTTCAGACTGACTCAAACATGAGTATGAACTCATAAATTGACGGCTGTAGTCACACAGTTTTGCATACAGGACGCACCCCATCGATGTCGGCGTCAAAACCAGGCGGCAGCGTAACATCGACTTCGACCGGACGATCAAAGAAGGTGTAAAAGTAATACTGTTCCAGCACTTGTTGTCCGCGTATGCTACGTACATAGGTGAGAAAATCCTGCGCATGACGTTCAGTTTCGTCGCTTACTTGTTCGCCCCCCAATACGTAAAAATACAACGGGCGTATCAACGTATTCGGATACATATCGAGATCGACTTCTTGCGTCAGCGGATTGATCGGGCGTTCGTCGCCGCGCAAAATCGGCATGATACGTATGTATTCGGTTGGCTGAGTCCGCATCCATGCCGAACTAACCCAATATAACGAGCCAGGAGTCGCTAATGTCAAATCGAGGCATTCCTGATTTGACTCACAGGCGAGATAATTGGTATCTGGCGGAAAGTACTGATCGTCTTCGATATTCACATCGGAATAACGCGCCACGTTGATCAAGACAAATTCGGTCGTACCACTGCCTGGTCGAGCCAATAAACGGATGGTGCGCTGAGCACCACCGACTTCTGACCAATTACGCGTGCGTCCGGTCAAAATCCCTGCCAGATCGCGCGATAACACGGCTGGCAGGTCATTATCGATATCGGTCACAAAGGCGATCACGTCATACCCAATTTCGGCGGCACAGCGAATGCTGACACCCGCATTCAACAATGAATTATACTGCGCGTCGGTCATCGGTTCGCTCATTGCCAGCACATGCACGCAGCCACCTGATGCCGCCTTTTCGACGCCTCGCACCGAACCAATCCCATCGATGCTCACACGCGCATCGTGATTGGCTTCAAAATCGCGTTCCCAATCCGCCGCCATCGTGATTCCATCGCCCAAGATCGTATTGCTGCCCGCGACGCACAATTCGGGATAAAACAAACTGCGAAATTGATCCAGTGTCGAAGCCGCGTCGCCGACATCCGCCGCCACCCCAAGCAGCGACCCCAACAGCGTTGCGACGAAAATAATGGCGGCGGTTCCAAGCCGAATACCTCCGCGCGACTCGCGCGGTGGTTGGGCAGGCGGCTGCACACGTTGAGCAGCACTTGTGAGCGATGAGCGCGGATTTTGCCGGGTTTGGTTGGACATAGACGCCTCTTTTTGATCGGACACACAGGTTGATTATGTAATCAAAAGGGCGTGGTCGCCCACGCCCTCCAATTGGGGGGTTATATTAATATTAACGCTTAGTCGCCTGTCGCCGGTGCTTGATTGTTCACAAGAACTGGTTGTGCATTTCGTCGGCTAAACCAGCGCAAAAGCTCACCAATCCACAAGACACCGGATGTGCTGACGATGATAATCAGCCATTCGCCAATATCGAGCGGCACAGTCCGGAAAATCTCGCCGCCAAACTGGACGATCAAGATCGTACCGATCAAGATAGCAATAGCGATATATACAAACGCCTTGTTCTTGCCCAGGTCGGTAAATGCCGACGACTTCAAGCCGAGTACACGCGCGTTGAATAGGTTCCAGAACTGGAGCAGGATGAACGTCGCATAAAATACTGATAGTTCTTTCGGGGTCACGATGCCGTCATTTTGAATGATGATCAGGAAACCGACCAAAATCACGATGAAGGTGAGTCCCAAGCCCAGAATGCCGCGCGTCATCGCTGGACTGATGATGAAATCGGATGCGTTGCGCGGCGGTTGTTCCATCACTTCCCAACGTGGCGGTTCTGTGGCGAGTGCCAGCGACGCGAACGTATCCATAATCAGGTTGATCCACAACATCTGAATCACCGTGAGCGGAAATTCGACGCCGATGAACGGCCCCAAAAGCGCGACGCCCAACGCGGCGACGTTGATTGTCAGTTGGAACAAAATGAAACGCTGGATATTCTGATACAGTGACCGCCCCCACATCACCGCGTTGACAATGCTCTTGAATGAGTCATCCAACAGCACAATATCGCTGGCTTCTTTGGCGATATCTGTCCCGGAGCCCATCGCCAGACCTACATTGGCATAATTGAGCGCGGGCGCATCGTTCGTGCCGTCACCGGTGACGGCGACCACCTGCCCGTTATCTTGCAGCAACCGGACGAGCCGCATTTTATCGAGCGGACGCGCACGCGACAGCACCTTCAAGCGCATGACCGCGCGGCGCGCTTCGTCGTCGTCCATCAACTCGAAGTCTTTGCCGGAAAGATGCGCACCATTGATACGATCATCTTCGGGCAGCCACAACCCAATTTGCCGTGCGATCTCTTTGGCAGTTTCGGCGTTATCGCCTGTGACTACCTTGACGAGAATGCCCGCTTTGCGCGTTGCTTCGATAGCGGACGGCACTTCGGGGCGGATAGGGTCGGCAATTGCCACGTACCCCAGCCAAATCGTCCCTGTCGCTAATTCTTCGAGATTTTCATGCGCCGCATCGACAGGCTTGAACGCAAAACCGAGCGTTCGCATCCCACGACGGGCGTAATTGAGAATTTCTTCTTCGATTTCTGCGCGATGCGGCGCAATCGGCTCGATCCCATTCGCGGTCAAAAGCAAAGTCGCTTGATCAAGCAGTACTTCCGGCGCGCCCTTGATGTGCATCACCACGTCGCCATCTTGCACCGGAGAAGCGCCCATCGTCGCCATATATTTGCGTTCCGACGAGAACGTCAACTGCACATTGGTATCGAACGCGGCGCGCGCTAGCAGATAATCGACGCCATTGGCATCGAGCCACAGCAGCAGCGCGCCTTCTGTACCGTCGCCAATCGCGCGGATTGGTTCACCCGCCACGCGCGTCAAGTTCGCCGTCGTGTTTGCGCTCATCGATTCCGCAACCAGCGCCGCTGACTTTTCGCCCGTTTGATCGGTCAGCGATTTATTGCCTAAGACCGGGAAATGATACTCGCGCACACGCATTTGATTGAGCGTCAGCGTGCCTGTTTTGTCCGAAGCAATCACGGTTGCCGCGCCGACGGTCTCAGTTGCCTGCATACGGCGGACAAGATTGTTTGTCGCCGTCATACGACGCATACTATATGCCAGACTAAGCGTCACGCTCATCGGTAAGCCTTCGGGCACCGCGACGACGATAATCGTCACTGCGACCATGAAGTAGCGCAGCAGCGCGATACCGATTTCGCCGGGCAGCCAATCCGTCGTTTCGGGTGGCAAAATACCGACAAGACGACCAACCAAGATGCCGACTACCGCAATGGCAGCACCCATCCCAACGTTGAGCAACCAGCCGCCTAAACCGCTCGATTCCAGCCATCTCGGCTTTTTGATTGCGCGTCCCGCAAGCTCGAAGCCGTCAAATACGATTGGCAGCCATACGCGCACGCCCGCGACCAATACACCAATCGTCAGCACTAAGATAAAGAACCAGTTTGCGCCGTTCAACACAAGATCGCCTACAGCGACCCCACGCAGCACCAATCCGATATACGTCAGGGCGGCAACGCCAAATCCGACAACACCGATCAGCTTGCTTAAACGTTCTAACTGGGCGTTGAGCGGCGTTATTTCGTCGGTTTCGGTCGTCGCTTCACGCGCGATTTCACCGATCTTGGTCTTATCACCGACCGCGCCAATTTCGAACATGCCGCGTCCATCGACCGTCAAAGTGCTGCGAAACACTTGATCTTCGGGGAACGCGATGCCCGTTTGTTCCAAACCTTTTGAAACGACTTTGCGAACAGGAAGCGATTCACCCGTCAACAACGATTCGTTAATTTGCAACGATACCGCTTCGACGATACGTCCATCGGCTGGCACTTCGTCGCCCGCTTCGATTAAGACGGCATCGCCAACCACTAAAGACTGGCGTGGTACAACCGAAAACACACCATCACGAATGACTTGTGTCGGCGCATCGTCGTTGACTTGATTCAGCACATCGAATTCACGCTTAGCGCGAAACTCGTTGACGAATGATAACGAGGTCGAAAGCAGAATAGCAATGATAATGCCCACGCCTTCGGCGATATGACCGTCGACCAAGCCAACGAACATCGTAATCGCCGCCGCGACGATCAGGATACGGATGACTGGGTCTTCAAATTTTTCCAGATATAATTTCCACCAGGGAATACGCTTGGGAGGCGTAAGGATGTTCGCACCGTATAAACGGCGGCTTTCTTCGACTTGCGCTGTCGTTAGTCCTCTTGCTTGCAGCGCAGTTCTTTCATTGTTCAATTGTTCAACCGCCATGTATATCACCACTCTACCATTGGAATAGAAAATAAAACGGAGCGTTTCTGCACGCTCCGCCTGTTTCCAGTTACACATTAACTTCATTGTAAGTGTAGAGCGTCGGGAAGTCCCCCAATTTATTGGGGGGATTACAATACTTGAGTTCTAAAATTCTAACCAACCCACAATTGAGGGTGTTATACGTGCGGACGTCGTGCTTCGATTACGACCCAATCGCCTTGTATGCGACGGCGAGTCACTTCCAAGCCTGTCTTCGCCAGCGCCACATCGACATCATCCGCTTGCGATTGAATGATCCCGCTGAAAATCGCGAGTCCGCCGGGTCGCACCACGTCGCCTAAATGCTCGTCGCACATTTGAATGATGATACGCGCGAGAATGTTGACCACGATCATGTCAAAGCGTCGCGCCGATGTGATTATATTTTCCAGACTGCCTTCCTGGATGGTAATCACGTCGCTGACGCCGCTTTCGGCGACATTTTTGATCGCCACATCGACCGCAACCGGGTCAGTATCCAGTCCTAATACATGCACCGCCCCCAGTTTTGCCGCCGCAATCGCCAAAATCGCTGATCCCGTGCCAAGATCAAGCACAGTCATACCGGACTGCGTGTATTCTTCCAGGGCTTCTAAACATAGTTGCGTTGTAGGGTGAGTGCCTGTACCGAACGCCATACCCGGATCAAGCGAAATTTCAATCGCGCCTTCGGGAATGTCAATTTCGACCCACTGCGGACGGATGAACAAACGTTTACCGATCCGTATAGGGTGATAATGAACTTTCCACGCCTCCGCCCAATCCTGTTCATCGACAATCTTATACGTCGGCTTGGGCATGGGGTACATCATATTCATGTAGCCCAGCGATGTTTCCAGATGGGTTTTTGCGGCTTCGGCTTCATCATCGACCGGCAAATAAGCACGCACAGTCATATGCGTCGCGGGTGGAATTTCATCTTCATCGAGTTTATCCGGTGGAATGCCTTCGTGTTCGACTGCAACGCCCTGATACCCATAACGATTAAGCAGCGCGGCGACCGCTTCGGCAGACTCCCCGTCTACGCTCATGCTAATTTCGATCCATTGTGCCACGCTAATTCTGATCTCCAGAGATGAAGTCGATCACACGGTCAAAGAAGCCTTTGCCGTTGTTCTTTTGCGGCTGCACTTCACTGCCCATCGTCTTACTAAGCTGCTCGAACAATTTGCGCTGTTCGTCGCTGAGCTTGGTCGGCACTTCAACCGCCACAAAGACCATTTGATCACCGCGTCCACTGTTCGAGCCGTCGCTGCGTAAGCGCGGAATCCCTTTACCCCGTAGTCGGAACTGCTTCCCGCTCTGTGTGCCACCGGGAATCAAGAGTTCGACATCGCCGTCAACCGTCGGCACATTAATCTTGTCACCGAGCGCGGCTTGCGCCACATTGATCGACACTTCCAGCACAATATCGTTGTCTTTACGCTTAAAATATTCATGTTCTTCAACATGCACCACGACAAACAGATTGCCGTTGGGCGCACCCGTCTCACCGGGGTCGCCTTCATTGCGAATTTGAATCTGTAAGCCCTCGCGCACACCCGGCGGAATCTGCACACCGAGCGTGACTTTATCGCGCATCTTGCCCGCACCCTTGCAGTTATGGCACGGTGTGGCGATGACTTCCCCGCGTCCGCTGCAACGCGGACACGTATTCACCTGCACCATCGGCCCCAAAAACGTTTGCTGCACACTGCGTACTTCGCCCGTGCCATTACACTGTGGGCAGCGTGCCGGCTGTGTGCCAGGTTCTGCGCCGTTGCCATGACAAATTTCGCAGGTTTGCAAACGCTCAAATTCGACTTCGCGGTCGATACCGAAGATCGATTCTTCGAACGTTACGGTGACATCGACACGACGATCTGCACCCGGTCGCGGACCACGACGACGCTGCGCGCCGCGCATCCCACCTAAATTGCTAAAAAATTCCTCGAAAATTTCTTCAAACGGGCTGTTACCTGCGCCGCCGCCGTTCCCTTGCACGCCTGCCGCGCCAAACCGATCATAGCGCGCGCGCTTAGCCTCGTCGGAGAGGACTTCATACGCCTCGTTGATCTCTTTGAATTTCTCTTCGGCGTCCGGAAGTTTACTCACATCCGGGTGATATTCGCGCGCCAGTTTACGAAACGCGGCTTTAATATCTTGTTGGCTGCCGTCGCGGGCGACGCCTAAAATTTCGTAGTAGTCTCGTGCCATGTTCGCTTACAGCCCGTTCATCCTGATAATCTGTGAGTGTAATGCAGCGTGATCGCCGTCACAAGGCGCTCTTCTCAACTTATAAACGTCATAGGGATGAGTCGTGTATTGCCATGACTCATCCCTATGTAAATGACGGTTTTAGCCCGATCTTGCTTTAGGCTTCGGTGAATTCGGCGTCAACCACATCTTCGCCGCTCTTGCCCGATGCGCCATTGCCGTTTGCAGTGCCATCCTGCGCTGCACCTGCCGCTTCTGGTTGTTCGTACATCGCTGCGCCAACCTGCTGTAGGTAAGTGCCTAAGGCGTTGGTCGCATTGCGGATCGTTTCCGGATCATCGCCTGCAATCGCCGTACGCAAGTCACCGATCAACGATAAGACCTGTGTCTTGGCATCCGCAGGAATTTTATCACCGCTTTCGCTCATGAACTTCTCGGCGCGGAAGATTTCGCTCTCGGCGGCGTTTTTCGCTTCGACACCGTCCCGACGCTTGGCATCTTCGCTGGCAAACTTTTCAGCTTCTTTCACCATGCGTTGGATTTCGGCTTCATTCAAACCGCTGCTGGCGGTGATGGTGATCTTTTGTTCGCGTCCGGTGGCTTTATCGCGCGCACTCACATTCAAGATGCCGTTCGCGTCGATGTCGAACGTGACTTCGATTTGCGGAATTCCGCGCTGTGAGGGCGGTATACCATCGAGGATGAAACGACCAAGCGACTTGTTATCGGTCGCCATCGGGCGTTCGCCCTGCACGATATGAATTTCGACCTGTGTCTGATTATCCGCCGCCGTCGAGTACACCTGACTCTTCTTGGTCGGAATAGTCGTGTTGCGTTCGATCATCGGCGTCGCCACGCCTCCGAGCGTTTCCACGCCCAGCGACAACGGAGTCACGTCGAGCAGCAAAATATCCTTGACATCGCCACGCAGTACACCACCCTGAATCGCCGCACCAGCACCAACGACTTCATCCGGGTTAACACCCTTGCTTGGTTCCTTACCGAAGAATGCCTTCACCGCTTCGACGACGGCAGGCATACGAGTCATACCACCGACCAGCACCACCGTATCGATATCTTTTACGTCTACACCCGCGTCTCGCAGCGCCGCCTTGAGCGGATCGGTACTGCGTTGAATCAGCGTTGCAGTCAGGCTTTCCAGTTTGGCGCGCGTCAGACTCATATTCAAATGTTTGGGTCCGCTCGCGTCCGCCGTGATGAACGGCAAGTTGATGTCTGAACTCATCGTGCTCGAAAGTTCGATTTTGGCTTTTTCCGCTGCTTCCTTCAAACGCTGAAGCGCCTGGCGGTCACCGCGCAAATCGATACCCTGATCACGTTTGAACTCGTCTGCAATCCAGCTAATAATCGCCTGGTCAAAGTCGTCACCACCGAGATACGTATCGCCATTGGTGCTGCGCACTTCAAAGACGCCGTCGCCGACTTCCAAAATCGAAATGTCGAACGTACCGCCGCCTAGGTCATACACGGCGATCAAACCAGCTCTCTTTTCGCCCAAACCATATGCGAGGCTGGATGCGGTCGGTTCATTGATGATACGCAGCACTTCCAAGCCCGCGATGCGTCCCGCGTCTTTAGTCGCGTTACGCTGCGCATCGTTGAAATATGCCGGAACCGTGATCACTGCCTGATCAACCGTCTCACCCAGATACGCTTCCGCGTCTGCTTTGATCTTTTGCAGGATCATCGCGCTGATTTCGGGCGGGCTGTATTCCTTGCCACCCATATGCACGCGCACATCGCCATTTGGAGCAGCGGTCACTTTGTAAGGCACAAACTTGATCGCGCGCTGCACTTCGGCGTCTTCAAACTTGCGACCCATGAAACGCTTGACCGAGAAAATCGTGTTTTCGGGGTTGATCACCGCTTGATTGCGCGCGACCTTCCCAACCACACGTTCGCCCGTCTTGGGGTTAACCGCAACGACCGAAGGGATCAGCCGTCCACCTTCTGAGCTGGGAATAATAACCGGTTCGCCACCTTCCATGACGGCGACGACCGAGTTCGTGGTTCCGAGGTCAATACCAATAATACGACCCATTAGACTAGTTCTCCTCTATCGCTCGATTTGTTTCGTTCGTTACTTACTGACGCGCACAAGCGCGGGACGCAGCACTCGATCTACCACGACATAGCCCTTTAGTTCGGTCTTTGTCACGCGACCACTTTCGCCGTCACCGGCGTCATCCGTGCCGATTGCCTGATGCAAATTCGGGTCGAACGTATCGCCTGTCGGGTCAACGGTCGTCACTCCAAATTCTTCCAGCATCTTGACGAATTTGCGCTGGATCATGCGTGTGCCGCTAAGCCAGGGGTGATCTTTCAGATCATCGGGCACATTGTTGAGCGCACGTTCGAAGTCATCAATGATCGGCAGTACGCCTATCAATACATCTGCCGACGCATTTTGATACGTATCTTTAGTTTCACGCTCGATACGTCGTTTGAAATTCGCGAATTCGGCGCGTTCGCGCTGCCAGCCTTCTCGAAATTGGGTCACTTGTACTTGCAGCGCTTCGATAACATCAGCCGTCGTCTCATTTTTGTTGCCAGACGATGCGCTGTCTTGCGCCATATCTTCTGCACCGTTCACTTGCGTTTCATCTTGTGCCACGCAGCACTCCCTTCGTGTGACGCGCGAAAACTGCACGCGATACGCGCAGTATTCCGTCTTACCGCTTGATATACGACGATGATATGCTCAGTGTATCGACGCTGTAATAGAATTGCGTTAAAACGCTCGAAGAAATGTAAATACCTGACTTATGATCGCGAATCGTCGTCTGGAGCCGTCAATTTAGGCATTTCGGTCGCGTGGGTGAGCATATCTGTCATCAATGTGGAGATATAACTGACTGCACTAATCGCACGGGCATAATTGATATGCGTTGGTCCCACGACTCCAACCGCGCCGCTTAATGTGCCAGGAATCCCGTAGCGGCTGATCACCATCGTTAAGTGACTGAGTTGTTCCCAGCGTCCGTCACCCGCGATGACAACCTGCACATCGTTGCCTAACGGCTTGAGGATTTCATCCAATATGATATTGAGATACGCGCGTTCTTCAAATACACGCACCGCTTGCGCCGCGCCTTCGTTGCTGGCGAATACACCAATCACTTCACTCAAACCTTCGCGATAGATGATCCGTGCACGCGCGCTTTCGGCGCGGTCGATCAAGTCCGCGACCAATTCGAGGATTTCCTGCTCAATTACGCCCGTCTGCGAACTTTTTAGTCGAATTTCGCGCGCGCTCAGGTTTTGACACATACTGTTGATGCGCGCAGCAATCTCGCTCAAGCGCGGTTGCGCGATCGGTTCCGCCAGCGTGAGCATTTGTTGATGTACCGCACCCTCTTGCAGCACCAACACCATCAACGTCAATCGCCCCTGAATCGCAATCAGTTCGAGATGTTTGAACAAACGTGCATCCGCAATCGGTGGGGTGACGAGCGCCGCTGTTTGCGCGGTGCGCGCCAATACTGCGGCGACAAGGCGCATCCAGTTTTCGGTCGCTAACGGCGTACTTTGCAGACGTTCGGTGATGCGTGCCTGTTCGACAGTCGTCAAATCGGTCGGGTTGATCAGTCGTTTGACGAAATATCGATAGCCGTTTTGGGTTGGTATACGCCCCGCGCTGGTATGCGGCGCCGTGATATACCCAAGTTCTTCCAGCGCCGCCATTTCGTTACGAACGGTCGCGGAACTATACGAGAGGTTGAAAACTTCGACTAAATTTTTCGAACTGACGGGTTCCGGTTGATGCGTATACGTCCGCACTATCAAACTAAGAATTTCTTCTTGACGGCGGGTAAGGTCTGGCAATTGCGTTTCGTCAATGTTCATACAGCGCACTTCGTTCTACTAAAGGATCGAAGCGGCTTTTGACTTTCGATCCTAATCAACTTTAGGATAGCACGCTCAAACCTGAGCGTAAAGTAAGGAGTTATACAGACATGGGCGCCAAGACTTTTGAAGTCACCGGAGCTAATTTCACAAGCGACGTGCTGAACAGCGAAAAGCCCGTTCTCGTCGATTTTTGGGCAGAATGGTGCGGACCTTGCCGTATGGTCGCGCCACTCGTTGACCAAATTGCCGAAGAATACGATGGCAAGATTCGCGTCGGCAAGCTGGATACGGACGCACAGCAAGACCTGGCAATTCAGTTCCAGGTCATGAGCATCCCCACGCTGATGTTGTTCAAGGGTGGCAAACCTGTCGCGCGCATCACCGGCTTCCAGCCGAAAGATCGTCTGCTCGCGCAGATCACGCCGCACTTGACCTAGTTTGCAAGTGATGACACGCAAGGGCAGGTCTCAGACCTGCCCTTTTTGATTCCTGTTACTTGCCGACCATCTCTTCTGCAAACGGCACGGTAAAATGAAAAGTCGTGCCTTGACCGAGCGTGCTATTCACCCAGATCATGCCGCCATGCCGCTCGATGATCCCCTGTGTGATCGTCAAGCCCAAGCCTGTACCGAGTTGTTCTTGCGCCAACGGATTCAAACTGCGAAAGTACGGCGTAAACAGCTTGTTCATATCTTCTTCGCTCAAGCCGATCCCGGTATCGCGCACCTGCACATGCAGCATTGGTGGCAGCGGGCGCCCTTTAGCATTTCGCAATGACGGATCGATATGCGCCGTCAGCGTGATCTCGCCGTCTTCGGGCGTGTATTTGTGCGCGTTGCTCACCATATTGATCAAGACTTGAATCAAACGCCCTTCATCACCCTGTACTTTCGGCAAATCGGGTTCAACATCCACGATTAATCGTTGACCTTTATCCGTGATTTGTTTACCGAACGGGCGGGTCGATTCAACGATCACTGTATTGAAGTCCATTGGTTTTGCGTCGATGCGCATATTGTCAGTCTGCAACTTGGTGATGTCGTTCAAGTCGCTGACCAGCGTATTCATCCGGTCGGCATTGCCACGGATCGTGAACAAGAAATTTCGCTGCGGATCGCTCAATGCACCGACCGCGCCGCCGAGCAGCACATCCGAATACCCACGAATCGACGTGAGCGGATTTTTCAGTTCGTGCGCGACAAATGAGACGAACTCGCTCTTCGATTGGTTGGCACGGTTGAGTTCGGCATAAAGCTGCGCGTTGGCGATGGCGACGCTGGCATGTTCGGTCAAGCGCTGCAAAAACGGCAGTTCCGCCAGATTAAGACGCGGTTCAGCAGCCGTCTCCAAAACTAAAAGCGCGTTGATCGTCCCACCTGCCAGCATCGGCAGTGTGATTTGACTGATCGCACCGCGCAAACTCGGCACATAATCACGGTCTTGCATAACATTCGGCACGACTTCGGCTTGACGGGTGCGCATGACGCGATTGACAATGCCGCGATCCAGTGGAATGCGGTTGTTTTCGCTGCCTTCGGGTAAGTTATCGTCGTTGTAGCCCAATTGATACACGATCTCCAGGTAAGGCGGCTCGCCCGTGACCAACCCAAGAATGCCAACCGCGGCGTTGCTGTTCGCCACCGCATAATCGACCGTGATTTCCGCGACGCGGCGTAAATCGAGCGAGCGATTGAGTTCGATGTCGATCTGCTCCATCGTCTCAAGTTCTTTCAAACGCTGGCTTAATTGTAAGTCAGTCAATTGGAACAAACGCGCGTTTTCAATGGCGACGGCTGCTTGCCCAGCGAACGTGGTCAGCAGTGATACGTCGTCGGGACTGAAACCGCCGTCGCGCTTATTCAGTACTTCCAGCACACCGATCACGCGGTCTTGCGTGATCAAAGGCACAGCAAGCACGTTGTTCGTCTGGAAACCACCTTTGGCAAGCTCACCACCCCAACGCGGATCATTCTTCACATCGTTGACGATGACATGCTGCCCGCTCATCGCCACTTCACCGACCAAACCGCGACCTTCGGGGATGCGCACATTGATGATGTCTGACCCTGAACCGCCAATTGCCACACGAAATACAAGATCGAGCGTGCCATCATCCGGCGTGAGCAGCAGCGACCCGGCTTCTGTATTCAGGATTTCGGTCGAACGCTCGGTGATCAATTGCAGCAGTTCTTCCAATTTCGCTTCGCTCGCCACGATTTGGCGGCTGATGTCGTTCAAGACTGCCAACTGACGCGCGCGCACATTGGTTTCGGCAAACAGGCGCGCTTTATCGATGCTGGTTGCTGCCAACGCACTGACATCGTTGAAAATTTTGAGTTGTTCATCACTGAACGTCACCGATGGGTCGGTCGTTCCAGCGGAGAGTACGCCCAGCGTGCGCGATCCGGCGATCATTGGGACGCCCATCCACGCGCGCATATCCGGGCTTTCGTACAGCACAGGCGCGCCGCGCTTCGACGTTTCCACCGCAAAATCGACCACGCGCAAGGCTTTGCCGTTACGCACGATCTCGCTGAACAAATCGCGTCCGATCAACCAGCGTTTGTTCTCTTTGTCGCGTTCACGGTCATCGCCTTCGAGAAAGAAGGCGTGATACAGTTCGTTTGCCACTGTATCACGCAGCGTGATATAGAAATGCGGCGCATCGATAAGTTTGTTGGTTTGCGCGATGATGAGTTCGAGCAGCGCATCAAAATCGACACTGAAGTTGACCGCCTGGCTAACCTGGCTGAGTACGTCGAGTTCGCGGACGCGCCGTTCGAGCGAATCGACGACAAGCGCACGTTCCATCGCGACGGTGATTTGGCTGCTCAGGTTTTGAATGAAGCGTAGTTCTTCAAAGCTATAAATCTTTTTGCCACTGCGCGGCGCACCAATCGAGACGAAACTATTCAATCGGTTTGAGCCGCGGATACCCGCGATCACCAATGTTTGCAGGATGACCAAGCGCGGTTTTTCGGTCAGCAGTTCGACCGCCCATGGTTGACCTGGCTCGAAATACACTACATCTTCCTGTGCGCTCAAATAGCTGATCAAAGGACTGTTTGGCGCGAACCGCATGTCGGTGCGTGCGTCGCCATCTGTAATGGCGGCGTAATCATTCGTTTGTGGATCAGGCAAGAAGATAAACAATGAAGACGGACGCAGCGAGTCTTCTAAGACGTGTCGAAACTCCGACAGAATATCACCGACGTTTACGAGTGAACTTACCCGCTGTCCAAAATTTTCGACGCGCGCCTGATAATCGACGCGCTGACGGAAATAAATCGAATCGATGCGCTGCTGTACACTGCTGCGTACTGGGATGAACAACAATGCGAGCGCGAAAATGATAATGGCGATCAACACAGGGTCGTCACCCGGAACGACGCGCTGCACGATCAAGCTGGCGCTTAATACGAGCAGGAAATAGCTCACGATCAGACCGAACAACATAATACCGTATGTGATCGACCGGCTGAGAATACGATCGGTATCGACGGTGCGATATTGCAGCACGGCATAGCCCATGCTCAGCGCTGGCACAACCAAAAATGGCATCGATGCCGACGTATTGAACGGGACAATCTCGTACCCAAGCAGCGTACGTGTAATAGCGTTAAGAAGCCAAAATACGCCGACAATCAGCGATAAACCCAGACCGATCAAGACGGTGTTGGTTTGGTCGCGCACGACGGCGGATGTTGCGCGACGACGACGGTTGACCATCATGACTGCCATGATGACCGCGCCCGTCACGGCAATTCCCACCGCGATTTGTCCCAGCGTCAGCACGAACTCAGGCGTTGGTAAATTGAAATGCAGTGCCAACATCACGCCCGCGATCAACAATGTGACGCCAATCGGTGCAAAGCGCATCATCGGATTGCGGTAGACAGCCGCAGTTTTGATTGGAAAAACGAGCGCGAAAGATACGAGTGCGCCGCCGAGCATGACAAGCGCAACCATCCAGAACCAATCGAGCTGGAATGTTGTATCAAGATCAAAGATTCCGGTCATAAAGACCGATGTGAGCGCGGCGACCGATGCCAGCGCGCGCGCGCCCGGTTGCATAGGACGAAGCGCGAACGTGATCACGCCGATACCAAGGGTGATCAATCCAGAGACAAACGGGATGATAAAGGATGCGAGCAAATCAATCGACGGAAACGCCGCCAGGGTGACGGCAACCTGGCATTGTGTAACCGATTGTCCATCGCGGATCGGGGCGCATACTTCACGATTGTTTATGATGATGCCGTCATTGACGACATGCCGTTCAAAGGTAATATCGAGCGATTCACCGACGGCTGAACTCGATAGAATAGCACGGTAACGGGCGGTAGCGGCGTCGTCTTCGCCTAAATTTTCACCATTGATAGCGGTAATGCGGTCAAGCCGCCTAATGCCCGCATCAAGTGCCGCCCATGTTTCGCCAGACACAGGCAAACTTCCATTGACAACCAGCGACCGCGCAGTGCGCGCGCCCACGAACGGTTCACTGCTCCATGCGATCGCCTGCGCCGCGAAAAAGACGGCAAGCAGGCTCGCGCCGACGAGCAAAATCACCGCCAATACCCACCCCAAACGCGCGTCCGACGTCATGATGGGCTGACGGACATTTCGTCTAGGATTTTCTAGCAATCGGACGCTGCTTGATTCAGATGCGGCGCTCATCACCCTCACCTCACGAAAATCTTGATAGTTGGTTTTGGCTGTTCCCGTGATTGTAACACAGCACGCGATTTTCGCCGCGCATTTATGCGTCGCTACGTGCGCTCTGTTATACTCCTAAGAATGGAATTTGATTCAATGTACGGCGGGGAGGCGGCGCATGGCGATACGAGTTTTGATCGCAAAACCGGGCTTGGACGGGCATGATCGTGGCGCGAAAGTCATCGCGCGGGCACTGCGCGATGCAGGCATGGAAGTGATTTACACTGGATTGCGCCAAACGCCGGAGATGATCGCAGAAGCCGCATTGCAAGAAGATGTCGATCTCGTCGGCTTGAGCATTTTGAGCGGTGCTCATATGACGCTCGTCCCGCGTATCCGCGCGGTCATGAACGAGCATGGCTTGAACGACATGCCTTTGATGATCGGCGGCATCATTCCCGACGACGATAAAGCCGCGCTGACTCAACTTGGCGTGCAGGGAATTTTCGGACCCGGAACCAATACCGAAGACATCGTCAAATTCATCCGCGATTTAATCGCGCCCGAAAGTGGCGCCTCAAGCGCGTCATGATGCTGCCACAGGATCAGGTCTCGCGGGTGCTATCAGGCGATCGGCGTGCGCTGGCACGATTGCTGACAGCCATTGAGAATGAACGCGCCGACGATGCGCTGATCGCGCTCCACGCACACACCGGACGCGCATGGATTATCGGCATCACTGGCGCACCGGGCACGGGCAAAAGTACACTCGTGGCGGCGTTGGCAAAAGCGTATCGCGTACTGGGCAAAACCGTCGGCATTCTGGCAGTTGACCCGACGAGTCCGTTTACAGGTGGCGCGCTGCTGGGCGACCGCATCCGTATGCGCGATCTCTCCGGCGATACTGGCGTGTTCATTCGCAGCATGGCGACGCGCGGCAGTTTAGGCGGGTTGGCACGTGCCACCCGTGATGCAGCGCGCGCGCTTGACGCCGCCGGGTTTGACATCATCCTGGTTGAAACCGTCGGCGCGGGGCAGAGCGAAGTCGATATTGCCCGTATGGCGCATACAACCGTCGTCGTTGAAGCGCCGGGTTTGGGAGACGATATTCAAGCGACCAAAGCCGGCATTCTTGAAATCGCCGATCTATTGGTCGTCAATAAAGCCGACCGCGCTGGCGTCAATATCACTGTGCGTGCGCTGAAAAATATGCTCGAACTCGGTCATCCATCGGCGCGTACCCGATTGGCATCCCATCATGGACAAATGTTGACGGTCGAAACCCACGTGATTAACCAGAATGGCACTGACCCGCTGTGGATTCCGCCGATCATTCAGACCGTTGCCAACGATAACAAAGGTATTGACGAACTCGTCGCCGCCATCGACGCACACCGCGCATTTTTGACCGACAGCGATACGCGCGATCAGATCGAACGCCACCAGATCGAGATCGAATTAAGTGAACGCGTACGCGAGCTATTGCTCAGGCAAATTTTGAACACTGTGTCGGCTGAAGCACTCGATGAAATCGTACGGCAGGTACAAACCCGAGCCATCGCGCCTCAGCACGCGGTCAGCGCGATTTTGAACGCAGCGAAACGTAGTGGCTTATAGAACGCCACGTTTTTTGTTATCATGTTTGTAGATCAACACACCGCACAGTGACGAGGGCGTGACAACCACGTTTTTTTATGAACACAGTAATCGACGAAAAAGTGCCGGGTACTAATTTCACGCCGCTGGAAGGGCAAGTGCCACATAATTCCACCGGACAATATGGACGCATCATCTTGATGGCGGGCGCTGCTTCGAACGAGTTGGGCGAGCAGATCGCGGATTATTTGAATATTTCACTTGGCAGCTACACGCGCACCACGTTCCCGAACGAGAATATCTTCATTCGCCTCAACGAGAGTGTGCGCGGGCAAGACGTATACGTGATCCAAACCATGTGTTCGCCTTTGCACGAAAATATCTTCGAGATGTTGATCATGATCGATACGCTCAAACGTGATTCGGCGGGACGCATCAACGTCGTTATTCCGTATTTGCCCTATGCACGCTCGGATAAAAAAGATCAGCCGAGAGTTGGCATCGCTGCCCGTTTGTTGGCAAACATGATCGAAGCCGCAGGCGCAGATCGATACATGACGATTGACCTGCACGCCGGACAAATTCAGGGGTTTTTCAATATTCCCGGCGACGCGCTGACTGCGTTTCACCTGCTCTCGAATTATGTGCGCGACAAGAATATCCCCGATTTAGTCGTGTGTTCGACCGATCTCGGTTATGCCAAGAAAGCGCGCAATTGGGCGGAGAAGCTCGGCACGCCGTTAGCGATCATCGAGAAGCGGCGTTCGGGCAACGATAGCAAGTCAGAAGCGCTGACCATCATTGGCGAGGTGCGCGATAAAAATGTGCTGCTGGTCGATGACGAGGTGCTGACGGGTGGTTCGGCGGTCAACGCGATTGAGTTGGTTCAAAGTGAAGGCGCGAAGGATGTCTATTTCGCGTTTACCCATGCGGTTTTCGCACAAAACGCCGTAGAAAACCTGGCGTCGTGCCAGCTAAAAGAGATCATCACGACCAATACGTTTCCACTGACCGGAGACAAACTGCTGCCGAATATGACGGTGTTATCCGTCGCGCCGCTGTTAGGCGAAGTCATCCGCCGCGCGCATGAAGGGCGCAGCGTGGGCGCATTGTTCAACGAATAAATCGCACGCTAAACCGTAGGGGCGGGTCAATTCCCGCCCATTTATAAGGTTCCGCGTTACACCAACGCCACCGCCAACATGATCACCCCTGCCAAGAACGCGATCCCGCACGCGAACAGCGGGATCATCGCCAGCAGCAGCACGTACGGAAACCCACTCTCTTCATTTTCTTCCATATTTGCCCCTCGTTTGTGAAAAAATGCGTTAACTGATGCCGATTATACACGCGCGCACGCGCTTTCAAAAACCGTGCGTGACCGCATTGAGTTCGCCAATTTCCGTCTCGCTAATCTGCAGCTCGCTCGCACCGACGAGTTCGCTCAGTTGATCGACCGTGCGCGCGCCGATGATCGCGCTTGTGATCGACGGGCGTGCCAGCATCCACGCCAGCGCGATATGTGCCAGCGGGACATCGTGCGTTTGCGCGACGCGCTCCACCACATCGAGCGCGGCATAGGCGTTGTCGTCCTCGATCAGTTTGCCGATCAAGCCGCTCGCCTGCCGCGTGCTGTCGGGTGACTTATTCTCACGGGTGTATTTTCCGGTCAAAAATCCGGCAGCGAGCGGGCTGTACGGGATCACGCCAATACCTTGATCAAGGCATACTGCTTCGAGTTCGCGCTCGTATTCGTCGCGGTGCAGCAAGCTGTAATGCGGTTGAATACTGTCATAGCGCGCCAATCGCTCGACATCGCTCACCCACATCGATTTCATGAGCAGCCATGCCGGATAATTGCTTGCGCCGACATAACGGACTTTGCCGCTTTGTACGAGCGAATCAAACGCAGCCAGCGTTTCGTCGAGCGGCGTCTCGTTATCGGGAAAATGTGCCTGATACAAATCGATGTAATCGGTATCGAGTCGGCGCAAACTCTCTTCGACCGCTTGCAAAATATGTACACGGTTCAAACCTTCGCCATTTACCCCATCCCACATGCGCCCACGCGCTTTCGTGGCGATGATGACTTGACGGCGGTCTCTATGTTTCAGCCACTTGCCGATGATCGTCTCGCTTTCGCCGCCCTTGTTGCCATCGATCCAGCTTGAATAAATATCTGCCGTATCGAAGAAATTGATCTCCGCGTCGAGCGCGGCATCCATAACGGCGAACGAGGTGCGCTCGTCGGCACTCCAACCAAAATTCATCGTGCCTAAACAAATCGTGCTGACCTTCAAGCCGGTACGTCCTAACCTGCGAGTTTTCATAACGCGCTCCCCCGTATTTAAGTCGACTCTTGCGAAGGTTTAATGCTGGCTGTGTTATAATAATCGCTTATGGGAGACAATTCCCACCTATTACTACGCCAATTCGACAATTCGATCTAAAACCGAGGCAGTATGTTCAATAACCTGTTCAAGCGGGTGTTGGGAAATCCGATGGATCGCACGATAGCGGAATATCGTGAGATTGTCGTGACGATTAATGCGCTCGAAACGCAAATGCAACAACTTTCCGATGATGCCCTGCGTGCCAAAACCGACGAATTCAAACAGCGCTTTGCCGACGGCGCCAAAACCGATGATCTGCTGCCAGAAGCCTTTGCCGTCGTGCGCGAAGCATCCGCGCGCACCATTAAGCTGCGTCATTACGACGAGCAGTTGATCGGCGGCATGGTGCTGCACGCCGGACGGATCGCCGAAATGAAAACGGGTGAAGGTAAAACGCTCGTCGCCACCCTGCCGCTGTATTTGAACGCGCTGCTCGGTCGCGGTGCGCATCTCGTCACGCCCAACGATTATCTGAGCAAGGTCGGCGTGCAAACGATGGGTCCCATTTATCAATTTCTGGGGCTGACAACTGCCGTTATCCAAAACAGCGGCACAGGCAACCCCGATAGTGGTTCGTATATTTATGACCCGACGTTCCCATCGGACGATGCCCGTATTCAATATCTTCGCCCGGTTCGCCGCGCCGAAGCCTACGCCGCCGATGTAACCTACGGCACGAACAACGAATTTGGCTTCGATTATCTGCGCGACAATATGGTGATGGATAAAACCCAGCTTGTGCAGCGCGGAGTGTTCTACGCCATCGTTGACGAAGTGGACAACATCCTTATCGACGAAGCGCGCACGCCGTTGATCATCTCCGGTCAGGCAGAAGAACCGTCCAACAATTACAAGATTTTTGCGCAAATCGTCCGCCAGCTCAATGTGAGCAGCCCCGAAAGTATCGCGGATAAAAAACCCGATGCCGACTACGTGATCGATATTAAAGATCGTGTCGCCTATTTGACCGAAGCGGGCGTTGTGCGTGTCGAAAAAGCACTGAATATCAAACATCTGTACGGACCCGATAATTCCGACATGATCCCGTATATGGATAATGCGCTGCGGGCGATGACGCTGTATGAGATCGATAAAGAGTACATCCTACAAGACGGTCAAATCATCATCGTTGATGAATTCACCGGGCGCATGATGTACGGTCGCCGTTTCAGCGAAGGCTTGCATCAAGCGATTGAAGCCAAAGAAGGGGTACAGATTCGCCGCGAAAATATGACGATGGCGACGATCACCTTTCAGAATTTCTTTCGGATGTACAAGAAACTGGCAGGTATGACCGGTACCGCGATGACCGAATCCGAAGAATTCGAGAAAATCTATAATCTCGAAGTCATTCCGATCCCGACTCACCGCCAGATGGTACGCCTCGATTACGAAGACCTGGTGTATGTGAACGAAGAAGTCAAGTTCCGCGCCATCATCGAAGAAATTCAGGAACGCCATGTCACCGGGCAGCCAATCCTTGTCGGTACCGTCGCGGTCGATACATCTGAACGCCTGAGCAAAGCGCTTAAGAAAGTGGGCGTGCAGCACAATGTTTTGAATGCGAAATACCACGAAAAAGAAGCCGAAATTATCACGCAAGCAGGGCGTCTTAGCACGGTGACGATTGCCACGAACATGGCGGGGCGCGGTGTCGATATTTTGCTTGGCGGCAACCCAGAAGGCTTAACGCGCGAGAAACTGCGTCAAGATGGGATCGAAATCACACAGGCGACGCCTGAACAATGGGAAACAGCGCTCGCTGAAGTACGCACACAGGTCGAAGGCGACAAGAGAAAAGTCATCGAGGCGGGCGGCTTATTCGTTCTCGGCACCGAACGCCACGAAGCGCGCCGTATCGATAATCAGTTGCGTGGTCGTGCGGGTCGTCAAGGCGACCCCGGCGAGTCGCGCTTTTTCTTGAGCCTCGAAGATGACCTGATGCGCCGCTTCGGTGGTGATCGGGTCAAATCGGTCATGAACTGGGCGAAAATCCCCGAAGATGAACCCATCGAAGCCAAATTGGTGACAAGCGCTATCGGTCAGGCACAGGTCCGCGTTGAAGGTCACAACTTCGATATTCGTAAGCGCGTCTTGGAATATGACGATGTGGTCAACAAACAGCGTGAAGTCGTATATCGCCAACGGCGCGAAATTCTCGATAAGATAGACCTTGTCGATGCCTATCTGACTATCTACGAAGCGTTAATAACAGAAGCAATGAGCGAATTTACGCCCGAATCTGCCGACCCGGATGATTGGGATGTGGAAGGGCTGTATCGCCGTTTGCTGACGATTTTCCCTGTCCCCACATCGGTAACGCCAGAAACAATGGCGGGGTTGGAATACGAAGAACTTGACGATTTGATTAACCACTCCGTTCAAGAAGCCTACGATGCTAAAGCAGATACGCTCGGTGAAGACGTGATGGGGCGCGCCGAACGCATCGTGTACCTGAACGCTATCGACGCGAATTGGCGGCGGCATTTGACCGACCTCGATGTATTGCGCGAAGGCATCGGCTTGGTATCGGTGGCACAGCGCGATCCGTTGGTCGAATACAAACGCGAAGCCTTCACCATGTGGGAAGAACTGCAAAATCAGATCAGTCAGCAAGCCGCGCGCGATTTGTTCCGCGTCACCGTAAATAGCGCGCAGCCTATAATCCGCCGTCCCGTCAACGTTCAGGCAGTCCGCCCCGGCGCGATACCTGCGAAAGCTGAACCTGTGCGCGCCAGCAGCAAGAATCTGCCGGGGCGCAACGATCTGTGTTATTGTGGCAGCGGCAAAAAATACAAAAACTGTCACATGCGCGCCGATATCGCAGAAAACCGCACCAGTGCGCCAAGTGAAATCCCAACCAAATCGTGACCGAAACCACAGGCGATATCGACGTAAAAACGCATCGATCTCGCCTTTATCGTCGTTGTTTTGAAAATCCGTTCAGCAAACGGGAGCTAGAAATACGCATGACCACTATCAGTACAGCGTCACAGACCGAAGATCACTTAGACCCCGACATCGTGACGTTTCTGGAAACGATTGCCGACTCGCTCGTCAAATGGGACTTGATTCGTTTTTTCAACGATAATCCGCACGCGATTGACCCCGCCCAGACCATTGCGCACTTTAGCAGCCGCGAAACGCGCGATGTAGAACGCCAGCTTGACGCACTCGTTGACGCTGGTGCGCTTAACATCCGACTGGTTTCTGGTACGAAAGCGTATATGTTGACGACCGACGCCCAAATGCGCGCCAGAATCCAGCGCTTTCTGCAAGCGTGCGATGATAAACAGGTGCGACTGCAAGCGATTCGTTATGTCATTCGCCTGACTACCCAGCACATGCGCTGATTTTATAGGCTTCACGGGTAAGGAGTTGCAGTCGCCCATGACCGCTGTCGAACTGAGTCAACTGCTGCTGCTTTATTCGTGGTTTGCGCTGGCGGCTTTACTCGTGTTTTTGCTTTTGATCGCACGTTTCTACCAACGCTCATTTCAAGAACGTACGCACTTTCGCTGGTTCGTGCTGCCGGGCATACTCTTTGGCATGGCAGCCGTTCGTTTCGCCGGCGTTGATCAAGTGGCGGGCGATATTCTGGGTGACCTGCTCACAGCGGCGGCTGGCGTTATTCTGATCGTGCTTTCAATTTCGCTTGTTCGTCAAATGATGCGCGGCAGTCGCCCGACCAAAACCCCATGATGATCACGCCGTGGTTGGAAATCTTTGGACAGATAGGTATCGCGGCGGCGCTGCTGGTGCTGGGCTTAATCAGCCGCCGATTAGGCAGCGCGACGCGCGCCAAACCTCAGTTCATCGGCTTCTTCATCGCTGCCGCTCTCTTGTTGACCAGTGCTGTCGTGCGCGCACTCAACCTGGTCTTTGGGCTGATCCCACTTGGCGAGGTGCCTGTTTCATTCGGATGGGTCATGTTGTACAACGGTTTGCCGGCGCTCGGTATTACCCTCGGCGTCATTTTCTCATGGCATTATTGGAGTTGGTTATTGGCAGAACGCGATTGATGCTTATACACTACTTATATGGACGCTCACATTCAGACTCTTCCCAAAATCGAACTGCATCGTCATCTAGAAGGCTCATGGCGTTTGCAAACATTGTGCGATATTGCACGCGAATATTGTTTACCGATTCCAGCATATGATTTGGAATCGATGCGCCCCTATGTGCAGATTATGCCAGATACACCGCGCACATGGGCAGAATTTCTCGGCAAGTTTCGCTTTATCCGCCAGTTTTTTCGTTCAAAAACCATCATTCAACGCGTGACGCGCGAAATCGTCGCTGATGCCGCCGCCGATAACATCCGCTATATGGAACTCCGCTTTACACCCCAGGCGCTCAACAACATCATGGGGTGCGAATATGGCGAGGTTGTTGCGTGGGTGTGCCAGGCATCGCAAAAAGCAGCAGCAGAACTCGGTATTCAGGTCCGGCTGATCGTCTCGATGAACCGTCATGAAAGTGTCGCGATTGGCGAAGCCGTCATCGAAGCCGCGCTCGCCTATCGAAATGAAGGCGTGGTTGGCATTGACCTTGCCGGACAAGAGGATGGTTTTCCTTGCATTCCGTTTGAAAGCGTTTTTGAACGCGCCAAACGCGAAGGCTTGGGCGTCACTGTCCACGCGGGTGAATGGATGGGCAGCGACAGCATACGCCAATCGGTCGAAACGATTAAAGCGGATCGCATTGGGCATGGCATCCGTGTGATCGAAGATATGGCGTTGGTCGAGCAACTGGCAGCGCGTGGCACCGTATTCGAAGTGTGCCCAACCAGCAACGTCGATAGCGGCGTCGTCGCGCGACTGGAAGACCACCCGCTGCGGCGGATGTTGCAGGGAGGACTGAACATCACCGTCAACACCGACGACCCGTTGATCAGTAACATCACGTTGAGCGAGCAGCTCGCACAGGTCATTCAATATCAAGGCTTGTCGTTCGATATCATCAAACAGTTGCAAATCAACGCGGCGAACGCGGCATTTCTCCCAGTGGATCAACGCGCGGCGCTGTTAGCACAGTTGGATACGGTGTAGCCATGTTTTGGGTGGGCGAGTTTCGCGTGCATTTGATCAATGATGCTGTCGCTCAAATGGACGCGGGCGGCGTATTCGGGCTCGTCCCGCGCGCACTGTGGAGCACGATGATGCCGCACGACGACAACAACCGCGTTCCCATGGCGTATCATGCGTTGTTGATCCAAACGCCTGATAAAAACATCCTTGTCGATGTCGGTTACGGTGAAATCCCCGACAAACAAATGCTCAACTGGTTTATCGATCGGTCGTCAGGCGGCGTCACGGGTGCGCTCGGTCGCTTGGGCATTGACCGCCATGATATTCATCTCGTCATCGACACGCACTTACATGGCGATCATGCAGGCGGCAATATCATGCATGATGCTGCTGGACAGCTTGTGCCAACTTACCCCAATGCCGAATACGTCGTGCAGCGCCGCGAATATCACGACGCGACTCACCCCAACGAACGCACCCGTGCTACCTATTTAGAAGATAATTATGTCCCGCTCGTCGAAAGTGGTCACATGCGCTTACTCGATGGCGATACCGAATTGCTACCGGGCGTTCGCGGGGTCGTCACGCCTGGGCACACCCCCGGACATATGAGTGTGATCATCGAAAACGGCGGACAAGCCCTGATGTTTGTATGCGATTTAGCAAGTTATGCCATCCATTTCGAACGTCTGGGCTGGATGACAGCCTACGACGTTGAGCCGTTGGTCACGCTCGAAACCAAGCGTATCTGGCAGGCGTGGGCGCTAAAGACCAATGCGCTGCTGGTCTTTCCACATGATACCCGTCGCCCGATGGGACGATTTTCGCTTGACGAAAAAGGGCGTGGGGTGATCAAGCCCGTCCCAGAACCATATGCTTGAGTATCGATCACTGGCGTGACTGCCATTCTTCGATGGTCTCTGCTAAAAATAGTTTGGCGTCGATGTCTTCAATATCGCCGACCGCCTCGTACTGCTTGCCCTCCACATCGATGACGATCCCGCCTTTAGGCGAAGTCCGAATATGAATGCTTCGCCCGGCGAACTCTGGTGTCAGCGATAAGCGATGCTGCAAGTAGGCTTCGACAGAACCGCCGACATTGATTTCGGGGATCGGTTCGCCCGTCGGCTTCGGTACACGGCGTAGTGGCTTGGCATTCATCGGCGTTTCGGAGAGCGTAAAGTTGGGCAGGTCGCCGGGCGCAACGCCGACAGCACGCGTCGTATTCGTGCTGCGTGTCGGTTCGTTGGGCAATTGTACAGGCAAATCGGTCAAATCATCGAGCGATGGTTCGCTCAAAGGATCCGTGTTCGTCACGACGACTGCGGGTGCAGGACGCGGAGCAGGTATCGCAGCGGGCTTGGGAATACTCAATGATTTTGCCAGTTCGCTAATCGTACCGTTGAAGCGCCGCTTGAATTCACTATCCGCCAACGCAGGCGGATTACGCACGATTTGATCGCCAATCTGAATCAGCAAACCACCATCCGTAACGTCGCGCAGCACTGTCAGCACTTCGACCGTTTCCAGCGTTTCGCCATCGACTGTGCGCACGCTAAACGTACCACTGCGCGCCATCCGTACCGCGGGGACTTCCGTCGTCAGTGTATCGGTGTTCAGCAGCGAATCGACATCTGGCATATCGTCGTAGTCACTCGGTAAGGCGTTGCTCATAGATGTCACCATAGGTCGGCGCGCGGCGGGTATCGAATACGGCTGAGCCTGCATCGCCATCAGCGCGGTTTGCATACGACGATTGCGCGCGCTGATCATAGCGATCACCGATACGATCAGCACAATGCCTGACCCACAAAGCATGATGATCAGACCCGTTGGAATTTGTGAGAAAAATTGTTCAAAGCCGCTATCCACTGTTATCCCTTTCGCATTATTTTGAAGCGAGCTGCGGTGAAGGCTGACAAACCGGACAAAAATGCGTACCGCGCTGGGCGACGCGAATTTTTTCAATCGCGCTTCCGCAGCTCAAACAGGGTTGGTCAGTGCGATCATAAACGGAAAAGTGATTTTGTGCGTCACCGCTTGTGCCGTCTGGTTTGCGATACCAGTTAATACTCGCGCCTTCGCGTTCTATTCCTTGCGCAAGAACAATGCGTATGGCTTCATGCAGACGGCGCATTTCGTCGGCAGTCAGGCTGTTGGCAGCGCGCACAGGATGAATTTTCGCCATGTGCAGCGATTCGTCGGCGTAAATATTGCCGACTCCAGCGAGAAATGCTTGATCCAAAAGCAGTGCTTTAATGCTTTTATGATGCCTTGCCAGTGCGACTTCAAACCCCTCAATCGTGAACAAGTCCGACAGCGGTTCGGGACCCAGTGACGGTGCAAGTTCGGCAATATCATTGACGAGCGAAACAAATCCGAATTTGCGCGAATCTGAAAAGCGCAGCTGCTGCCCGCCATCAAGTTGAAAGCGAACATGCACCCATTTATCGGATGGGTTGTTGGCGTCATCCGGTACGACGTATAAACGTCCGGTCATTTTCAAATGCACGACCAAAATACCATGGTCGAGTTGCACCAAAATATACTTGGCGCGGCGTTCGACCGCCCGTACAGTTTGACCGCGCAGCCGCGCTTCGAACACGAGCGGATCAGGGTAGCGAATCGCCTTACTCCAATCGCTCCACACCGCTTGAATTTGCCGCCCGATCAACGGTTGGCGCAGTCCGCGCACTACTGTTTCGACTTCTGGTAGTTCTGGCATAATTTTACGCTTGGCAACCCATTGCTAACGGCGTGTTTTGATGACGCCCCGCTTACTCAAAGATAGCGTCATTATAACGGATACGTGCAAACAAGCATGATTAAATTCCCGTACAATTGTGCTAAGCGGGTGTATAATCCCTAAAATCTGTAAGTGATTATTTTCATACTGAGCGATGTCAGAAAATCCATTTGTACACCTCCACGTCCACACCGAATTTTCGCTGCTGGATGGTTTAAGCGACATCAATAAACTGATTGACCGCGCCAAAGCATTGGGAATGCCTTCATTGGCGATCACTGATCATGGCACGATGTTCGGCGTTATGGATTTTTACCGCGCTGCCAAGAAAGCCGGTATCCAGCCGATCCTGGGCATGGAAGGTTATCTCGCGCCGCGCCGCATGACCGACAAAGAAGCGCGCTATGACTCCAAGCCGTTTCACCTGCTCATGCTCGCCCAAAACAATGCTGGTTATCAAAATCTGCTTAAAATCGCCAGCGCCGCGCAGCTTCAAGGCTATTATTACCGTCCACGTATCGATAAAGAATTTTTGCGCGCGCATAAAGACGGTATCGTCACGACATCTGGCTGTCTCGCCGCCGAAATTCCGCATCTGGTCATGAACGGGCAAACCGATCTAGCCCGTGAGCGCATCGATGATTACGTGCAGATTTTCGGGCGCGATCATTTCTACCTCGAACTGCAACAGCACGAAATTGAAGACCTCAAACCCGTCAATCAATGGTTGATCGAGACGGCAAAGCGCGATAACTTGCGTCTGGTAGCGACCGCCGACGTCCACTATGTGCTGGCGGACGATTATGAGGCGCACGATACGCTGCTGTGCATCCAATCGGGCGCGCTAAAAACCGATACCAACCGCTTGAGCATGTCCGACAACAGCTATTACCTGATCGACCAGCCCAGGATGTGGGAATGGTTTGGCGACATCAACGATGGTGAACCGTTAAAGAATTCGCTCGCCATCGCAGAGATGTGCGAGATCAATCTCGACAAAAAACAGTATCATCTGCCGATTTTCCCCGTGCCAGATCATCATAATGACACCACGTACTTACGCTTTCTTGCGGAGCTTGGATTGCGTTGGCGCTACGGTGATGCCGTTGACTCTGATCCCGTACTCCAGGAACGGCTCGATTATGAACTGCGTGTCATCGGCGAGATGGGGTTCAACACGTACTTCTTGATCGTGTGGGATTTGTGCGAATACGCGCGCGTCGCCGATATTTGGTGGAACGTGCGCGGTTCGGGCGCGGGCTGCGTAACGGCATATTGTCTCGGCATCACCAATATCGACCCGATTCAAAACAATTTGCTGTTCGAACGCTTTTTGAATCCTGGTCGTGTCTCGATGCCCGACATCGATATGGATTTCCCCGACGACCGCCGTGCTGAACTGATCAGCTATGCGGTGCGTAAATATGGCGACGATAAAGTCGCGGCGATTATCACGTTTGGAACAATGGGTGCAAAGGCGGCGATCCGTGACGTGGGACGCGCGCTCAATCTCGATTTGAGCGTGGTTAATCAGGTCGCTAACATGATCCCGACCGAGCCAAAACCAAAAAAGGTTCATGAATACGTTAGCGATAACCCCGAACTGGAAAAGCTGTACAAAACCGACTCGGCTGTCCGTCAGGTTATCGATACAGCGGCGAAGCTGCAAGGTGTGACACGCCACGCCTCGACACACGCGGCGGGCGTTATCATCTCGGATGTGCCGCTTGAGGCGTACGTGCCACTCCACCGCCCGACCAAAGAAAAAGCCAACAAGAATAAAAGCGACGACGATACAAGCGGCGATGCAATTTCGCTCAGCCAGGTCACACAATTCCCGATGGAAACGTGCGAATCGATTGGCTTACTCAAAGTTGACTTTTTGGGCTTATCGACGCTGACGATCATGCGCCGCGCGTGCGACTTGATCGAAAAACATCATGGCGTCGTGTATTCGATGGATAATATCCCGTATCGCCCAACGGACGACCCGGCATTGAACGAAATGCTGCGTCTCACCTTCGAAATGATCGGGCGTGGCGAAACCGTCGGCGTCTTTCAGGTAGAAAGTTCGGGGATGCAGCAAATGCTCCGCGAGATGCGCCCGACACTGTTCGAACATATCATCGCGGCGGTCTCGTTGTATCGTCCGGGTCCAATGGACTACATCCCAGACTTCAATGCGCGTATGCACGGCACAAAAGAAGTACATTATCACCATCCGAAGATGGAAAAAATCCTCGCAGAAACCTACGGGATTCTCGTTTATCAAGAACAAATCATGCAGGTCGCCAGCGAATTGTTTGGCTATCCGTTAGGCGAAGCAGATTTGATGCGCCGTGCCGTCTCTAAGAAGAAAAAAGAGGACCTGCTCAAGCATAAGTCGATCTTCGTCGAACGCGGTCCCAAACTTGACCCCACGATCACGGTGCCAATCGCAGAAGCGATATTTGACGAGATAGAATTTTTTGCTAATTACGGCTTTAATAAGTCACATGCCGCCGATTACGCTGTTATCACCGTACAAACCGGCTTCCTCAAAGCGCATTACGCCGCCGAATATATGGCGGCGCTTTTGTCGGTCTATTTCGACGCACCAGACAAAATGGCGGTGCTGCTCGACGATTGCCGTCGTCAAGGATTACCCCTGCTCGCGCCCAACATCAATTACAGCTCGCTCGATTTCGACATTCAAAACTTGGAGAGCGGACAGCGTGGTATTCGCTTCGGCATGGCGGCGGTGAAAAATGTCGGCATCGCTGCCGTGACGCCGCTCATCCACGAACGCGAAAAGCATGGCGTGTACGCCAATCTCGAAGATTTTTGCCGCCGCAACGACTTGCGCCCTGTTGGCAAGCGCACGCTCGAAAGCCTGATCAAAGTCGGCGCGTTCGACGATATGGGAACACGCCCGCAGTTACTCCAGGCACTCGACCGTATCATCAGTTACAGTATCGAACATCACAAAGCAAAAGAAGTCGGTCAATCCAGTTTGTTCGGGGATGCTGCTGATAATTCACAACAGAATTTGCTCGACAATCTGCCGAAAGTCGAAGAAGCGCCGCTGCGAGAAATTCTCGATTGGGAGAAAGATCTGCTCGGCATTTATGTCACCCAGCACCCGATTGACCGCATGATGGAACAGTTGAGCGTAACCAGCCATTTAAGCACCACCGCTGACATCAAGGCGTGGGACGACGCCAAAAACGATACGGCTGTACAGGTCGTCGGTTTGGTATCAGGGCTGCGGAAAGTCGCCACCAAATCCAAAGACATGATGTGTGTCGTCACCCTTGAAGACCGCTACGGCACGATGGAGACCGTCTTTTTTCCACGTAGTTGGGGGAAGTTTGAAGACTTGCTTGAAGAAGGCAAAGTTTACTTGTTCGTCGGCAGAGCCGATCGTAAACGCGGCGATTGGCAAATCATAGCCGACAATGTGCGTACACAGTTTGATAATGTCGCCAGCGCCGAAGCGCCGCTTGAGTATAACGCCCATGCTGCGTGGATGATCGGTACCGATAACGCGGCGGTTAACACACCCAACGACGGAATGCAAAGCGCCGGATCGAACGGTGATGTGGTCATCGTCATGAACGAGCCGCCCGCTTTTCCCGAATGGTTGCCATCGGAGAGTGATGAGAGTGGTTTACAACGATCACCCGATTTCGATATGCCCGATGATCTGTTTGGCGGCGCAGCCATCAGCGCACCGCCGCGCACGCTGATCGTCTTTTTCAAACGTGGTGATAATGAAATTCGCCGCTTCAAGCGTGTCGAAAATTGCTTACGCAGCACGTTTGGCAGCGACCGTGTCGAGATGATCCTCGTCGCGCGCGATGGCAGCGAACTCCCTTACGATTTTTCGTGGACGACGCAGATCACCGATAAACTGATCGACGATCTAAGTACGATTTCCGGCGTCGAAGTGCGGCTGTGAACGGTTGCCTTCGCTGAACGGTACGCTACAATCAATCAGGCTAAATCACACTGAACAGGATCGGTCACTGCTCATGAAACGGATCGCAGTCATGACAAGCGGCGGCGACTCGCCGGGAATGAATGCCGCCATCCGCGCTATAGTGCGCACGGGCATGGAACTAGGTTACGAAGTGTTCGGAATCCGACAAGCCTATACAGGCTTATTGAGCGGTGATTTCAACTTGTTAACCAGCATTGAAGTGAGCGGTATTTTGCAGCGCGGCGGCACCATTCTGCAAACCTCGCGCAATGAAGAATTTAAGAACGCGCAAGGTCAGAAAAAAGGCTTGCGGCGTCTGAACGAACACAACATCGAGGCGCTGGTGGTCATCGGTGGCAACGGCAGTTTGACGGGCGCACTCAGGCTGCACGAGATGGGTTTCCCTGTTATTGGCATTCCTGGCAGCATCGATAACGACATTTTCGGCACGGATATGGCAATTGGCGTCGATACCGCGCTCAACACCATTCTTGATGCGCTCGACCGTTTACGCGACACCGCGTCGTCACATCAACGCGCATTCATCATCGAAACAATGGGGCGCGGCAGTGGCTATCTCGCACTCATGAGCAGCATTCTGGGCGGCGCCGAAATTGTGATCACCCCCGAACACGAACCGACGCTGCAAGAGATCGCCAAATCGCTGGAAGATGCCTACGTGCGCGGCAAGTCGCACGCGATTGCCGTGATCGCAGAAGGTGCGTCGTACAGCGCCAACGCGCTGATGGATTATCTCAACCAAGACCCGAATGTAGGCTTCGAAATCCGCCTGACGATTCTGGGACACATCCAGCGCGGCGGTAAACCATCTGCCTTCGACCGCTTGTTGGCGACACGCATGGGCGTCAAATCAGTCGAACTGATCCACGCCGGTGTATCGGGCGTCATGGTCGCACTTTCCGGTCGAAAAATGGAAACGATAGCATTAGAAGAAGCAGTGAGCAAGCTGCGCCCTATCAACGAAGACTATTTCCGTATGGCGAAATTTCTCTCGCGCTAATCGGCGCTTTCGTCGTCTTTGGGCAGGGTGATATCGCCTAATCGCGGACGCAAAATTCCGATCAATGCCATCGTCGGCACACGCAGATCAAGCCCACGCTGCCCCGCGCTCACCAGAATATGCTGGTGTTCAGTCGCGGGTTGGTCGAGAAATACCGTCCAATTTTTGTGCGTCAACGCCAACGCGCTGATCCCGCCAACTTTGAGTCCGGTCAGCGCTTCGGCATCTTTGTGCGCTGCCATTCGCACTTTTTTCTCACCTGCCATGGCTGCTATCCGCTTCAAATCGAGCTTACGGTCGGATGCGATCAAGACGAGAAACGGCTTGGGGTTGCCTTCGGCTTGTACGACCAACGTCTTATAGACCAAATCGGGCAGCATCCCTAATACTTCGGCAATTTCTTCGGCATCGCGAAGTTCGTCGCTGAATTCGACGACTTCATACGGAATTTTGTGCTGTTCGAGCAAGCGCATCGAATTGAGTTTTGCAGACACGTTATTAAACCTCTATGAATATCGCCGCATCAACGCGGAGGTGTAAAATTCTGATTCTGGTGATGATCCAAAACGGGTGGCATTTAAAACTTCAGTTTGCCGATTATTCGCACGGATTTCGGCTGATCGAAGCAAAATTTCAGCCATTATAATCGTGAAACGACCTGTGCTTATCCACCTGCTTTTTCCAGAACTGCTGATGTCCCCGCATCAGGTCGAAGTCGAGCCTATATCTTTTTTAGCGCTGTCGGATAATATACGCGGCGCTACAAATTTGAGAGAGCAGATTCATATTTTATACTGCTTTGCCGCTTGTCTTGCAATCATATACGGCAGCAATGCCGCCGCCCATACAATGAGCCGATCAAACCAGCGGAGAGTCACCGTCGCTTGATTGTGTTCGACCGCGCGCACGATGCCGTCTGCGACAAATTCCGGCGTCATGATCGGCAAACGCGGCGCGCGTCCAGCATAGCCGCTCGCGCCGAGCCGCCGCTCGTTGAATGCGGTCGCCGTGCGCCCGACCAAAATATCGCTGACACCGATGTGATCTGCTTCGAGTTCGTAGCGCAGCGCGCGCGCCAAACTGCTGACGGCGGCTTTGCTGGCGCTATAAATCGCCGTATACGGCGTGATCATGTTGGCGACCACCGACGAAACGACGACGATATGACCGCCGCCGTGCGCGCGCATCGCCGGGACTGCCGCGCGCACGCTGTGCAGCACCCCGTCAATATTGGTACGCAGCACCGCATCAAGATCGTCCCAGCTCGTATCAATCAAGCTGCCGCGCTGACCAATACCCGCGTTGGCGATCAAAATATCCAACCGCCCAAAACGCGCGATTGTCTCCGCGACGGTGTGCTGCATCGCCATCGCTGCGCGCACGTCAGCGCTGATCGTCAACAAATCACCGTGTGGCGTCGGCAGTGCGGCGATTTGCGATTGCAGATCGCCTAAGCGTTTGGCATCGCGGGCAGTCGCCACCACATTGACACCGCGTTGAGCGAACGCGACCGCCACTGCCGCGCCGATCCCCGACGATGCCCCCGTGATCAACACGACTTTTCCCGTTAAATCGCGCATGACTAAATGAACGCTGGTTCTTGATACACGCCGAACGTCTCGCGCATGACATCGATGATCTCACCGAGTGTCGCGTAGGCTTTCGCCGCCTCAATGATGTAGGGCATTGTATTGTCCGTCCCTTCGCACGCTGCGCGCAATGCATTCAGCGCCATCGTCACATGCTCGTTATCACGGTCGCGGCGCAGATTCTGTAAACGCGCAACCTGCCGTTCAAAGCCGCGCGGATCCATCGCCAGAATTGGGATCGCAGGCGGGTCACCACTCACATAGCCATTGACGCCGACGATCACGCGCTCGTTTGTATCGACTTCGCGTTGATGTCGGTAGCTGGCGTCCGAGATTTCGGTTTGGAAGAAACCTGACTCGATAGCGGGCAGCACCCCGCCGATCTCATCGATGCGCCGGAAATAGTCATAGACGGCGGCTTCGATCTGGTCGGTCAGTGCTTCGACAAAATAACTGCCGCCAAGCGGATCAATCGTATTGGTTACGCCCGTTTCTTCCGCGATGATTTGCTGTGTGCGTAATGCCAGCGTCACCGCGTGCTCACTTGGCAGCGCCAGCGCTTCGTCCATACTGTTGGTATGCAAACTTTGCGTGCCACCTAATACCGCCGCCAAAGCCTGAATCGCGGTGCGAACCAGATTATTTTCGGGCTGCTGTGCCGTCAAACTGACTCCAGCCGTCTGCGTGTGAAAGCGCATCAACCATGAACGCGGATCGCGCGCGCCAAACGTTTCGCGCATCTCGCGCGCCCAAATTCGTCGCGCAGCGCGCAGTTTGGCAATCTCTTCGAAAAAATCGTTATGCACATTGAAGAAGAAACTCAAACGCGGCGCAAATTCGTCGATATCCAAGCCGCGTGCTAATGCCCAGCGCACATACTCCAAGCCGTCCGCCAGTGTAAACGCAAGTTCTTGCACAGCGGTGCTGCCCGCTTCGCGGATGTGATAGCCGCTGATGCTGATCGTGTTCCAGTGCGGCATGTGGCGCGTGCCGAACTCAATCGTATCCGTCACCAGCCGCATCGACGGCGCAGGCGGAAAGATGAACTCTTTTTGGGCGATATACTCTTTCAGAATGTCGTTTTGCAGCGTACCGCGCAAGTTCGCCATCGGCACACCCTGTTTTTCGGCGGCGGCAATATAGAATGCCCACAAAATCGGCGCGGGACTGTTGATCGTCATGCTGGTGCTGACATCCCCCAACGGAATCCCATCCATCAACAATTCCATATCCTGGAGTGAACTGACCGCGACGCCGCACTTGCCGAATTCACCCAATGCTTCTGGCGCATCGGTGTCATAACCCATCAATGTGGCGAGATCGAACGCGACCGACAAACCCATATTGCCTTGTTCGAGCAAATATTTATAGCGCGCGTTGGTCTCCTCTGCCGTGCCAAAGCCGGCGAACATGCGCATCGTCCACAGCCTGCCGCGATGTCCGCTTGCATGAACGCCGCGTGTAAACGGGTATTCTCCTGGCAAACCGCTGTCAGCCGCGTAATCATGGTCGCTGATGTCCAGCGGCGTATACACACGATTGATCGGCTCGCTCGACTGCGTAACGAACGATGCGCGACGTTCCGGCATTTTATCCAGCGTTTTTTTGAGCGTCTTGGCGTCCCACTCTGCTTTTGCACGAGCAAGATCATCTAATTTCGAGCGATCAAAAGTCATTTTAGACTCCAAATGTCCAACGACATCCTCATTATAGCCCACCGTACAATTGCAAAGCCGACACATTTCCCGTATGGTTTGGTAAACAATAACCGAAAAGTCGTAACAATGGCTGAACTCAAGCTCGCTACCCAACAAATTTTGCGCGCCGTCAAAACTGCCGACGCCGATACGCCGTTCGACCGTTTGTTGATGCCGGTTTTACTGATTATCGGTGTCGCATATACCGCGCTGCAAGTCACCCAACGCGACCACGTAGAGGCGTTATTTTTCGGCGCGAGCTTGCTTTTGCTGGTGCTGCTTTTGATCCCCCCCATTGGGAAGCGTGTCATGGGCATCCCCTTCAACCGCCGTCACGCTACACACGTCATCTTATTTTGGGTGTACGGTGTGATCTGGATCAATTTGATCCGTCTGATCCCCAATACAGAACCGACCGGAAAAAGCAGCACCTATTACTATACGCTTTCGATCTCGCTGATCGCTATCACCATTATGATGATACGCTCGCTGTTGATTTTGACACGGCGCGGATTTGCCACTTTCAGTACGCGCATCCCAATCTGGGAACAGTTGTTGATCGCCAACAACGAGGCGATCGCGGCAGCACTGTTAGCCACATTCGGCGGAACGTATCTGGCGCGCCTGGCGCAGCCCGATTTATTCACCACACAGGTGAACATCGCCTACATCATCGGCGTTGGTAGTGCGGTCAGCGGCTTTTATATTCTCATTCAGTTGATGTGGTTTCAATCTGCCAACGACATTTTGAGTCACGATCGCGTTTGGCTGCGCCTCGCCCGCTTAATATCACCGATTGCGCTTGTCGTCACGTCGTTGGTCATCGTACGCCGTTTGGTCAATCGTGCCGACCCGCGCACCGCCGGTTTGTTGGGCAGCGAGACTATCGATTTAACAGTCCTCTCGCTCGCGCCAGTGATTTGGCTGGTGATTGCAGTCGGCATCTTGTTGGTTTATACCGGGCGGCGTGGCGTTCGACAACGCTTCTTGCCGGACACTTTGCTCGATCGTTTGCCAGCGCGGATTGGAAAGTCACTGCGTTCAATCTCGGATATGGACTTGCTGTTATTGGTCAGCCTGATGGCGACCGCAGTACCGGCATACCTGCTTATTTTAGGCGACTCCGGCGGCGTTATCGATGTGCTGCGCAATCAACTGCTCGTCGGCGCGAGTGCGTTACTGGAAACTTCCGAGCAAGCGCTCGCTTTCTTATCCGCGCTGCCGTTTTTCATTGGCAATCTGATTTTGCTCTCGTTTTATGGCTATGTTTTAAGCCGCCCGACACTTTCGGCGAAAGAACGCGATAGCATGGTCGGGCGACTGCCGATTGGCTTTGTCATCATTCTCAATATCACGTTTTATCTGTTCGTCATCTTCACACAAGTTTTCACCGAAGGACGCTTGCCACAAATCCCGCAGGATTTAGGACGCATTCTGGCATACAACATCGTTATTCCGCTTGTCCTCTTGTACATCCAGTATCTTTTGTTCATCCGTATTCCTTATGGGCGTGGACAAAAGGCATGGCGCGAACGCGAAGCTGAACGGCTGAATATTCAGCTTTTAGCGGTCGAACGACGTCTCGATGAGGTCAATCGTCAAACTAGCCAACTCGACCGGACATGGTCACAAGCGCGGGCTGGAGAAAACAACTTCGATTTGATGCAAAATTTCGATACGCTGTACCGCTACATGCAGGTGAGTAACCTGCGCGAAGCGGTTAATTTACAGCGCCTTCAAGTCATGACCGAGCGTCAGGAATTGACCGAAATCAGCGAAACACCCGTCTCTGTGACTGTGGCGCGCCTGCCGATTCGCGTCGTCAGTTTGGGCATCCCATTGTTGTTGGCGATTCAGATTTATCAATGGGCGGTGGTCAATAATGGATTGCGGACGATCATCGAAAGCCCAAACTTGACGGTGTTCGATTTTTTCCGCGCGATCCTGGAGCAGCTTCAATTCTAATTTCCATACTATTTTCAAACCTGGTTTATTAACCACACTTTAAATTTTGAAGTTTATTGGTTAAAATATACCTGTATCTGTGAAAATCATAAATAAAGGTGAATATGAATATGCCGAGCTCTCACGAACTCATCGAAACGCTGCGTCCCCAGTTGCAGCCGCTCGCGCCCGAAAATACTATGGCAGAAGCTGGACGCAGGGCACTGCTGCCCGATTTTATCACCATGCTCGAACATGAAGCTGGCAGCCGCAAGGGTGAGGACATCGAACATGTCCATGATATGCGTGTCGCAACCCGACGAATGCGCAGCGCGCTCAGTCTGTTGAGCAATTATTACAAGGCGAAAACTATCAGTCCGCATATGCGCAGTTTACGCAAAATCGCGCGCGTTTTAGGCAGCGTACGCGATCTCGACGTGCTAATCGACAATTTACAAACTTATCAGGCGACACTCGAAGAAGAAAATCGCGCGGGTATTCAACTCATCATCGACCGACTCGACCAGGATCGTGGGTATGCCCGCCAGGTCTTGAACCGGACGCTGAACAAATCCGATTACCGCCGTTTCACACAGGCTTACGCACAATTTTTGATGACCGAACGCGCGCCTTCAGCGCGTCCCATCGATCCTGAAGATATTCAGCCCTCACAAGTACGCCACCTGCTTCCATCGTTGATCTATGATCATCTTGGTACCGTGCGCGCCTACGACAGCCTGATCGCGGATGCTGACGCCAACGCGCTGCACGCACTGCGTATTGAGTTCAAACGGTTGCGTTATTTGGTTTCGCTGTTTTCCGATGTCATGGGTACGTCGATCAAGGACTTTATCGTCGAATTGAAAGCGATCCAGGATCATCTCGGTCGTATGAACGACCTGCATGTCGCACAGGAACGGTTGTGCGAGCTGCTGCCTGAACTCGACGAAAGCAGCCGTATCGCACTCGACGCGTATATTGAATCACTACGCGCCGAAGAAGAAACCCTGCATGTACAAGTGAGCGATGTGTGGAAACACTTCAATACGAAGACGGTTCAACGTCAGCTCGCAACTGCCATCGCTGCCCTTTAGGTCAATGCTTCAACCGTAGGGGGCAGGTGCGAGACCTTCCCCCGCGCAAGTATGCTTCGTGTCATTGTCGAAACGCCCACGCTTACCAATACGATCATGCCCAGAATGGCGGGCACGTAGTAGCGATGCCACGCGAGTGGGGTCAATCCAAATGTGATCACGATCGTGCCAAGCGCCCACATCACGATCAGTGCGCGTACCATAAACAGTCGCTTTTTATCGATCAATAACGCCACCGCGCCCAAGATCGTCAATACCACCAAAACGACACCACCCACCGTCGAATCGAACCACGAAAAGCCGCGCATCACCGAGGAGTCGTACGCGCTGATCTGCGCTGTCGATACAGGATACGTTGCCCACGCAGGCACTTCAAAATATTGAGGCGTGCCCACGAACGTAGAGCGAAACAAGCCTGTAACCCGCTCATTGAAGGTTGTATAAGCACCAAACATATTCGTCTGAAGATCGAGCAGGGTGGTGCGCGCCGATAGCACGTCGGATAGTCGCGCGGCGGGGTCGCTCCACCATGCCGGATTCAGCATTAAGAACAGAATCAGCATGACAGCAATCGATAGTGCCCCATAAGCGATCAGCTTCACCGACTCGCGCCGCCTGTACATCAACCACAGCGTATAAATCGCACACACGCCCACCACAATGCCAACCGTGAACACCGACGTATGTTTACTGGCGAGCGCCAACCCCGCCGCTGCGCCTACGCTCAACGCCGCCATCAGCGACCGCCGACGCATAAACCAAATCCCCGCCGCAACGGTGAACAGGCTTGTCGCCATCATGCTGCCTTCCATCATCGCGCGCCGCCCATTCACCAGCAGCGCTGGATGCAGCGCATACACCCCTGTGGCGACAAATCCACCTGTCCACCCGCCCGCGCTGACTCCGATCCAAAACAATGGAATCACCCCGAACGCCATCAACAACGCCGACGGAATCCGCGACACATGAAGCAGTGCGGTCGCTGGCATATGATTGGTCGCGACGTTGTAATCCCATTCCGCGCCCCAATCCCATTGCTCGTTGAGATCGGTGATTGCAAATCCGCTGACATGCCAAGCGAGTCCAATAAAATATTTATTGACCGTGCCATTGAGCAAGCGCAGTGCTTGTTCCTGGGCGCTGACAGGCGGCTCTTGAAACTGAATCAGGCTTAAATCGCGCGCTTGAAACTGATATGCATAATCACGGCTCATATAAATTTGCGTCGCTTCATCACCATGAAACGGGACGAGCGCCGTCCCCATAAAGATGAAAATCATCAACGCGACGACCCACACGATACTGAAGACGCGCAAGTATCGAACCGCTCTATAATTTTCAGACATTTTGCAATTCGTTTATGTCTACACACGCTAAAATCCAGAATTAAGGTCATGGCAGATGTTTTGCATCGCTGCCATGACCCGACGTATTGCGTCTTTCTTTGTTTGCGCCTTTGCGTTGACTCTTTTGTTCTGTCTTTCACACACTCATGTCAGCGTGATCAACAGTTTATTTTGTTCGACGCTCTGTCCAGGCTGCACGCTGATGCGCTGCACGACCCCTTCGCGAGGCGATTTCAGTTCATTCTGCATCTTCATGCTTTCTAGTACGACGACAGTTTGCCCCTGCTTGACCGTTTCGCCCTCGCTGACCGAAATCGATACAATCAGACCAGGCATCGGCGCTTTGATCGATAGTTCACCCGACCCCGCCGTCGTACCTGCGCGCCGCGTCAGCAAAAGCTGCGCGCGTTCATCCAATACTTGCCCGATCAAGACACGCCCATGCATCGAAATCTCGACGCTGTTATCGCGTTCTTCAATCATCAATTCGTAGCTGTTGCCCTGCATGATCATTGAATACAATGCGCTGTCGAGCGCGCGAAAATCGACATCCACAGGCGCGCCGTTGACCAGTAAACGACCATCCTTATCGATGTCGATCTCAAACTTTTTATCGTTGATGATCGTGATATATTTCATCGGTGAACACGCTCCCAACGGCTCATCCATTTCCAATTACTGGTATCACGTTCGCCGCGTGTGACCACCTGCCCCGCGAGCTGACGCTTGCGATGCGCAAACAACGTCGCCGCAATCGCCGCTGCTTCCAGCTCTTTCTCGGTCGCCTGCTGTTCGTAGGTTTCCATGCTGAAGCGTTCTTCGACGAACTTGGTATCGATTTTGCCCGCGATAAAGTTGAAGCTGCTCAACAAATTCTGATGAAACGGGATGTTATGGCGCAAGCCCATGATTTTGTATTCTTCGAGCGCGCGCCGCATCCTCAGCATTGCCTCTGGACGATCGTCGCCCCAGGTGATCAGCTTGGCGATCATGCTGTCGTAATACGGTGTGATCTCATAACCGCTGTACACACCGCTATCCACACGTACGCCGGGTCCCGTCGGGATGATTAAGGTACTAATCGTGCCAACCGACGGAATAAAACCGTTGTACGGGTCTTCAGCATTGATGCGGCACTCGATGGCCCAGCCTTTTGGCTGCATCACGTTTTCGGTCGGTCCCATGCGCCGCCCACGCGCAATACGAATTTGCTCTTTGACTAAATCGACGCCCGTTACCAATTCAGTCACGGGATGTTCGACTTGCAAGCGCGTATTCATCTCCAGAAAGTAGAAGTTTTTATCTTTATCGACCAGACATTCAATCGTCCCCGCGTTGACATAGCCGACCGCTTGCGCAGCCCGCACCGCCATATCGCCCATACGCCGACGCAGATCGGGATCGACAAACGTACTTGGCGATTCTTCGACCAATTTCTGGTGGCGGCGCTGAATACTGCATTCACGTTCGCCCAGATGAATCGTATTGCCGTGCATATCCGCCAAAATCTGAAACTCGATATGGCGCGCGCCTTCGATCAATTTCTCGATGTAAACGGTGCCATCGCCAAACGCGCTTTCGGCTTCGCGCCGTGCCATCGCCAACGCATTCGGCAGCTCGACCAGATCACGCACGACGCGCATCCCTTTGCCACCACCGCCTGCCGACGCCTTGACGATCAACGGCGTTCCGATTTGCGCGGCAATCGCCAGCAGTTCGTCATCGCGCAAACCGGGTTCAGTCCCCGGCACAACCGGAACCCCCGCTTTTTTGACCATTTCGCGAGCGCTCTGTTTATCGCCCATGGTCGCAATCGCACTCGGCGGCGGACCAATAAAAATCACGCCGTCATCAATAACCGCTTGTGCAAACGCCTCGCGTTCGGATAAAAAGCCATAGCCGGGATGAATCGCGTCGGCGCCCGTCCTTTTTGCCGCTTCGAGAATTTTATCGATACGTAAATAGCTCTCACGCGGCGGTGACGCGCCAATATGAATCGCTTCATCGGCATAACGCACATGTAAACTCGACCGATCCGCGTCCGAATAGACCGCGACAGTCGCAATGCCCAGATCACGGCACGTGCGGATAATTCGCACCGCGATCTCGCCGCGATTGGCGATCAAAATCTTGTTGATCTTTTTCAGTTGTCCGTATTCCATGTTCAGTCTCTTTCCGGTTACAACGGAATATTGCCGTGTTTTTTCGGCGGGTTACTGTCGCGCTTATTTTGCAGCACTTCCAACCCATTGATCAAACGAGCGCGCGTTTCGCTTGGTTCGATCACATCATCAATATAACCGCGTTCGGCGGCGATATACGGATTCGCCAATTTTTCACGATATTCGGTCGCCAGATGCGTTTTGAGTGTCGCTGAATCTTCTGATTCTTTCAAATCGCGCCGATAAATAATCTCGACCGCGCCTTCAGGACCCATCACCGCGATTTCCGCAGTAGGCCACGCAAAGTTCAAATCGCTGCGAATATGCTTGCTGCTCATCACGCAGTACGCGCCTCCGTAGGCTTTACGCGTGGTCACGGTCAATTTTGGAACCGTCGCTTCGCAGTATGCATAAACCAGCTTGGCACCGCTCGTGATAATGCCGTTGTGTTCTTGTGCTGTACCGGGCATATAACCGGGCACATCGACAAGCGTGACAATCGGGATGTTAAAACAGTCGCAGAAACGGATGAAGCGCGCTGCTTTTTCGCTCGCGTGAATATCCAGTACGCCCGCTAACACCATAGGCTGGTTGCCGACGATGCCAACGGCGTGACCGCCTAAACGTGCAAAGCCGACGACGATATTTTGCGCGAATTCAGCATGAATTTCGTAGAACACACCATCATCGACCACGCGATGAATCACATCTTTTATGTCGTATGGCTTGTTAGGATTATCGGGCACAATTGTATCGAGATCGGCATCGGCACGCAGTGGATCATCCTGTGAAGTGACGAAGGGCGCGTCTTCCATATTGTTTTGTGGCAAATACGTCAGCATTTCGCGCACCAGCATCAGGGTTTGTGTCTCGTTTTCGCCCACCATATGGCATACGCCGCTCTTAGTGGCATGGATGCTCGCGCCGCCTAATTCTTCAAACGTCACTTCTTCATGCGTCACCGATTTGACGACATCGGGTCCCGTGATGAACATATAACTGGTATCTTTGACCATGAAAATGAAATCAGTCAGCGCGGGGCTGTAAACCGCGCCGCCCGCACACGGACCCATGATCACACTGATTTGTGGGATAACACCGCTCGCCAGAGTATTTCGCAAGAAAATATCTGCATAACCGGCGAGACTGACCACACCTTCTTGAATACGTGCGCCACCAGAATCATTCAGACCGATGACAGGCGCGCCGGTTTTCATCGCCATTTCCATGATCTTGATAATCTTTTCGGCGTGGACTTCGCTCAAACTGCCGCCCATTACCGTAAAATCTTGTGAATACACATATACGAGACGACCATTGACCGTCCCCCATCCGGTGACGACGCTGTCGCCGGAGAATTTCTGTTTGTCCAATCCAAAATCGCGCGACCGATGCGTCACGAATGCATCGATCTCACGAAAACTGCCCGGATCAAGCAAAATATCCAGCCGTTCACGCGCGGTATTTCGTCCCGCATTGTGCTGGCGTTGTATACGTTCTTCTCCACCACCCACGCGGCTTTGTTCGCGCAGCGCACGTAGTTGAGCGATCTTCGGGTCAAGTGTCATAGCCGCTTATCTCCAAAAATAACGTGGGAAATCACAGGGATCACGGTAACGAGGGAAAAAATCAACATGAGCAATAATCCTAAAAAAGGGCTCCGCGTCCGATCATAATCGGCTCCAGCGAAGATAATCAGCCGCGCAATCGAATAACCTGCAAAACCTACCACGAGCAGCACTGCCCATCGGCGCGCCCGCCCCCATCGACGCATCAGCGCCCACGCTGCCAGCGCAAAACTCAGCGCCCACAAAAACCCACTGATCAATTCGAGTGCTGGATTCAAACGGACACGTGCCGCCACTTCAGGTGTAAGCGTAAGCGACCGTACTACCGCGCCAATCTGTACGACACACAGTATAACCAATAGCAAAATCAGTACGCGAGTGAATGGCACGGGGCGGAGGACGTTGACCGGGTTATTCATCAAATCGGCGCGAGATACCCCTGCCTTTAGGCATGGGGAGGGATAGCGCCTTGCCTTTTCTTATAGGTGTACCCGTCTGAGTGGTGTATCCCGAAGGGAGACCGTTTTTTAAGTTACCTGTGGAAAACGGTCAAACCTGCTCCGCTTGCGCGGGGTAAAGTTTACCTCGACAATGTTATGCGGTAGTTTAGTGTGAACGACACTGTTGCTCCCAAGCATTCTGTTTAATCGTTCACCGCAGCGTTCGGAACTAGTGAGGCATTCCGAAGTGCCTGTGTATTTACCGCTAACGTAGCCCTTGCGGGCTGAGTCTGGTAAGCATTAGGGCTAAAAGCCCCCGCC
>JBBRAA010000021.1:0-60988 GCA_038207205.1 Aggregatilineales bacterium
CCCCTCTCGAAGGCAGGTCAACTACGTGTTCCTCACCCGTGCGCCACTCCCCTTGCGGAGCGTTCGACTTGCATGTGTTAGGCACGCCGCCAGCGTTCATCCTGAGCCAGGATCAAACTCTCCGTTAATGAGCTCCCCGAAAGCAGCCCTTCACTTAGAGACTTCGTCCCTTTGTGTTTCTCTTTTTGCGCTTAGCTATAAGCTAAATTTCTGCGCTCACTTCTCTGTTGTTAAGGTGCGTCCCGCGAAACGCGGTAAAAAGAAGGATACAATCACTCGCTTAGGGTGTCAATGCCTTACTTAACCCACTTTTCTTAAATATTCAGTGGGATAGTTGGGATATCAACGTCCTGTATAGCGGATCACACACAATGTGAGGTCGTCAAATACGGGCGCATCTAAGACAAACGCATCGACCGACGATTCGATCTGTTGAAGAATTTCCGCTGCTGACAGATCTTTCGCGCTAAGCAGCACCGCTGCTAAGCGCTCAACTCCATAAGCTTCACCCGCGATATTTTCAGCATCGGTCAGACCATCGGTGTAGTAAACCAGAATATCCCCTGCCGCCAATTGAATTTCGGTCGCGCGCAGTGGATTATCTGCAAACCAGCCAATCGGACGCCCACCAATAGGTAATGTTTCAATATGATGCGACGCACTTTGATAATGAAGCGGCGGATTGTGTCCTGCATTAATGTGCGACGTTAGCCCGCCCCGCTGAAGCACGCTGTAATAAACCGTGACGAACATCGTGCCTTCACCATCATCAAGCATCAATGTATTGGTACGCGCCAGTGTGTCAAGCGCAGAGAACCCGGCGAACGCGTGACTGCGAATGGTGCTGCGTGCCGATGCCATGAACAGCGCTGCGGGCGCTCCTTTGTCGCTGACATCCGCGATGACGACGCCCATCGCGTCACCACCGAGATCGAACAGGTCATAAAAGTCACCCGCGACTTCGCGTGCAGATCGCCAGCGTGGTGCGACCTCATAGCCGGTCAAATCTGGGATGCGGCGAGGCAGCAGTGATTCTTGAATTTCACGCGCCATTTGTAATTCACGGTCGAGCCGCCCTTTTTCGACAGCGACGCGATACAAACGGGCATTTTCAATGGCGATACCTGCTTGCCCTGCCACGACATCGAGCAAACGATGATCCGACTCGGTAAATACCCCAAACCGAAGCGCCGTATCGCAGTAAATGACACCGACCAAACGTCCGTTTTTTACGATCATCGGCACACACATGATCGCGCGCAGACCGCGCAAGATGATGCTTTCGCCCGCTTTATAGCGTTCATCGAGCTGCGCGTTGTTGGTCAGCAGCGATTGGCGATTGGTGACCACTTCATTGACAATCGTGCGGCTGTACGCCCCTTCGATGTCTCCGTCTTCGACGCCGCGCGCAACCTGTACATGCAGTTCGCTCGTATCATCACCTGCGATCATCAAGACGCCGCGCTGCGCTTTCGTTACCTGCATCACCGCATCCATGACGGTATTCAGCACGTCTTCAAAATCGAGACTCGAATTCATCGTCGTCGTGATTTCGTAAAGCGTGAGCAGATGTTCGGGGTTGATCTGTTGCAAACCGCCGGAGTCGACCATAGTCCCTCGATAAAGCACGAATGATAGGCATAAAGTGAATATTATAACGCGACTGGATATAATTCGGTTATCCGACGTGAAAGTTAAAGAAAAGGTTTTGTTGATGCGCTTCGATGTCACCATTTTCCCAAGAGATTTAAATACGGTTGGTGATCTGGCACGGCAAGTGGAAGCATATGGCTTCAATGGATTGTGGACAAGCGAGACCGCGCACAACCCGTTCTTGCCCATCACCCATGCCGCACATGCTACGCAAAAAATTTTACTTGGCACAGCTATCGCGGTCGCGTTCCCACGCAGCCCGATGGTGACAGCACAAATCGCATGGGATTTAGCCGAACAATCGGGCGGCAGATTTGCGCTCGGACTCGGCACGCAGGTCAAGACGCATATTGTGCGCCGCTTTAGCACCGAATGGACGGCACCCGCGCCGCGCTTAGGCGAATATATCGAGTCGATGCGCGCGATCTGGCACAGCTTTCAAAGTAATGAACCGCTCAAATACGAAGGTGAGCATTATCAATTCTCACTGCTCACACCGTTCTTCGCGCCCTCGCCCATGCCACACGCTGATATTCCGGTGTATATCGCTGGCGTCAACGAGTATTTATGCCGCCTGGCGGGCGAAATGTGTCAGGGATTTCATGTGCACTCGTTCCATACGGTCAAATACCTGAAAGAACTGATCATCCCCAATATCAAAATCGGTGCAGAAACCGCCGGACGTGCGCCCACCGACTGCGCGTTGAACTGCGCGATTTTCGTCGTCACTGGGCGCAATGCTCAGGAAATTGAAGACAACAAAGGCGCGGTCAAAGCGCAAATCGCGTTTTACGCCAGTACGCCGAGTTATTCGACTGTCATGGAAATGCATGGCTGGAAGGACTTATACGAACAGTTGAATATGCTGTCACGTCAGGGTCGCTGGTTTGAGATGGGCGAGTTAATCAGCGATGACATGCTCAACGAGTTTGCGGTCGTCGCGCCGCTCGATGATCTCGCACACGCTGTTAAGGCGCGCTATGACGGACTGCTCGACCGTGTCGGCTATTATTTTCCATTCGAAACCGAAAAAGACGCTGATAAAGAAATGCTGTGGCGCAGCGCGGCGGACGTATTCACAAATTAAACAAAGGGCGGGTTTCATGCCCGCCCCATACCCTAGCTGCTCGTGTGCAGGTCAATCGACCGAGACATTGTACTTTTTGATGTAATCGGCAAACGTCGTATCCAAATCGGTCGGCGTTAAACCGAAACTTTCGAGATTATACCGATGACCGGGCTTGGTTTTTAGCTTGTCCCTTTCAAGCCAATCACGCATCTTAGCTTCCGCTTGTATAGTGAGCGTCATGCCAAAATAGGTGTAAATCTTACGAACCGTCAATATTGGGTCAGAGACGAGTTCGTCGTAGTTCAAATCGAAAAATTGTTCAGGAAAGCGCGAGTCACGTGCTTTTTGGGCTTCTTTCAGCGATACATCCCAGATACGCATCCAATCGCGCGCGACTTGCTTGCTATCGACGCTGCGTGACGCAATTTTCTTGGAAAGCGCCATGTAGCTCACCCACGACGCAATGACGTGACTTAAGCCGCGATGACACCAGATCACATGTGCATCCGGGTATACCGTCAACAGGTCATCGAGCTTTGCCATGTGGAGCGGCGATTTGAGTACCCAGCGGCGCGGGGTCTTTTTATAGTGCATCGCCTGTAAATATTGTTTGTGCAGTTGATAATCAGGCAGCGCGCTTCGCTTCATATACCAATCAAAATAGGTCATACCGCCGTGCAATGGCACATTGCCAATGCTTTGCGACAGCAAGAAAGCACATTCGTCGGCTTCGTTCGCTTCCATAGTGTGGATGCTCCACAAAGGCAGCGAAGTACCCCGCACAGTTTTGACAAAACTCGCCGCCGCTTTGACATTTTCTTCTTCGTTATCCGCGCCAATGCGTACCGGGTTGAACAATTCCCACAACGCGGGTCCGTGCGATGTCGGGTCCTGACTGAGCAAGCGCTGGATCAACGTCGTACCCGTGCGCGGCAAGCCGAGAATGATAATCGGGTTTTTGAGCGGCTGCGTGACTAAATCAGCATATCGTTTCTTCGCGTCTTGCAGCTTGAGATAGTTGGTAAGGTGGCGCATTATATCGGTACGCAGCGCTGTTTTAGAGATGAAAGCCGAATCGGGGTTACGCTTCGCATAATCGACAAACGTCTCAAGATCACGCAGAAACGCCTGATCATGCCAGTCACTCAATCCGGTTTTCTCTTCAGCCTTGGCTTTCATTTTGGCGAAATCGATATCGATCAGTGAAACGCCCATGCCTTCCAGCGCCGATGTTACTGTGCTGACGGCACGGATGATGAACGGAGTTGGCGTTTCTTCAAAGGTCGTTCTTGTACTCGACATTAATCTTGTCCCTTGTTGTGACGGCGCGTCACCTTAATCAACCGAGATGTTATATTTCTTGATGTAATCAGCAAATACACGCTCAAGTTCGGATTCTTTGAAGCCAAACTGAGACAGGCTGTATCGATGACCAGTTTTCAGTTTTTGCTTGTCTTTCGCCAGCCAATCGCGCATTTTCATTTCTGCTTGCGTAGTCAAATCCATACCGAAATGCTTGTAAATCTTTTTGATCATCACGATCGGGTCGATGACCAGTTGGTCATAATCCATATCGAAGAATTGTTCGGGGTCGCGCGTGCTGCGTTCGCGTTCTGCAACTTCGACGCCTGTTTGCCACACTTTCATCCAGCTATTGCCAATGGCGTGCGCATCGACGCGCTTCATGGCAATCTTGTACGTCAGCGACGCGTAACTGATCCAAGATGCGATGACATGACTTAAGCCGCGATGACACCAAATCACGTTTGCATCGGGGTACGTCGCCAATAAATCGTCAACTTTTGGCATGTGCAGTGGCGATTTCAGCACCCAGCGCCGCAGAGGTTTGTGATAATGCATCGCCTGTAAATACTGCTTATGCAGTTGATAATCGGGCAGCGCGCTGCGTTTCATGAACCAATCGAAGAACTTCAGTGATGGGTCAATCGTGAGCGAATCAACCGCTACCGACATCAAAAAATAGCATTCGTCCGCTTCTTTGGCTTCCATCGGATGCACACCCCAAAACGTGCGTGAAATCGATTGCAGACTACTCACAAATGCGTTCGCCGCCTTATCGCGGTCTAATTCGCTGTCGGGTTGGTCAATACGTACCGGATTAAACAACTCCCACAACGCTGGTCCATGCGAAGCGGGGTCCTGGCTAAGCAACCGCTGTAACAGCGTCGTTCCCGTGCGCGGCAGTCCGATAATAAGGATCGGCTGTTTAATTGGTTGAGCCGTTAAGTCAGGATATTTTTTCTTGGCGGCTTGCAGCTTAAGGTACGATGTCATGTGACGCACCATCTCACTGCGCAGCGATATTTTGGTCAGAATACTGCAATCAGGGTTATCGAGAATAAATTGGTTACGTTTAGCGAGGTCAGTCAAGAACTGTGGGTCGTTCCAGTCACTTGATCCGGCTTTCTCGACTGCTTTCGCCTTGAGTTTGTCGTAATTGAGATCGACCAGCGATATGCCAATACTATCCAGTCTGTTGGCGACCGCAGCGAACCCCCGCACAACCGCTGGCAATTGGATGTCTTCAAACGTCGTTTTCATGCTAGACATGCGGCATACTCTTTCAACCAACGCTAATTACGATTGTAACGGGTCACACACGACAAAACCATTGAGATGAAGGATTGCTATGAGCACCCCTTATGAATATGCCAGCGAAAATGCCGAACGTTTTCGCGCACAGTTAATCGAGCTGCTCAAAATTCCCAGCATCAGCGCTTTTACCAGTACACATGGCGCCTATATTCGCCAAACTGCCGACTGGATTGCGGCGGATATGCGCGCGATTGGCGTTCCGCATGTTCAGGTGATGCCGACAGCGGGTAATCCGGTCGTGTATGGAGAATGGCTCGGCGCGGGCGCGGGCAAACCAACCGTTTTATTTTATGGACATTACGATGTGCAGCCCGCCGATAAAGCGCAGGACGGCTGGACAAGCGAACCGTTCGAGCCGGAAATCCGCGACGGTTTCATTTATGCGCGTGGTGCCGCCGACGACAAAGGTCAGATGTTTATTCATCTAAAAGCCATCGAGTCGTATTTTAAGACCATCGGCGCGCCGCCCGTCAACGTCAAATTCCTGATCGAAGGCGAAGAAGAAGTTGGATCGCACAACTTGCAGGAATTCATCACCAATAACGCCGCGTTGCTCAAAGCTGATGTGTGTGCGATCAGCGATACGGGCATGGACTCTATCGACCGCCCCGCCATCATCAATTCGGTGCGCGGCATGACGTATATGGAAATTCATGTGTGGGGACCGTCGCAGGATTTACACAGCGGTCAATATGGTGGCGTCGTACACAACCCAGCGTTGGCATTGGTCGAACTGCTCTCCAAGATGCATAACCCCGATCACAGCATCGCTATTCCGGGTTTTTACAATGATGTGCAGGCATTGACCGAACAAGACCGCGCGGAACTCGCTAAAACTGAACTCAGCGACGAAGAAGTGCGCGCCACCAGCGGCGTGCCGATGACATGGGGCGAAGAAACCTTCATCCGCCGTGAGCGTGTCGGCGCGCGCCCAACCTTCGAGATCAACGGTTTGTATAGTGGTCATATTGGCGAGGGCGCGAAAACCGTGCTGCCCGCGCGCGCGATGGCAAAAGTATCATGCCGTCTGGTCGCCAATCAAGACTCGCTCAAGATTTACGAACTGGTCAAGGCGTATGTCGCCAAGCTGACGCCGCCGACCGTTTACAGCGAGGTCAAGCTGCTCAATCGCGGTGAACCCGCCGCCACGCCCATTGATACATCGTATATGCAAGCCGCTGTACGCGCGTATGAAACGAGTTGGGGCGCGCGTCCGATTTTCGTACGCGAAGGTGGCAGTATTCCCGTCGTGGCAGACTTTCAAAAACTGCTGCACATCCCCGTGATCATGATGGGCTTTGCGCTCAACAGCGCGGGCGCACACGGACCCGACGAACATTTCTCGGTCGAAATGTTCCATAAGGGCATCGATACCATGATTACATTCCTGGATGAAGTCGGCAAATAACGGTTTGGAGAGCAAAGCGGGGCGGAAAAGCGATATTGCGAGGGCGATCCACTGAGGGTCGCCCTGATGAGTACAAATACTTAGTTCGCGCGCACCCACGCGCTCAGAAAATCGCTCCATTCTTGATCGTCGGTTTCCCACGAGGCATAAATCGCCGCCCCACGCACAAAATCCGCCGCCGTGCCTGATAGCTCTATACCGAGCTTAATCCCTTCCACTGCCGTGATTACATTTTCGACGCTGGTGTAATGACCGGGTGGTTCGTCGTCATAGGTCGGAATCCCGATGATAATCTCCGTGCCACCGCCCAGTTCGCTGATGGATTCGGCAAACGTCTGCACTTGGTACGCCATCCACTGCGTATAATCGGAAGGTGCGCCCAAGCCGCTGTTATATGCCATCACCACCATTTGATCGACCAGTAATGCGACACTTTGTTTGTAATCGCGCTCCCACACCGTGCCGGGGACGATCAACGGTGGCACTGGAATACCAGCACCAATTGGACTCCAGTCGGGCGGGATTGTCACAGAGACAAACACGTCGTTGCCAACGGTTTGGCGCACGCGCCGCAGCATGGCGAGATACCCCTCGTCGGCATTCCAGATTTGTTCGACGTTCAAATGCACGCCGTCATAACCGTACTCATCGACGACGCGTTTACTAAAATCCGCGACCGCTTGATGCAGTATCTCGTCGTCACCGCGATATGGAATATCCGGCGTTTCAATCGGAACCCCTACCCACGCATACAGCTCGGCTTCAGGATAATACTTATCGAACCAACCGACGAATTGAATCACACTTTGAATCCGTGCTTCTTCCTGGGCGCTCCAGGTGCTATCGGCACGCAAATAGGCTGTGTAGGCAAAAACCGTGCCGATCTGGTGCTGTTTCAACCGTTCTGTCAGCGCGAATACCTGCGCTTCGGTGATCGGGTCGAATGTCCATTCTGTGCCAAGCCAGATCGCGTTCGGTGGCGCGGAAGTCGGGCGATTACGGATTTGTCCCAGCACAAACACGACGACGACCACAAATACCAACGACCCGAAGAGATACAACCCAACCCGATTAACCGGCATCCGCAATTGTGCATCCGGCATCGCGCGTGCCGCCCCACGTACCGCTGTTTGGGCGGCACTCCGCGCCGATGTGATTCCTCGCGTCACAATCTGCGATGGATCGCGTACCGTGCGCTCGCGTGGCGGCACGTTGCGGACAGGCGGTGTGTGTGGTCTACCCGCGACCGCGCGTTGTTCGCTGGTTTTACCTTTTCGCTTTTCGATCCGTTCGCGCGCACGCCCACGATTTGGACGTTCTGCGTCAGAATCAAACGCTGTGTCGGGCGACGACAATCCTGGCATTCGCGCGGTGTCATCCGCAAAACCGCTCGCATCGTCGATCGGGCGCGTACCAAGCGGCGTTACACCCGTCGAAGGCGTCACGTCCAGATCGAGCGCGCTTAGCTGGGATAGCTGCGTTTCTTCGCTGTAATCCTCGTCGTCACGCCATTCGCCATCATCGTTGGCTGATACGTCAAATTTATCAATGTCGTCCGGCGAATAGCCCGAATTCGGCGTTTCGTCGTTCATTCGATCATCCATTCAATTGGTCTAAAATGCGTGGCACTAAGGTGAAGAAAACGACCGTCAAAAATACGATGACCGCAAGGAGCGATGCCGTAGACGCCACATCCTTGCCGATTTTCGCCATTGGATGAATCTCATCGGTGCTTAGGTCAATCGTCGCCTCGATGGCGGTGTTGAGCGCTTCGGTAATCCATACCGCTCCCAGCCCCAGCGTGATCATCGCCCAGTAAAACGACGGAATATTGAGCCAAAAACCGACCACGATGGTGATGACCGTCACCGCCGTCGCCAACTGGATGCTTTGTTCGCGTTTGAGCAAATACAACAAGCCAGCGACACCATATTTGAAGCTGGCAAGACGATTGGCATTTTTCGAAGTGCCACCGCCTTTTGGATCGATTTTCATCGTTCCCAAAATCGACATATCGATTTCTTCGCCGCTTGGCGTGACCAGTACATTTTTCTTTTCCGCGTCTGGCGCGGGCTCTGGTGGTTGGGGAATTTCGCCGGATTGCAGTTCCGAGTCGATCATGACATTCCTCTCCAGAACAGGTCTAAACGATCAGTCCTAACCGAGCGAGTAGCGGCGGCGCAAGCACAAGCAAACCAACGATGATCGCCGCGACCACGCCTAACAAGACCGCCGCCGACGCGACATCTTTGCCCACTTTTGCCATCGGGTGCAAATCGCTCGTCGCTAAATTAACTGCTGCTTCAACGGCAGCATTGAAAAATTCTGCCATCCATACCAACGTGATCGCAATCACGAGCAGTGCAATTTCGGTCAGGCTGACCTGTAACCATAGCGCGATACCCATCACAATAACACTGGCGACGGCTTGAATGCGCGTATTTTTCTGACGGCGCAGCATGTACAACCAGCCCGCCACCGCGTAGCCAAAACTTGAAAGTCGGCTGGTGCTTGTAATTGGGCTGTAAACATCTGGGTTAATTTTCATCGTCCCAGTAATGGAGTCGAGCATTTCTTTCGATTTTGGGAGCTGCAACCGCGCCATGCCTGATTAGTCTTTCTCCAACGCTGGGACAATATCGACCGGAATACCGAGTGCGCGCAGCGATTCTTCCTGCGCCGTCCACATGGCTGTGCGTCGTTCCACTGTATCATGATCATAACCGAGTAAATGCAGCGTACCGTGAACGACAAGCAGTGCAAGACTGTCATCCAGATCGTGCCCTTCACGCGACGCTTGCGATGCGGCATACGGATACCCAATGACCAGATCGCCTAAATATGGCGGCTCGTCGTCCATGACATCCGCTAAATCATCAGGCAGATCATCCGCCGGAAACGATAAGACATCCGTCGGCGCGTCGATACCGCGAAACTCGCGGTTGAGCGCGGCGACATCCTCATCGACGGTGATGACAATCGTCATGCCACTTTCTGGCACGATTTGATGTGCAGTCAATACGTGCACTGCCGCATCAAGCAAACGCGTTTCGGCGACCGGAAATGGGCGGTCGTTTTGGATTTCGATTTCGTAAATCGGTTCAAGCATTGTCATCGCCTTTCACGATTTTATGGTCGCCCGTTTCATCACGGCGGCGGAGCGGTGGCACATCTGCAAGCGGCGAATCGTCATCATCAAAAATCGCCGCTGGGACTTCTTGCGTCATATTGTAGCGAATTTCTGGCTTCAGTGCGGGCGGCGTAGGTAAACCGGACGTTTTCGCTGCTTCATTTTTGACATCGACCGTCGTCTCACCCGTTATCGCCTTCATCACCGGACGCGCGGACAGTGACAATGTTTCTTCACCTGTTGTCACGATTGCGCGCCGGGCTGCTGGCTCCGATAAGATTGGGGTGATGCCTTGTCCAAGTGCGGTCGCTGGGTACTGGATGCGCGGATGAAAAACCGCACTGAGCATATCGATGAAAATGCCGCGAATCTCCGTCAGGTCATTGAGTGTCAATCCGCTGTCGTCAAGCTGTGCGTCGCGGGCGCGCATATCGAAAATACGCGCGACAATCTCGGCGATTTCCCCTTTATGACTCGGCTTATTAGCACGCACTGTGCTTTCACAGCTATCCGCCAGCATCAAAATTGCGGTCTCACGGCTGCGCGGTTTCGGACCTGGATACGTGAATTGTTCCGCGTCGATCGAATCGGGATCGTCTGCCTGTTGTAAGGCGGCATTATAAAAATACGATACCAATGTCGTGCCGTGATGTTCACAAATAAAATCGCGAATGCGTTCGGGCAAGCGATACTGCCGCGCCAATTTGTCTCCATCAACGACATGACTGATGATCAAATCGGCGCTGCGATAGGGGTCGTTGAGCATGTCGTGCGGGTTGACGTTATCCACCTGATTTTCGATGAAAAACGCCGGATTCAGGATTTTGCCAATGTCATGATACAGCGCCGCGACGCGCACTAACGACGCATTCGCGCCGATAGCATTCGCCGCCTGTTCGCACAAATTCGCCACTTGCAGCGAATGTTGATACGTACCCGGTGCTTCACGGAGCAATCGCTGAAGCAGCGGCTGGCTTGGCTGGCTTAGTTCGACCAGCTTAAGATTGGTCGGCAGGTTGAAAATCAGCGTGATCAAATACAGCACCGCCAGCGCTGTCATACCCGAAAGCACACCGCCAATTAAGGCGTAGATCAATAACACAGGAAGTGCCGCACCATCCGTTTGTCCGATGCCCAGATTGAAAATCAACACGATGAGAAAATTGACGCACGCCACCACGACGCCCGCGAAAAAGAAACTGTTCAAGCGTTCAACGCGCCGCAGGCTCAACGCGCCAATCACCCCGCCCGCGCCGATCAACGAGGCAATTTCGAGCGAGTTATCGCTAATTGTGCCGATCAAGAATGCCAACCCGATCATTGCCAGCATCGCAATATCGACGCCCGCGACCGCGACAAAGACCAGCGCTAAACCCGCCGCCGGATACGCGAAGATTTGTCCATCCACGCCGTTAAAAACGCGCCCGCCGAGCAGTGTCATCACGAACAGACTGCCCAGTAACAGCAAAAACCCACGCCGCCGTACTAAGCGCGGGGCAGCACGCAGCAAATATAGACCGAAGCTCGCAAACACCAGACAAGACGCCAACAGCGCGCGCACCAATGCTTCCCAGCGGCGATCAGGGGATTGTAATAAATCAAACTGCCGCAGCGCCTCATAATCAGCGTCATCGATGCGTACACCCGCGCGCACGATGATTTGTCCACGCTCAAAGCTGCGACTTTCTGGCGCGATAGTGTCGGCGGCACTTTGCTGTGCCGACAGCGTCGCATCGGCATTTGGAAAACGGTTTGGGCGTACCAGATCGCGCACAAATGCCGTCACCAGCGCCGCATTTTGCGCATCGAAACGGACGCTGACCTGAGTCGGTAGTTGATCGAGAATTTGTGGCAAATCGATCTCGCGCATCGATTCGCGCATCACGCGCTCCAATACCAACGCCATTTCGCCGCGTACCGCATTCCAAATTTCGTTGTCGATGGTGACGATAGAATTGGCTACAGGCTGCGTCAGCGTGAGCGCCGTAATTGTATCGATATCTGCGATTTTTTGATCGACCGTCCCGAACGGGTCAGCACGCACATCTTCAATGAATTCGAGAATTTGCGTTAACAGCGCGATTTGCTGACGTGCGACATTGGGGTCGGGTGGTTCGTAGATCGCGCTGATCTCGGCGCGGGCGGCGTCACGTCGGCGTTCCGTCAGCACATCGCTGACATACGTGCGGCTGAACGGCGCGCGGATATCATTCGACACGACCATCCCCACGACCCATGGTGTATCGCCTGTCAGACCAGGAAACACCTCGTTGAATGACAAAATCAACGCACTGAGCAAAACCAGCACGCCTATGCCTGCCGCGAAGCCGATTTCCCGCCAGTTTGCCCCGTCGCGCACCGTCATTTATCCGCCTAAAAGTTCCTTGACGACTTCATTGACCAGTTTACCATCTGCCACGCCTTTGACTTTCGGCATGAGCACGCCCATAACCTTGCCCATCTCGCGGGCGCTGGTCGCGCCCGATTGTGCGATCGCAGCGCGCACCAGTACGACGATCTCGTCACGACTTAGCAATGTCGGCAAAAACTGGTCGGTGATCGTGACCATTCGCATGTTTTCTTCCACAAGATCATCACGCCCCATTTTGCGCGCTTCGTCGATGCTTTCCTGCCGACGTTTGACTTCTTTTTGCAGCAGCCCGATGACTTCATCACCGACTAGTTCGCGCCGTTCATCGACTTCGACCTGCTTGACCAAACTTTGCAACAGGCGAATGGCGTCGCGAGTCACCGAGTCTTTATTGATCATCGCCTGTTTCAAGGCATCTTGCATCTTTGGTCTGGGATCTTCCATAGTCATATGTCCTATTTCTTTGCAGGCGGATCAATCCCGCCCTTACAGAGTTGGTGTGACAATGTTGTGACGTTTTTCGGCGTCGTGAGTATCGATGCGCGCGGACGTGATTAAGTTGGGTGACATACTCCCCACGCCTAAAGGCGGGAGCTTCTACCCTCAGCGCGACTGCGAAGGCGAACCTTCGTCTTATCGTCGCTCCGGTAGCACAGCGATGCCCCACTGTGTTTGACGTGAACTACGGTATTGCGATATTACGGGATTATGATCGAGGTCGGATTTTTACGTCTCGTACCGCGCACATCAACCTCCCCGTATTATACGCTATTTCAGCAGAAAAAACACAAGACCGACGCCTTATATCCCCATGCCTGAAGGCAGGGATTTTACGGCGCTTTTCTGATAAAAGACGCGGATGCACATCACGCACAGATAATGTGCAGTATACCCCACGTTGACGATTCCTTGCTCGGTCGCACCTGCGACTTGCTCCGACAATACCGACGGCAGCCAGGCGACCGCAGACGCACTTTTACGGGTAATAGACCACAATATCTTCAAAATCGACGATGACAGCCCGCTCGGTAGCGGGCAGATTAAACGACTGGGCTGCCACGCCGACCTGACCGAACGGGATCGAGTCATCGGTCAGCGTATACACGATGCTCCCGTCGGTACAGCGTTCTTGCGGCGTGGCAAAAAATTCGTAATACGTGCTGAGCGCCGTCGGATCATTGGGGATGCACAGCGCGGCTTGCACCCCATTGACATAAAATTCAAACGTATCGCCGCGTGCAATGACCCGCATGTCGTTGACCGCTTCGAGACCCGCGTTGACCGTTAAACCATTGAGTTCGGGGACAGAATTGGTCGTGGGTATCCACGTGCTGATCTCGCGTAGTTGTCCGTCTAAAATGCGCTGCACCGAGTAAAACCCGTCGCTGCTCACCATGAACAAAAAATAGTTGTCGCGATCGAGCAAGCGAAAAATGACACCATAGCCATTATCGAGCGGACCCGCGACCGCACGGGCACTCACTCGTACATCAAAATTACGAAACGAGTAATCGCTCAGGCTGTAATTGCCATCCTGCGCCAAGCCGACCGAAATTCGCAGTGCGCCATCGGTGATCGATGCCGACTGCCGCCCTTCGTATTGTTCCCATTCGCCATCGAGCGCTGCATCGCCATCGAATGATGCCGCGTAGATCAGCGCGCCAGAATCACCCGTGATGATGACACGTTCATCGCTGGTTTCACGGTTGAGGATAAATAAGCCCGCCGCGATAAGCGCCGGTATGAGCAGCCACACAATGCGTTTAATCACGCCGCTCCTCTGCAATAGCTAGCCTGATTACCAAAAAAACGCCGTAAAGCCCCTGCCTTCAGGCATGGGAATGTAAGCTGTCTGTTGTATTGGTTGAACATAAACGATTGTGCAAAGCCAGATGTTGTCGGTCGCGGGTTGCCGCTCTGACGCTTCAACATCCAGGATCAGGGCATGAACCATTCTAATACTGTCATGCGCGTTTTCAAGTATCGACTGTCAGGGCTACAAGGCTATGACATCAAATTTTTTTGTAGGGTCAAAAAGGTGATTTTAGGTTTTGTAGGGGCGATTCGTGAACTGCCCGTCGTCTTAAAAAAGCATGGATTGTTTCTCGCTGCGGTAATTTAAGCGAATCACGAAACCTTGTTTTTGCCCTCACCCTAAATCCCTCTCCCTCAGGGCGAGGGATTTCAAAAGCGCGTTTTTCTCCCCTTCTCCCTGAGGGAGAAGGGGTCGGGGGATGAGGACTGGTGAACATTCGTGATTCACTGAATTTAAGTATCCATCAGCGCCAGACGCATCGCGACGCGGCGTATACACCAATTTTGCAGCACCGCGTAAAACCCGTACATACCGACAAACACGAACATTCCAATGATGAAAGGCACACAGCCAAACGTGAGAACGAAGAAAAACGGAAACAACAAGCCGCTGACACCGATCACAATCGCAAACATGACAAAGGTTTGTGCGACCCACACCGCCAGCATGACGCCGACCGCTGCCAATGGCGAATGCGACGGGTGGCGCGTATGCGCTGACACAAGTAACCCGATAGCGGTCATGGTGCGCATTCGCCAGAACGGTTCGATGATGAAAACCAGCCCAAGCATTCCGATTACGGGTACGACAGCCACTAGAAAGAAAAAATCGGACATGCCATAACGGGCGTAAGCATCACCGCTTTCCAAAACAATAATCAGCAGCGCGATTTCGAACAAGAGTATGGCAGCGACACGAAGCGCGACCACGTTGATCACCGCGCGCCATGCCTTGATTTGCGCCAGCGCGTGCTTGCTGACGACGAAATAGCCTTCGCGCAAATTGGCGATACGGAGCAAATCCCAGCGTCCATTGATAATTTCACCATTGATGCCGTCCAGCGACGCCGCGATGCTGACAAAATCATTGTAGATACTCGCCACTAAGCCCAGTGATGACAAAAGTACAGCGCTCATCAGACTGTACTCGACAAGGATACTTATCGTGTTGTCGGTAGCGTTTAGAGCAACGGTCAAACAGATGATCGCCCATATGCCAAGACAAATCGCAGTAATGGTCACGATCAGGTTACGGCTTTTGCGGATCATGGTGCGCGCATCATGACCCCATGGGAGACGGCGCGACTCCAATTTGAAGATCGGCTGTGTGGCAGCGCCCGATGCGAACGGCGTCAAGCGAAAAAACATACGCTTTATCCCCCTGTGACACAATCATTCAGGCACAGTTTGTTGTACGCTCATGAGATACAAAAGCCTCAGGTGAGGATCACGGTTCAATGGGGTTATCGGTCGCTTCGGGCGTGGTTTGTGGCGAGTCACCCGATAAGAAGGAGTCGAATTCGATGCCCAGTCCGGAAAGTAAATCACGTTCTTCGGTCAAAAGGGCATCGAGCACATCTTGATAGCGGGGGTCGTCGTTGGAAAAATCGAGGGCGGTACGCAGCCAGTATTCAGCGGTCGGGCGATCACCGATCAGCCAATACGCCGCGCCAAGCTCGGCGTAAGCCGACGCACGACTGGGGTCAAGGCGCACTGCTTGCTCGAACGCGAGCAAACTAGCGGGCAAATCGCCGCTTTCGCGCAGATAAAGACCTTGAATCGTCCATATACGCGCGTCATCCGGGATGATGCTTAACGCGCGGCGAATATAAGAGCCACCGTCTTTGCCCTGCATCACGCGCGCCCAGCCGCTATACGCGAGCGCTAAAGCCTCGCGTTCACGCCCGATAGCAACGATCTGACTAAAAGCGAGTTCGGCGTACGCCCATTCACCCAGACGCGCCAGCGCGATTCCGATGTCGAGCGCACGCGCGCCGCTGGACAAATTAGCGTCGCTCAGCAGGGCACGTATCGGATCGACAACACGCGCATACACAGGTTCACGGGCGGCGATATCCAAAAATATCACTGCTTGTGGGTCAATCGATGCGCGGATCAAGCCGAGTTGATATGCCACCCATCGATCATCCGGTGTCAACGCATAGAGCAGGAGCAAGACATCGCCCGCGCGCGCCCATTCACTCAAATTGACATAGGTTTCGGCAAGATCACGGAGTAAGCCAATATCATCGGGGACAAAAAAGCGGGCACGTTCCCAGTACGCGGTTGCGGCATACGGATCGCCAATTTCGCGCCACAAATCCCCTGCTAAGCGTAAGCGCTCTGCCGTCCAACCATCTATATACGCATCAGATTCGACCGCGTACAAGGCTTGTACCGGGCGTCCAGTGCGGCGCAGTGACTCGATCACCGCTTGCGGTTCGAGAGTCGGCTGCAATATTTGCGTGAATTCAACCCAACGGATAGCGATAAATAAACCGATCACGGTGACGCCAAGCGCGACACTGACGCCGATGAACAATCCACGCCATGCCTTGATAGGTGCGCCTGTAGACGATGGGGTGATGTCGGGTAACATCACGACCGACCGATCAGCGCGCTTCGCTCATAGCATCGCGTACGACCCGCGTTAATTCATCGGCTGTAAACGGCTTGACAAGATAAGCGTACACCCCTTGAAGTTTTGCGACCAACCGATTGGCGGGGTCACCATAAGCGGTGGTCACGATAATGGCAGGCATATGGTTTTCGGTTTCGCGCTGTTGTTCGCGAATCGCATCGAGGACGCGCCACCCGGTAATATCAGGGAGCGACAGATCGAGCAGCACGACATGCGGGTGCATTTCGGTGAAGCGCTCAAAGGCGCGAACGCCGTGGCTCTCGTGTGCTGTGGTCATGCCCATGCGCCGCAAAATAACGGTCATCACATCGGCGACTTCCGCCGAATCTTCGATGATGAGCGCGATCCCTCCCTGCAAGTCCGCAAATTCGGCTTGCGTCGCCGTTTGCGGCGAACGTCGTGCGGGATGCGTCTCATCCTGACGGCGGCTCGCGTCTTGTTCGTCGTCGTTTTCATCGTTTTCACCCGTGACCAAAACCGCCTTTATCATGCCGGTTTCGGCACTCAGCGCAATTTCGGACTCGAGGCGCGCGTTGGTGTGACCCGTTTCTAACGCTTCGCGTTCGACGTTGTCACGCTGACCATCGGCAAGTCCTTCTGCCACATCATCGGGTATAGTGAAGGGTAGAAACGTTCGTGTTACCATCAGGATAAATCTCGGAGCGTACGCAATAATTGAAAGATGAATGAAACCGAGTATAACACGCACAATGCGTTGATACGATCAATGTTTAGTGTTCTTGACAACCTGAATAAGCATTGAGAAAGTCTTAAGAAAGCCTGTTATGGTCTTACCTTTTGGATTACGATCTTTGTTTACCGTCACACTAAGTCACGCGGGCGACTGTACGCTGCTTGGAGTCACGCTCGACGGCACAATTTATGCCGAAGAAATGTACAGCGATGATGGCTGGCTGGCACAGCATCACATCAGCGCGGATGGGCAGATTATCGCCAGCGTCGATGAGCACAGCGGAACGCACGTGCCATTTATACCGCTTGCCCTACCCGACCGTGTCGTTAAACCAGCGCGCGTATGGAACGCAATGGCGCTCAATTTTTCGGGGGCACGTCATCGCGGGCTGCGCGCGTTGGAACGTGTAGACGCTGTCGTCCATCCGCTTTCGGTGGCGGATAAATTTGCGTTGGTCGAACGCCTGAAATTGATGACGCCAGCCCCATCGGTCATTGGCTTGGCAGAAAGCTACGTGATCGCTGAAGCCGAAGTGATTCGCCGCGAATGGAGTATCGTCTGCCGCCGCCTACGGTTTGCCTACGCCCTTGCAGAACCGCTCAACGACAGCGATGGGCTGCCCTATGATTACGATACGCGCGTACTGCATGTCATTCATGGGTATCAGCGCGACGACGATATTGAATCGAGCAAGGCGTGGCTGGATGGTCTGCCAGGACTTGACATACAGCGCCCAATGGACTGCGTTATTGTCGGGGATCGGCTGTATATAGCCGACGGTGGTGACATCCAGACCGAGCGCATGAGCACGATCCATGTTGCCCATATCGACCGACCGGAAACGCTTTCATCCGATGAGGCATGGCATAAAAAACTCTATGGCTAATTCGCGTTGCTTCGCCGCGCTAGCGCTGGCGCTCATCCTTATCGGTATGCGTGATGTGCTGACGACCGTCAGCGCTCAACAAAATGGAATCAACGCAGTGTGTCCTGGCACTGGGATACAACCCCGCCCCGCTGCATTTCAGCCGGGTGGCGTAATTTTGACGACGTTCGACCGTACCGCAATCTGGGCGTATGAGATCGATACGGGGCGGCGTTATCCCCTGCCTGATACCGCACCGTGCGGGCGCAACTGCCGTTTATCGCCCGACTCACGTTGGATCAGCTATTACAACCGCGATACACAAGCATTCAACAAAATGCGCTTAAACGGCTCGCAGCGCCGCTTGATCATCGAAGGCGCGACCGATGTCGAATGGTGGGGCAACAACACATTTTTCGTGTGGACGCCGGGACACCGCGCGTTCGCGTTCGATGATGGCGCATCCGCACCTGATCAACGACGCAGTGTCGATGTACGCAGTGTCAGCCTGGTTCAGCCGAACGGCGTATGGGGCTTACAGTCCACACCAGGCGGTGACGGCACGACGTTCACGCGAACGATGGTCGATGTGCAGGATCGGACGCGGATGATCGGTATTGGCGACGACCTGACCTATTATAATGCGCGCGCTTGGTCGCCCGATGGACGGACGCTGGCATTCGTCGCGCCTTTCGCAGCCAACAGCGATGCAGCGTTAGGCAGTGAAATTTTATTGATCCGCCCCGACGAAAATCCGCTCGCACCGACCACACTGACTCAGCTCCGTTCGGCATACGGTGCGGCGCGAATAAACGGGTTGGCGGTCGGTGAATTAAGCTGGTCGCCAGATGGATTGCAGATCGCGTTCTGGGTGACACCGTTGACGAGCGACGACCTTTTGAACGAGTCGAGTGCGGCGACACTGCATGTTGTCGATGTAGCGACGGGCGAGACGCGCTCGTATTGCGGCTTTTCGACCACCGCGCATACCCCCAATCCGCCGCGTCTCGTATGGTCGCCAGATAGTTCGCATGTCGCATTCGGCGGCGGCATCGAAAATGACGATTTGGGCGTCTTACTCTTGGCGCTGAACATCGAGTCGGGAATTTTCACACGCCTGAGCGATGGTATTTATCCCGTATTTGGAAGTGCGGATGTGATCGCGTGGGGGCTGCTGCCAGAATAATGAAACGAATTCGAGCTTCACTAGTGCCCATCATGATAGGTGTCGGGCTGCTTGGGGGCGCATTACTGTTATTGATGCTGCCAGGCGGCGCGAGCTTCAACGCTGTCAAAGGCAGCGCCCAGTTGTCTTTTACAGTGGATCGGACGCGCATTGCGTTAGCAGATAACTGTATTTTCGCGCAGTGGTCTGTCGAAGGCATCCGCGCGGTGTATATCAACGATGAAAGCACTACCGGGAACGACTCGCGTACGCTGTGCGGCATCGACTCCGCGACACTGCGCGTGATCAAGCTCGATGACAGCGAATGGGTGCAGACGGCTTATATTTTTCCGCTGCTGCATAATCGCTACTTCTTGTTAGGCGTGGTCGTCGGCGTCATCACCCTGATGACCGGCATATTGATGCGTTTGCCCGCGCCAAACTGGACGCACTTTCTCGAAACAACACGCACGCACGTTCTTAGTGCGATGGCGCGCCCAGTACTTGTCATCGGCGCGATTACCGTGCTTGGCGCGATGATTCGGATTGTGTTTGTCGATCACTACTCACTGTGGTACGACGAAAACATCTTATATCGAATTGCGAACGTGTCTGACTTTTCGCAGTTGATAGAGAACAACGCGATTGGAAACAGCGCGCCGCCGTCACTTGCGATTATGCTCAACTGGGTGATCAATATTTTTGGTGTCAGTGAAACGTCATTACGCGGCATCGCCTTGGTAAGCAGTATTCTCGCCATCCCTGCGTTCTACGTGCTCGCGCGGCAGTATGTAGGACGAAATATCGCGTATGCCATCACGTTTTTACTCGCGGTTGCCGCTTCACAAATTCGTTACGCGATGGAAGTGCGCGAGTACGGTTTGACCGTGCTGCTGACCATTCTAATCCTGTACACCTACATCCGATTTATGCGCGCGCCACAGTTATTGAACGCCGCAGCGCTCATTATCGTGTGGTGCGTCGGCATGTTCACACAGTATGGGCTGGCGGTGTTCATTCTGGTGCTCAACCTTTCGTTTCTAATCGAATGGCTGCAAAACCCTGTGCGCTTCAAGCGGCTGATTGGTTGGGGATTCATGCAGGCATTCGTCGCGGCGGCGGCTTGGGTGGTGGTTGATACGACGCTGCGCACCCAATTTTCGGTCGTCGGATTCGGTTCTTCATATCTAGGACACGCTTACGGTGATGATACGCTCGGCAGTCTGTTTAATCTGGTCACGCTGCGTACTTACGAATTGTTCCAGTTCGCGTTTCCAAGCGACATTTTCATACTGCTCGTCGCAGCAGGTGTGATCGCGGTAATCCTTAATGACCAGCACAACCGTAAACAATGGCTGCCGCTCGTACTGTCTTTTCCAATCACCATCGTACTCGCCTTCCTGCAATTTTTCCCCTATCACGGCGGACGCCAAGATTTCTTTTTAACGATTCCGCTCTTTTTGCTGTCAGGAGTCGGTATTGAAGCTGTGCTGCGCGCGGTTTATACACCCAGAACCCGCTTGCTCATCGTTGGGATGAGTGCGGTTTTGATGATTTCTGGTGTATATGGTGTGTATAACATGTTGATGCGCGAAATCGAGCCACAAAACCGACAAGCCTACGAATATGTCCGCGATCGTTGGGAAGAAGGCGATGTGATCTATTTGCACGGGATCAGTGTGGACGGCTACACAATTTACGAACGCGCGGGCTATTTTGATAATCTACCACCCGCCGTCGTCGGCGGTTCACCTGCCGACCCCGACGCATTTCTGCGTGAAATTCCTGCCCTACTGGAAAACCCGAACCGTGTCTGGGTTGTTGCGACCGATTGCTTAGGCGCATGTCGTTACCAGACATTCGGATTATTCGCTGGTCAACGCGAGACACGCACAGTGTTCGAGGCTGCACGCGCGACCGTGTTTCTCGTAGACCCTCTCGCGCCAAATGATGCGCCAACAGGATAATACCCTTATGTTTTCCTGGCGTTTATTACGTGCGCTGATCACCCCACCGCGCCCGTCGCCGCTCGTGCGTCGTTTGCTGTTCTTAAGCACCGTCGATTCTTATGCGCTTCCGCGCCCGCGCGGGACGATGCGGCGCGCACTCCAAATTCTCATCCTCATCGTGATGCCGCTCGCGGCGATCTTCTTCTTGTTCCCCGTAATCACACTGTTGTACATCTCAACGTTATCCTATGCGCCGATTTTGCTGGCATTGGTCAATTCCACCTTTGGCGCGATACTCGCGGCAAGCGTGGCGGGTGCTATTGCGCGCGAACACGATTTAAGAACCTACGATCTGCTTTCAACCGTGCCAGGTGGACGTTTCGGGCTGCATTTCAGCTACTGCCGCTCATGGATCATGCAGCATCGGACGTATTTCTGGTTCGTGCTGCCTTTCGTCGTCATCGGCATGTTTGGCTTGATGCTCGGTCTCGGTTTGGAGTCGGTCTTTCGCTATCCAGGAGTCGGGGATGGCATCACGCTAGGCACGTTGGCGCAGCGCGGCGCATTGATCGCCGCTTACGGGATCGATGTCGTCCATTCGTTCGTCGCAGCAGCGGTGATCGGCATGTGGCTGCCGTCTGACGCAAGTGCGCGCGGAACAGCATGGGTGAGCGCGATCGGCGCCTATGGGCTGGTGCAAATGACCGCGTATCTGACCTTGTTCGCGTTCGGGACGGTACTCATGCCGATGTTCGGCAGCATGTTTGGCAGCACGCCGATCATGCAAATCGGGTTCAGCATATTGATGATCGCCAGCTTTTTCGCAGTGCGCGAAGCATCGATTGTCTTGATCTGGCGCGAGATGGGACAACACTTGAACGCCAGCGCCGATGAAATCGATCCACGCGGTAAATGGTTATCCCCTTCAAAGAACATCGCGGAGTATAATTGAGGGGTTGCATGAGTATTGGAGACTTTTATCGTGACCAACCTGATCGATCCAAGCGCCATTCCCGTTGACGGGACTGCAAATCCCGCGAACGACGTTGGATGGACGCCCGACCCAGAACACCCCCGACGCCGCCCGCCGTGGATCAAGGTGCGCGCGCCAAGTGGCGACAATTACGAGCGTGTGTATGACCTGATGCGCGAGAAGAAACTGCATACCGTGTGCGAAGAAGCACAATGCCCGAATATCGGTGAATGTTGGGGGCGCGGTACCGCGACATTTTTGATGATGGGCGATACCTGCACCCGCTCATGCGGCTTTTGTGATATCAAGACCGGACGCCCCAGCCCACTCGATTGGGCGGAACCGAACCGCGTCGCGGAAAGCGTGCGCGCGCTCGGCTTACGCCATGTCGTGATCACGAGCGTCAATCGTGACGAACGAGCGGATGGCGGCGCGCCGATTTTCGCGATGGTGATCAAGCGCATTCGTCAAGTACAGCCGGGTTGCAGCATCGAAGTGCTGATCCCCGATTTCAAAGGCAACGAAACCGCGCTCAAGATCGTGATGGACGCGCAGCCCGAAATTTTGAATCACAATGTCGAAACCGTGCCGCGCTTGTTCAAGAAAGTGCAGCCGCAAGACAAATACGAATGGGCGATGAAAACGCTCGAAAATGCTAAGCAAATGGATCCACTCGTACTGACCAAAAGCGGCATCATGGTCGGTTTGGGAGAAACCTTCGACGAAGTGACGCAAGTCATGCAAGATTTAGCCGATCGCGGCGTCGATATTCTCACGATTGGTCAGTATTTGCAGCCAAGCAAGCAGCATCTCGCGGTCGAGAAGTTTTATCTGCCCGCAGACTTCGATCGTTTTAGAGACGTTGGTCTGGCGATGGGGTTCAAGTGGGTCGAAAGCGGTCCGTTGGTACGGAGCAGTTACAAAGCGGATGTGCAGGTGCGTGAATTGAGCAAACTTAACTATATTCACACGCGCATCGAAGTGTAATCATGGATGTCAGTCAGGGGGCGACCCGGTGTGTCACCCCCTGACATCGGCGTCAGGTTTTTACGCCGAATACGCAGGTCCGCCAAACGTGCGGACGGATTGGTAATCAAACGACGCATGAAGACGCCCCACTCTATTGAAAATACCTCGATGCTGATGCTACAGAGTTCATGTACTGCACACAAGTGGGCGAGGGTGTTTTTAACAGCAGCGATGGTTTGTCTTAATCTTGTCGCGTGTGCGAGCGCGCCGACGACACCAACGGCGGAAGCGTTAACCCCCGTCCCTGCCACCCTATTTATCGATGAGGATGACTTCTGTCCCGCGCCTACAGGTTGGTTTGAATATATCGTGCGCGGCGGCGATACGCTGACCAGCATCGCGGTACGCGCAAACAGCACCCGCAGCGAGATCGCCGCCGCCAACTGCTTAAACAATCCCCGCCAAATCGGGGTCGGCACGCGATTGTATGTGCCGCAGCGGATCACATCGCCAGACTGACCCGATTATGCGGTTCGTCGCAGCGTGATCAACGCAATTTCGGGGCGACAGTTAAAACGTATTTCAGGAAACCACAGCGCAGGGCGCAGCAAGCCTATGCCCCGACTGGTATATTGAAACATGCCGTCGATTTCGTACAGTCCGGCGGGGTATTTTTCGCCCAGCCAGGGCAAAATCGGCGCGCCAATCAACGGCAGGCGTATTTGTCCGCCGTGTGAATGTCCGGAAAGCTGGAGCGCAAACCGCCGCGCTGCTGCCGCCTGATCCGCAAAATCTGGCTCATGCGCGAGCAATATCGCTGTACCTTCAGGCGGAAGTGCGCTTAAAACAACACGCAGGTCGTTCATTCCCTCCCACACATCATCGACCCCACACACATGCAGCCGATCATCACCGCGCGTAATGGTGTGGATGCGGTTGGCAAGCTCGGTCACATCACTTTGAAGCAGCATTGCACGCACAGCAGCAGGATTGGTCCAGTAATCATGATTGCCCAACACGGCGAATTTTCCGTCGGGCGCTTCTAATGATGTCAATAGTTCGCTCAGAAGTGACTGAACCCCCGACGCCGTATGATCGGTGACAAAATCGCCTGTGATTACGATCACGTCATACACGAGTGTTCCGATTAAGGCGCGTAAATCGAGCAATCGCTCGCGGTTCATAAAGCGATTATCGACGTGTAAATCGCTCAGGTGCAAAATACGAAATCCGTCGAAAGCGGGCGCAAGCCCAATGATGTTGACTTGTGTGGAAGTAACTTCGACCCAGCCCGGTTCGATTTGTGTGGCATAAACAAAACCGCCGCCCAACAGCCCGGTTGTTGCCAAGCCGCCAGCGGCGAGTCTCAAAAATTCGCGGCGTGTAAATTTCAAACCAGTCACCTCTTCGATCAATGCGTCGGCTCAATGCTTATACCGCGATTCGATTGATTTGGCGCACTTGTCTATGTCTCGATGATTTTATCGTCGATCAACTGCTGCTGCACTTTTTGACCACGCGGATCAAAGGCGAAATGCGGTCCGTGCAGTTGAAATTCCATATCCATCATGGCGCGTCCCGAGCGATTCTTTTCGATGGTGAACACAACCCAATCGCGGAACTGCTTGGCGGTGTAGGGATTAAAGTTGACGTGATCTTTCGCCATGATCTGATATTTATTGTTCATGATGATAGCGATATCACTCTCGTAATCGAGTGCGCTGCTGCCGCGCATATGAAACAAATGAATGCGCTTGCTTTTCAAGCCTTCACGGTCGGCGGCGACAATCGACCAGACCGGAATATCGAGCGTCATCGCGATGTCTTTTAAGCCTTCGATAATGATGGTCACTTTATCATTTTCATCGCGCGGACGTTCGGGATGGACGGCGATTTTTTGCAGATAATCGACGAACAAGACCACGTTACCGCCTGTGGCTTCGCACAAACGCGAGGTCATCTCTTTGATCGCGCGCAGTGTCGTCACCGCTGGACTCGCCTTGAGCATAATCATGCGGTCGGCATAGCGCGTCAACCGGGAGAGCGCGGGCGCTGTTTTGGGGTTATCGCGCAAAATCGCTTGCAGCGACGCCATATTTTCGTCCGTGCCCATAAAGCCCTTAGCACGCTGCGCGACGATGCTTTTATACAAGTCTTGCAGTTTGACGCCGCGACTGATGTCGAGTTCTGGCGGGTTGAGACTTTCCAGACACAACAACCGATGCATCAAGTGTGTTTCGGTGTGTTCATACGATAGATAGAACACATATTGATCGGGTCGCATGGCGATATTACGCGCGATTTGCAGCGTGGCGATCGTCTTGCCGACGCCCTGTGCGCCGCCGAGCAGCGTCAATTCGGTTTTGCGTAAACCACCACCGATTAACCCATCAAGCGGATCAAAGCCAGTTGGGAGTGGGACAAAATCGACGAGATCGCCGCGAACCACGCGATCATTGGCTTCGTTCAAGACCTGGGTTAGCGTCCGCGGCAGATGCGCGCCTGCTTTGCTGCTGGTCGGCACAGAAACTACGGGGTTCGCTGGTGCTGGCGGACGAATTGATGGCGACGGCAGTCGTTCTGGCGCTGGAGGCATTACAGACGGCGTATACTCCAGCGGTTCAGCCGACAAATCGCGCGTGACGTTTCCCGACGCGAAGGTCGGTGCTTGAGAGAATCTAAAAGGCATATCGCGTTCAGCTTCAAACGCAGGTTCTTCCGGGTCAGGCAGCTCATCCGTAAATTTTCGCGTTGTCATAATCGAACCTCACGCCTATATATCCTGTGACATACTCCCCACGCCTAAAGGCGGGGGCTTCTACACTCAGCGCGACTGCGAAGGCGAACCTTCGTCTTATCATCGCTCCGGTAGCAAAGCGATGCCCCACTGTGTTTGACGTGAACTACGGTATTGCGATATTACGGGATTATGATCGAGGTCGGATTTTTACGTCTCGTACCGCGCACATCAACCGCCCCCTATTATACGCTATTTCAGCAGAAAAAACACAAGACCGACGCCTTATATCCCATGCCTGAAGGCAAGGGTCTTACGGCGCTTTTCTGATAAGCATATGCAAAAGTGATGATGTGCGCAACGCGTAATAGAAAAGAGGGGGATGACAACCTGCGCCACCCCCCTCTTTTCTGACCTAAAACGCGGTTCGTGGTTTACCAACGGGCGTTGTTATCATCCACCCATTGATCGACCTCTTGCTCGACCTCGATACGGGTCTTGCCGGAGCGTTCCTGAATTTTGCCGACGAGCTTTTCACGTTCGCCGTTGATTTGCATCATCTCGTCATCGGTCAAGTCGCCCCACTTCGAGCGTACATCGCCCGAAATCTGCTTCCACTTGCCTGCGATCTGATCCCAAATACCGCTGCGTGTGTTTTGGCTGTTCATCGGTCACATCCTTTGTTAAGCGACGATACAAATAGAATACGACAACGCATCGTTACTGTGCTCAGTCACACGATGGATTACTGGCTGTGCCCCATTCGTCATTCCAAAATAGGTCAATTGGTCAAGGCAAAATCCGCCATACGAATTATGAACTTCGCAAAAGTCACCGTTTGGTAATTCACAACTGCATCAGAATAGTGTTAAAATCAGGGAGTTTTTCGCAGAGTGTTTCAACACAACACCTTGCGCCCGTAATATTTCGGGACAGTATCTTTCCAAGGGCGACCGTAATTTTTGTGCCAACCGAATAACACAGGAGGCAAGAGTACGTCGTGATACAGGAATTATTGAACCGGGCTGACCAACACGGCGGCTACGTGACCTTTGAAGATGTGCTTCAGGTGTTAGAAGCAGATGGGGATGAGACGGCTTCGATTGAAGGCTTGTTGTACGAACTGGATGAATTAGGCATTCAGCTTGCGCAGGAAAACAGCCAACATGATAAGCTGCTGCTCATCGAAGAAGAAGAAGCATTTGAGTTTGAAGCGGAAGAGTTTCTGCAAGACCCGAACGTGGGGGATATTAACGCGGTATCGCCAGATGACCCAGTGGGCTTGTACTTTCGCCAGATGGCGCAGGAACCCTTGCTGACAGCCCTTGAAGAAATCAATCTTGCCAAACGCATCGAACTGGGCAAACAAGCGCGCGAAACTTTACTCCGTTTAGGGCGCGACCGTTGCAGCGAAAGCATTTACGCGCAGTTGGATCGGCTGCTTTTGGATGGTCAGGCGGCGCGCGAACATTTGGGACGCGCCAACACGCGTCTTGTCGTCAGCATCGCCAAGCGCTATATGGGTCAAGGACTGCCATTCCCCGACCTGATCCAGGAAGGCAATGTAGGTTTGATGCGCGCCGTCGATAAATATGATTACAAACGCGGCAACCGTTTCAGCACGTACGCCACCTGGTGGATTCGCCAGGCGATCACCCGCGCGCTCGCGCAAAAAACACGTACCATTCGCATTCCCCTGCACATGACCGAACGAATCCGCCAGATGTACCGTACGGCGCAATCGCTCGAACAATCGCTCGGTCGCCGCCCTGCCCCAGAAGAAATTGCTTTTGAAATGGATTTACCCGTCGATACCGTGCGCGGCATGATGGATGCCAGCCAGCACGCGATCGCGCTCGAACGTCCTGTCGGAGATGACGGCGACAGCGAATTCGGCGATTTCATTGAAGATCAAGATTCACCTAGCCCGGTGGAATCCGCCACACAACACATGCTGCAAGAAACCATCGAAGATGTGTTAGCCGAACTGACGCCGCGCCAGAGTCACATTTTGCGCTTGCGCTTCGGTTTGGGCGGTGGCGAACCACACACCCTGGAAGAAATCGCCAACAAATTCGGGCTAAGTCGTGAACGCATTCGTCAGCTCGAAAAAGAGGCGCTTCGCCGTTTACGTCACCCACGTTTGGCGCACAATCTACGCGACTACCTGGGTTAAGGCAGCGCACAACTTCATATAAAACGACATGAGCCGGGCAAATATGCCCGGTTTGTCTTTGGAACGAGTCGTCACATGTCTTCATCGGTTCGCGCTGGTTTTGCGGTCGGCGTCGTGACGTTGATCATCACGACATGCTTGTGTCTGCTGGCGCTTACGCGCTACGGCGCGCTCGATTTCGCGCGTCTCGGCACGTACTTTTGCTGTGATGAGCCCAACGGCAGCACGGGTTACGATGGACAGTTCGCATTTTATATCGCCGCCTATGGCGCGAGTGCAACCCCGTTGCTCGATGGCGCGACGCTGCGTTACCAACGGATTGTTTACCCGATGACGGCGCGCGCGCTCGCATTTGGACGCGCCGATTTTACGCTTTATACCTTGATCGGGATCAACATTACCGCGCACAGCGTCGGCGCGGGGTTGCTCGCCTATTTGATAGCAAAAAAACCGGCGTGGCGTGCCAAGCCCCTCCAGATGATCATTCCGTTTGGGTTTTCGCTCTATTTCGGTGCGATGATCGCGGTGCGGCTCGACCTCAACGAACCATTGTGCATCGCCTTGGGTCTGGGTGCGGTGGTCGCTTACACCCATCAACGCTGGCGCTCAACCGTGATCCTGCTGATTTTATCGACGCTGACCAAAGAGATCGGGCTGGTCTTCGCCGTCGGATTGGCACTTTATACTTTTTTCAACGCGCCACTTGGGTGGGCAATCTATCTGGTCTTGCCGCCTGCCGTCGCGTTTTTGGCATGGTGGGGTGTTTTATATATTACATTCGATACTTTACCGACCGTCTACCCCGCTGCGCAAAATATTCGCCTGATTCCCTTCAACGGCTTGTTCGCGGAAGAAACGCCCGTCGAATTTATCATGCTGATGATCTGGATCGCGCTCCCGACCGTGATTTTGATCGGGATGGCGCTGCGCCGTATCGTCGTCACGCGCGCGCTCTCGTTGAGTACGGCACTGGTATTGGTCAGCGCGGCATGGGTGGCGTTCATGCCAGATGTCACTTGGGTAGACCCGGTGGCGGCGTACCGCGTCGCAGTGCCTATCGTAGTCAGCGGTTTATATTTCGCCAGCGATGGCAAACGCGGCGGCGCGCTGCTGTTCACCATTTTATGGGCGTCCAGCTTCATGATCACGTTGATCACGCCCGGAGTATGGACATAAATGCCACTACACCGCTTGACTCGTCACGACGGGCTTGTCATCGCGCTCTTGTTCGTGCTCACAGTCGTGTTATTCGCGCGCTACTTGCTGCCAACGCCGACATACCTGATGCCCGATTCCGATTTGGGCAGCGATTTGACGCGTGAAGTCTATCCCCTGCTGCACCATGTGCGCGCCAGCGCCCAAACCTACGGACAAATTCCGTTGTGGCGCGATTATGCCTTGAGCGGCGCGCCGTTGTTCGGCAGCCCGATCAACCCGATGATGATGCCGCTTCATTGGCTGGCGGTGATTTTACCGATTCCAGTTGCACTCACGCTCGACCTGATCGTGCATGTGTTTATCGCGGCGGCTGGCACGTATCTGTGTTTACGAATGTTGTCCGGCGTGCGTCGTGAATCGGCGCTGGTCGGCGCGTTGATCTTTGCGTTCGCGCCACGCTTGATGCAGCATATTGCAGGTGGGCATTGGTGGTTGGTATCGAGTCTGGCATGGTTTCCGTTCGTATGGCTGGCGTTCAATGCGTTTTGGCGCGCGCGCACCAGCCGATGGGCGATGCTGTTCGGGTTCACATTAGCGATGCAAGCGCTCAACGACGGCAAATATTTGGCGATCAGTCTGGTCTGTCTGGGCGCGTGTACGCCGTTTTATCTGACTCGTGATGTGCGTGCGTGGTTGGTTCGGTCGATCCAGTGTTGGGTCATCGGCTTGGTGGTCATGTTCGCGGTCAGCGCACCTGTGATTTTGCCCGTCGCGGCGACACTCCCCGATACCCACCGCGCCTTGATGACCGCCGACGATGCGCTCGGCACGGGTTTCCCGCTCCCGCTCTTAATCGGCGCATTTTTGCCGTCTACGCTTCGCTTCACCGAAACATTTTTGTACGTCGGCGTTGGCGCGGTGATCTTGCCGCTTATGCTGCTGGCGGCGCGCATCAATCGGCGCGAACGCTGGTGGCTGCTGGGCGCATTCGGAGCGCTGCTGCTTAGTTTGGGGACAAGCGGGCTGATCTATCCACTTTTGTATCGATTTGTGCCGGGCTTTAATTTTCTGCGCGCGCCAGAGCGGTTTTTTCCGGTCGTGGTGTTCGCGCTGGCGATGCTGTCTGCGTTCGCGCTGGATCGTTGGCTGCGCGGTGATATCAAGCTGCGCGCGCTGCGCTTGATCGCGTTCAGTATCAGTTTGGTTTATCTGTTGATCTTTGCGGTTTCGGTGGTCGTGCCGCTTCCCTTTTTCGCCTTCCCGCACGCGCTGATCGTCCCGGTGATCGCCGCTATTTTGCTCATGCACCCGTCGCGTGCAGCCGCGCTGATCGTCATCGGCGCAGTTCTGTTCGACTTGACGTATACCGCAACCAGTTTAGCGGTGCGACAAGACGAAAGCGTATTTCTGGCACAAGATGATCCCGTGATCGCGTTTCTACGCGAGAATACAGGTACAGACGAGCGCATTTTGAATCCGTATTCGCTGCTCACCGACGCGCAAGTGATCGCCGCCGGACTCAATGCCGCCGATGGCTACGATGTCGCCCAGTTCGTATGGTATCGAGACGCGATCAACGACGCGATTGGCTGTGATTTCGATGGTTATTCGGTCGGTGCGCCGAGTACCCGTGCGAGCGCGGCGGCGGTGGCGGCGTGTCCACACGTCGATCTCGATATTAATGCGCTGCGACGCCTGAACGTGCGCTATGTGATTTTGCCCGAACCTCACGATCAGGGCGACTTGGTATTCAGCGACGCAGCGCGCTATGTTTACGATATGGGTGCGGGGTACGGGCGCATATGGGCTACGGTAGATTGGGAAGTACCGAGCTGCGCTTATGAAGACCATCCCAATATCGACCTTGTTGATGGATTCCCACTTGGGTCGCCTAACGTTGTTGCTCCTGCACGAAATGCCACAATGCCAACCGTCCTTGAGTATGGACGCACTTTTAACGGCGAATGGTTCATTATCGATGCACCGGATCAGGTCGCGTTGATCCGTTCGGAAGTATTCGCGCCAGGTGTGACCGCTTTTATTGGTGATGTGCAGGTTCCAGTTTTTCGCGCTTTCTGCACGCTCCAGGCGATATGGCTGCCCGGCGGCGGTCAGCATCGCGTCGAGTTCACGTATGTGCCGCCATTATCGCGCTAAGTTGAATACGCACATATTGGCAGCATGGACATATTGGTCTGTTTAAGCACGTCTCGATTTCAACTATTTTCTTGAAAACTACGATAGGGAGCATTAAAAACATGGCGGCAGCACAGACAAAACCCAAATATGCTTTCTTTGAAGGTGAGATTGTCCCGTTTGAAGATGCCAAAGTCAGCGTGATGACGCACTCGTTTAATTATGGCACGGGCGTATTCGGCGGTTTGCGTGGGTACTGGAGCGCGGATGAAGAACAATTATTTATTTTCCGTCCGCACGATCATTTTGAGCGGCTCAAGCAGTCGGCGTCGTTGATGCGAATCGACTTGCCGTATACGCCGCAAGCGCTGACCGATATTCTAGCGGATTTACTCCGGCGTGAAGGCTACCGCGAAAACTGCTACGTGCGCCCACTGGCGTACAAATCAACCGAGATGATCGGCGTGCGCTTACACGATGTCGATGATGCGTTCACGATGTTTGCGCTGCCTTTCGGCAATTACCTGCCCGACGAAGAAGGCGTGCATGTCGGTTTTTCGGCGTGGCGGCGCGTCGAAGATAACGCGATCCCCGCGCGCGGCAAAGTCGTTGGCGCGTATGCCAACGGCGCGCTCATCAAGAGCGACGCGATATTGGCGGGCTACGACGAGGCGTTGGTCTTGAATGAAAGCGGTCATGTTGGCGAAGCAAGCGCAGCGAATATTTTCATCGTACGCAAAGGAGTGCTGATCACCCCCCCGGTGTATTCCAACGTGTTAGAAGGCATCGTGCGCCGTTCGGTCATGGATATCGCCCGTGATTTGGGCATAGAAGTCGTCGAGCGCGAGATCGACCGCACCGAAGTCTATATCGCAGACGAGATGTTCTTGTGTGGCACAGGCGTACAAATTTCCGCGATTACCCGCGTCGAACATCGCCCGATTGGTAACGCGGTGATGGGCGAGATCACGCGCACACTGCGCGATCGTTTCTTTGAAATCGTGAGCGGTGCGGTTCCGGCTTATCGTCATTGGCTGACGCCTGTGTATATCAATGAACCCGCCATTATTGAGTAAATTTCGGGCAGATTACCAAGGGCGACCCAATGGATCGCCCTCTACAAGCATTGACCCGATCAAATAAATTACGCACTTTCCAGCGGTTCATTGCTCAACCGCCCGCCGCGCACAGTCGCGCCGATGACCAATCCCGCGCTGATCAAGACCAGATTCTTGACGATGTACTGCCCTTCCAGCGTCAGCCCGAACGGAAACTGTGTAAAGACCAAATCGGGGCGCAGAAACGCGGGCGAAATCGTGCCGGGCATTTGCAGGAACAAGAGCAAAATCGTCAAGCGTGTGAACTTGCCCGTGATGAAGCCGATCCCAATGGCGATTTCCCAGACCGCCAAAAATGGCAGAAACAGGTTCATCGGCAAGAACGTGATCGATTCACGGATCAGATTTTCGGCAGGGCTAATGTCTGGAAAGAATTTGAGCGCTCCAAACCAGATAAAAATGACCCCCATCGAAATACGCAGCAGCGTAATGCCGTGCGCTGCCATCCAGTGAGTGATTTTCCAATCAAGCATGTCAAACTGCTGGAGCCAGTGTGTGGCGCGTCCGCGCTCTTGTAAGTCTTGCATCTTGTAGTTCTACCTTGTGAACTTTATCACAAATTCTTGTGAATATTATCACACACTTTTGCGCCAGAAAGATGAGAAGTTGTATTGCAACACAGCGCGCAGTTTCGCGTATACTGTCGCATGTTCAAATCATGATGAACGGGATCGCATTCAACAATGCAGAATACGCATAATGGCTCAGAAACTCAAAGCGTCATCCGCACGCGCGGCTTGACGAAAGATTTACCGCTTGGCAGCACGGTGGTTCACGCCCTGCGCGGCGTCGAACTCGATATTTATAAGGGCGAAATTGTCGGCATTATCGGACCATCGGGGAGCGGAAAAAGTACGCTGCTGGGTTTGATCGGCGGGCTCGACCGCCCGACAAGCGGCACGGTCGAAATCGATGGCGTAGACATCAGCCGCATGAGCGAAGACAAGCTGACAGAAATCCGCAACGAAAAAATCGGCTTCATCTTCCAATTCTTCAACTTGATTCCGACTCTGACTGCCGCCGAAAATGTCGCACTGCCGATTCAATTCGCGCGTCACACCAAATACCGTCCAGAAAAACGGGCGAAAGAACTGCTCGATTTACTCGGCTTGAAAGACCGCGCGCATCACCGTCCCAACCAGCTTTCTGGCGGTCAACAGCAGCGCGTGGCGATCGCGCGCGCCCTGGCGAACAACCCGCCGCTTTTATTGGCGGACGAACCGACAGGCAACCTCGATAGCGAATCCGGCGCGATTGTATTGAGCGCGCTGCAAGCGATCCGCCGTGATACAGGAACGACGGTTGTCATTGTCACACATGATCCCGATCTGGCAGCGAACGCGGATCGTACCCTGACGTTGGTCGATGGTCGCATCATAGCAACCCGCAGTTCATCAGAATTTAAAGCCGCGTATTCGACGTAAAACTGGATGTTGATCGGGCATGGATCGCCATGCCCCTACGTCTCGTCTGTGCTATAATTTTTTACCGTTTGCCGCTGCATAGGCTCACGGAGAATCAATGATCCCTTCTTATGAAACCTACCCCATCAGCGTCGCAGGGGTAGAACGTCACTTACGCTTGTTTGAAGTCAAACCCGGCATCAAAATCGCCATTTTGAATATTTTGGGTGATACCCCGTTCGTGCAAGCAGCCGCGCGCGAACTCGCCGTCAAACTCAGACAAAAACCCGTCGATATTTTTGTCACACCAGAAACCAAAAGTATCCCACTCGCACACGCGCTGTCGGTTGAAATGAATCTGCCGTATGTCGTGCTGCGCAAAAACCTCAAGCCATACATGGGTGACGCGCTGCGTGCCGAAACGTTGAGCATCACCACAGGGCAGCCGCAGGTTTTGTTCCTGGATGAAAAAGATCGCGAATTAGTCGCGGGCAAAAATGTCATTTTGCTCGACGATGTGATTTCGACGGGCAGCACGCTGGTCGGAATGCGTGAGATCATGGCGCTGGCGGGCGCGAATATCACCGCAGAAGCGGCGATTTTCACCGAGGGTGAACGCGCTAAATGGTCAGGTATTGTCGCGCTTGGTCATCTGCCTGTGTTCGTCGATGACGTGGATTAGCGCTGTCTGATTTTATGGGCGATGAAAACATCGCCCGTTTCCTCAACCGTCAAACGATCTTCGGGCAGCGTCATAAATCCAGCCTGTTCAAATCGCCTGCAATCGATAGGCAGTCTGATAGGTTCAGGCGTTGTATATGCGCGCCGGTTTTCGGGTCGTCGTTGTTTGTGTCATCGCCCTCATCACTATTCGGACGCGCGTTTTTCGACCACGAGCAAATGCGACAGCCCGAACGTATCGAGCGGCGTATTTTCGAAACGGTATAACAGGCGACGCATGATCTTTCCAGCATTGCCGAACTTGCGTGCGATATTGTCGTAGCCGCCGTAGATGCGCGAATGATGCACGATACGCGCGGGGGCGCCGTCGAATAAGCGCGTGATGTTGCGCGCAGTGTAGGCACGCACATGCGGCGCGAGTTTGTTGCGCCACGCATCCGGCAGGTAATTGATCAACGGTATATTGCCGAAATGATACGTGCCGTTCCAGTAATAGCCGTGTGTCTCGAACGGATACCAACGGTTAGGCGCGAAGATCACCGCGCGACCGCCCGGTTTCAAAACGCGAATCATCTCGTGCGCCGCCTGACCATCATCCAGCACATGCTCCAATACTTCGTTGGATAAAATCGTGTCGAATGTATTGTCGGCATAAGGCAGTGCCTCGGCGGCGGCGACCAGCGCGTGCGGCGTATCGATGCGCGCTTCGGCGATCCGGTCAGCTTCGACGTCGAAGGCTTCGACATGTGCGCTAAAACGGCGGCGAAATTGGCTGGCGTACATGCCGACGCCTGTACCTGCTTCCAAAATAACGGCGTTTTCGAGCGCTGCCCATTTTAAGATCATTTGCAGGCGGCGTTCTTGACCCGACCGCCACACATAACTGGGTTCACCGCGCAGCGCGGCTAAATTGGAATAGGTCATGTCAATCGGGTAGTGGGTTGGGTGTCTTTGATCAAATTGACACGCGCAACCGCTGCTAATGCCAGCTTGGTCATCGATTTGTGCGGGCGGTCGACCACGCCATTATCGCCGCGTACAATGCCCTGCTTAGCGAGTTCGCTGTCTTTCATCGGGACGATTACCGTGATGACGGTGCCTCTGTCCGGCGCACTGTCCACGTTCAACGCGCCTTCGATGAGTTCGGCGCGCTCGCGCATATTGATCATACCTAAGCTGTTGCGCCCGCTCCCCTCTACCGTGCTGTTCATATCGAAGCCTTGACCGTTATCTGCGATTTGCAGCACGGCGGTATCTTCGCGACGCGACAACGAGACGCCTACCAGCGCCGCGTTAGCATGTTTGCGCGCGTTATTGACCGCTTCTTCAACGATATGAAAGATGACGACCTGTTGATTTTTATCGAGCATAAAATCAATATCGCCGACCATGCGGACTTGCACACGCTGACCATGCGTTTCTTCCATTTTTTGTGCCAACTGCTGAAGCGCCAAGCCTAACCCATGCGACTCCAAAACGAGCGGACGCCACAAAAATAGTATTTGCCGCATCTCGGTCGAGGCGCGACGTGCGATCTCTTCGATCTTGCTCAATTCACTCAGTAAATCTTGCGGGCGTTTTTCGATCAGTTTGATGCAGTAATTGATGCGTGTCGCCAAAACCGCGACATTTTGTGTGGGTCCATCATGTAAATCGCTGGCGAGTTTGCGCCGCGCGTTGTCTTCGATCTCGATGATGCGATCTTTTTCTTCGAGCAAATTCTGATATAAGACCGCATTTTGCAGCGCAATCGTCGCCTGTACGCCGATAGCGGTCAAGAGTTCGCTGTGTTCGGTATTAAACGCATTGGCGCGTTCACTACCGTAGACCAGTACGCCAAAATTATCGTAGACCGCGCGCAGTGGAACGCAGACGACTGATTTACAATATTGAAACGCTGCCAAATAACCCAGTTCGGGGTCATCTTTTGCATTGGTGCCGAATACGGGAAGTGCTTCGCGCAAGGCTTCACCAACGATACCGGCTATACCCGGTAACACACGCAAGGTATCGCCGCGTGTTAGCCGCCGACCACTGATGACGTGCAGCGCATTATCATCGGCATGAAACAACAGCACCGCCGCGATTAACTCGGCATCATTGCCAGCGCCGCTCAAGCGTAAGCCTAAGCGCCCTGCTTCGAGCGCGGTATCGAGAACTTTTTCATATTTGAGCGTAGACCCCATCATGTACGAAATATCGTACATGGTGCGGACGCGTTCGCGCATATCGTCCAACTGCGCGCTGCGCTGCCGTCCGACTTCATCGGCTTGCTTGTGTATTTTTGCGGTGCTTTGTTCGATAACATAGGCGATTAACGTCCCTGCTGCGCCTAAAATCAATAAAAATGGCAGTAAATTGTTAAAGTCCGCCGTACTGGCGGTTGTCGGTGGACTTGTCACATAGCGGTGTACAAGCCACAACGAAACGAAGACCCCGACGATATGTGCGACCGATAACGCCATTGTCCCCTGTACCAGCGCGCCCAAAACGCCTAATGCCGCCGCTGTGAACAGCAAGATCGGTTCGCCACCGCTCAAATAGGTGAAGATGCCGACGATCGCCATATCTGCGATGATCATCGATACCGAAAGCAGAGCGGGCGGCACTTTATTGATCAGCATGATCAATACCACCGCATTGATCACAATGCTGACCACGACAGGCATCAGCAGTTCGGTTTGTGCGTTTAGCCGCTCTTCACTTCGCAAAATCAACGCCAGGCTGATCAAAAAAATCAGCCCTAACCAACGTAAGCCGGTGATTAACCAGTGACGTGTCGCTAACGCGGCACTTGAGATGTAAATATCCATAAATAGATCGTAACACAAACTGATGGCGCGCGCCGTGAGAAATACAAATCCAAATATCTTGTTCGTAAAACAACGATACAAACGAAGGGCAGGGTCGCAACCTGCCCTTAGGGTATTTCAGAAGCGGGGTAGCCACTAACTGACGGCGCTTTCGAGAATTTGCTCGCTGGCGATATCGACCAACGCATAAAACAATTCTTCATCGCCGCTGACAAAGGTCACGCTCCATACCGCCCCGCCCTGATTTTCGACATAGGTTTGCCAATCGTCAAAGCCATCCAAGGCTGCGTCGATACCGTTGGCATTGTATGCCAGCTCGATCGCTTGATCACGGCTGTCGGCAATCGCGGCTTCTTCATCGAGTTCGTTCGGGTCGTAAATTTCTTCGATGCTGAAGCCACCGATTTCTTCATCGAACGACATAACGATCGTCCACGCTGCCACGCCGCGATAAAAGTAGGCTTCCCACACTTGATCATAGCGGTTGTAATCGAACCAGTATTCCCACAAAAGCCGATCAACGATCAGCGCGTTGATTTCTGGGTCATCGAACAAAAGCACTTCGATGCGCGCCTGCTGACGTTCAAACACATCTTGCGGCAGCGGCAGCGGAACGAACGCTTCGATGATCTCACCCGTCTTGCTGTCGATCAGCGCGTAGCCGAGCCATTCATCCCACGACTCGTCGTAAAACTCGATTTTCCATACGTCGTCGTATTCAATCCACGCATTCGCGTTGTAGTCGTTGTAGCCCGCCAGCCATTCGATGAACGCGGGCGAATGCGCGACAAAATCGATCAGCATTGGCGAAATATCGCCTTCTTCCTGGGCATAAGTGACGTGGCTGGGTACAACCAGCGTCCCGACTCCGCCGAACAACAATAGGGCGGCAAGTGCGAATTGTGATAGTCGTTTCATGATATTTTGCTCCATTCAAGTGGGCATGACGTATCATGCCCGTACCGATTGTCAGGTTGAAAATTCAGTTAGCGCGGCGCGATCAGACCAAGCGGCGTCACACCAAAATTCGGAAACACTTGATCGAGCGCTGGATTACCCAATCGATTAGCGACGACTTCTGCCAGTACGTCACGGTAATCGGTCGTGATCTGCAAATCGCCGTCGTTGAGCGCGCTCGGCGCGAGCGTGGGCCAATTGGCGTACACTTGTCCGCCGCGCACGCCGCCGCCCATCACCAACATAAAATTACCGTGACCATGATCCGTGCCACTGCTGCCATTTTCTTCGACGCGCCGTCCGAACTCGCTCATGGTGACAACGGTGATATTACGCATCTGGTTGCCCATATCGGCGTAAAATGCCGACAGCGCATCGCCGATCACCGCCAAATGCGCCGCGAAAAAGCCGTCGTTCGTGCCTTGACTTTCATGGGTATCCCAGCCGCCCAAATCGAGCGTAGCGACTTCCAAGCCGACATCAGATTTGATCAACTGAGCGATTTGCTGCAAGCCCAACCCAAACCCTTCGTCGTCTTGCGGATACACAGCATCGTTCGCGGGTGTGTATCCCGCCGCGTTAATCGCCTTGAGCAGATCGACCGTCTCAAAGACCGAGCGCGCCTGACTACCCAACATATCCGACGGCGATTCTGTACCATAAAGTGCGGATAGCGCTTTTTCCACCGCTTCGAGTTCGTTTTCACGCCCTTTGAGGTGAAAATCGCCAATCGAACGCAGCGATAACGGTGTGCTGCCGCCGCGCAGCGAACTCGGCAGCATCGAACCCATGCCCACCGCCCGAAACGGCGAGTCATTACGTTCAGCGGTCGCCTGCAAATGCCGTCCGATCCAGCCGTTGGCGGTCGTTTTCATACCCGGCGTACCAAGTTCCATAAACTGCATCGCATCGAAATGACTGCGGCTGGGGTCGGTCGATCCAGTCGCATGGACGACGCCGAGCGCCCGTGCATCGTAAATATCCTTGAGTGCCGCCAAAGACGGGTGAAACCCGAAAAATCCGTCCAGATCAATCGCTGCTCGATCACTGCTGCCTGGTTCGGGGACAGCGGTCGTCGGACGCTTATCGTAATAATTCGCGCCTTCGCCAAACGGCACGACCGCACTCAAGCCATCGATCCCGCCGCGCAAGAAAATCGCCACCAACACATCGCCGCTCGGCGTTCCCTGTTGTGCGTTGAACGCCAAACGCGGCATCCATGCTGGAAAAATCGATTTGCTGACGCCGACCACACCCATTGCGCCAATGCGGGATAAAAATCCACGCCGTGAAAGTCCACTTATTGCCATAGTCATTGCTCCCTGTAGGTTTAGCGCCACTGAAAAATCGGCGCGGACAGCATCAAGCCATATAACGTAGCGTACTTGCGCGCCATCAAATGCGCCGTGATGGTGGTCGCTTCACCTTGCGAATCGGATGCAAAATCGACAAAATGCGCGCGCGTCGCAGGTGACAAAATCGTGTCGCCATACACACGTACCGCAAGTTGATCGACGAGTTCACCGACGGTTGCTGGATCACTGATTTGTTCGTACAGCGCTGACCGCACGCCCCATTCATTTATATCGCTGTGCGCACCATGTGTAAGCAGCACGGCGACATTCCAGCGGGCGAGCAAACCGCCTGTGTTCATCCATGCGTCCGCCACGTCTGGGTAACCATTAGGAGGCTGCCAGCCATAGGGGATTTGCGCCAGGTCCTCCAACGTTTCAAAACGACGCCACGAGTCGGTGAACTGCGTGCCGGTCGAACGCAGCGCCGCCACGAAAAATTCGAGCGGACGCCGCAGTTTCTGACCGACCGACGCTCGAAACTCGTCCGAATTGAACACATGACGCAGCACGGGGACGATTTCACCATTGTTGTCGATCCACACTTGAGTCGTACTTTCGACCAAACTTTCGGGCGGCATATCGCTGACAAAACGGCGGATCAACTTGCCGCTGACATAACGCGCCGTCATGGGATGATTTGCGAGCAGGGAAAGCACATGCAATCCGTCTTCTATGCCGCGCCCCGCTGGAAAAGTGTGTCCAAAAATGACTTTTTCATCGGTGTCATGCACGCTGGCATCGAACCAAAACCCGTCATCCGTGCCGTCATTGATCGTCCATCCGGTAAAGGCACGGGCGATTTCTTTGACATCGTTTTCGGTATAGCCACCATCGACGCCAAGGGTGTGCAATTCCAGGACTTCGCGCGCCCAGTTTTCGTTGGGGTGTTCCGCCACGTTCAGATAGTTATCGAGGTAGTACAACATGGCAGGCGTGCGCGCTGTCCCGAAGAGCAAGTCACGAAAATTGCCCAGCACGTTGCGGCGCACAACGTCGCGGTGATACACCACCAGATCAGCGCCCAGTTCGTCGGCGGGGATATTGAAATGGTCGAACCAGAACTCACTCATGCGTTCGAAAAGCTGGCGCTGGCTGTGAACAGCACGCGTCAGCATTCCGTCGATGAGCGCTGACTGGGTGCGCCATTCACGGTTTTGCAGACGACCGGCATCCGCTCGGTTGAACGTTAAAATTGGGTTTTCTGCGAGCAGCGCGTCTGCCACCGAATCGTCGATACGGTCTGGCACGAGCTGTTCTTCCAAATATGCCTGGTAACCGATTTCGCGTGCATGAGCGAGTTCATCCGCACGCACGCCCCACGTAATGCGATTGAGCAAATGATAAACATCATCCACCATCGCGCTGTCTTGTGCAGTTGGCTGCGCCCACAAAGTGCGACTGCCAACCGCCGCTGTCGCGGAGATCGCCGCTACTGCCCCACCGCTGAACTTCAAAAAATCGCGTCTCGAAATTGGCATCGTTTTTTACTCCTTGCGTTTGATTTGAGGATAAAGTGCAGATGCAGCGAAGATTTGACGGGTTTATGACGAACCCGTCACAATTGGATAATCGGGTTAGTACGCTGGTACGCCGTTTCGAGATCGCACCCTTGTAGGGGTGCATTTTATTGGTGGATTTTATTCGTCGTCGCTTGCCAAAATCGACCACAGGGTATCGGCTTGGGGCAAACCGTACTCGCTCAACGTTTGGGCGTTATCGTTGATCATGTCATAGGAGTCCCAGTACACCCCCAACTGCCCCCATGTCAGCGCGTTGCCTAGATCATCGTCAATCTGATCACGCAACTGTCCGGCTTGTTGCAGCGCGTTTTCACCTTCACGCCAACGTCCGCCCTGAAGCAGCATATTGCCAAGATTGTGCAGCGCGCGCCCGACCGCCGCCGCGTTGTCCAGCGACTCCCATGCGTCATGCGCTTCGCCAAAGTGCCGCGCTGCGATGTTCCAGCGCGCCAGTACCGCCGCGATCAAACCCAACTGATCGCGGATCGTGGCGATTTGCCAGGCGTCGTCGGTTAAATCGAGTGCGCGTTGCAGTTCGTCAGCGCTGCGTTCCAGATCGCCAGTTTCGACCGCCTGACACGCGGCATCAACCGCACGTATGAACGCTTCATCATCGCTTTGCAGCGTACACGGACCAAAACTCCACGCGCGCCAATCCATGAATACGCCATTAGTTTCGAGGTCTCCCAAAAATGGATGTGCATCTTCAAACGATTGCAACAGCCACGCTTCGGGGGGCATCGACAGCGCGATCACGTCGGTATCGAACGAATTTTGAAGTTCGGTCGGCTCGTTTTCGTCGGTGTATCCGCTCACATAAGTTTCCGCCCGCACCCGATAGCGACCCGGCTGCGAAAAATAAATCGTCACATCGAGCCGTTCATCGCGGAATTCAGCACCCCAGCCCTCGATATCGCCTGTCGAAACGCTTTCCCACTGGCTGTACTCATCGGCGTCGGGCGGCTGTACGTACACATCGATATTCAGCGAACCGACGCCATAAACATCGCCGAACCACAACGCATCCCAATCGATGCGCTGACGATAACCAAAACCAGCATTGTAAATTACATACTGCTGCGGCGGATTTTCCTGATCGAAGCCTTCAATACGAATACCATCGTAGGTGAACACCAGATGTGGGTACGCCAGCGTTTGCACGACATTGGCATTGTCATCCCACGAGGTATTGAACAAGGTTTCGCTGTTACTCGTCGTGACTGGCTCAATCGGCGGCAGCACTATCGCTTCAACGGTTGGCGCGGCAGCACTGCCCATATCGACATTCATAAGGCGGCAGCCGGGCAGGGCGAGAACGAGCAAAAAAGTGATGCGTAACCAATGCCACATGCTCAAGCGTGTGGCTAGCGAAGCAGAGTCGTTTTTGATGGCATTTTCGTTGATTTTACTGATCTTCATCGCCTTCACCTTATCACTCGGCACTACATGACAGGCAGCCGCACAGTCATGGTTGTGCCTTCGCCTAATTTGCTTTGCACCTGAATACTGCCACCATGCATCTCGAAGATTTTTTTGGCAATCGCCAAACCTAATCCACTGCCGCTCCCAGCTTCTGCCGAGCGCACACGCACCAACGGCTCGAAAATACGATCGGGCAAATATTCTGGCGGAATGCCTTCCCCATTATCGATAAACTGGATGACATACGCCGAAAAGGTCTTTTCTAGGCGCACGCACAAATGACCATCGAGACCAGAATACTTGAGGCTGTTAGCGATCAGGTTTTCAAAGGCGCGCGCCAACAAATCACGGTCGCCTTCAAAACGCATCGGTTCGGATGGGAGTTCCATTTCGACCGATTTACCATCGCGCTGGGCAGGTTCATCGTGGGCATAGACCGCCTCTTCCAGCACATCGACCAAATCGAGCGGGTGTGCAGAAAGCGGCACATACGCGAGACGCGCATCGAACAGCAAACTATCGACCAAACGCGCTAAACGCTGCGCTTGTTGATCGATGATTTGGGCGGTGCTGCGTGCGGTATCGGCATCAAGCGCGGGGTTTTGGTGGATGTTCGCCGCGTGACCGATGACCGCTGCCAGCGGATTTCGCATATCATGTACGATGCGACGAATGAAATTTTCATAGAAATTATTGCGATTAGCATCTTGCAATGGACGTATGATCACCGCGAACGTGCGCCGATCGAGGGGCACAATTTGCGCCGATACGCGCCCACTTTCGCTGAAGGTCAGCGTTTGCAGCGCAACTTTACGGGTGGTCGCCGCCCGTTCGATCATGGGCAAAATACCGTTGGGCAGCGTCGCGTGTTCGCCTTCATACTGCATGGCGGCTTCGTTGCGCCAAAAGACTTTGCCACGCGCCGAACAGATCAGCACGCCATCGCCGACATAACTGAACGCGGTTTCGTAGCGCGTCAGCCATTGTTCGCGCGGACGGCGCAGCGTGATCAAGCGCAAAAACAGCAGCACCACTACGACCCCGCCGATCAACCACAACAGCGCATACGGCGACGAAAAGCGCATCGTCACCAGCGGCAGCGCGCCGTCATATAAGTTGGAGTCGAGCAAAAAGGTCATGCCAATCCATGCAATCGCTGTCAGCGCGACGATGAGACCAAAACGTCCTCTGCGTTCCATCGCCTACTCCTGCACGAAGCGATAACCGACGCCATGCACGGTTTCGATCAATTCGTCGCGTTCCAGTTTGAGCTTGCGCCGCACCGCCGCGATATGACGATCCACGGTACGCGCATAGCCGACCCAATTATAACCCCAGACATGATTGAGCAGTTCTTCACGCGTCCAGTAGCGATTGGGGTTGCGGACAAAAAAGGTGAGCAGTGCGAACTCGATCGGCGTCAAATCGATCTGCTGCCCGGCACGGCTGACGCGAAAATGCGTCAAATCGATGACAATATCATCGTGTACGCGAAGCGTCTGGTTGGAATCGGCGGGCGCGGGTGATTCGCGCCGCACATGATGAATCGCGTTGAGCGTCGCACGGATTTGCCCGACCAGCGCGTTGTTATCCCACGGTTTGGTGATGAAGGCGATCGCGCCTTGTCCCAGACTTTCGACCTGCCATTCGGGATACGATGTGAGCATGATGATCGGCACAAATCGCTCACGCTTGCGCAACTGACGACACACATCCAAACCGCTTAAGGCGTTCGCGTCGCGCTCGTTGAGGATGACATCGAGCAAAATCAAATCCGGTTCGCGTGCTTCGACACACGCCAACGCCTGCTCACCCGTCTCCGCCGTCTGTACAGCAAATCCCATACGACCGAGAAAACTCGATAAAGCCGACCGGATCGCTTCTTCATCGTCCACCAATAAAATACGCGACTTTTGTTCCATATGTTGATGACCCTGCACGCGCTCTATCATCGTTTCTGACGGTACAACTTAGCATATCATAGAACAAAAAAGAGGCGTGGCACGTTGACGCCATACCTCTTTCGAATTTACGCTGTCTGGCAGCACTATGCATTATTGCGCCGTTTGACCACGAACAACAAGCCGAACAATGTCCCTAAATACGACAAAATACCGACAGTGAGCAAGCGTCGCTCACGTTTCGGTGGTTCGGGTGGCGGCGAAAATTGCCCAAAACTCGGCGTCGCGTCAGGTTGACGGACTGCGCCTTTTTGATGCGGTTGTGTAGATATTTCGGTTTTTGGCGTTTCAGCGCGGATATTGTGCTCCGCGCCAATTTTAGAGCCCTGTCGATACGCATAAACCTGCGTGAACTCCGCGCCGAATAATAAAATCTGCGCCGAATAAAAAATCCACAGCAAAATCACGACCAGCGATCCCGCCGCGCCATATGATGAGCTGACGCCGCTCCCACCGAGATACAACCCGATCAAATATTTACCGATGGTGAACAGCAGTGACGTAAACGCCGCCCCCACCCATACATCGCGCCATTCGACTTTGATATCGGGCAAGAATTTGAAAATCATGGCGAACAACAGCGTGATCACGCCGAACGACAGCACTTGATTGATCAGTTGCAACATGACGCCACCCGCTGGCAGCAAATCGGTGAAATACCCTTGAATACCCGTGATCAACGCGCTCAAAACCAGCGAGACCAACAGCAAAAAACCGACGAACAAGACCATCGAAAACGAGAGAAACTTGGCTTTAATCGTCCCCAAAATACCGCGATTGGGTGGTTTGACACCCCACACGATATTGAGCGAATCTTGCAGCTGACTGAACGCGCCGCCCGCGCCAAGCAGCAGCGTTGCCACACCCAGCATCGCTGCGACCGCGCCTTCATTTGGACGGTTGGCATTTTGCACGAGTTCTTGCACGATGTCCGCGCCTTCTGCGCCGACCAACCCTTCGATCTGGTCATCGAGTTGTCCACGTACGGCTTCTTGACCGAACACCAAGCCCGCGACCGCGATCACCACAATCAACAACGGTGCAATCGAGAAAATCGTGTAATAACTGAACGCCGCCGCCAAACGCGGCGCGCCATCTTGATTCCATTCGTCGAAGGTTTGTTTGAGTAAGCTGAAAATCGATTTGATCGTGTTCATTGGTGTCATCCTGTTCGACTCAACACGATCTTATGCGGACGTAACGGGTCTGTAAATGCGGGAGGACGCCTAACTTGGGATAGGTCATGTGGTGGGAAAACAAAAACACCGATCACGATAATAGGTGTTTCATGAGCGCGGCAAGGGGTGTACTGACCCCCAAAAAACTGGACTCAGGGCTAAATGAAGGATCCTATGTTCAAGAAGGGGAAGAAAGATGCGAAGGTAATCTTGAAAAGCAGCATCAGCTTGTCAAACTGATTGTAGAACGTGTTTACATAGAGGACGCACTTGTCGTTGCAATGACGTTGAAAGCTGACGACCACATCGTCTTAGGATACAAAGAAAACGAGCCAGCCAAAATAATGGCTGACCCGTTTATACATGAGTGGGCGGCAAGGGGCTCGAACCCCTGACCTCACGGATGTGAACCGTGCGCTCTAACCAACTGAGCTAGCCGCCCGTTTAAGCGATGCAACTGTAATCTACAGTATAATGAGGTTAAAGATTAGACACAAGACGCAGATTTAGGAAATTCGCATATTGGGTCATCGCTTTCGTCTCTCATCGTTTCTCACCGCTGCCACGCTGCTCAGCGCGTGTTTACAACAAGTCCCGCCTCCATCGCCATCTAACGCACCCGACACGCAGGGCGCGCCGACCATCAACACGGTAGTCTGGGAATTACTCGCGCCCGGTCTGGAGCGGCGCACGATCCGCCCGAACAATTCGCTGCTCGTCAGCTTCACCGTGTTACGCATCGACCCGGCGCTGTTCGCGTTTCGCACGCATTATCGCCCTGACGATCCGCTTACGGTGACGGGCTGGCGCGATGCGCTGCCGGGTGTGGTCGCCTTGATCAACGCCAATTTTTTCGACCGTGCCAACCGCATACTCGGTCTGCTGATCGCGGATGGCGTCACCTACGGTGAAAGCTACCGAGATCGCGGCGGCATGTTTTATATCGACAATGACGGTAATATTGGCATACGCTCGATGATCCCCGAACCGTATCAAGGTGAGGCATTTGCACAAGCCGTGCAAGCCTTCCCGGTCTTGGTCACGGATGGTACGGCGTCCTTCGATAATTCACGCGGCGACAGTCTCTCGCGGCGCACGGCGATTGGCATCGATGGTGACGGGCGCGTCTTATGGATTGTGTCTTCATCGCTGTTAGGGTTGCGCTTAACCGACTTGAGCGCATATTTGCCAACGACTGATCTCGGTTTGGTCGATGCCTTCAACCTCGACGGCGGTGGATCGACGATGCTTTACACCGAAGACGAACAAATCCCATCGTTCGACCCGGTGCCTGCGGTTCTCGCCATTTACGCAAAGTAGCATTGGGTGATGCGCGATTTCAATTACGCGATTCGATTACAAGGCGTTCAAGACCCGCTGCTGCCGTTAGACCAGAACCATGAGTCGGGCAATTTATTGCCGTCGTTTGCCCCTCACTCAGGCAGTCCCGCGATAGGTTCAGGCATGTTTATTTTGGGGCTGACCGATGAAACACCAGACACCGGCGCCATTGATTCCGATGACGAACCGTGGCTGATCGGCATTCAGTAGGTCGCACGGACTATTTTGATTTCGCGCGCGCTGTGAGCCATCATTCTTGCGTACATTCATTCGATTCAATTAATTGAAAGTCTTTCTCAATGTCTCTCTTCGATCTCACCCTACCCGAACTCGAACTATATCGACCCGCACGCAGCGAACCCACTGATTTCGATGCGTTTTGGCGCACGACGCTCGACGATGCGGCGCAATTCCCGCTCGATGCACGCTTCAAGCGCATCGATCACGGCTGGCGGCGTATCATCAATGGAACGGCGACAAAACAATCCGTGTGTATCCGTTCAACAAACATGAAGGTGGACTGACCACGCACCGGATGGCGCAAATCGCATTTGTCAACGCGTTTTGGGGGCTGTAACGGGTGCCGGCTGTAAACGGCGCGTGCTGGCTTGCGCGCTGATAGTGACCGCCAGCCCTATCAAGACCACGGCTGATATGAGCGTGATGATGAAACCGCCGTCGATACCGCGCCCGATTTGCCCCTGCATGTACGGAATCAGCGATGCACCGATGTTCGCCACCGCCAAAATCACGCCGGAGATTTGTCCGGCATTTTCGGGATACAAACGCCCAACCAGCGCGATCACCGATGAGAACATCGGACCCGCGGCGAAACCGAACGCGAACGTGCCAATGGCGCTCACGATGCTCTCTGACGGGAACAAGAGAATCAGCGCCACCGACGCCGTCAGCGCACATGCCGCACCAATTAAAATGACCCCATCGTTAAGGCGGCGCGCGAGCAAACTGCCGACCAACCGCCCGCTTGTCAGCCCAATCCAAAACAGCGAGACCACGGTCGAAGCCGCCGCCGCATCGAGCGCAGTCAGATTGATGACGCGCGTATAAATCCACGAACTAAACCCGACTTCCGCGCCAATATAGACGAACATAAAAGCGATGAACGGGAATAATGCCGCCCACAAGCTGAACGTCCATGTCAGCTTCGGCTGATCGACCGCGCGGGCGGGCGGGCGGATGTTGGGGATAAAACTAAAGGGTAATAAAATGGCGGCGATTACGCTGATCGCCAAAAATGCCAGCGTGACTTGTCCCTGCTCCAATGCCCAAGTGACGACCTGCGGTCCTAAAATACCGCCAACGCCAAAAAATAGGTTGAGAATGTTCAACGGTGACGCGGCATTGGTTGTGAACATGCGCCCAACCGAGATATTGCCGGACACGATGACCGCGCCAAAACCAATGCCGAACAACAAGATCGACGCAAACACTGCCACGAGACTTGCGGCGACCCAAATGCCGAACAAGCCAAGCGCCACACACAAGATCGCCGCCCAGGTAATCGTGCGGCTGTTATAGCGGTCGAGCAGGCGTCCAAACACATACAAACCGATAATCGCGCCTGCCGTGTGCATCGAGATAAACAAGCCGCTTTGATCGGGCGGGACAGCGAACTGAACGGTGAGAGTTGGCAGTGAGGTGCCAATTAAGCCAGCCGATAAACCGAGCATTAAAAACAGCGCATAAAAGAAAATGATCAAGCGGTTATTCCTTGCTTACGGGCGATTAGATGAAAAACATGCCAGTGTTTAAGATCACCCAGCGCGGTCGGACGTTCGCCTTCAAATTCCTGATACGACTCGAAGGTGAAACCATCGAACAGTGTGGCGACTCCATCTGCGGTGTGAAAAGTCATAGCGCGGTTTGCCGACCACGCATCATTGACGCCGAACAACTGCCCGACGAAACGCCCGCCGGTATTCAACGACTCCGTGATCAGACGCCACAGCGTCGGAAAATATTCCGGTGTGCAAAACGGGATGCTGTACGCCGCGTGTATCAAATCGGCGCGCGGCAGCAGATTGATCATTTCGAACGGAAGTTCGCGCGCTTCAAGGCGATCTGCCAGTTCGGGCGGTGTTCTTACCTTGAGTCGTGCAATACCTTCGGGTTCGCGGTCGAACGCGAGTACGCGCCAGCCTGCCTGTAGTAATGCGAGCGTTTCGATGCCTTCGCCGCAGCCGAGATCGATCGCTTGACCAACCACGTTTGGCTGTATCAAGCCGAGCCATTCGGTCAGCAGCGGACGCAGCCCGCGCCCTTCATTCGCCTGATAATATTTCTTCCATATGGTCAAACTTGGGTTGGTATTTTCATCCATCATAATACCACCACCGCCTCCAATGCCAAATCATGGAGCGCGACCACCGCTTGTTTCAAGTCGCCTTCGCTGACGACGAACGAAATGCTGCATTCGCTCGCGCCTTGTGCAATCGCTACCACGTTAATGCCTTGATTGCCCATCGTCGTGAACACGCGCCCGCTCACACCCGGCGTCCCGCGCATCCCCGCACCGACGACCGTGACAATCGCCACCGACTCCATGACCGAAACACGATCGACATCCTGCCGCTCGATTTCCGCCGCCAGTTCGGATTCGATCGCGTCTTTGGCATCATTCGCGCGTTCGAGCGTGACCAGAAAACAAAAACTCTGTTCGCTCGATGCCTGTGAGATCATCAGGATATTGCCACCCGCTTTCGCAGTCGCCAAAAACGTGCGTCCAGCGATTCCCGGCACGCCGATCATGCCTTTGCCGCTCACCGTTAGCAAGCTGACGCTGCGAATACTCGTCACCGCTTTGATAATCGTCTCGCTTGGCTGACTATCACGTCCGATCAATGTGCCGGGATGCGAGGCATTGAACGTGTTACGCACACGCATCGGGATACCCTTATTCAAAATCGGCTGCACGGTTTTGGGATGCAGCACTTTCGCGCCGTAAAACGCCAGCTCCCCGACTTCCTGATACGAAACATACGGCAGCACACGCGCGCGTTTATCGATGCGTGGGTCGGTTGTCATTACACCATCTACATCCGTCCAGATAATGAGCTCGTCGCTGTCGCTGGCGGCAGCGAATATCGCGCCCGAATAATCACTGCCGCCGCGCCCTAACGTGGTGAAATGTCCATTGTGCGTCGCACCGATAAATCCGGTGATCACAGGCACAACGCCGTTATTGACCAGCGGCATCAGTTTTTCGCGGATATTGTTCTCGGTCGCATCCCAGATTGGCGCAGCACTGGTGAAACGCTCATCCGTCAGCACGAATTGACTGGCGTCGTATGCCGCGCCGTTAAGTCCGTTTTGTTTCAGCGCTGCCGCCACCACCCGGCTCGATAGGCGTTCTCCGAACGAGACCACCGCGTCGCTGATGCGCGGCGTCGCTTCACCCAATACATTGACGGCTTGACACAATTCGATATGCTGCTTGAGCAAATTGTCGATGTCTTGAATCACACTGTCACGCCCGCGCCCCGGCGACGTGAGCAAGTTGATCGCTTCGATATGGCGGTCGCGCAGTTTATTGTTGACGGACAAATAGCCCCATTTGCTGCCCGATGCTGCATCTTTGACCGACCCCAGCAGCGCATCGGTGACGCCGCTCATGGCGCTGACAACCACGATCACGCGGTCGCCACGCGACACCGACTCCGCGATAATATTGACGACATTCGTAATCGCTTCTGGGCTGCCGACGGACGTACCCCCGAACTTCATCGTGACAAGTGACATCGCTGTTTCCACTCCTTACAATAAAAAAGGCGTGTGGGGTTTCCACACGCCTTCGTGAACGCTCAAAACTGCGGATTTCACGACACACGCAAAGAAACCACCCTCGCTTTTTCGCAGGTAGTTGTCATGCACATGCCAGTCGTCATAAGATGATATTTGCACATGAAAAAGAGCATAACCCGCCCTCAAAATCCTGTCAAGGATACCAACGGTTCGACACGCAGTTCTAAAGCGACACGTTCTAAAAAAATGGGTCTTTCAGGTGATGTTCATCAAGAACTCATAGAATAAAGTTAAAATTACTCGCATATTAGCACGAGAGGCAAAATTGTGATTCCAGTTATCGATCCGAACTTTTCAGTCTTTCAATTGGTACAACGTGTACAATCTGATGGAATGCTGCTTAGTCACCGTCGCACGATGTCTATGGTGAGCTATGAAATCGAAAATGCGAGCTTAATCGATGGTGCGCACAATCGTATTTTCAGCAGTTTTCAATACATGAGTAAGTTCATTCCGCAAATTGCGCGCTATACCCAGATCGCGATGCGCGCCGAGTCGGTCTATGTCTTCGGTGTCCCGGATATTTCACTGCCTACCCTGCCGAACATTACCTATATTCCGCTGAAGCCGACCGACCAACTCGCGAAAGAATGGTTTCTGGTCAGCTACGGACGCGAATATTGCAGCGCTCTGGCGACAGAAGAGCAATCGCAGTTTCATGACCCCGACGACAGCCGCGTTTTCAAAGGAAGCTGGTCATTCGATAAGTCGATGGTGAATATTCTGCACGATTGGTTATCGAGCGCCGTCGATACGCCGCTGCTTAATATTGAGCAGAATGACCACGATTATGTGCGCCAGGTCACACTGATGAGCAATACCCTGCATCGCTTTTCCGAACGCTTGATCAAGCAGCAGCAACGCAAACAAACAGCCCGCGAAATGCAAGCGCTGATCGATACATCGCTCGAAGCCACGCCCGAAGCCGTCAAATCCTAACCCGAAGGCTTAACACTGATGCCGTGTTTGATTAAACGTTTGACAATCGACGGGTTGCAACCTGTCGATTACAGCGCCGATTCATTAGCGCGAGCCACCCACCACGAACCGCGCAACGGCGTGTATACCATCACCAACACGTTCGAAACCTATAAAGTCCTCAAACTTGACGCGCATCTGAATCGGATGGAAGAATCGGCGCGGTTAGCGCATATGCCGCTCGCACTCGACCGCGCCCGTTTGCGCGCCGCCCTGCGCGATCTCATCACCGAAGCCGCCTTTGGCGATGTCCGCTTTCGCATCACCAGTCCTGCGGATACGCCGAACGATCTCATTTTATCGGTCGAACCCTTTCAGCCGATCGCAGCAGCGTTGATCGCGTCCGGCGTGCGCGTCGTTACCGTGCCGAATGCCGCCCGTGAAAATGCCGCCGCCAAAACGACCGAATGGATGCACGACCGCGATGCGATTCAAAAAGCGCTGCCAGCAGGCATCTATGACGCGGTACTGCTCGATGCCGACGGTGACATGCTCGAAAATTTAGGCGCAAATTTTTACGCGATCTTAGCGGGCGAACTCCGTACGGCGGGCGCGGGTGTGCTGGCTGGCATCGCGCAGCAGATCGTGTTTGAGATCGCGCCATCGATTGTGCCCATCAATAAGACGGCGGTTAACGTGTCCGATGTGCCGCGTTTGAGCGAAGCCTTCTTGACGAGCGCCAGTCGTGGTATCGTGCCGATCATCGAAATCGACAGCGTGACATTAGGGGATGGAACACCGGGTACTACGACGCGAGCACTTCGTGCGGCGTATACCACGTGGATGCAGACACATTTGGAAACATTATAGAGGCGCAGCACGCTGCGCCTTTTTTGCACGCCTTCATTATTCCAACGGCGCTTTGAAATCATAAATGCCATCGCGGATCGCCCATCGCTGTCCATCGTTGGCACAGCGTATGATCTCACCCTCGATAATCAAATCGCCGCCACAATCAGGACACGCGAACAAATCGCTGATGTCCGTTTGATCGGGTGTCGCCCCGGTCGCGCTGCTGCGGACAAACACGCTTGGTGAATACAGCACGCCGCTCAATTGAAGCAAGCCGTCAATGCCCGCAAGGATCGAGACTGGCACCACTTTCTTGAGTGCTTCGACGCGGAGATACGAGACTGGAATTCGTTCTTCGACCGCGAAACCGACTCGCTGCAATTCAGCGCGAATGTGTTCGGGGTGAAAATCGAAGTTGAGTTCGACGAACTCGACCGCCTTCAGGTCAAATGGATTCCATGTTTGCTGCTTTGCGTACCAGCGTACCACCGATTTGATATGCCGTTTGCTGGCGTGTTCCAAGATAAACGTGCCGCGCGGCGCTAACACGCGCCGCACTTCTTTGAGCGCCAACGTTATATCCGCAACATGATGCAGCACACGAACCACCGAAACCCCATCGAACACGCCGCTTTTGAAGGGCATCCGGTACAAGTCGGCTGCAATATAGGTGAAACGCGACGATTTCCCCATGCGCTCTTGCGCATCCTGCATTTGCGATAGCGAATAATCGAGCAGCACGACATGCTGATAACCCGCGTATTCATCGGTCAGCCGCCCGAATCCCGCCCCGATCTCCAAAAAGCGTGTCCCACCCTTGGGCGGGAGCAGCCGGCGCAGCGCGATTCGTTCAACTTTATCTTCGTAATCGCGCCCTTTGTTTTCCCAAAAGCGCGTCCGGTAATCGGTGCCTTCGTAATCACAAATCGGTGGTCGTTCTGGCGTGTGCGGCGATTGATCGCTCATGGGGCGACTGCTTCGGCACTGGCACGGGCAGCACGTTCCTGCTCCAGCCATTCGGAATACGTGCCGTCATAGACATAGGGTGGTATCGCCTGTGCATCGAGAACCGTCGCGGCTTGTGCGTTGATAGCATCTGGATCGTCATTGTTGGCATAAACATCCGCACGTACCTGCTCATCGAGCACGCGAATGCCGCCGGGCGGGATAATTCCGGTCGAAACCGGGTTGTTCAACGCGGGGACGGGTTCAAACGCCAGGTTATAATTTAAGCCCGCCGTGCTCGAAAAACCCAGCCAAGGGTCAGGCACGGTAAAATTGGGGTCAAGAAAGTTGATCGTCTCGCCCGACACCGCTCTACCAACATAGCCCACTGCTTGACCGATATTATTCGGCAGGTTATACAACGCATCATTGAGCGGGTTGAAGACAAGCCGCAAATTTTGGATCGGGTCGTTGAGCTGTGTTTGTGCCAGCGGAATAACAGCGCGCACATCCAATTCGACATCCAGCATTTGGTTGACTGGCACATTGAGATCGAGCGCGACGGGCAGTTCCAAGCCAACGGGGAGCTGCAAATTGACCGTTGCGCTCAGGTTATTCCCGTTGCCCAGATTGATTTGCGCGCCAACCACGAGCGGAACCGCCTCTGTCAGCGTGACGATCGTGTTGGTTTCCAACGGGATGTTGAGTACGACCGGAATGCTGTCGCGTACGGGGATCGTCCAATCGATAGTCGCCTCGTTCAAGCCGACAAAACTGCTGTGCAGCCCAGAGACCAACGGCGTGACGATATTGTTCTTGATATCGAAAATGAATAGCACCAGCCCGACCACCACCACGATCAACACCAGATTGATGATGAACGAGAAGATGATCATGAAATTTTTGATGCCGCTTCCAATCGCTTTCACGGTATTCTACGCCCCGCTTACATCGTTAGAAAATCATCACCGTGAGCGTACCACATAAACCGGACTGAGTAAAAAAGGATTTTTAGGTTCGGCTGATTTTAGTCAAAAATGGGGCGGAATTATTTCCGCCCCAGCAACCGCTTACAAACCAGCGGCGCGGCGCAACGCATCGGCTTTATCAGTCTTTTCCCACGGCACATCGATATCATTGCGACCAAAATGACCATACGCCGCCACCTGCTGATAAATCGGACGGCGCAAGTTCAAATCGCGGATGATCGCCGCTGGTCGCATATCAAAGTGCTCGCGGATCAAAGCTTCGATTTGTTCGTCGTTGATGACCCCTGTGCCGAACGTTTCAACGGCGAGCGATGTCGGCTGCGCGACACCAATCGCATACGAAACCTGCAATTCAAAACGCGTCGCCAAACCTGCCGCGACCACGTTTTTGGCGATGTAACGCGCCATATATGCCGCGCTGCGGTCAACTTTCGTCGGGTCTTTGCCGCTAAATGCGCCGCCACCGTGCCGCGCGACGCCACCGTAAGTATCCACGATAATTTTGCGTCCGGTCAAGCCCGCATCACCCATCGGACCGCCGGTGACGAATTTGCCCGTTGGGTTGACGAAATAGCGTGTATTTGCGTCCAGCAATGCCGCCGGGATGATGGGCTTGATGATGTGTTCGATCACCGTCGATTCGATTTCATCATGGTCTACAGTATCGGCGTGCTGCGTGCTGACGACAATCGTATCGACGCGCTTCGGCTTGCCATACGCATATTCAACCGTGACTTGACTCTTCGCGTCGGGGCGCAGCCATTCGATCTCGCCATTTTTGCGCGCTTCAGCTAAACGGCGTGTCAGTTTATGGCTGAGCGAGATTGTCAACGGTATGAGTTCGGGTGTTTCGTCACACGCGAAGCCGATCATCATGCCTTGATCGCCCGCACCGGTTTCCAGGTTTTTCTGGTCGTCGTCGATGTTAGTATGACGGACTTCCAGCGCTTGATCGACGCCTTGTGCAATATCGGGCGACTGCCCATGAATGGCGATGATAACGCCGCATGTATCGGCGTCGAAGCCGTAACTGCTGTGCGTGTAGCCGATCTCGCGGATAGTTTTACGCACGATCTGTTCGACATCGACATACGTATTGGTCGTAATTTCTCCGAATACCAGCACCAAGCCGGTCGTCACCGATGTTTCACACGCCACGCGCGCGTTCGGGTCTTTAGCGAAAATTGCGTCCAAGACCGCGTCGCTGATTTGGTCGCACATTTTATCGGGGTGTCCTTCGCTGACCGACTCCGATGTGAAGAAATAGCGCGGCGATGACATGAATGTGCTCATTGAAGTGGGCGATTGGGTTTGTACCATGATGAAGACTCCTTTGATAAACGTAGAACGAGCGACCCGGCAGGTCTGCCCAGACAAACAAAAAACGCCTCTCGCGTGTACAGAGAGGCGTCGATGAGAAATCGACTTTTTTCCTCATCTGCCAGAGCCTAACGCTCTGTCGAAAGTGGCACCTTCCCGGCGCTCCGGGGGTTGCCGCAGCGTCGTCGGGTCGAATCCCTCGGCTGCTCTCGATGAGTGACGCGGCAATATCGCCCGCGCCGACTGAATTTAGCCACTGACTATATCACCAATCTGTTGATGTGTGTAGGGGCGACCCGGCAGGTCATTGTTTGCCTGATTTGTCGTTCACACCAGCCGTCGTTTCGCGCGCGACGAACGCATGTACATACGCGATCAGCACCGTCGTAATCTCGGTCGCCAGTAATGCACGGTCGAGTCCTGTAAGTTCGCTCAATCCCTTGACGACTCCAAACCCGACGAGCGCGCAGCGCCGCCGCTGTTCATCGTTGAGCGCCGTAAAATACACGCCGAGCATGAGTTCGACGTACGTCACGATCACATCCTGCATGATACGGACATATGCCGTATAGCGCGGCGATGCCAGATGCACCAGCAGTTGTCCGAACGCCGCGTGCTGCGCGTCGAATTCGATCAGCGCATCGATCAGCGCATCGACCACAATCTCGAACGGCACAGCCGGATCGAATGCTGCTGGAAAAGCGCCCGCCATTTCGCGCGTGTATTGGTCGATCAACGCCGCGAGCAGCGACTCTTTACTCGGAAAAAACTGATACAGCGAGCCAATCGGTATCGACGCATGTTCCGCGATGTGATTGGTGCTGACGACATCGATTCCGTGTTTGGCAAACAGCACGGCGGCGCTTTCGAGCAGTTGATCGAAGCGGCGACGGCTGCGTTCTTGTTTGGGTGCATTCCATGATGCGGTCATAGATAAGTACTCGATGAGTGTCTAAACACGAGCAATAACTCATGTTATACACTAAACACGAATTTTTACCCGCATTATAATCACAATCCGTTGATAGGTGCAGCCACTATGGAAAAAGTTATCATGATGAAAAGCAGCACGCCACCCATTCACGCAGCGCTCGCCCTTGCCACAGCGATCACGCCATCCGGTCTCAGGATTCATAACTCAGGCCGGGGATTTATGCTGAAACGGAGTAAAATACGCTATTTCAGCAGAAAAAACACAAGACCGACGCCTTATATCCCCATGCCTGAAGGCAGGGATTTTACGGCGCTTTTCTGATAAGATGACTTCGGATACAAATCCGCCTGATTCATATTCTCCAGCCTCGCCAGCGATGTTTGCCACAGCGCTTCATCATTTGTGGCGGCGTGAAGCCGTTCTAACAGCATCTCATCGACCACTGCATCCACAATCGAGGCTTTGATGTTCCAGATATTCGAGCGGTAGGAATACTGCGACCGTTGATACTTGTAGTGTTTGGCTTCCGTTCTCCATGTACACGCCAGCCGCCCGTATGGGTACTCCGGCAGGTCATTGGTGTTATTAATCTGTCATATCTGTCAGCTTTTTTTATATCGTAGCGGTATTTTGGAGAACTTGCGCTGTGAATATCTTTGTTTGTCGGCGGGTGTATTTTTACTGGATCGTGATCTGTGGGTTGGCAATTATCCTATTGTTTCACTATGGTTTCGCATCGCGTTACAGCCTAAATGAGTATGGTGCGCGCCCACGCCAATCAATCGGTACGCTCACAGATTTCTCCAACGAGGGTGCGTACTGGTATATCGGTAGTATGGCACTGTTGTTTGTACTCTACGGGCTGGGTTACAGTAAAGGGATTCAACCAATCAGGCGTTGCAGTCCATCTCAGCAGCGGTGGGCATTGGGGCTGGTTATTGTAGGCGGGGCCGCCTTCAGCTTGATCCTCATATCGATGTACCCGGTAGATGGGTCAGATGTTTATGATTACATTATCCGGGGGCGAATGTCCGCATTGTATGGACTCAATCCATTAGAAAATGTCCCGAATCAAATAGTCACAGACCCCTTTTATCGGTTCGCGTCATGGCACAGAACGCCCTCTGCTTATGGTCCAGCATGGGAATTGCTGGCACATACGGTGAGCACGCTGACCGCAACCAGCAGCCGTAATCAGCAAGTGATCGCTTACAAACTCATGGCTATCGCTGGATACGGATTGACAGCGCTGTTCGTTGGTTTGACACTGCGACGCGTTGCGCCCCGACGATTACTTATCGGTTTATATCTGTTCATGTGGAATCCGCTGGTTGTCTATATGACTGCCGGTACAGGACACAACGACGCACTCATGGCTGCCTGTATTGCGCTTGCACTTTACTGCCTGAGCCGCCGCTGGTATGTTGCGGCAACATTGGGAGCGACAATCGGTCTGTTGACTAAATTCATTCCTGTGCTGCTCATCCCAATCATCGCACTGGTGGCATTACGTGACCTCGGCACGCGTCGCTGGCTGCGTTATATGTTGTTTTCAGTGCTTCTGAGTGGAGCGCTGATAGTAATTATGTATGCTCCCTACTGGCATGGTTGGGACACACTGCGAACTGAGCGCCGGGCGTTGCTGTATACCGGATCTGTGGCGACTGTTGCACGCCAATGGTTAATGCCCATTCTTGATGGCACCAGTGACCTGACGACATCCGCCCGTAACACCCCTAACAGCCGGGCGCTGCTGGCGAATGGCACGGTAATATTATTCGGAATAGCGTATCTATCTCAGTTAGTCATACTGCTACAAAATCGGCAGCCTGTGACAACGCTACGCACCACCGCCCGGATCATGCTCGCGTATTTGTTGATTGCGTCAATCTGGTTTCATGCCTGGTATGTTATATGGCTCATTGCGCTGGTTGCTTTGCTGGAAGACACGCCGCTGCGTCGTCTGGCGTTGGTCTTCAGTTACCTCGTAACCTGGCAGGCATTCTTGTACAACTATATGAGCATTCAAACCCGCTCAGACCAATTGCTGCCCTGGCTCGACCTCGTTCCTGTCACAATTTATATGGGCTGCACCTGGGGGTATATCGTCTGGTATCAAATCAGTAGGAGATTGCGGGGACAGCAAAGTCATCCAGCAGATCGTGCAATCGGAGAACGTCTCCAGGCTGCGCGCGGCACCGTTGGTCTAACCCTCAGTGACTTGAGCGACGAACTGGCAATACGTTACGATTATTTAGAACAATACGAACGAGGCGAACGCTCGTTGCGACTTGATCACGGGCGGGCACTGGCTCAACGTTTGAACTTGTCGCTCGATGATCTGCTGAGCGTGAAAGCATAACGCAGCGTGACGCCGAGGATAAAATAGGTTGCCAGTAGTGTCCCGCGTAGAGTACCACTCACTTTTGACTGCCCCGACCAACGCTTACGATAATGGACTGGTACTTCGACCATACGGCTGCCAGCACGGGCGGTCTTAACCATCATCTCTGTGGGCCAACCGAAGGTCATCTCGCACATATTCAGCGATAATAAGAGGTCGCGCCGGATCGCCCGGTATGGACCCAAATCTGTCACCTGTAAGCCATAGAGCAGTCCCATCAACCGTGAGACTAAGCGATTGCCGAAGCGCTGGTGGGGTGGCATGGCTCCCAATTCGATATGTGCGACACGCGACCCGAAAACAAGATCGGCGCGATCTTCCACGATTGGACGGATGAGCAGCTCCATTTCCGCCGGGTCAAAACTGCCATCTCCATCCATAAACAGCACGATATCTGCTTCTACCGCTGCGACCAACCCAGCCGCACAGGCATATCCGTAACCTCGACGAGGTTCATAAACAACTTTCGCGCCTGCTTCATGAGCTTCCACTGCTGTAGCATCTGTCGAGCCGTTATCAACAACGATTACGCCGAGGGCACTCACCAGCGGCAGTATGGACGGAATTTCTCCGACCAGTCGGCGAATGTTACCTGCCTCATTCAGCGCTGGAATAATGACGGTCACATGCATCAGAAATTCATCCCATCGATATGAGCCTTTATGAAAGAACGAGTATGCTGCGCGACGGTATCTGGCAAGTCTTTTAATTCCTCCGATAGCCGTTTCACATCAGCACTATAGTCAATATCATAACAAAGTGGCAGCGTTTTCACGGTTAGCCCTGACTGCTCGGCTCGATCTAAGGTGTCAGCGACGACCTGACTGGTACTCATAGTGACAGTTAGGAAAAGCGAGGGGGCGGGTTGTTTCAGACCAATCAGATAATAGCCGCCATCTTCACAGGGTCCCAACGAGACATCAGCAGCCTCTAGTGCCTGGAACGATTCGATCAGGTATCTGGCTGGCAGCGTTGGGCTGTCACTGTCCATAATAACTGCCTGTTCATACCCATTCACCAGGCAATGCGTCGTCGCATTGTTCAATCGCTCAGAAAGATCACTGCCTTCCTGTAAGAGAAGCTGAAAATCTGGGGCGATATGCTGGAAATAGTTTTTACTTTCAGAGGGCAAGTACGCAATGATCGGTGTCAAATCCAAATGCTTGCGCGCTTCACGAATAATCTCCAGTGTGTCGAGCAGGAAACACTCATAAAGCGCAGCAGCCTGTTCCCCACTAAACGCCGGGGTCAGGCGGGTTTTAGTTTGTCCGGGTACAGGTTGTTTGGCAACGACCATTAAAGCCCGCTTTGGAATGCTAAAGTTTGAGAGTTGAGGGTTCATGTTCACTGTGTAACTCATCATCTAATGGGATAGAAAACTCAGGTGTAGGTGACGCTCCCATGCCTAAAGGCAGGGGCTTCTGAACGACGCTTGCGCTTACCGTCGCCTTACGGCGTTGGCAGAGGCGCTACGTTATCGTTCACGGATGCGTCCCATCCGTTTTGCATTAAAGCACGATTGAGAATGTT
>JBBRAA010000022.1:0-56325 GCA_038207205.1 Aggregatilineales bacterium
AGGGAGAAGGACTTCCCCTGCCGCGACGGTTTTTCACCCCCCGCCCTGAGGGACTGGAGGGAGGGGCTTCACAAGGGTAGGTGTTTTGTCGCTAGACGATAAATCGTCCGTCTGCCGCAAAGAAAAGCGAGAAAAGCGTACTAAAGGGGCTGTTAAGGTTCTCAAGGGTTCGCGTATTCGCTTCCAATTGAGAATACATTGAATGATTCCGACAAAATACCAAAAAGCATGAAAGACCTACCCTTGAAAACCCCCTGCCCCTCAGGGCGATGGGTGAAAAACCGTCGCGCTACGGGAAGTCCTTCTCCCTTAGGGAGAAGGATTTAGGATGAGGGCAATCTGCGTAAGGTGAGCTGTAATGCAGAAGACATGAGTAACTCCGGTCTGTTTGGTTACAACCAGCGTACTCGTGTCTTCTCTATTCGTTAATCCTTATCTTGACGCCCAAGACCCCATGGGGTCGCCCCTACACATCCGCTCTGACGTCGATATAAACATCCGCTGATTTTGAAGCGATTGCCCTGGAAGTCTCGATGGATCATACGCATCGAGGTGACCGGTTATCAATTTGCAGTCATCGGATAATCTCTATCGTTTGGCATTCTCAAGCGGTGCTGGTGCAGGGTTATACTCCCTTGTCGTTTTCTTGGGTACAACCCTACATCGTGCAACACGTGCCTTGTCCAAAAAACACCAGCATATTCACCACGCCCTCTTTTTTTATGTCAGTTGAACCTTCGGGCGCATTCGCTACTATAATAAATAGAAATCGCGGAGAGCAAATCCCTGTGTTAAAGGCTGATCCCATCATCAAGCGCGCGCCGCCCCGCCCCGATGCGTTTCAAGACGAGTCGGTACGCAGTTTGGTCGAATTTTCTTTGAGCGAAGTCGATTGTGGGCTGCCAGACTGGGCGCGGCGGTCACACCCGATTGTGCGGCGGCATTTGGGCGCATACTGGAAAACCTTTACGCCGGATATGAACGCGATGCTGCGTTTATACGGCATATTAACGGCGGCAGCACTGCTCGCGTTCTTGATCCCGATTATTTATTTGATGGTCATTCCAACGGTGACGGTGACGCTGGTCATGCTGCCGCTCATCGGCTATGTCTACGTGCGCATATTGTACAAAGTCGGCGCGTTTGGGGTAGCGACGATGCAAAGCGAACAGCGCGGCGCGGCGTTGGATGTGCTGCGCGCGACTCCGTACACCATCCGCGAGATTTTATTGAGCAAAAGTGCGGCGACGATCTGGCGGCATGTCGAAGATATGGCGTTGGTAGCGACGACGACTTTAGCGACCAGCCTGCCGCTGCTGCTGGTGTTATATCACGCGGCGCTGCGTCAACTGCAACTGCCGTTTTTGACGGCGGTCGTGGTGGTGGTGGCGCTCGCGTCGGTGACGATCCGTATTTTTCTCGAAGCGGTCATGGTGACGAGCATTGGCATCGTCGCGGGCGCGAGTACGCCCTCGCGTCCGGCAGCGGTGACAACGACTGTTTTTATCACTATTGCTTATTTCGTATTGATCAACGGCGCGCGGCTGCTGCCTATCGATGTCGGCTGGATACTGCTGATCGAGATCATGCTGCCGCTGGTACTGCCCATCGTCATCACGGCGGTTTGTTTATGGACGGCGGCACATTTGGCAGCGCAATAGCACTTAATCGCAGGACAATCGTCACCCAAGCGTCGCATGTGTGTGTCTCATAACTGAGATAGAATACTGCTATCTTCTTTATGAAAGGACGATGCACATGATTCGCAAGACGATGCGTACGCTGCTACTCGGCGTCGTCGGGTTGGCGCTGCTGCTGGTAGGATCACTGCCCGCTTTCGCGCAAACCGACGATGTGAGCCCGAATGCGAATATTAGTTTCCCCCCACCCGTCTACGTGGTGCGTGGCGAATTCGATATTCGCGGCTCTGCCAACCTGACCGGCATGACCACCTACTTCATCAGTTATCAAGCGCTCAATAGTGATTTTTCGCCCGCGACCGATCAGTTTTTGCCCGCGATTTTGCCACAAACCACCGCCGTGCAAGATGACATCCTCGGCACATGGGATACGACGCTGCTGGATGACGGCTTGTACACCATTCGCTTGACGGTCAACGCGCGCGGTGCGCCCCCCGTCATTTTCGATCTGTCACCCATCCGCGTCGAAAATTTCCCGCCGCCGTTCGTCGTCATCGAAGAGCCGGATCCCGTGATAGAGCCAATAGTGATTACACAAGCGCCACCCATCGTTTCGGTGACAGCCACGCCGACGTTTGACCCGACTCCGCGCGCGACTGTGCGTGGCGCGAGCGCGAATGTCCGTTCGGGTGATAGTACCGATTACTTTGTGATCACATCGCTTGGTCAAGGGCAGTCGGTTGTCATTGTGGGTATCAGCAATCGCGGCACCGGCTGGTTTCAGGTGCGTTTGCCAGATGGTCGTTTGGGCTGGATGGCGCCGAGCGTGATTACACCGAGCGGCAATCTGAACTCGCTGCCGTCCATTGCGCCGCCGCCTATCCCCGCAACTGCGACGCCCGTCCCGCCGACGATTACCCCGACGCCCGCCAGCTCGGCGAATTTGGTCTCTGGTGTCGTCGTGTTTGACCCGGCAGCCCCGACCTGCGCGCAAACCTTCAATGTCGGCTTCGATGTAGCCAATCTGGGTTCGCAGCAAACGCTCGGACCCGGCACGATCGCGTTGACGGATGTGCGCGCGCTCGATGGCAGCGTGCAAGGGACAACCGTTGGCGGCTTCCCGGTGCTGCTGCCCGGTCAGACCTTCCGCGTCAATATGCCGCTCACCATCAGCACATGGTACAGCGAGACGCACCGCATTACGTTGATCATCGATCCGAGCAACGCCATCCCCGAAAATAACAAGACCGATAATCAACGTGTCATTGAATACGTGCTGCTGCAAGGCGCTTGCCCATAAATCATCGCTGAAATAAGAACGTCCTGGTGCCTTACCCCAGCGGTAGTTAGCTTCTCTCCCCTCTCCCCGTTTACGTGGGAGAGGGGTTGGGGGTGAGGGGAAAACTGTGTAGGGGCATGGCGCGCCATGCTCCCTAAATCAATTCCCGTTAATGATTCCATCGTAGGGGCGACCGTTTCTGGCAAGTTGTGGCTGAGACAAAAAAAGCCGGATACAAAACAACAGACGGGGAATGAAGCTGTTCATCGGAACAGCGATTGATATTCTCCGCTGTCAAGGCGATCTGGTCATAGTAACGTAACAGCATTAAGCGAACCGTCGGATCGACCGTGACTCAGCACTTGCTCGACTTGCAGCCAAGACTTACCGTGACACTGAGCGAGACGACGGGAGCAGACAGGACGCGCTACCTCATCAAAAGAAAGTCGTGAACGCGTCCGATCAGCCGTGATTTGTTCATCACTCCACTATATGGTTTGAAACGACAACCTTGAAAAGCATTGCCAAAATATCAGGCGGCGTCATATTATCGCTTCTGGTGACGTGTCTGCTCTATGGTGATAACGGGCGGCATAGACACCGCCCCTACAAAATGTTTAATCGCCAGCTTGTTCTGGTTCCGCCGGGTGCAGCGCTTGCGCGCCGCCCTGCATGATTTCTTCAAAGCCAGGGCGGTCGATGGTCTCTTGCTCCATCAACACTTGCGCGACATGTTCCAGCTTATCACGGTGTTCGATCATCAACTGCTTGGCGCGCATGTACTGTGTCTGCACGATACGCTTGACTTCGACATCGATTTCTTCCGCCGCTTGTTCGCTGTAATCACGTTGTTCGTACAGATCACGTCCCAGGAACAGCGATCCGGTACCACCGCCAAACGTGCGCGGTCCCAACGCTTCGCTCATGCCGTACTGCGTCACCATATTGCGCGCCAACCCGGTGGATTGCTGCAAGTCGTTGCTCGCGCCTGTCGTGAAGTGGTTGAACACGACTTCTTCGGCAGCACGTCCGCCCATCGCGGCGGCAATGGTGTCTTCAAATTCCTCGCGTGACTTCAAGAACACATCGGTCTCTGGCAGCGACATCACGTAACCGCCCGCGCGACCACGCGGCACAATCGTCACTTTGTGCACGGGGTTGGCGTATTCGAGCAGGAAATGCAAAATCGCGTGCCCTGCTTCATGGTAGGCGACGATACGCTTTTCTTTTTCGCTCAGTACGCGCGTCTTGCGTTCGGGTCCCATGACGACGCGCTCCATGCTTTCTTGCATGTCGCTCATCGAGATTGATTTCTTGTTGCGGCGCGCCGCTAAAATCGCCGCTTCATTGATCAGGTTTTCCAAGTCCGCGCCGCTAAAACCAGGCGTGATCTTGGCGATAATATCGAGTTCGACATCTGCCGCGAGCGGTTTGCCGCGCGCATGGACTTTCAGAATGTCGATGCGACCTTTGACATCCGGGTTATCCATGATGACCTTGCGGTCAAAGCGACCGGGACGCAGCAGCGCCGGATCGAGAATATCCGGACGGTTGGTCGCCGCACATACGATCACGTTGGTGTTGGTCTCAAATCCATCCATTTCGACCAAAATCTGGTTGAGTGTTTGTTCACGTTCGTCATGACCGCCGCCCAAACCTGCGCCGCGATGACGACCGACCGCGTCGATTTCGTCAACGAACACGATCGCGGGCGCTTCGGCTTTGGCGCGCTCGAACAAATCGCGCACACGGCTCGCGCCGACGCCGACGAACATTTCGACGAATTCGGAACCCGAAATGCTGAAGAACGGGACGCCCGCTTCACCAGCGACCGCACGCGCCATCAAGGTTTTACCTGTTCCTGGAGGTCCCACCATCAAGACGCCTTTGGGGATGCGCGCGCCAAGCCGGATAAATTTCTCCGGTTCTTTCAAAAACTCGACGATTTCTGCCAGTTCTTGCTTGGCTTCGTCCGCACCCGCCACATCTGCGAAGGTCACTTGTGGACGTTCCATATCGCGCACGACACGCGCACGGCTGCGTCCAAAGCTCATCGCCTGATCTTGTCCAGTGCGAACCGAACGCATCATCCGCCACAGCAACCAGACAATCAGCATTGTTGGGATCACCGCGATCAGCAGTTGAAAGACGATACCTGTTGCATTATCGCCAGACCGTTCGCTGAACTCGACACTTTCCCAATCTGAAGGTGTGACGCCGAAGGTTGCCAGCGACAAGAACAAATTGGTTTCACGGTCTTTATAATAATACTTCTGGTCGCGGTTGCTCAAACCGATGAAGACATCGCTGCCGCCGCGCACGACGATTTCATTGACATCACCGTTGCGGATATAACCCGCCAATTCGTCCAGCGAAATACTGTCGCTGCGCGGAACGTTGGTTGGCTGGGCAAGGAACACCACAAGCAGGATCAGTACGATGACGCCGACAACCAACCACAAACGCTGTGCGTTGCGATTAGCAAATGGCGAATTGCCATTGTTGTTCGGTGTTTCGGGGGGCTTGTTGCTCACACTCACAATCCTTGAAACTCTACGTTAGAGTATTGAAGATTATATCACGCGACTGAAGCGCAATCACAAGCTCATCGAACGTTTAGGATTTACGCGATCTCTTGAAATTATTGTGAAAATTCCACATGTTTAGAGTCAACACATGTTACAATCCGGCTATGCAATTTACTCATTTTAGTTCTTAACTGAGTTTATGGTGTGGGGGCTGTCATTATGGGGTTAGTGAAATGTCCTTGCGATAAGGGGAAAGACATTGAAGAACACAGCAAGATTTGTAATTTTTGTGGCAGACTGCTGGCTGCGAACTGGAGTCAAACGCGCGCCTTAGACAGCGTCGACGATGAAGATACGATGGCGCGTTTTGGCACATCTTTTTTCAACGCGCGGATGCTGCTCAATTTAAGGTTGCGCGGCGCTGACAAAACATTCACGATGGATGTCGAGATCATGACGGACATCATTATGGGACGCAGCGATGCGGCGATAGGTGAAAAACCGACCGTTGATCTGACGCCATACAGCGCCGACACGATGGGCGTTAGCCGCAAACACGCCAAAATTACACGCCGCGAAGATAACGCGCTGCACTTGATCGACCTCAAAAGTGCCAACGGGACGTTCCTCAACGGACAAAAACTCATCCCCGAACAACCACGCATTTTGCGGAATGGTGATGAAGTTCGTCTTGGTCGGTTGGTCATGACGGTCGAATTTGTCCGCAAGAGCAGCACGCGCTAACGAGCGGTAAAACGTAAAAGTTAAAAGGCAGGCGCTGAAGCATCTCTTATTCGCTTCATACCTTTCACCTTTTAACTTTTATCTTTTCTAGGGTTACAATACATAAAATGATGACCGCGTAGTGTTAAGCCTAAACAATGACTACCAATGTAATGGTCGAACGTACAGAACGCTCGAATGATGAATGGCTCGCAGATTTACGCGCCGACCCACTAGGTGAAGTTCAAGGGCGCGCCATCGAAGATTTGAAGGAACGCCTTCAGCGCGGCATTTTTTATTATCTCAGCCGTGAACGCAGCGATCTTCAACACCTTTCGCACCACGAAATCACGCAGATGGCGGAAGACCTGGCGCAGGATGCAACGCTGCGCGTGATCGAAAATCTTGATACTTTTCGCGGCGACAGCCAGTTCACGACATGGGCGACACGTATCGCGGTGCGCGTAGCGATTAGCGATTTACGCCGCGCGCGCTACAAAGATTTCAGCCTCGATGATTTGACGGCGGATGGTGATATGCTCTCCGCGACCGCCAACCCAATCGCGGGCGATAAGCCGATTTTGCCCGAACGCGCCGCAGAACGTGCCGAGATCGTCTCGAAAATTCAGTCGGCGTTTGGCGATGTGCTGACCGAACGGCAGTATCGCGCGCTGCTGGCGGTCGCTGTACAAGGGGTACCGTTGGAAATCGTCGCGGAACAAATGGGCACAAACCGTAACGCGCTCTATAAGCTTGTGCACGATGCGCGCCGCAAACTGCGTACGCACCTGCAATCGCAAGGCTTAAGCATGGAATACATCCTGAATTTGTTTCAGGAATGAGCGACAAATCATGATGAGCGATGGTCCCAGCATCGTGGTACCCATCCAAACCACGCAAGAAGGCGTGATACGTGTCACGGGGACGCGCATCCCTATCGACATCATTATCGCGCGTCATCGTCAAGGCGATACACCGGAACACATTCATGAAGGGTTTCCAACGATTTCGGTAAGCGATGTTTACGCCGTCATCGCCTATTACCCGGTAAATCAGGTCGAATTGGATCACTATTTAGAACAGCGTAATTTGGAGCGCGAACGCATTCGGCGTGAAGTCGAAGCGAACTATAGTCCTGAAGTCAAGGCACGCTTAGAAGTGATGCGTAAACTTGCTGCACAAAAGCGGGACGAGAACTCATTTTGAATCGATTTCTCGCTGATGAGAACTTCGACGGCTGCATGTTAAGGCAAATCGTTAAGCGCTTACCCAACTTGGATATAATCCGCGTGCAAGATACAGAAATTTATCAAGCCGACGATCCTGTCATTCTCGGATAGGCAGCGCACGAACAACGGATTTTGCTGACTCATGATGTTCATACACTGATCAACTTTGCCTATCAAAGGGTAAAAGCTGGTTTGCCAATGACAGGCGTCATCGAGATCAATCAGAACGCGCCGTTGAAACGCGTTGATTTGGAGATTTTGCCTGCTGTAGGAGAACCAAGCGATTTTGAAAACCAAGTCCGTGACATCCCATTTCAATAAACATCAACGTAAGAACCGGGCAGATGTACCCGTCAGTTTTTTATATTCATGGTTAGGAATTTAGGCATTATGGCGCAAGCCGCGAACGATCAACTGCAACATCTGGTAAAAATCATTTTCGAGACCCACGCCGATGACGTGATCGACTGTGAAAGCTGCAATGAGCAGTTGTGTCATCTGGCGGAGTTGGTCGCGCATGGCGCGGACTTGTGCGAATTGATCCCGGCAGTTGAAGCCCATCTATCGTGCTGCGCCGATTGCAAAGAAGAATGGGACGCGCTGTTGTTGATCATCCGCGCCGAACAAGCAGGTACTTTGAAAATCAACGATTAGAAAGAGTAACTACAGTGACAAAGCGAGTACGAGTAGCCATTATCGGGTCGGGTCCCGCAGGCTTGACGGCGGCATTATATACGGCGCGCGCAGAACTGAGCACCGTCGTAATTACGGGACCACAGTTCGGCGGGCAAATCGCCACCACCCATGATGTCGATAATTTCCCCGGTTTTCCCGATGGTGTGACGGGTCCTGAACTGGTCGAACGTATGCGCCAGCAAGCCGAAAAATTCGGCGCGGTCTTTGAATGGGACAACGTGACCGAGGTCGATTTTGCCAGTGGGTCGCCGTTCACCATCAAGACACATAACAATGAATTCATCGCGGACGCAGTGGTTGTCACCATCGGCGCGAGTCCGCGTCAACTGCATATTCCCGGCGAAATCGAATTTACCGGACGCGGGGTGAGCTATTGTGCGACCTGTGACGGCGCGTTCTTCCGCAACAAAAAGTTGATCGTGGTCGGCGGCGGCGACAGCGCCCTGCAAGAAGCGATTTTCTTGACCAAGTTTGCCGAAACCGTCGAGATTGTTCACCGCCGCGATGAACTGCGTGCCAGCGTCGCCCTGCAAACGCGGGCGAAGGCGAACCCGAAAATCAGCTTCACTTTCGATACCATCGTCGATGCGATCAAGGGTGAAAATGGGGTCGTCAAAAGCGCGGTCATGCACAACGTCAAAACAGGCCTGGTACAAGAGCAAGCCGTCGATGGCGTGTTCATTTTCATCGGCTATGACCCGAACAGCAAGATTTTCGGCAATCAACTCGCACTGGACGAGTCGGGGTATTTGAATGTGAATACCGATCACAGCACCAGCGTCGAAGGCGTGTTCGCCGGTGGCGAAATTCATGATCAAACCTTCCGGCAGGCGATCACAGCAGCAGGTCAAGGCTGTGCAGCGGCGTTGATGACCATCAAGTGGGTCGATGACCGCGACGATCTGCCAGCGTTGGAAATGGCAGCGATGCCCGAACCCGCGCTTGTCCTTACAAATTGATGCGTGGAGACAGGGTATTCCCTGTCCCCATTGAATTGACTGACAGGAACGGGAACGTCAATGCGCGTTCCCGTTTTGATTCATGGCATAATATCACCATGCACGTAAGCACTGGGGTGAAAACATGACAGCACCGCCCAAAATCAAAGTGACAGCGGGCGCATTTTATGCCATCGCGGCTGCGAGCGATCAACGACTCGAACTCATCGACGGGGAAATTGTTGTCATAGCGACACCACTGATTATTCATTTCGCAGGCGCATCGTAATGACGCGCCGCGTCACGTTCCTCATTATCGTCATCGTACTTGTCGCGGTCGCTGCCCGCGCGCTGCCCGGCGCACGCACCATTGACGACGCTTTTATCACCTTTCGTTACAGCGACAATTTATTAAATGGATCGGGCTTTGTTTATAACCTGAATGTAAATACACTCGGCACGACGACTCCGCTGTTCACGCTGATTATGGCAGTCAGCGGCGCGATTACAGGCGAGCGTGATTTTCAGACCTACGCCATTATTATCAGCACCCTCGCGGATGCGATCACCTGTACGCTGCTGTTTTTGATCGCGCGTCGTTTGATCGCCAATGACGTTATCGCGGCATTGCCCGGAATTCTATGGGCGATCAGCCCGATGAGCGTCTCGTTCGCCGTCGGCGGCATGGAAACCAGCATCAACATTTTATGGCTGGTCGCGGCGACATGGCTGTATGCACAAAAAAACGCACCAACGGCACGACGCGAGATCGGCATTGGAATCAGCGTTGGCTTGGGCGTGCTGACGCGCATCGACGCGCTGTTGTGGATTGCGCCGTTAATTGGTTGGCAGCTTCTCGATATGCTCAGACAGCGCAAATTACCGCTTCGCACGTGGCTTATGGCGGCGCTCATTATCGCGCCATGGGCGATTTTCGCGTGGGCGCAGTTCGGGTCGCCGTTCCCCAATTCGGTCAGTGCTAAAAGCGTCGCGTATCAAATGCCGCCGCTTTCCGCACTCATCCGCTTGATCCAGACCGCCGCCAATCCATTTTTTGAGTTCGACACGTTCGGCGCGGTCGGACTCGCGATCAGCAGCATCGTCTATTTGTTTCTATCCGCGTTTGGCGTCTTGTACACGGCGCGCGTACTGCCACGTTTGACCCCGTTTTTGGTGTACGCGCCACTTTACATCGCGGCGTTCGCCATCGCCAACCCATTGATCTTCCGCTGGTATCTCGCGCCGATGATCCCGCCGATTATGCTGGCGATTATCTTGGGCGTGTGGCTGATCGTCGCGCGCCCGCTGCGAAAAACGAGCGACGACTCACCCGACAAGGCACATCTCGCCCCACGCGTCGCCGTCATCGTCACAGCGGTCATCGGCGCGGTCTGGATTTTCACATCGCTCAACGCGTGGACCTTGCACCCGGATCACGGGCTGGATCGCCCCGCGCCGCGCATGGCGTGGCATGAACTCGAACTGGTGTATGCCGACCTTTCAACCCGCTTGATCGAAAACGAACCGATCACGACGCAAACGCGCGTCGGCGCGGCGGATATTGGCGTGATCGGGTATATCACGCGCGCAACCATTGTCGATACGGTCGGGTTGGTCTCGCCCGACTATCGAACCTATTACCCGCTCGACCCGTCGTTGATCGCAGACGGACAGAACTACGCCATCCCGTCGGACTTGATCCGCGACACATTGCCCGATTATCTGATCGCACCCGAAGGCTTGATGCGCGACAGCTTGTTGAATCAAACATGGTTCAACGACCAGTACACGCTCATCGATTCGGTCGCCGTCGAATTCTACGGGTCATCGATACAGGTGTATCGGCGGCGGTGAAACCATATCGATTTGACTGCTTTGAACTACTCCCCTAGAGCAAACGGTTAAAATTCGCTACACTAAGCGTACTTTCGACTCGGTAAAAAACAGGCAAAGGCAGGCACGCATGGCAACCGACTCGCGGACATGGTTTTATACAACACCCGTCGCGCGTCCGTTTTTCATCGAAGAACGGGTCAATCATACGCTGTGGCAAAACCGCTTGATGGCGATTTACATGGTCTGCACCGAACCGAACGTGCCGATCAAGATGGAAGGGCGCTGGCGCAACGAACTCCCAGTCGAATTTGAATGGAAACCAGGCGCGTGGTTCATCTTACGCATGGGCGAAGAAAGCAAAGAATTGATCGGCGTCATGCGTCAGGTCTTGATGATGCGCCCCGCTTTGATTTACCAGGATGCCGGTGGCATGTACGTCGTCGAATGGTACACCGATGGCGGTGACGAACGCTGGCGTGATGTGCAGGGCAAACCGCAGTATCAAGGCGCGCGCCGACTCAACGCCAAGAAATAGCGCTGATTATTGTTATTGATGATGATTCGGAGATTGAACATGGCGAAGGTGAAAGTTCATCAGGACGCAGGTTATAAAACGGTCATTGAGGCACGCGGGCTGACGGTCATTTCCGATGAACCCGTCGCTGATGGCGGTACCAATTTGGGCATGGAACCGCCTGAACTGCTGCTGGCGGCGCTTGGCGCGTGTGCCGCGATTACCGCGAAGATGTACGCCGAACGCAAAGGCTGGAAAGTCGATTCCATCGACATCGATATCGATATGGAACGCTTCAAGGCGCATGAATACCCCGCCTATCAGGGCGAGTCTGATATTCTGCACGAAATCAAACAGGCGTTGGTCATCAAAGGTGATCTGACGCTCGAACAAAAAACGCGGCTGGTCGAAATTGCAGGCAAATGCCCGGTACATCGCGTATTATCGTCACCGACCTTCCTGTTCGAGACGCTCGCAGAAACCATCGCGGAATTCGACTAGCAGCGCATTATCAAACCGCCCAAACGACCCCCGCCCATCCGACCGACTTCGTGCGATAATAGAGCAACACGAGTCTTGCGAAAGGACGAGCCATGTCCGAGACGGTCTATCAATTGGGCGGCGATTTGAAAGAAGCGGGTGCGATGACAGACGGGCTGACCGCCTATGTGCGCGGCAGCAATCTGTATGGCAGTGCTGGGGGCGGCTTGTTTAGTAACCGAATGCCGAGCCTGACCATTGGCGCGCTGCTGATGCGGCTGCGGCGGCTGCACGCACTCGAAGATCGGCTGACACCTGCACAGCGCACTACGCTGGCGCAGATTGACGCCAAACATGAGGCGACGCGCAGCGAATGGTCGATGCACTACCATGAAAAGCTCAGCCAGGAAGGATTTTCACGCTTGAAAGCGATGAATACCTTCTTTGAAGAATGCACCGAGCGTCCACGCGGATGTGCCGGGATTTATCTGCCAGAAGCGCTGCGCCGCACGATCGTGCAAGAAATCATCACGACAGCAAAGACAAGCGCGTACGCTGACCTAAAGCTCGCTGCCGAAGCGCGCAAAGTCGATGGGCGGCTGCGGCGTTTCACGCAGCCTCAAGGGTTTATCTGGGCGGCGGAACTCGAAAGCGCGTATCCAGCGACTGTGTACTGGTGGCTGTACGCCAAGCCGATGAACGACCAGGATAAATAGCGACCTAAACCCCATCATCGCTTTGCGTCTTGTTTTTGCCTTTTCGTGTGTCGTCGGTTTGGATGCAATCTTATAGGGGCGGGTCTCAGACCTGCCCAAAATGTTGATGATCCTCCCGGCACATACGTTCGCAAACTGGCGATTTATGCTTCCAGCGCGCTGATCGCCGCCTGAATCAAGTCAGGCTGTGAAACAACACGCTGCGCCTCTATCGACCATTCGCACTCAATAACTGAGCATCGGCAGTTGACCTTTATAGGTCGCGTCGTTGACCTGTTTGAGCATAAAATCTGCCACATCGGCGCGCGAAATGGTGCTGTTTCCGCCCATTTGCAGAATGCCACTACGATAGCCGCCGATTTGTGCGCCATCGGTCAAACGCGGCACACGGACAATTGTATAATCAAGCCCGCTTTCGCGGATCAAATTGACCGACGAGTTGCTGTCTTCCAACACTTTTCCCGCCATCAATTTAAGCAGCGTCATCATGACGGTGCGCCCGAACGATTCTGGGTCTCCTTCGACGCTGACGCCCGCACCTGTCACCGTGATCAAGCGGCGCACGTTGGCGGCTTTCATCGCGGCGATGATGTTACGCGCGCTCACTGTAAGTAGATCACTCGGTGATCCTTTGGCAGGTCCCAACGTCGACAGCACCGCATCCGCCCCGCGTACCGCCTGTGCAATCTGGGCGAAATCGGTCATATCGCCCTGCACGACGTGCAAATCAGCGTGCTGTGTAGTCAGTTTTGCCGCATTCCGAACATAAGCCGTGACATGATGCCCGGCGGCAAGTGCTTGTTCAACCATCGGCTTGCCTGTACGTCCGGTCGCTCCGAAAATCGTTACCTGCATTGTTTTAACTATCTCCACACATTCCAGTAAGGTCTTTTAGGGTATACAGACCTATCTTTCAATGCAAGTACGTACAATTAGGGTATATACTACCCAAAATGATAGCGCAAAAGGGACAGACATGACCGGACGGTCATCGCATGAATGTGAATGAACAGACAAGGATTGAAGGATGATCGCGCAACGGTTGATGACTCCCGCCCAATCCCGTGATGCGGAAACGTGTCCGGTCGAAGTCGCGCTCGATGTGATCGGCGGAAAATGGAAACCGCTCATCATTTTTTATTTGCTCGATGGCACCCGCCGCTTTAACGAACTGAGCCGCTTGATGCCGCTCGTCACGCCGCGCATGTTGACCAAACATCTACGTGAACTTGAGAGCGCGGGGATTATCGACCGTCGGGTCTACGCCGAAGTCCCACCAAAAGTCGAATATTCGCTGACCGAACTCGGTCGTTCATTGCAGCCGATGCTCGATTTGATGGTGCGATGGGGTTTACATTACACGCAAGTACGGGGAAACTAAATGACGCGACGCCTTCTGATCGTTTTAGCCTTGTTTGTGCTGGCGTCTATGTCCAACAGGATCAGCGCGCAAGCCGACACGCTGTGTTTGGATATTTCGGAAGTCCAAGCGCAAAACGGACGCTATGTCTATCGTGTTAAGCTCAATCTGCCGCTTGCGACGGGTCAAACGGTCGTGGTCACGCCGACATACCCAAACGATGAGGTACAGGTTTCGCCGCCAACGCGCAGCCTGACCGCTGCCAATGCGACGCTTGGGCGGATTTTTAGTTTCACGCTCACCGATGAAGACGACCCGCAAACCGTATTTGACGCGCTCCTCCACGCAGGCGATTTGACGCCGGAAACCGACGGCGACCCGATCTTCGAATGCGGCTTGCTCGCTACGCCCATGCCGACGCCTACCACCACACCAACATTGATGCCGACGCTCGCAGGGACACCCGCGCCGGGCGTTGCATTCGCGCCGATTACGCTGTCGTTGATCGAAGGTGGCGACGAGGCGACGATCAATCTGCGCACGCTGATCGCGCCAAACCTGACCGAATCGCTGACGATTTTACCGTTGTTCGACCCCGTACAGGTGAGCATTTCACCGAATATCCGCGACATCACCGCGAGTAACTGGAATGATGGACGCCCGTTCAGTTTCCGCGCACTCGCGGACGACCTCGACGAAGGCGACCACAGCGTACAGGTCACGTTTTACATCACCAGCAGCGACCCATTGAGCGACTACTTTAATCTGACAGTGCCAGTGCGCCTGACGATTAATATTGAAGATGCCGTATAACCTGTTCGCGGATGCGCTTTTGATATGGTATGACACGCACGCGGCGGCACTGCCCTGGCGCGTCAACCATGATGCGTATCGCGTGTGGCTGAGTGAGATCATGCTCCAGCAAACACAGGTCGAGACGGTCAAGCCGTATTTCGCGCGTTTTTTGGCGGCGTATCCCACCGTAAGTGACCTTGCCGCCGCGCCGCTCGATGATGTGCTGAAATTATGGGAAGGGCTGGGCTATTACAGCCGCGCACGCAATTTGCACCGCACCGCGCAAGCCGTCACCGATCAGCATGGCGGTGTGTTTCCCAATACCGTTGAAGCATTGTTGGCGCTGCCCGGCATCGGGCGGTACACGGCGGGCGCGATCGCCAGCATCGCCTATGATGTGCGCGCGCCCGTACTGGATGGCAATGTGATCCGCGTATTCGCACGACTGCTCGATCTGCCCGACGACGTGACAATCCCAAAAACGCAGACGACATTGTGGCAAACTGCTGCCGCGTGGCTGCCGCCGCAGCGTGTCGGGGATTACAACCAGTCGTTGATGGAACTCGGTCGCGTGGTATGTAAACCGCGTAATCCGTTATGCGGCGACTGCCCGATACAGGCACATTGTCTGGCGTATGCGAACAGCACACAAGATCAGCGCCCGGTGAAAAAAGCGAAAGCGCCGACGCCGCATTACGATGTCGCGGCGGGCATGGTCTGGGACGCCGCCGGACGGGTGTTGATCGCACAGCGCCCGCTCGATGGGTTGCTCGGCGGCTTATGGGAATTCCCTGGTGGCAAGCGCGAAACGGGCGAAACGCTCGAAGCCTGTTTAGCGCGCGAACTGCGCGAAGAACTGGCTATCGATGTCAGCGTCGGCGAGTTGTTCGCGCGCGTCGAACATGCCTTCACGCATTTTAAGATTACCCTGTATGCGTTTACATGCCGTCTCGTCGGTGGTGCGCCACAAGCGATTGGTGTAAAGGCGTGGGCGTGGGTGACGCCAGACCAACTCGACGCTTATGCGTTCGGCAAAGCAGATCGAGAAGTGATCAAGGCGTTGAAGGCACGGGGGCGGATGTTGTTTTGAAAGACGAACATCAGCGTAATTGTCACAGATTGTAAACCCTGTTACAATGACTTAACGACCATATGTTCGATCTGCAACGCGCGGGTATAAATGATGAACAAGCAAAAACACGGGAATAGTCGCGGCATTGAATGGTGTGATTACACATGGAATCCGGTCGGCGGTTGTCAACATGGCTGCCGATGGGAAATGCCGGATGGCAGCATTGCCGAATGTTATGCAGAAATAATTGCCGAGCGTGTCGCGCAAGCGAAATATAGTCAGGGCTTTGAACATCATTACTGGAATCCGCATCTTTTGGAACAACCCCTGAAGCAAAAAACACCATCGCGCATTTTTCTCGACAGCATGAGCGATTTAATGGGCGCATGGGTTCCAGAAGACCATATTCTGCAAGTCCTCGATGTGTGCGAACGTGCGCCTTGGCACACATTCCAACTGCTGACGAAAAACGCGCCGCGCCTGCAACAATTCAAGTTTCCCGCAAATATATGGGTCGGCGTGAGCGCACCCCCCAGCATCATGTTTGGGAAACGTCTCTCGCTCATGCAGCAAACGCGCATGGTCGAACGCACGGTCAAGATATTGAAAGCGGTCGATGTGCCGGTGCGCTGGATGAGTCTTGAACCCTTGAGCTTCGATATTGCCCCGCTTCTGGTCGATAGTCAGTTGCAATGGGCGGTCATCGGTGCAGCGACGAACGGACGCAAAGACTATCAACCCGATCCCGAATGGGTCGTCAATGTCTTAAAGATGCTCGATGCACAGGGGACACGTGTATTTTTCAAGGGCAATCTGCATTGGCACGATTGGCGTGAAGAATTTCCGCTAACCCAACTTGAAATGCTGAGTGTTTAAGGCTTCAATACATCATAAGCACTTATCGCATCCCAGTTCGCCGTTTTCACCACCTCAATTCTTGAAACATTGGCTGATTTTGGTCATCATCATCTTTGATCTCGTTATAGCCAGTTCCAGCAAACGCATCGATATAGGCAAACCGAAAATTTTTCTTGCTCAAAATATGCGTATACGCGTTCAGATATTTTCCGATTCGCGCCAACTTTTCTTGCGTCCAATCACCACCGAAAGACTGAGACATAGCAATTCACCTTATCTGATTTAATAAAAATGCTACATAAGGATAACCCCTTTTATTCTCAACAACGCATAAGATTACTCCCAAGACTCGATGGGACAATTTACAATGCACATTATCCGACTTACGCTCGCCGCCCATGACTTGTACGCCGCCAACGATTTTTATGCCGCTAAGCTCGGCTTGCCCTTGCTCGAAATCGACGCCGAGTCGATCACGTTTCAAGTCGGCACGACCGAATTGACCTTCCACACGTCGGATCACGCGGCGCAGCATCACATCGCGTTCAATATCCCCGAAAATCAGATCGAAGATGGGTTTACGTGGATCAATCAGTTCGCCCCGACGATGACGACCGATACAGGCGACGACATCGCACATTTCGCAGCATGGAACGCGCACTCGGTCTATTGCTTCGATCCGTTAGGCAATATTCTCGAATTGATCGCACGCCATGATTTGCACAATCCAAGCCACGCGCCGTTTAGCGCCGAAAGCTTATTATCGATCAGCGAAGTCGCCATCCCTGTCGATGATGTGGTCACCGCGGCGGACGATGTGGTTCACACAACCGGCGACCCGTTTTATCTGGGCGAATACAGCGACACGTTCACGGCAGTCGGTGACGAAGAGGGCTTGTTGATCGTCGTCAAGCATGGGCGCGAGTTTTATCCACTCACTGGCGTGCTCGCCCATGATGTCCCACTCAATTTGTGTGTGCGCGGAGCGAATGGACACGTCATCGATTTACTTGGCTAAACACACGCACGACGCTTGGAGTCACTTTATCTTTACGATTCACCCACGTTTTTTCAAATCAATTGCGTTATGCTTGTGAAGCCTTAACAATTTTTCTGCGCCACACGCCACCGACTCATTTCATCAATGCCCAGCGAGGCATCTTGAAACCATACGCATTTATGGAGACCAACAATCTATGACACAACCTTCGTTGATCGCGCCTTACGGCGGTACGTTGATCGATTTACTGGTCGCGCCCGACCAGATCGAAGAACGCAAGGCAAACGCCGGGCATTTACGTTCAGTGCAGCTTTCGACACGTTCGGTCTGCGACCTTGAACTGTTGGCGACGGGCGCGTTTTCGCCGCTCGACCGCTTTATGGGTAAAGCCGATTACGACCGTGTTTTAGGCGAAATGCGGCTGGCGAATGGGGCGATTTTCCCGATTCCGATTACGCTCCCCGTCGATGCATCGGCAGAACTGCATTTGGATGACCACATCGCCTTACGCACGCCGAAAAACGATCTGCTGGCGATCATGCTGGTCGAAGAAATTTACCGTTGGGATATGGAAACCGAAGTGCAAGCGGTGTACGGCTCGAATGACAGCCGCCACCCGATGAACGCAGAGATGCCGCGCTGGGGTAAGCTGTATATCAGCGGTTCGCTGCAAGTCTTGAATCTGCCGATCCACTATGACTTCGCCAATCTGCGCATGACGCCCGCACAAGTCCGCGAACGCCTGGCAACCTATGGTCATCACAATGTCGTCGCTTTTCAAACGCGCAATCCGCTTCATCGCGTCCATGAAGAACTGACCAAACGTGCGATTGAATCTGTAGATGGTGTGCTGCTGCTGCATCCCTCGGTCGGCATGACCAAGCCCGGTGATGTCGATCATTATACGCGTGTGCGCGCCTACAAAGCGCTGACCGACAACTATTATGACCCCGACCGGGTTGTCCTGTCGCTGCTGCCGTTGGCGATGCGCATGGGCGGTCCTCGTGAAGCACTGTGGCACGCGATCATTCGGCGCAATCATGGCGCGAATCATTTCATCGTCGGGCGCGACCACGCGGGTCCCGGCAAAGACAGCACAGGCAAAGACTTTTATGGACCGTACGACGCGCAAACTCTCGTCGCGCAGCACGCCGACGAACTTGAGATCAAAATGGTGCCGTTCAAAGAGCTGATCTATTTGCCCGATGACGCCCGCTACGAAGAAGAAGGCAGCATCCCGGCGGAGACGCGCGTCGCTAAAATCAGTGGCACGCAGGTACGCGAAGATTACCTGAATAAAGGACGCTTGCTGCCTGATTGGTTTACTCGCCCCGAAGTCGCGGAAGTGCTGGCGGATAGTTACCCCGCGCGCCACAAACAGGGCGTGTGCGTATGGTTTACAGGCTTGAGCGGCGCGGGCAAATCGACGATTGCCGATATTCTGACGACGCTGCTGCTCGAAAATGGACGCCAACTCACCGTGCTGGACGGCGATGTCGTGCGTACCCATCTGAGCAAAGGTCTCGGCTTCAACCGTGAAGACCGCGATACGAATATTCGGCGCATTGGCTATGTCGCAGCAGAAATCGTGCGGCACGGTGGCGTCGTCGTGTGCGCGGCGATCAGCCCCTATCGTTCTACACGCGCTGATATACGCAATATGATGGGCAGCGACCAGTTCGTCGAGGTTTTTGTCGATACGCCGATTGAAGTGTGCGAGCAGCGCGACGTGAAAGGCTTATACGCCAAAGCACGGCGCGGCGAGATCAAAGAGTTTACGGGTATCGATGACCCGTATGAAGCGCCGCTCAACCCGGAGATCACACTGCAAACCGTCGCGGTCACGCCGGAAGAAAATGCGCGCTTGATCATGGAGTTTCTGGGGGCGCAAGGATTCGTGCTCGTGCCCGAACCCGTCGCTGCGGTGAACGGACGGCATTAAACGGGGTTGGCGTCATGATTCTGAGGGCGCGTTCTGAACCCTATAAATACCCAGTCGAGATGTAATCTTCAGCGCCTCACTCTGCTTGCGAAGCAAGCAGGGTGAGGTGTTTACGACACGGGTTATTCGGTCGCCGCTCCAGTGCTGAGCAGCGCGACAAAATCGATCTCCAACATCACGATGTCGCTGACATTCGCCACATTGGGCACATTCGGAATTTCTAAGCCAAAATCGGCGCGCATGACCGCCCCCGCGGCTGTACCTTCTACGCGGTTGCCGTCAACTGGGATTACCAAAACGCTGAATCGCACTTCCTGCGTGACATCGCGCAGCGTCAGGTTGCCCATCATGACGAAATTGATCGGCTCACCCATGATGATTTCCGTCGGTTCAAATTCGCGCAGGCTCGTCGGTTCAAATTGTGCGAACTCGAAACGATCATCCGACGATTGCAAAATCTGACCACGAATCGCGCGGTTACGCAGTTCGCTGTCCGTCGCCAACGTGCGGACATTGATGCGGATCACGCCGACCTGCGATTCTTCGGGGTCAGCAAAATTGACACCGATTTGCCCGGCGACCTGGTTCGTGACGCCAACCACGCGCACGGGGTTGCCCGCTAACACTTCATCCAGCGAGAAGCGGACTTCGCTTTCTTCCGGGATAATATCAAATACGGTCAGCTCGTCGGACAAGCTGGGGTCTTGTTCAGCGGCAATGCCGCTTGTGGGCGCTGCTGCTTCGGCGCTCTCGGCAGGTTGTTCGACGACCAACGTTGGCGCGCTGATCACCTGACTGGCTTCGCCAGACCCGCCCGTAACGTAGATATAGCCGAAAGCTGCGACGCCCAGCAGCACGACCACCACAATGCCAATCGTGATGATGCGCCCCATATTATTCTGACGATTGGGTTGTTCACTCATGTAAGCATTCTCCTATGGTATCGGGTGCGATTTCATGTTCGATGATAATGTAGGATACGTCGTCAAACCTGAACACGAGATGAGTGCAGGCGCGCGTTGACAGCAATTCGACACAAATTTTACAGGTCGGCAGCAATTTGGCGGGTTTGAGTAGTGCTGTTCTGACGCATCGAGAACAGCAGTACGCCGATGATGATGACCACCACGACCGCCCAATACGCAAACCACACCGGCTGACTACTGATCAAGTCGTGCAAACGATATGGATCGTCCGCAGTCAAGAGCTGCGGGACGAGTTCGGTGACGATGCCGAAAATGCCGACCGCGATCATCAGGACGCCCGACGCGCGGCTGATCGGCTTGTTATTACGCGCCAATAAACGAACCAACCGTCGTTGAAACGGCAGCGCCAAAATCGGCAGCAGCATGAGCGGCCACCCAAAGCCAACGCCAAACGCGAGAAAATAAATCACGCCATCGCGCAAGCCTTCGAACGTCCCAGCGCCGTACAAAAACGCGGTCGCAATCACGGGCGCGGTACACGGCAGTGTCATCGGACCGAACATTAAGCCGTAAAGATACGCACTGATATACGGATTGCGCAGCATTGGCGATCGTGCCGTCGCCAATTTCGCAAATGGATTGCGGTCGAGCAGCATCAGGATGCCGAGTAAGATCACCGCGCCATATACGACGGGCAAAATCACACGCAGCAACCCGGCAACGCTCGCCAGAATCAAGCCGATGATCACCATCGTTGTCAAAATACCGATAAACACCAGCACGCCGAGCAGCGCGGTCGCGCGACGAGAACGCGACTCGGCACCGCCCGCCAAAAACGCGATCAAACCTGGATACAACGGCAGCATACAAGCGTTGGTCAGGATCGCCGCACTGCCGAGCGCGAATGCGGTCACGATCAATTCGAGCATAGACTTTATACTTTCAACTATGCCGCTACAGACTCTCGGCGCGAATGGTCGCTAAAGCTTCTTCAGGCGACGGATTGCCGAGCATCAGTGTCGTCGCTGTGCCATTGGGGCGGATGATGAAGTGTGGCTGGCTCGGTGGGTTGCCGATGCTCAAACCGAACTGCGCCACCAACGCCGTCATCAATTCGGGCGTGGCGACAGCGAAACGCCAATCGAAACCCTCATTTTCAGTATACGTCAGCAAATCGGTGTCACTCAATGCCGTTTGTACATCCAGCGAGATGAAGATGACATTCTCATCCGCGACTTCCGGCATCACCGCGCCCTGCAAGTTGCGCTGGCTGACGCGACAGTTGGCACACCACGTCGCCATTGGCTGCACGTATACGGTTTGCCCGACGAAATCGGCAAACGTGAAGGTGTTTCCGGTGCGCACGTCGGTGAGCGCGATGGTTTGCCACGCCGCGAGCGGGATCGTATCGACGACGGCAGATTCGCTGTCAGCGGTTGGGTCATAAAGCGGCGCGACATATGGTTCAACGGTGGGGGTTGGCGCAGCATTCGATGCACAACCGACGATCAAAACGAGCAGCACGAACGATAAAACGAGCGGTATACGATACACAGGGATTCTCCAATGAATAACGGGTAGAAAGGGATATGTCAAACCTCACCCCCCAAACCTCTCTCCGTGTGGAGAAGGGCGGCATGCGCCAGCGTGCGGGTTGAGGTTATCGTCGCATTCTATCAATTGATGACGCCTTATCGCCGCTGCAATCTTTCGTCAAAAACCTTAACAATCGATAACGACGCATCAAACGCTCATCCGATTAGAATATGTGATACTCAATCATCGCAGACACGGGGATAATGATGCAGGTCAAAATCGGCTTCACAATTGAACGCTCACAAGACGGGCATTTACTGGTATATCGCTTCAGTGATATTTTTCGCCCCACCGTCGATGCGTGGGTGCAAAGCATCCATACCGAATATGCCGCATGGAATCACCCAATGCTGCGTACACTGCTCGATCTGCGGGCAGCAGGCGGAGTCATCAGTCCTTATGCTGTCAATAACGCGCGTCCATTGGCGCAGCTTCGCCCCGACCTGCATGGCAGATTGGCAATTGTCATCAGCAATCGTGTCGCCGCGCAGATCATTTCGGCGGCGATCCGCGCTAATTTGAATACGCACCGACGCCGTTTGTTGTTCGCGGATGATCAATCGGCAATCACATGGCTTCTGCGCGACGATTAACCGCTTGTATTCGCTCAGAAAATCGCCAATAATGACGAAGATTAAATCCTCTTTAAGAAATCGAGAACTCGTCATGACTTTTGAAGTGATATGGGCGAACCCGCAAAAAGATATTGTGTTACAGCGCTTCATCGATCATTTTCAAATTGAAGATTACTTTCCCGTCGTCGAACAATCCGCCGCGCTGCTGCTTACGGTCACGCATCCGGTCGATTTGATCATCATGCTGCCCGATCACGGCGATTACAACCTGAGCACGTTTTCCCGTGTCGCCGAAGTCGAAGCGAAAGTCCCTGCCAATCAACGCATGATTGTCGTCATCAATGCGCCGTTGGCAGTGCGTTTGCTCATCGATGCGTCGCGGGTGCTGGCAGCGCGTGCGACCGCCAATTTATATCATGCCGCAACCGTGCAAACGGGCTTCGATTTGCTGAAGAAATTGAGGGAAAAGCACAATACTGATTAAGCATTTCTGGTCACTTTGACTATTTGCATGTTAAAGCAAAATGAACCACAATTAAGCCTTAGCCGTAAGTATTATGCACACGGTGGTGAGCGTAAGTTTACCGCGTTATTGGGACATCTCTGGAGGCTTTTCAATGAAAGTTACACGTTTTGCTGTACTGCTGTTGGCGCTCGTGGCTGTATTGAGCGTTGTCGGTGGTGTTATCGCGCAAGAAGGCGATAATATCCTCGTCACCGGTCGTCAGATGGGCGCAAGCGACATCCCGACGATTGACCCGTCGCTGGCGGAAGATGTGCCGTCGGTACAAATCATCGTCGAACTGTTCCCCGAACTGGTTCGTTTGAACGAAGAATCTGTCCTCCCCGAACCAGGCATGTCGACGTTTGAAGTGAGCGAAGATGGTTTGGTCTACACCTTCAACATCACCCCCGAAGTGCCATGGGTGCGCTATAACGCCGACAGCGGCGCCGTTGAACAGGTTATGGACGAAGCGGGCAGCCCGCGCTACGTGACGGCGGCGGATTACGCCTACGGCATGATGCGCACGCTCAACCCCGAAACCGCAGGCCCATACCAATATGTGTTGACCCCGTGGATCGCGGGTGGTGTTGAATATGGCACGGCAGACCCGGCGACCGCCGATCTCGCCGCGCTGTCGGCAGCCGTCGGCATCAGCATCATCGATGAATATACGCTGGAAGTCACCACCCCAGAAGTCTCGGCGATTACGCCGTTGATCTTCGCACTCTGGATCAGCACGGCGCAGCCGTCGTGGGCAATTGATGAATTCGCGGAATTCTGGATCGAACCCGCGAGCATCAACACCTATGGCCCGTTCGCGCTCAAGGAATGGAATCGCGGCGATGGCGGCGATTTGACGCTCATCCGCAACCCGTTCTTCCCCGGCAGCAACGCTATTCCGCAAGCGAGCATCGAAGAAATTCAGTTCCGTTTCCTGGATGAAGAAGCCCAGTTGACCGAATTTGAAGCGGGTACGCTCGATATTTCCGAAGCGCCCGGCACGCAAATCGACCGTATTTTGGCGGACGAAGCGCTGAGCGCGGCTTACTTCAATGGTCCCGGCAGTGGCACGTATTATTATGGCTTCAACGTCGAAATCGCACCGTTCGATGATGCGCGCGTCCGTCGTGCATTCTCGCAGGCGATTGATCGTCAGGCGATCATCGACAATGTGTTGAGCGGTCAGGAAATTGCGGCGCAGTTCTTCAGCGTCCCCAGCCTCGTCGCCGCGCCGACCGCCGAACTGTACCCCGACGGCGGCATTTTCACCGATATCGATAGCGCACAAACGCTGTGGGCAGAATATCTGGCGGAAACCGGCGCTGACCCAGTGAGCTTCCAAGTCACGATCTTCCACAACGAAAGCAACCTGCACAGCAGCATTGCGCAAGCCATCCAAGCGCAGTGGAGTGAAGCCTTCGGTATCGATGTCCAAATCGCCACCGCCGATTTCGCCACGTATCTTGATACGCGCGGCGATTACCCCGTGTTCCGCGCGGGCTGGCTGTTCGACTACCCCGATACGCACAATTTCATGTACGACGTGGGTTGGCACAGCGATTTGCTCGAACAAAACGATACGCACTGGAGCAACGCCGACTTCGACGCGCTTGTGGACGAAGCCTTCGCCGCGCCGACAGTTGAAGAACGTACCGACCTGTACGCGCAAGCCGAACAGATTCTTGTCAACGACGAAGCTGCCGTCGCCCCGATTTATTATTACGTCACCGACAGCCTGACCGCGCCCGGCATCATCCGCACGCAGTCGTTGATCGGTCGTGAATATTACGAAAAGTGGTCGCTCGGCGAATAGCCCGACCTGTAGGTTTCACATCGATGATAGCGGGCGACCCGGTGGGTCGCCCTTGCGCTATACCGCTACAACACCTCTATTTTGTCGGCGGTCAATTGGTTTTGAATGAAGGTACGGCAACATGGCTGCATTTTTTGCCCGTCGTTTTTTATGGATGCTCGTTGTTTTATTCGTCGTGTCGCTGATCACGTTCGTTCTGCTTCGTTTGGTTCCCGGCGGTCCGTTCAATAACAGCGAACGCGGTGTACCCGATGCGGTGCGCCGCAACATGGAAATTAAATACGGGCTCGACCGGTCGCTGCCCGAACAATACCTGAGTTATATCGGTGATATCATCATTCCCCGTCTGACCGACGATGAATGGCGGCGCACGATCACCGAAGATTATTTGATCAATATTCCGCTCCCGCTTTTGGGCGAAGACGTGGCGTTGCGCTGGATGAATTTTGGACCATCGCTGCGCACACGCAGTCGCACCGTCGCGGGAATTTTTCAAGAAAATTTGCCGATTTCATTTCAGCTTGGCTTGGCGGCAATGGCGGTGGCGATGGCGATTGGCATCCCGTCGGGGATTTTCGCCGCGCTCCGTCGTAATACCGTCGTCGATTATGCCAGTATGGGCATTGCAATCATCGGTGTAAGCGTGCCTGTCATCATCATGGGACCGATTTTGCAGTATGCGTTCGCCGTCAACTGGAAAATATTCTTACCGACCGGTTGGGGTACGCTGCAAACGATGGTCCTGCCCGCGTTCGCGCTCGGTTTCGCACAATCGGCGCTGTTAGCACGGCTGACGCGTGCCAGTCTGCTGCAAGTCATGAATGAAGATTATATTCGCACTGCGCGTGCAAAGGGCTTGAGCGAACGCGGCGTCATCCTATTCCATGCGCTCAAAAACTCGCTCATCCCGGTCGTGACCGTGTTAGGTCCTTTGTTCGCTGCGCTGCTGACAGGGACATTCGTCACCGAAACCATCTTCGGCGTGCCGGGTATGGGGCGCGCGTTTGTCACCAGCGTGACCAACCGCGATTATCCGGTGGTGATGGGGACAATTTTGTTGTATGCGTTTTTCCTGGTGCTTGCCAATACGATTGTCGATGTGGTGTATGCGTGGCTTGACCCGCGTATCCGGTATAACTAGAGGGAAAGGCTAACACGCATGGCTGCGGTCGGAAATAGTAAAGGTGGAGCGCCAGCGGTCCCTCAGATCGCCAAACTGAACACCAAAACCAAAAGCGTCAGTTTGTGGGGCGACGCCTGGAAGCGCCTGCGCCGCAACAAATTCGCGCTGATGGGAATTTTTATCATTCTGTTCGCTATTTTCGTGGCAGTATTTGCCGATCAGATCGCGCCGTACACCTATGCCGAGCAGGATTTGCCCGCGCACGACAGCGCCCCCGAATGGGTGATCGCGCTGTTTCCAAACATGATTCCCGTCGAAGACGGTGGATATGTCGCCATCAACAACAATTATCCGCTCGGTGCCGACGGACTCGGACGCGACTTGCTCAGCCGTATCATTCATGGCACGCGCGTCTCACTGCTCGTCGCGTTTATTGGACCGTTGGTCGCGCTTTTGGTCGGTACGGCGGTTGGTTTGATCGCGGGCTACATGGGCGGCGCGGTCGATAATATTCTGATGCGCTTTGCCGACGTGATGTATGCGTTCCCGACGCTGTTATTCGTGATTCTGCTGCTTTCGTTCTTTCGATCCAGTGTCGCCCAGCCCGAAGTCGGGTCGTTCGCGTATTCGTTAGCGCTCATCGACCGCTACAGCGGCGGCATGATCTTTGTCATCATCGGTATTGGCGTCACCTCGTGGATGAATCTGGCACGTTTGGTGCGCGGGCAAATTCTGAGTGTGCGCGAAAAAGAATTCATCGAAGCGGCACGTTCGATGGGTGTTGGAATGCGCGGGATTATGTTCCGTCATATGCTGCCGAATATTTTGGGACCCATGATCGTCGCAGAAACACTGACGATACCCGCGTATATCAGCTTTGAAGCCTTCCTGAGCTTTATCGGCTTGGGCGTGCAAGCACCAACGCCGAGTTGGGGCAGCATGATCGCGGACGGGCGTATCGCCATCGCATCGTATCCCAATCAAGCAATTTTCCCGGCGATTGCGCTGTTTCTGGTCATGTTCGCGTTCAACTTTTTGGGTGATGGCTTACGTGACGCGCTCGACCCGCGGATGCAGGGCGTGGACTAACCCCGCCGATGTGGACGACCGATTACCAAGTCCGTATCGATGCCGCGTCAGAGACGATCTGGCGCGGATTGATCGCCTTTGAGCGCTGCCCCGATTAGGAATTACCACCCGGTACGGTACAATCGCGTCTATGATCACATTTCTGAAACGCTTTTTAACGTTTATCTGTGTCGTTTACGGCATCGTCATTATCGCTTATCTGGTTGGTTACGCACTTCTGGGCGACTCACCCACACCCATCGGCTTATTGGCAAACGTGATGCCGCTTCCGCTGCTGCCCGCTTTGATCCTGCTGCCGCTCGCGTTGATCGCGCGGCGTTGGCTAGGCGTGGCGCTGATACTTCCCGCACTGGTGATGCTGATTGTAAATTACGTGGGATTGTTCGTGCCGACCGAGTCGCAGGCAGCACAAGACCCGCCCCTACAAACTGGTGTACAAACCTTCACCGTATTGACCTTCAACACGCTCGCCAAGCAGCGCACCGTCGATGAAACCTTTCAAATCATCCGTGACGCCGACGCTGATATCGTGCTGATTCAGGAACTCAATATCAATCTGGCGGATGTGATCAGCGAACAACTGGCGCAGGCTTACCCGTATCAATTTTTGCGTTCGCGCACCTTCAGCGTGACAGGCATGGGGATGATCAGCAAATACCCACTGCAAGAAGGCGAATACTGGCGCGAAGCGGCACACTGGGGGCGGCAAACCGCGTGGATCACTATCGGTGAGCGACGAATCGCGGTGTTCAACGTCCATGCGTTAGCACCTTTCGCGCGCGGACGCGGTTTTTACGATGACTCACGGCGCGACTTCGATATTGACACGATTTTGAACTGGTTCGCGACCACTGCCGATACGGAATACCAAATCGCGGCGGGTGACTTCAATATGACCGACCAAACGCTTCATTACCGCGAAATGACAGCGCAGTTTAGCGACGCTCACCATACGATCGGCGTTGGCTTCGCGCCGACATTTCCTAACTTCAACCGCGCCGAAAGCGATTCCAGCTTCCCGTTGACATGGATTCCGCCGCTCATCCGCATCGATTATGTGTTTCATGCGCCGACACTGCGCGCGCTAGATGCGCGTACCCTGCCTGATTCTGGCGAGAGCGATCATTATCCGGTGCTGGTGACGTTGGGGTTTGAGAACTAAACCCCAACGTCCTCCCTCAGCTTACTGGCTGCGCAAGCCGTTCCTAGAGCTACATCGTCAACTGCACGTTGTACAAATGGGCGTATGCGCCGTTGGTGGCGATGAGCTCATCATGCGTGCCTTCTTCGGCAATACCGTCGTCGGTCAAAACGAGGATTCGCCGCGCGTTGCGAATCGTGGACAAGCGATGCGCGATCACGAGCGTGGTGCGATTTTCGCTCAGTTTTTCCATTGATTGCTGCACGGCGCGTTCACTTTCATTATCGAGCGCGCTGGTTGCTTCATCGAAAATTAAAATCGGCGGGTCTTTCAAGAATACGCGCGCGATGCTCAAGCGCTGTTTTTGCCCGCCCGAAAGTTTAACGCCGCGCTGACCAATATCCGTCTCGTAAGCATCTGGCAGCGCCATGATGAACTCATGCGCGTTGGCTTTTTTGGCAGCGGCGATCATCTCGTCGTGTGTCGCATCAAGCTTGCCATAGTGGATGTTTTCTGCCACGCTGCCCGCAAACAAATACACATCCTGCTGCACCACGCCAATGGCATTGCGCAGCGATTGCAGCCGCACATCGCGTATATCGTACCCGTCGATCAAGACTGCGCCGTCGCTGACCTCATAAAAGCGCGGGATCAACGAACACAGCGTGGTTTTGCCCACGCCCGACGCCCCCACCAATGCGACATACTCGCCGCTGACGATGCGAAACGATAGATTTTTCAGTACGTCGTCATGGTGCTGTTGATACCGAAAGCTGACATTCTCGAACGTGATGTCGCCGTGTACGCGCGGCAGATCGACGGCAGCGGGCGCATCTTGAATATCTGGCGCGATCTCCAACAGTTCCATAAAACGGTTGAATCCGGTCACCCCTTCTTGATACCGCTGCGCAAAATTGACCGCGCGCTGAATCGGGTCGATCAAAATGCTGACGCACAACAAATACGTGAGCAAATCCGCCAAGTCGAGCGTCCCACTCACAATCGCCATGCCGCCCAAGATGATCACTACAACCGTGATTAACTGGCTGAACGCGATCATACCGCCGTAGAAAAAGGCTTCGCTTTTATGCCCGTCGCGGCTGCTTTCGACAAACTGTTGATTTTCGTAGGCGAACTTTTCTCGCTCGATGCGTTCGTTGGTGAACGATTTGACGACACGAATGCCGGAAAGCGAGTCTTCGACTTGTGCGTTGATGTCTCCAATGCGGGCGCGGCTTTTACGCATCGCTTTGTTCATGTGCCGGTTGAAGTAAAACGCATACGCTGCCATGATGGGCAAAAACAAAAAGATGATCAACGTGAGCGGCACATTGATCGTGATCAGCAGCACGAACACGCCGATCCCTTTCAAGACGGCAATCGCAAGGTCTTCGGGTCCATGATGGTAAAACTCGGACAGGGAAACCAGATCGCTGGTGATGGGCGTCATCAACTGCCCGGTTTTGTGCGCGTCGTAAAAGCTGAACGAGAGTTTTTGATAATGGTTGAACAGCTCAAGGCGCATATCGCTTTCCATGAGCGTTCCCATCACATGCCCGCGATAATCGACGAACGTATTACAGGCGGTATGCACCACGACCAACCCGATCAACACGCCGCCCATCAATGTGAGCTGCGTGAGCGCGTCGGGCGTATTCGAGCCTAAAATTTGCTTGGTAATGATGCTGGTGCAAAGCGGGATCAACAGTGTGATCGCCGAGACGACGAACGCGCATAGCAAATCGAGCAGCAGCAGCCGTCGATACGGTCGGTAATACGAGAAAAACTTATGCAGGCGGGCAGCGGTTCGCCCGTTGATGTTCAACAAAAGTGTCTTTGATCCTTTGAGGGTTTGAAATACGGTGACTCATGAAACGGCGAGAGACGATAAGCCCGTTCAATTGAAATGTCGTCATGATGCACCTGTCCTGAGGATATAAAGAAACACCCGCCATCAGCTTAGCATGAAGACAGGTCGCTGACAAGCAGAAAAGTTCAGGGCGGTATACAAAGGGTATTTGATCAGGCTTTGCCCTACTCGCTCCGCAAGCCGTCCTTCGCCCTACCTACTGAGGATAGGACTCGCCTTGAGCGACGCGACTGGTTGAACTCACCGTTGCACACAACAGGCCTACCCGCGTGCAAACCCGCCGTCAATCACCTATAATCGTGAACGATTCCAATTCTTCTAACGTGGCGCGGGGTGTCATGACCGATGAGTTAATCGGCAAACGATTTGGCGGCTATGAAATCCTGAGCGAAATTGGCAGGGGTGGCATGGCGACGGTGTACCGCGCCGCGCAAGTGGCAATGCGCAGCCGAGTCGTCGCGCTCAAAATTTTGCCACGCCAGTTCATCAACGACGAAAATTACATCATGCGCTTCAACCGCGAAGTCGAGATCGTGGCGAGTTTGGAGCATCGCAGCATCGTCCCGGTCTATGATCACGGCGACTATGACGGGCAGCCGTACATCGTCATGCGCTATATGTCTGGCGGTTCGGTCGATGATCTGCTCAATCACGGCGTGATCCCCGATGCGCGCATCCTGTCGATTCTGGAACAAATCGCGCCCGCGCTCGATTACGCGCACAGCCGTCATGTGCTGCACCGCGATCTAAAGCCGAGCAATGTGCTGATGGACGACGATGGCGGCGCGTATCTGACCGATTTTGGTATCGCGCGCATCATGAACGACCCATCGGTCAGTGCGACCACACAGGGCGTCATCGGCACGCCGAGCTACATGAGTCCCGAACAAGCACAGGGACAAACGCTCGACGGGCGCAGCGATATTTATTCGCTCGGCGTCATGACCTTTGAAATGGCAACGGGAAGGCGTCCCTTCGAGAGCGACACCCCATACAGCGTCGCGGTGCTGCATGTCACAGCGCCACCGCCGACACCGCGTTCGGTCAATCCCAACGTAACGGGCGAAGTCGAAGCAGTGATTCTGGCGGCGATGCGTAAACGACGGGACGAGCGCTTTCAAGATGGTGCATCGCTGGTGAGCGCGTTTCGACGCGCGGTTAAACAGACAGGCGGCATTCGGGACAGCGCGCCCGAAATCCCACGCGCATCGCGCATCGATTCGCCCCTGGATGACTCCCCGACTTCACCGACTCCCGCCCTGCCAATACCCAATTCGCCGCTTATCGGCGCGGGTTATATTCCGGCAATCGCGCCGCGCGCCACCGCCGCTGTGCCAGATGTACCACGTCGGACCGCGCCCGTGTCGCCGCCCATGTATACGCCGCTTCCGCCTGTTATCCAAGGGGTGTACCCACCACCGTCTGCCCCGATTATCAAGCCGCGCCGCACGATTGGCGGCATCTGGATTGGTGCGCTGGTCGGCGGCTTGATCGGCTGCGGCTTGCTCACGGCGATTTTGATTGCGCTCGTACTGGTGGTCATGCAAACCAGCCAGGAAGAAAACAGCATCCGCGCTGCGACTCAGACCGTCGATGCATTGGCGACACTCGATGCGATGACTCCAGTCAACGCCACGACGCCGACGCGCCCGACACGCACAGTCAGCGCATCGACGCCGACATTACTGCCCGGTGTGATGTTGGACGCACCTATCGGCATACGTGACACTGATACAACGTTGAGTGGCAGAATCGTGTATGCCGCCGAACGTGACAACAGCGGACGCGCGATTACGCCGGGCGAGCCGGGTGATTACAATTTATACTGGCTCGATCTTGCTACGCGCGCCGAAACCCGCTTGACCGGGACGGCGTATATCGAAATCGCACCCGCTGTCTCGCCCGATGGCGACTCGATCGCGTTCATCGGTGACCGCGATAACGACTTCGATTTATACGTGATGAACGTGCGTACGTTGGCGGTGCGCCGCCTGACGCAAAATAACGTCCCAGACCGCGCGCCTGCATGGAGCACCGACGGTGCGTACCTGGTGTATTCGTCCGCGACCGACGATGGCTATAATCTGTATCGGATCGATTCCAACGGCAATAATCCAGAACTTATTTATGATGCGCCAGAAGGTCAGCGCGCCAGCGACGCTGTGTATTCGTCAGACGGGCGTTATCTGCTGTTCACGCTGGGTGACAACGGTGATGCTTCGACGTGGGAGATCATGCGGCTGGATACGCTCACTGAAGAGGTGATCGCGCTCACCGATAACGATGTCAAAGAGTGGGGCGCGTCGTTCACACCCGATGACGGTATTTTATATTTGACCGAGCGCGTTAACGGTGACGACAGTTTGGGTTACGCTGCAATTGCGCGCATGAACATCGACGGCGGCGACCCGGCGCTCGTGTACGACGGCGACGGCTACGAATCGAGCGCGCGTTTTTCTGCCGATGGCGAGCTGTTGATCTTCACGTCCGATGTGAGCGGGCGCGACGAGTTGTACGCGCTGCCGGCGGCGGATTTGCCGAGCGACGAGACCACACCCGAAGTGCTGACGACGGACGGCGGATTTGGTGCGGTGTGGTTAGGAGAGTAACTCACCTTACGCAGATTGCCCTCATCCTAAATTCTTCTCCCACAGGGAGAAGGACTTCCCCTACCGCGACTGTTTTCCACCCCTCGCCCTGAGCCCTCAGGGCGAGGGTCTTAGGGTGAGGGCAAAAATAAGGTTTCGTGATTTACTGAAATCAGCAGCCTGTGTGAAACCAGCGTTTAGCAATCGTAGTACAGTTGGAATTCGTAGGGATGCGGGCGCAGCGCAATCGGATCGACATCGTGCGCCTTTTTGTAATTGATGTACGTTTCGATGTAATCCTGCGTGAACACGCCGCCATCGAGTAAGAATTCGTGATCGCCTGCCAGCGCATCGAGCGCGCCTTGCAGACTGCCCGGCACGGTCGGCGTATTATGACCTTCTTCGTACAGGTCATAATCGGCGGGGTCGCCCGGATGAATCTTGTTCTTGATGCCATCCAAGCCCGCCATCAACAGCGCGCTGAACGTCAGATACGGGTTGCATGATGGATCGGGGAAGCGGGCTTCGATACGCTTCGACTTGGGGTTGTTGCTGTACATAGGAATACGAATCGCCGCCGAACGGTTGCGCGCACTGTAGACCAGGTTGACAGGTGCTTCATAACCGGGCACCAAGCGACGGTAACTGTTGGTCGTCGGCGCGGCGAAGGCGAGAATGGCGGGCGCGTGCTTCAAAATGCCGCCGATGTAATACAGCGCGGTTTCGCTGAGCAGTGCGTAGCCGTTCGCATCGTAGAACAACGGTTGTCCGTCTTTCCACAGCGATTGGTGACAGTGCATCCCCGACCCGTTATCGCCAAAAATCGGCTTGGGCATAAAGGTTGCCGTATACCCGTGCTGATACGCCACGTTGCGGATGATGTATTTGTACATCAGCAGTTTATCCGCCATGGTCAGCAGCGGCTGAAAGCGCATATCGATTTCTGCTTGTCCTGCACCGCCGACTTCGTGGTGATGCACTTCGATATCGATGCCGACATTCATCAGTTGTTCGACCATCTCGGCGCGCAAATCTTGCAGTTTGTCGGTCGGGCTAACCGGAAAATAACCTTCTTTGGCGCGGGGACGATAGCCCAAGCCCATTTCACCCGTGCCCCACGCGCCAGATGACGAATCGACTTTGTAAAACGTACCGTTCGGCTGGCTGTCATACGCCACGCCCGTGAAGATGAAAAATTCAGCTTCGGGTCCCACAAAACACGTATCGGCAATCCCTGTTTGTTTCAAGTGTGCTTCGGCACGCCGCGCGACGCCACGTGGGTCACGCGCATACGGTTCGCCTGTAATATCGACCACATCGCAGATGATGCTCAGCGTCGTCTTGGCGGGGATCGGATCGATAAACGCCGTTGACGGGTCAGGGATCAAGTTCAAGTCGCTGACGTTGATCGTCTGAAAGCCTTGAATACTCGATCCGTCAAAGCCAAGTCCTTGTGTAAAAACATCTTCGTCAAAATGGCTAAAGGGAATGCTGAAGTGCTGAACGATACCGCGCACATCGGTGAACTTCACGTCCACTTCGCGCACATCATTCTCGCTCGCCCACTTCAAAAGTTCGGCGGGCGATGCACCTGCTGGCGGAACGAGGCTGTTCATATCGGGTCTTCTCCGTTTTGTGAAACATCACTAAAAACATTGTAAGGCGAGCATTATAACGGGCGTGTTAGACTGTGTTGTGGGGAAAAAGCGTATAAAAAGCACGCTGATTGCCTGTGCAAAGTAGCTAAACAATCATGCTCAGCCCGTCAATGTCACCTGTTGGAGGGTCTTTGTTTACACTTTATAATCGCCAAACGATTTATCCGCGTGTATCCTGAGGATTGACACCATCATCGAAACCGCACCCCCCTCATTGATACGCCGCGCGCGCAGCCGCCATCGATTAGCGATCATCGGGTTGCTCGGCATCGTGATTATTTTCCTTGCCGTTCGCATCAGCCAGACACCGCTGTCGATAGCGCTGGCGTCAGAAGATTCGGGCGTATTTTTGTACGAAGGCTGGCGTCTGCTCGAAGGGGATTTGCCGTATCGTGATTTTTGGGATCATAAGGGTCCCGTTTTATTCGCGATCAACGCATTCGGTGTGCTGCTTTCAGGACGCACGCGCTGGGGCATTTTTCTCGTCGATTCACTTGGCTTGATCGTCGGTATGGTCGTGCTGTTTCGCGCGCTGCGGCGGACTAACGGCACGTTGGCGGCGCTGTGCGGGCTGTGTGTGATCGGTGCGGGCGTACAGATTTACCTGCCACAGGGTAATCAGGCTGAAAGTTATGCGATGACATTCGCGCTGATCGCGTATGCACTCGTTGACTCCACGCGGCGATCTACCCACGCCAGCGCACGCGCTGCCTATATCACAATTGGCGTGCTGAGCGCCCTCAGCGTGTTCATCAAGTTCAATATGATCGGCTTCATGCTTACGATTGGGCTGCATCAGATGCTCGTAAGTGTGTCTGCGCGAACCGTTCGCACATTCGTTCAGCGTATTTCGTGGATGGTGATCGGCACGCTGATCGTCGCTGTACCGATGGTCGTTTATCTGGTCACCAACGGCATCCTCGCGGATTATCTCGACGCCAATATCACCTTTAATTTGTTGTATGCAAGTACTCGCCGCGACAGCCTGCTCGCGCTTGAGCGCGGCTTTGATCTGCTGCCGTTGATGATTCTGCCGACGCTGTGCTGGTTGTTCGCCGCGTTTCAGGTGATCACGCGCAAACGCATCCCATTGTTGGTCGGCGTGGCGTTGATCGGGTTCGTAGTCGAATGGCTGCTGATCGTGATTCCGGGTCGCGTCTATGACTATTACTACGCGACGATTCTGCCGTCGGCCGGGATTTTGACGGCGTACGCGATGGCACAAACAGCGCTGTCGGTGGCGCGCATTGCGCCACTGATTCCCAGACGTAGCATCATCGCGGGATTCCTAGCTGTTTTGATCGTCATCCCCAGCGCTTACTCCGCCATTCGGTTACGCCGTGAGCGGATGACGCCAGTGCTGGAGACGTTGCAAGGCGCTGCGAGCGCTATCGACGAACGGTCAGCGTCGATCCCAAGCCTGCTGGCATATGGACCGTGTACGGCGCTTCAGTTCATCGTCGGCAGTCCCGCGCCGAGCCGCTGGACGTTCCCGATCCCGTTACTGCTCGTGCCTTACAACACCCCTGAACGCATCGACGAATATATCGGGGATATTGTGGGCGCGGATGTCGAAATGATCGTCGATTGTTCGGCAGTCAATCCGTTCTTACCGCCGTTGGATCAGGCGACCCGCGATGCATGGCGCGCCAGCCAAACCAGCGACGTAATCGAAACCATATTCACGCCGTTGTACGCATATATCGAAGTCAACTATACCCGTGTGGCGGCGGTCGAACCGTTGAAATGGGCGCTGTTCGTGCGTAATGATCGATTGACGCCGTGAAGACAGATTCAGTGAATCACGAAACCTTGTTTTTGCCCTCACCCTAAATCCCTCTCCCTCAGGGCGAGGGACTTCAAAAGCGCGCTTTTCTCCCCTTCTCCCTGAGGGAGAAGGGGTCGGGGGATGAGGGCTGGTGAACTTTCGTGATTCACTGAATCTCGATATCCGCCAGCAAACTGATTTCTTCGCCATCGCGGATCAATGTCGGGTCGGGCGTGTGCAGCCCATATTGATCGAAGAACGCGCGCACATCTTCCGCCATCAATTCATTTTTCTCCATCAACAGCACCACCAATGCGTGCACAATCTCGCCGTGTTCGCGCAGCGATTCGCGGGTTTCACGCAGCACCTGCTGGAACACTTTCTCCATCTCTTGCGTCATCTCTTTGGGCATCGACATCGACACACCATACGGGGTGATCTGCTGCTGGAGCGCGCCGCCAAGCGGACCGAACATCCCTGCGAGCGCCATGTGCTTGAGCAAGAAGCGAATCCGCGCGAAATCGCCGCCGACGCCGAGCGATTGATTTGGCACCCCACAAAATTCGATCTCCGACGCGCGCCCACCGACGACGACGCGCAGTTGATTCATGTACTGGTCGAGCGTGCGCATCCCCTGATAACTTTCGCGCGCGGGATAATGCGAGACGTGTCCGAACGCGCTGCCCTGCCGGATGATCGTGATCTGCGAGATGCGGTGATGCTGCTGGAACAACCGAACAGCGACGGCATGACCCGCCTCACGATACGCCAGCCGTCGGCGTGCTTCTTCCGACATATGCTTGATCGGCGCGCGCATTCCATACGAATGTTCTGGCAGCGCCATCTGGAAATCGCGATAGGTCATATAACGCCGCCCATCGAACAGCGCGTAACGCAGGGTCTCGTTGAGCAGATACTTAAGGTCAGCAGGCGTATAACCGGGCGTCTCACTGGCAAGCACGACCGGGTCCATACTCTCGTCGTGCGCCATCTTGCCCAGATAATAGCCCAAGACATCGCGCCGCCCTTCCATGTCGGGCGCGTCGATGCGCAGTTTCTTATCGAAACGACCGGGGCGCAGCAGCGCCGGGTCGAGCGCTTGCATTCGATTGGTCGCACCGATGGTCAATACGCGCTTGTGATACTGCGGCGGTTCGCTGTGCAGCACCGTCTTGAACCACCAGCCGCGTAAGCGCGCGCGCCATCCGTGCTGCAAATTGAACCCGCTCATCTCGATTAACAGCGTATTCAGCAAGCCCGATCCGCCCATGCCGCCGCCGCCCATATCACCCGCCGTGCCACCACCGACCGTCGCCACCCCACCGCGTGACCCGACCGAGTCGATCTCATCCATAAAGATGACCGCCGCGCCGTATTCTTTGGCGGCTTTGCGTGCCTTGCGATATAAGTTGCCAACCTTGAGCGCGCCCATGCCCATAAACATGCCTTGCAGCGACGCCGTATCGACGTAGTAATAGGGCACACCCGCCTCGGTGCTGATCGCTTGTGCCAGCCAGGTTTTGCCCGTCCCCGGCGGACCTTCGAGCAGCAGCCCGTTCAAGGGTTCGCCGCCCGAACTTTCAAACGCGCGCACGCCGCGCAGCAGTGTCACGATCTGGCGCGCCTGCTCGACGACTTCTGGCTGCCCACGATAATCCTGAAAACTGACGCCTTCCGCGCCCGGCATCACCGTGTACATGCGCGAACGACTCAAAAACCAGAATAACACCACCATTTGCACCACGAACGACAAGACGATGCCGCCAATCGTGATCGCTAATTCGAGAACCGATGCCAACGTCCGCATAAAATTGGCATCGAACAGCGCATACGTCACAATGGCGATCAGTGCCAGCCACAACCAGACACTGCGGAATAAGCGCCCGACTTTATGGGGGAGTCGGTTGCGGCGGTCAACCAGTGTTTCGTCATCTTCCCAATCGAAGCGTCCATTGGTTTCAATGAACGGCTGATTCGGTGCATTCTTGATCTTCGACATGGTTCTTTATCCGTTAATACTCTTCTACCGTGCGAATGTCTGGCGCGGCGGTCGTCAACCGCCAAAGTTCAAAACGCTGCTCGTCAAAGCCCCTCAGCGTGCTCTTGAAGGACGTGATCCCAATTTCTTGCGTACGGCTGAAATAATCGACGACTTCCGGGTCTAAGTACACTTCCTGCGAAATCACGATGTCTTCGCCGCTCGATAAACTTTCCAGGCGCGCGGCGATATTGACCACCGACCCGAAATAATCGAGCCGTTCGTTCAAATTGACCGCGATACAGCTCCCACTGTGCAGTCCAATTTTTAGCGCGAGCGGTTTCAGGGTGGTCGTCGGCAGTGCCAGCGCGATTTGAGTCGCCACCGCCGCCCGAATCGCGTTGATGGGGCGGCGAAAGACTGCCATCGCCGCGTCACCATTGGTCTTGATGATCGCGCCACCGTGTTCATCGATGATCCGTTTCAACACCTCGAAATGACTCATCACCATGCCAAAAGCGCGCGCGTCGCCCATTTCGCGGTACATCGCCGTCGAACTGCGCAAATCGGTGAACATCATCGTCAAACTGCCCACGCCAATCTGCACATCTGACCGCAGCGTTTCATGCCCGAACAAATCGCGGAACAGTTGCAGCGTCGTTACGGCGGCGGCGGTCGCGGCTTGGTCGCTCCACGCCATGCGCTCGAACATGAACAACTGCTCGGCATCGGTCGCGTTTTCAAAGGTGATGGTCGCGCCCGGATGAATGATCGCCTCGCCTTTTTCCCACCCTTTCGCTTGTGCGCGCAGCAGCGCGGTATCGCGTCCGCTCATATCGACATGCAAATATTGTCCGCCCATCAACAGCGCCGTCCGCACGCGGTAACGTCCCATTTCGGTCGGCGTCGCAAGCGTCACCGACCGACCGGGCGCGACCAGACTTTGCAACAAAATATGCGGGGTAATCTGAGGACCGCCGATACAGTACGTCGCTTCATCGATGGGGCGCACCGACGAATTCGGCTTAAATACCAGCTCGACCGACTGTTCAAAATTGACCTGATAATCGATCTGACACACATCGCAGTGCACTTGCGGGTTGATCTCGCCCAGCGTCGTCGCCGATGCTTTCGCACCCCGGCACAACGGACACAGCAGTTCCCAGCGCGAATCGAGCAAGCCGATGCGTGTCGCGTGCAAGAACATCTCCAGCATGGGACGGCGCGCCGTTTTCCACGCATCCGCCAGCGCATACGGGCGCATTCGCGTCAGCGACATTTCATCACCTAACTGGATCAACGCGACCAGGCGCAGCGCCAAACCGGGATCGATCCCGCGTGCTTGCAGCGCCGCCTGTCCTTTTTCCAAACGTGCTTTGCCACCCGGCACAAGCGCGGGGCGCACGACGGTCTTTTCGGTTTCAAAGACGCGCTGTTCTTGCGCCATTTTGTCATAACGAAAGAACGCACGGCGAAACGCACCCGCGCTCAACAACCCGATTTGAAACGGAATCGCCAGCACGCCCAGCAGGTTACGCGGCACTGCCCATACTTCATACACGGCATCGGTGCCACCGTCGGCGCGCGCTTTGAGTTCCGTCAGCGTGCGCATATAGGCGACGGGTCCCTTGCTGTAATTGCGCACCACGCCGAAACGCTCCGGCTTGATCCACTCGAAAGGGTTTTCTGTCCATTCAATCGGTACAAGCTTGAGCGCGCCAAGTGTGAAACGGTGCATCTTCAAGCGCCGCCGATGATTTTCCATCGGGCTGCCTTCCATCGTCACAGATGGCACCTGCGTATCGCGGTTAAAACGATCCGTATTTGCGACATAACGCCACAATACGCTGGGCGACGATTTTAGCGTCCACGTCCACCGAAAATGCGTTTCCCGAAATGAACGCCGTGACTTCATTTGCAGGGTTTGGGTTGCGCGTGTTGCTGGCAAAAGAAAATTCCTGTTGTTTTGTTTTATCCATTGCGTGGGCGGGTCTCAGTCCCGCCCTTACGTCGTTCGATCTGCTCCTATGGCGCGGGAGCAGGCGTGAGGTCTTGTTCAGCCGGCAGCGTCACGATCTCGGCTTGCGGTTCGCTCTGATACAGCTTGACCTTCGGCGTCATGAAGCCATAGGTATCGAAGAACGCCTCGACTTCGTTCGCCAGCAGCTCGTCTTTTTCCATCAACTGATTGATCAACGCTTCGCCCATCTCGCGGTGCAAGCGCAGCATCATGCGCACATCGTCCAATGCCATGCGGAACGCGTCTTCCATCGCTTCGCGCATTTCCGCCGGGTAATTCGTGCCTTCCAGCGCCGCGCCCAAAGGACCGAACATGCCCGAATTTGCCAGCATGTACAAAATCGCGCGAATATTCTGGAAGTCGCCGCCGACGCCCAGCGTTTGCGCGCCGACGCCGACATATTCCATTTCGCCCGCCTTACCCGCCACCGAGACGCGCAAACGATTCATCAATTGCTCGTACGTGCCCAGCGCCATATATTGATCTTCTTCTTGTGCCGGGTACGACTGTACATAGCCGTGCGCTTGACCCTGACGAATCACGGTGATGCGTGAAATACGATAATTCGGCATATACAGACGGATGGCGACCGCGTGTCCTGCTTCGTGCGCGCACAGGCGATACTTGTCTTCCGCCGCCAGATTCTTGATCGGGGTGCGTAAACCGAACTCGTGTTCCGGCTGCGCGCGGCGAATATCATCCACCGTCATCACCGTACGGTTATCGAACAGCGCATAACGCAGCGCTTCATTGAGCAGATATTTCAGGTCGGCAGGCGTATAAAATGGCGTCTCACTGGCGACGATTAACGGATCAACCGTGTCATCGTGCGACATTTTGCTCATGTAATACGCGATGATGTCGCGTCGCCCTTCCATATCCGGCGCATCGACACGAATTTTCTTATCGAAACGACCGGGACGCAGCAGCGCGGGATCAAGGGCGCCAATACGGTTGGTCGCGCCGATGGTCAAAATGCGCTTGTTGACCTTGGGTGGGTTGCGCCGCAAAAATGTCTTGTAGAACGCACGTTTTTGCCGTGCCGCCCATCCATGTTCCAGGCTGAACCCGCTCATCTCGATCAAGAGCGTCGAAAGCAGCCCGTTTTGCGCGTTGCCACCGCCAAAGAAAATCGGTAGTTTGCGCCATTTGCCGATGCGCTCGGCGGCAGCGCGTTCGGCGTCTTCGCCCATCCCTGTCGTCCACAATTCACGTTCTGGCGTCGCCACGCCAGAACGCGACCCAATCGCGTCGATTTCATCGATGAAAATCACCGATGCGCCGAATTGTTTCGCAGCTTTACGCGCGCGCCGATACAAATTGGCGACCTTGAGCGGCGCGATGCCGATGAACATCGAGTTCATGCTCGACGCATCGACGTAAAAGAACGGCACACCCGCTTCAGTGCTGATCGCTTGCGCCAGCCATGTCTTGCCCGTTCCGGGCGGACCTTCCAGCATCAGCCCATTGAGCGGTTCGCCACCCGCTTCTTCAAACACGCGCACGCCGCGCAGCAGCTTGACGATTTGTTTTGCCTGATCGAGCAGTTCTGGCTGCCCGCGATAATCTTTGAAGCTGACGCCTTCTGTGCCGGGCCAGATCGTGTACATACGCGCCCGACCGAGAAACCAGAACATCAAGCCAAACTGACCCAATACCACGAACGCAGTGATGAACAGGCGCAGGATGCTTTGTCCGAAGCGCTCGACCATGGCGACCATCGTGCGTGCGGTTGCCGCATCGAGCAGGATGAACAGCAAAACCATGATGAGAATCAGCTTGAACCAGTTGTTGCCGAAAAAACGTCCGATGCGATTGGGGAGACGGTTGCGCTTCTGGACAAGTGTTTCTTCATCTTCCCATGCATAGCGCTTCGGCGGTTCCGGGTTCGCGGGCAGTTTCGGAGCTTGTTGTGCGAGTGCCATTAGGTTTACATCCAATAAACTAAATGAGCGATTTTCTTTGTGTGTCCGTGCCTGTGTGTTATGTTTTTCCGTTTGGCGATCAAGCCGCTATTCGGCGCGGTTGGTCGTCTGTATCGACGGAATTAAGAACATCGGGTGGTTTGGATCGCCTTCATATAAGGTGATCGTATCCGGCGTGTCATACGTCAAATCGTTACCGACGATCAAATTGAAGAATGAATCGAGCGAACGCGGCGACGCTAAATAACTTTGTGCCAGACTGCGGTCGATGCTGGTGTATTCCAATTGAATACCCGCGTAACTCAGCCCGTTATCGAGCGTCACGATCTGCGACGGCGCATAGGTCGTCACTTCGATGATCTGGCTGCCCGCGCTTTCACTCATCACGCCTTGCCACACCACCTCAAACATACGGCGCGCGTTTTCTAAGCTTTGTACTTGTCCTTGCGCGCTGTTATCGGTACGCGGCGGGTTGTATAGCAGCGTCACTGCGAACACCGACTGATTCGAGCGGTTGAGGGTTGGGCGAATTTCGATGATGTCGATAAACGGGTTTGCGGCTTCGATGCGATCAGCGGCGGCGATCAACAGCGGGTCGGTGCGGCTGGTCTTGTCTGCCATCACCCAGGTTGTGCTTTGCACGGCGCGGTCAGCGACAGTTTCTTGTCCATCTTCGCCGGTGAGCACACGCAGACCGGGCAAGCTGCTGCACCCGACACTGACAAGCACAGCCAGCATTATTAAAACAGGGAACGACTTTTGAGCGGGAGTACGGCGCATAGTGAATTGCTTTCTCTCAAAAACATCCTACCAGTATAACGAGCTTTTAATCATGATGATCGAATGGTTAACACTTCAAATCAAATCTTAAGTTCTATAGGTGAATACGTCACAAACCTTGACCCATTCTAAGAATCATATGACGACCCGCCAACGGACGATCCACTGGAATGCAGCGGCGCGTGTTCGTACAGGTTGTCTAGTCGTGGCATTGTATTTGGTTTAATCACAGTGTCACGCATCGGTTCGATTACATGATGGTGAGCGATTAGCCGTTAGTGCGCAGCCAAAAGCGAAAAGCGAACCGCTTATCGAATTTTAGAGAAGCGCGGGCAAAGGCTGCGGTTCGGGGATAAAGCGTCCGCGTTCTAAAGCGAGTTCAAGCCAAAGCCGTTTTGCATCCTCGATGGCGAGCAAAATTTCATCGCATTCATCGACTTCCGTCGTGCAGCCGGGTAATTCTTTGATTTGGACGCACCACGCACCATCATCCGGGACAATTTCGAGTGTACAAGAGAGCGCAAGCTACATTTCAAGGGTCTTATCCTTCATCATGTGATGATTCCGGTTTGCCCGCCGACTATTCAAACACGGGGTGACTACCGCTCACTCACCCTGAGATAACACTGCTATAATGCGCCCTGAAAACCAATGAATGACGTGTGAATGACTACATCCCGCAATTTGCTGTTTATCTGTCTCGCTGCCCTCGTCTTGCGGCTGGTCTTGATCGCCGCCGTCGTCCGCTTTCCCGGCATCGCAGACCCCAATCATTACTACAACGTCGGCGCGCGCTGGGCGCAAGGCGACGGTTTGACCTTCGATTACGTGTGGATGTACAACCCGCCGCCTGCGTCTGTCACCCACCCCGAAGATCACTGGATGCCGTTGGCATCGCTGCTGGCGGGCGTGCCGATGACGTTGTTCGGTGTGCAGCCCGCCGCCGCGTTGATCGGGTTCGCGTTGATCGGCTCACTGCTGCCCGCGCTCGCGTTTTGGGGCGCGCGTCAGCTCGCGCTCCGCGATGACACGGCATTGTTTGCCGCCGCCGCCACCGCCGTGATCCCCGAACTCGTCTTGAACTCGGTACGCACGGACACCACGATCCCGTTTGCTTTCTTGATATGTTTATGCCTGCTGTGTCTGGTGCGCTGGACGCATCACGGCAAGCCGTTCGCGTTGATTGTCGCGGGTATTGCCGCCGGACTCGCGTATTTGACGCGCAGCGATGCGCTCTTGATCGTCCCGATGGGGATCGCCGTCGCTGTTTTCTACGCACTCATCGGCGCGCACACCCCGATCAAGCGCCGCGCGTTGATCGCTGCGGTGGTCGCCCCCTTGATCGCACTAATCGTCGTTTCACCGTGGTTGATTCGCAACCTGAACACCCTCGGTCGGCTCGGCTCTGGCGAAACCGACGATATGTTTTTCTTCACTCATCATAACGATCATTACGCCTTCGACCAGACGTTTACACTAGCCACGCTGCTCGAACGGCAAACGCCTGCCGACATCATCGGCAAGCGTGCCTTTGAACTCGCGGCGGCGTTCGACATGATGATCGGCGTATTGGGCGACGCGCTCGCGGTCGGGCTTGCCGCCAGCGTCTTGCTGCTGGTCGCGCTGCGCCGCACCGAACGCCCACGGTGGGCAGTCATCGCGCCCACGTTGATCATTTTGCTCGGCGCGGTGGTCGCTTACGCCGTGTTTATCCCGTATAAATCGCAAGCGGGCAGCACCAAAAAATTCTTTCTGGCGCTCATCCCGCTCTTGATTCCGTTGGCGGCATATGCGCTCGAACGCGCCATCACCGATACCCGTATTCGCGCGGGCGCGATGATCCTGATCGTGCTGCTGCTCGGTGCCAACGCCGTCGAGTTTGTGCGTCAGGACGCCAATTTTGTCGCCACCTATCGCCGACAAATCACCGCTATGTCCGCCATCGCGCGTGAACTCCCCGATGTCAACGGTGATGGTCAGCTTATCTTTATGACACAAGACCCGTTCATGCTCGCTTACGAAGGTTTATCGTCGGTCATGTACCCGTATCCAGATCGCGCGTCCGTCGATGGCGTCATCGACCAGTACGCCATCGATTACCTGCTCATGCCGCCCGATCGCCCTGTCCTTGATCCGATTTACTGGCGCACGGTCGTCGATGCACGCTTCACCTTTGTGCGTGATGTGCCGCGCACAACCTATGAATTCTGGCGCGTCGAGCCTGCCTCATGAATCGGTACGTTTTAGGGATCATCCTCGCGGCGGCGCTGGTCTTGCGGCTGATCATCGCGTTCAGCCAACCGACGACGATTCAGTATCAGGCAGGTGGCGGCGATGACGGTTGGTACTGGCTCAACGGGCGTGCGCTCGTGAGCGGCGTCACCACCACCGAGATCGACGGCGTGCAGATCGATGTATCAAACCTTGCACCGCCGCCGCTCTACCTGATCTTTATCGGTATTCCACAGCAGTTTTTGTCGCAATCATCCGCTTTGATCGTCGTGCGCGTCGTGCAAGCATTGATGAGTACAGCGACGTGTTATTTTGTTTATCGAATGACAATTCAACTGACTCGTGTACTTCGTCGTGGCGACGCGGTGGGTCGCCCGTTTATAGATAAATCAGGCTTAATCGCCGCCGCCATCCTTGCGTTTTCGCCCGCCTTCATCCTGGAATCAACGCAGATTACGACCGAGACGCTGTTCATATTTTTCCTGGCGGCGGGCTTGGCGGCAGCAGCACATTACCCGCTCTCAGTTGACGGGGAGCGGGGGTGGGGGCTGCTTTTGCTCGCCGCGATCTGTTTTGGCTTGGCGACCCTGACGCGCGCAGTCTTTCTCGCGTTTCCAGTGGCATTGGTGGTGTATTGGGTCGTCATAGCGCCGCGTAAGGTCGCGCGCCCCGCCGCCTTTTTGCTCATCTATGCCGCCGTCGTTTTGACATGGACAGGGTATAATCTTGCTCGGTGGGATCGTCTTGTCATTGCGGGTGAAGGGTTCGCCTCCTTTTTGTACATCGGTGCGACTGGCTGGGATGATCCGTCATCGGTCGATCAACGCCTTGCCGACGATATTCCCGACGCGGATTTAGGTGCGCCGACGCAAGCGCAAATCACAGGGGCGGCGACAAACGCTATCACTGCCGATACCGTCGGTTATCTTCAGCGCCGCGTGAGCGAATTGGCGGGCGCATTTTTGCAGCCGCACGCTACGACGTATTTTGCTGGCGAAAGTTTGCGCGATATCGGCGTGACATGGCTGCGCGATGATCGTTCGTTTGACGGCTTAATCGATCTCACACGCGGCGCTGCGTTCGTGCCAAAACTGGCGATCTATCTGTTTCACTACGGCGCGATCATACTTGGATTCATCGGCATATGGCGGGCGCGCCGCGCGTGGCAGCTCGCGCTGCCGTTGGTCGGCTATATCGGCTATACACTCGCCGTGCATTTTTTCTTGCTCGCACTGCCGCGCTATTTGTTCCCAACCCTGTTGATCTGGATCGTTTTTGCGGGTCTCGCGTTTGAACACACTACAGTCAGTAAAATACTGAGCGCTGAACGCTGAAAAAAGCGATACCTCGGCACTCAGCACTGGGTACTCAGCACTTTGAGGAGTTTTAGCATGACCACCATACTTGCCATTGAATCTTCGTGTGATGAAACAGCGGCGTCGGTCGTCATCGATGGGCGCAAATGCGCGTCCAATGTCATCGCCTCTCAGATTGAACTCCATGCCAAATACGGCGGCGTCTTTCCCGAAGCCGCCAGCCGCGCGCATGTCGAAGCGATTACGCCTGTTGTCGATCAAGCGCTTGCCGACGCTGGCATCAAGCTCAATAAAGTCGATGCGATTGCGGTCACACGCGGACCCGGTTTGGTTGGGTCGCTGCTGGTCGGCGTCAATTACGCCAAGGGCTTGGCGCTCGCGGCGGATAAACCACTTCTAGGAATCAACCATCTCGAAGGACATGTGTACGCGCTCTGGTTGACTGAGCCGTATAAAGACGTGGTCTTTCCGGTCGTCGTTTTGATCGTAAGCGGCGGTCATACCGAACTGCTGTTGATGCGCGATCATGGCGTATATGAACGTTTGGGCGGCACGATTGACGACGCCGCAGGCGAAGCCTTCGATAAGATCGGGCGTATGTTGGGGCTGCCGTTCCCCGGCGGACCCAATATCGAACGGGCGGCGCTGCAAGGCAACCCATCGGCGTATGAATTTCCGCGCGCGCGCCTCGATAAACCATACGATTTTAGCTTTAGCGGACTCAAAACTGCCGTCATGCGTGAAGCCACCGTCGCCCAATCTGCTGCCGCCCGTCTCAAATCGCGCCGCGACGCCGCCGAAAGTGGTATCGTCGATAAGGGCACAATTTTGCGCTCCGATATTTCGATCAATGATGTCGCAGCGAGCTTTCAAAAAGCCGTCGTCACCGCGCTCGTCGAAAAGACCGCTAAAGCCGCCAAAGAATATGGCGCGACCGAAGTCTTTATCACAGGTGGCGTCAGCGCCAACGCGCTGCTGCGTCAGTTGATGCGCCAGAGCACGGATCTGCCGGTACGTGTTCCACCGCTTCATTTATGTACCGACAATGCGGCGATGATCGGCGCGGCGGCGTATTATCGTTATCGAGATGGCTTGCGTGGTGATTTGGCGATGGATGTCCGCCCGATGTGGCAGTTGACCACCGACGCTTACACGCAATCGTAAATGTGGAGTTCTTCATGATCACCGTCACCAACCCGATTACCAGCGAAACCGTCGGTACGATCCCCATCACCCCACCTGATAAGGTCGCATCTGCCGTCGCGCGTGCGTCCGCCGCGCAACCCGACTGGGAATCGCTCGGCATCGCGGCTCGCGCCCGCGTCATTCATGCGTGGCAGGCGTTGATGTGGCAAGAACAAGCCAGCCTGATCGACATTATCCGCGCGGAAACAGGCAAATCTCACGGCGGTGCGCTGAGCGAAACGCTCGTCGTTGATTTAATGGCGGGGTTTGCCGTTCGTCATGCGCCGCGTCTGATGCGCCCACAAAAGCGCACCCCCGCCTTTCCGATTGTCCACCGCGCGACCGTGGTCTATAAAGCGTGGGGGGTTGTTGGCTTTATCACGCCGTGGAACTACCCGCTTCTGAACGGCATCGGTGATATTATCGCCGCGCTCATCACAGGCAATGCAGCGGTGGTCAAGCCGAGCGAGATCACACCGTTCACCGCCATTCGTGCGGTCGAACTCATGCACCAGGCTGGAATTCCGCGCGACATCGTGCAGATCGTGACGGGCGACGGCATCACAGGCGCAGCGTTAATCGATCATGTCGATTGTGTGTCGTTCACGGGCAGCACCCAAATCGGGCGTAAAGTCGCTGTGCGCTGTGCCGAACGCTTGATCCCATGCACGCTTGAACTGGGTGGCAAAGACCCGGCGCTCGTGCTGGCAGATGCCGATATCGATGCGGCAGCACAAGGCGTACTGGTCGGCGCGCTCGAAAATACCGGACAAGTCTGCGTCAGCACCGAGCGCGTTTATGTCGATCAGGCAGTCTACGATCCGTTTATGCACAAGCTGATCGAGTATGCCAACGATCTGGTCTTTAGCGGCGGCGGCGGTCTCGAAGTCCATTTTGGCAGTTTGACCAACGAGCGTGAACTGCTGCGTACCGAAGATCACATCGCGGATGCCGTGGCGAAGGGCGCGAAAATCGTGTTTGGCGGCGTGCGTCGCCCCGATTTGGGTCCTTTGTTCTTTGCACCGACGATCTTGACCGATGTCGATCACACCATGAAAGTCATGACCGAAGAAACCTTCGGCCCGATTGTACCGATCATGAAAGTCCGCGATACCGCCGAAGCCGTGCGCCTTGCGAACGACAGCGAGTACGGGTTGGCAGCGGCGATTTTCTCGTCCAATCCCGCCCATGCCGCGCGGATCGCCCAGCAGGTTATTGCGGGCGATGTCAGCATCAATCATGCACATCTTACCTTTGGCACACCCGGTGCGCCGATGGGCGGCGCGGCGCGGCGCAGCAGCGGCTTGGGGCGGCGTAACGGCATCGAAGGCTTAATGCGCTTCGTGACGCCGCAGTCAATTACCTATGACAGTGGGCTGGGCGTGCCGCCCGCGCTCGCCCATATGACGCCGCGCGCGGTGTTTTTGGCACGGCTCATGCACAATGTGCGCCGCTTTTTACCTGTGTGAAAATCCGCCATGTGGCGGTTTCGGGCGCTGGTCACGTTGATTACGCTGGTCTGTATCCGTAATCGATCAGGAATCCGATCATGCAGCATCAGCACCAAGCGCGTACGCCCGAAATGGAACAGTGTATTCTTAACTGCGAACGCTGTTACCGCCAATGCTTAGAAATGCTCGATTACTGTTTGTCCATGGGTGGCAGCCATGCCGAAGTCAAACATATTCAGTTGTTGATCGATTGTGCCAAGGTGTGCGAAACCAGCGTCCATATGATGGCGCGTTACTCTGCTTTTCACCCACAAATGTGCGGCGTGTGCGCCGATGTGTGCGCTGCGTGCGCGCAAAGCTGCGAACAAGTCGATCCCGATGACGCGATGCATCAGGCGTGCGTCGAAGCCTGCCGCGATTGTGAAGCGTCGTGCCGCGCCATGGCGATGATGGCGGCGTAACCTAAAAACGCCGACTTTCGTGTTATACTCCAGTAGAACAAGTTATCGATCTACTGGAGTTCGTTTTTCTCATGTCCAACACGCAAAATCAACTCTATTACGGCGACAATTTAGCGATTTTGCGCGAGTATTTGCCCGATCAATCGGTTGATTTGATCTATCTCGATCCGCCGTTCAACAGCGCACGCGATTACAACGTCCTGTTCAAAGACGAGGGCGGTCAGCAAAGCGAAGCCCAGATCAAGGCGTTCAAAGATACATGGCATTGGGATATAACCGCCGAGCGCACCTATTTCGACTTGGTTGAAAATGCCCCGCCAGAAGTGAGCGCGGTCATCGGCGCGTTACTCACTGTCATCGGGCGCAACCAGTTATTGGCATATCTCGTCATGATGACAGTGCGCTTGGTCGAACTTCGCCGCGTTTTGAAACCGACAGGCAGCATTTACTTACACTGCGACCCAACCGCGAGTCATTATCTAAAAATTGTCATGGACGCGGTATTTGGAATTGAACGATTTCGCAATGAAATTATTTGGGAACGTCATGAAGGTCATAGTGATGCAAAAGGTTTTGGACGTGTTCATGATGTGATTTTGCACTATCAACGATCATCAAACTCACTTTTTCGTCCCGTATATGTTCAATATTCGTCGCAGCAGTTGAAACGCTATAAGCTAGATCAAGATGGTCGGCTCTATACAGGACAAGATTTAACCGGAGCGGGCGCAACCATTACTCGAACGATTGATTGGCGTGGTGTCCTACCGGGTAAAAATCGGCATTGGATGTGGAGTATTGAGGAAATGGAGCGCCTGTTAGCTCAAGGACGCATTTTACTGCGTAAAGACGGTAAGCCTCGAAAAGATGGTTACAAGGTTTATCTTGATGAGATGCCCGGTAAAGCGGTTGGCGATGTGTGGATAGATATTAACCGTATTCCAAATACATCATCAGAACGGCTCGGCTACCCCACGCAAAAGCCGCTTGCGCTGCTCGAACGCATCATTCAAGCGAGCAGTAATCCCGGTGATGTCATCCTTGATCCGTTTTGCGGCTGCGGCACGGCGACCGTTGCCGCCCATAAACTGGATCGACGCTGGATCGGCATTGACATCACACATTTGAGCGTTGCGCTGCAAAAATATCGTCTCAAAGATATGTTTGGGCTTGAACCCAGCAAAGATTACGCCGTCATCGGTGAACCGACCGATACCAACGGCGCACGCCAGCTTGCCAGCGAAGACCGCTATCAATTTCAATGGTGGGCGCTCTCGCTCATTCCGGGCGCTAAACCGCTCGGCGGCGAAGACGACAGTAAGCGCGGCAAAAAAGGGAGTGATCGCGGGATCGACGGCGTAATCCCGTTCGTCGCCGCGCCCAATGGCAAAATGGATCGCGTCATCGTACAGGTCAAAAGCGGCAAAGTGAAAAGCGGCGACATGTGCGATCTGGCTGGCACGCTCACGCGCGAAAACGCGGCGATGGCGATCTTCATCACGCTTGAACCTGCCACACGCGAAATGAATACGGAAGCGGCGGCGGCGGGTCTTTATCGTAATCAGCAGTCGGCGGGCAAGCCCGACTATCCACGTCTGCAAATTCGCACGGTCGAACAATTAATGCGCGGAGAACAGCCCGAACTACCCATCACAGGAACGGGTTACGCTTATAAACAAGCGCAGCGTATCAATACTGCCGATGCCGTTCAGCCGTCACTGTTCGATGACATTGATCTGGATGAAAACATCGGCGGTTTCGAGGATATTTAGGTTTTATCAGAAAAGCGCCGTAAAACCCCTGCCTTTAGGCGTGGGGAGTATGTCACAGTGCCTATTTCTACGTCTTCGTCACGGGCACATCCGGGCGCGGTCGGCGTGGACGAATCAACGCGCCGCGCCGCCGCGCGAATACCTGCGTAAATTCTGCGCCGAGCAGTAAAATCTGCGCCGAGTAATACACCCATACCAACAGCACCACCAGCGACCCCGCCACCCCAAAAATCGACGCGACCGCACCGCTGCCTAAGTACAACCCGATCAGCGTTTCACCGACCACGAATAACAGCGCTGTCACCAGCGCGCCAAAAAATACATCGCTCCAGCCGACATACGCGTCGGGTAGGAACTTGAAGATCATCGCAAAAAATACTGTGATCACGCTGACCGACAGCGTGACATCCAGAATGCGTAACAGCGTCGGCGTGAAACCGGTCAGCATCCCTGTATCGTCCGCCAGCGTGATCAACCCGCTGATCACCGAACTGAGCGCGATGAATATCAGCAGTGCGCCGCCGATTAAAAGCACCATCAAAAATGCCAGCAGCCGACTTTGCAGAAAAAACACCACCGACGACCGCACTGTGCTCAAATGCGGCTGTACTCCCCAGATCGTATTGAGCGCGTCTTGCAGCGCCCCGAATACGCCCATCGCGCCGAAAAATAACAGCGCGATACTCAAAATCGTCGCCAGCCCTCCCGCTTGCTCCGTGTTGATGCTCAACACGATTTCTTCGAGAAACTGCGCCGTCGATGCGCCCAGAACGCCTGTCAGTGCCTCTTGCACTTCGCCGCGCACCGCGCTTTCGCCAAACGCCGCCCCTGCAATCGCCACAATGATCACCAACAGCGGCGCGATAGCGAACATCGCATAATACGCAATCGCAGCGGCGAGGCGCGGCGCGCGATCTATCGACCAGTTTTCAACCGTCTCGCGGATCACCGATGCAGCGCGGATGATGATTTGCAGCACGACGTAGCCCCCGGGTTTCAAACATTCAATGAATTGTTGCACATTTCTGCCATAGAATGATAACGTATTCAAAACCACCAGAGTCTTGGAAAATAGCGCCCATGTCCTCTTTTATTCAACGTAAACTCAATGAACAAGCAGCGAAAGATGCCGCCGCCAACAAACCCGCCGATCCTTTTGATCATCTTGATGCGCCCGCCGCATCACCCGCGCCTCCCACGCAGGTCAGCGTCAGCTCACCTGCACTCGTCCCCCAGGCGGATGGCGCGCCTCCCAAACGGCGCACACCTGGCAAACTCGCGCATTTACGCCGGATGCTGCGCTCCAAACTCTTAAAATCGGTCGAAGAAGCCGACTTGTGGCGGCGCGACGACCCGGAAAAAATCGCCCTGATCAACGAACGCCTCAAGCAGCTTTTGGAAACGCTCGCCGCCCAGCGCGCCGAGTTTCGTGTCTCGCCGGGTGAATTCACGCTGTTGAGCGAGATGGTGTGCGACGACGTGCTCGGCTTCGGCGCAATTGACCCGCTCGTGCGCAACCGCGAGTGTAATGAAATTATGGTCAACGGACCCGATGTCATTTTCGCAGAATTTCGCGGCAAGATGATCGAAACCGACATCGTGTTCGACGACGAAGAACATGTGCAGTATACCGCGCAGCGCATCGTCCGCCCGCTTTCGCGCACGCTCAGCCGCAATAATCCGATGGTCGATGCCCGCCTGCCCGATGGATCGCGCGTGCACATTGTCTCGCTGCCGTCGGCGCTGGCAGGGACAACCCTGACCATCCGTAAATTTCCTGAAAAACGCCTGACCATCGACGATATGATCCGTTTTGGCTCGCTGACCAGAGAAGTCGCAGAGTTCCTTGAAGGCTGTGTCAAAGCGCGCCTCAACATGATTGTCAGCGGCGGTACAGGCAGCGGCAAAACCACCACCCTCAACGTACTGTCATCGTTCATCCCCGATGAGGAACGAATCGTCACCATCGAAGACAGCGCCGAACTTCAGTTGGATCAACGACATGTCGTCCGGCTCGAAACCGCGCCCGCCGTCGCTGGCGGTGATGGTAAAGAAGGGCTGCTCGCAATTCGCGATCTCGTGCGCGGATCGCTGCGTATGCGCCCCGACCGGATCGTCGTCGGTGAGTGTCGGTCGGGCGAAGCGCTCGACATGCTGCAAGCCATGAACACCGGTCATGATGGCTCGCTCACCACCATCCACGCCAACACGCCGCGCGATACCCTCTCGCGTCTGGAAACGCTGGTCTTGATGAGCGGCATGGATCTGCCCCTGTTCACCATCCGCCGCCAGATCGTCAGCGCCGTCGATTTGATCATCCAGCAAAGCCGACTCAAAGACGGCACGCGCAAAATTACCCAGATCACCGAAATTCAAGGCATGGAAGGCGAGTCGATCACGTTCCAGGACTTGTTCATCTACAAACTGCCCGGTCAGCGTGGCAATGATCCCGGCACGGTGACGGGCGGCAAGCTCGAACCGAGCGGCTTCCGTCCCAACTTCATGGAGCGCCTGGAAGACAGCGGCATCCGCTTGAGCGCGCGTGTCTTCGGCGTCGGCAGCACGACCGTCGGCGGACGCCAGTAGCGTTGGTTTTTGCGGGTTGATGGGAAATGAGAGACGCTGGCGAGGGTGCTGGCGTCTCTTTCAACTATCTAATTCAAAGTACAAACTTCTATGCCACGTTCTACGCCACCTTCAAGAGTGGGTTCATACCATTGACCGATCAAATATGCACCAGTTGGAGACAAACTTCCCGACAGTGCGATATTCCCCAACTCCGAAGGCAATTTAATAATTTCTGTTTGTTCAGTGTCAATATTGTACCGAATAACGCCCTGATCGGTTAAGGTGACAAATTCGTTAGGCGTTTCTGTCCACACGATGCGCCGTTCGCCACGCGCTTTGAAGGCTAACACTTTCCATGTTTGCGTCTCCCAATCGAGTATCCGAACCCAATTATCAATAAGAATTGGGTCAATAATGAGATAGCGACCCTCTGGATTAATGCCCATCACTGTAAAGCCTTGACCATATTGCCCAATTGAACCAAATGCTTCTAAATCTTGTAATACAGTCATTTCTGGAATATTCGATTCCATTGTTACATAGACTGTGGGAAAAACTTCAGAATTCCGAATATCTTTACCTTGAAATACAAAACGTGATGCTTGTGAAGCCCAAATAGTGTCAGCGGGCAAATCCGCATCACGGCTTATATTGAGATCAATTTGCCTATCGGTGCTTATGTCTAGATACCAATACGCATCATCTTCCTCGTTGAAAGCATTTCTTGGATAGACGAGGGCTTGCTGCGACGGGGACACGTCAACCTCCGCAAAAGTACCTGCCCTGTTCTCTGCTAAATCTATAAGATCAGTGGCAATAGTCACGGGTAAATTGACCAACGTATTTAGGGGTGAAGCCATTAATGTTGTCAAAGAGCCTGTTTGGAAGTCGTATTGATACCAAATATTTTCTCTTGCAACTAGACTGTCCGATCTCTCGTTATTGCTTACTTCAAAGACAACGGTGGCGTCGTCAAGCCATGTCCAAGTTGTCGATACGTGGGGGTAAGTTGTATTTAGGGGCAAGCAGCCTCGCTCTTGTGTGAAAGCGCGATACCCGCCCATCACGAACAGCGTTATAAAAGATAATGTAGTGACTAACTTGATTTTTGTCGATGTGTTCATTTCGTCGCCTTTATACTTTAGACATCAAGGTACACAAAACACTTCCCAATTGCCATTCGGCGTTGTAACCGGATTGCTACGCTCAGAAACAGCACCGCTCGTAGATAAGTATCCAACAGCGGTGATTAAATCCGTACCATTTTGTTTATACAGGGTAACTGCTGACACTTCTCCTGTATTAGCAACCGTAAATGTAAAGCACTGAGTTAACTGAGGCGCTACCTGCCCATCATCTAGCTGTCGATTTTGTAAATTTTGGTCTATGGAACTCTAAAGCAGAGGAAAAAAATAGAAGTACGGATTTACGAATATGAGAGGCGGAGCCGAGATGTTGAATGCGCCTTGACCATAAGTACGAACTTCCATATGGAGATGAGAATTATTTCCTCCGGTGTCCGTCGTTTGATACGCAATAGAACCAATCCACTGTCCAGCAACGACAGGATCACCAACATCTCCAACACGTAAACCCGGATTAAGGTGTGAATAAACAACAAGCGTATTTCCATGTCTAACGACGATGTATGCTCTGTTCTCATCTCGGTCAGTTGGACTAGCGTTTGCCGCCCAATCCGATATACCTGTTTGTAAGGGTATAGCAAGCGTTGGATCAAAAAGCGCAACAATTTCGCCATTGGCAACCGCTCTCACACCAATATCTGGAGGAGAACTGCTAACAGGTCCTTGAAAAAAGTCTAAACCGAGATGACGACCACCTGTCGAGGTATATCTTGCGTTACCCGCCGCAAATTGGTAAACCTCATAAAATGGTGGTACTGATAATGTATTAAAGGGCTCAGCTGGATTTGAAACTTTAAGCGGGTAGGCGATAAATGCAGGGTGTAAAATTGGATTGTTCACCTGATATGTTTCAGTCGGAAGCCGCCCACAATCACCACTCACTAAATTTACACCTGATCCACCTGAGTCAATCCAATAAAATTGGGTGGGTGTAGCGGCAAAACCTACTTGAACTAAATTTAGATACAAAATGGATCGCTTATACACCTCGACCTGATCCCCTGCTTGAAACGTGTAAGCCGAAGAAGAACTGTCAGCAATTGCCGCCGACCCAGCAGTAAAATACCCTGCAACACCCTGAACGATTATTTCAACTCGACATATTCCCGGAGCTAAAGTTGCAGTCAACTGCGCGATCCGTTTTTGCGCGTCAGCACGGATGATCAAAGCTTCGGCTAATTTCATGCTGTTGTACCGGTTGTACCCCCTCCCTGATGTCATATAGGTATTATAA
>JBBRAA010000023.1:0-54102 GCA_038207205.1 Aggregatilineales bacterium
CGTCGCGATGGATCGAACCCGACAAATTTGACCAGACAAGGGTCATATGAGTTTTTCCCCGCGTGGTCGCCAGACGGTCGTTATTTAGCGTTTGTCAGCGATCGGTTGACATGTCCAAGCTGGCGACCTGGCGAAGTCAATTCGTGTAATGATACTGGCGCATTCGCACCTTACGGCGGTAATGTGTTCGTGTTGGATACCGCGACCGACGCCGTAACGCAGATTAGTGATCAGTTTGTGACCGAACCACCTGTGTGGTTAAGTCCGCGTCAAGTTGGCTTCGCTGTGGGCGACCCAACCGACCCGTTAGGCGGCGGCGACGCACGTTCGTTATGGGTAGGTGATATCATCACCGGGACGGCGACGCAGATACAGCGTGGCGCGGGCGGTGATGACTTGATCAAGCTATCTGAGGCATGGTCGCCAAGCGGTCAGCAAGTCGTGTATCAAACAGCAGGCAACACCTCGACCGAAATCGTGCTGACGACCATCAACGGCAGCGAGATCGGACGTACATCCCAGTTTACATTTGGGCGTTACGGCATGTCGGCAGCGTGGTCGCCCGATGGATCGCGTATCGCGATTGGCGGTGTCAACGGGCAGTGTCCGTATGGTGCGCTTGTAATGGATAGTAATTTTGGTGTGGTCAGCGCCGCTAATCCTCCACCAAGCATGTGTGAACCCACCTTCTCGCCCGATGGGCGCTATGTCGCGTTCACAGGCGTTAACCCGCGCATCGATGGACGTGTCGATGTCTATGTGGCAAACAACAACGGCTTCAGTATCGGCAACCTGACCGGATCGTTTCGCGGTCAAATTCGTTTGCTCGGTTGGGTGGGTGGATAAATTCAGTTAAAAGGTAAAAGTTTTAAGCCGTGCCATTTAACTTTCCCCGTGTACCTTTTTTTACTTCTTTTCATTGAAAGGCATCGCATTCATGGCAGCGCTGACAGATCGAATCGCAGTCGTCACTGGCGCTTCACGCGGGATCGGGCGCGGCATTGCGCTTGAACTTGCTAAGCGCGGCGCGACTATTGTCGTCAACTATAATTCCAGCGCAGATGCCGCCCATGAAGTCGTGGCGCAAATCGAAAATGCGGGCGGAAAAGCCACGGCAGTCAAAGGGGATGTGAGCAGCGAAGCTGACGCCGACGCCCTGATCAAAGCCTGCATCGACACGTATGGCAAAATCGATATCTTGATCAACAATGCTGGCACGACGCGCGACAATGTGATCATGTTGATGAAAGCCGACGATTTTGACACGGTGATAAATACGAATTTACGCAGTACATGGCTGGTTTCGAAAGCCGCCGTGCGCAGCATGATGCGTAAACGTTATGGGCGCATCGTCAATATCACGAGTGTGAGCGGCATTATGGGCAACGCGGGACAATCCAATTACAGCGCTAGCAAAGCGGGTGTAATCGGCTTGACCAAAGCATTGGCACGCGAAGTCGCATCGCGCGGCATCACGGTCAATGCGGTCGCGCCGGGTTTTATACCGACCGATTTGACCGCCAATCTACCCGAAGAGATGATGAAAGCGATCATCGCCAATGTGCCGTTGGCGCGTCTTGGTTCGGTAGACGATGTAGCCATGGCGACCGCGTTTCTCGCGTCGGACGAAGCAGCGTATATCACCGGACATATTTTAACGGTCGATGGCGGTTTAGCGATGTGACGGCAAAGATTAGCGCAAAGGCACAAAGCTATCTTGTTGCGTGGTTGTCTTTTTTAAGGAGCAGGTATGGCGACACTTTTCTCGAAGATTATTGCGCGCGAAATCCCATCGGAAATCGTGTTTCAGGATGACCGCGTGACAGCGTTCAAGGACATTAATCCGCTTGCGCCCGTTCATATCTTGATTGTACCGAACAAAGAGATTCCGACGGTAGACGATGTGAGCGACGCCGACGAACTTATGCTTGGTCACTTATTCGTGGTCGCGCGGCAGGTCGCGCGCGACCTGGGCATCGCCGAAAGCGGCTACCGTTTGATTATCAACTGCAAAGGCGACGGCGGGCAAGAAGTGTTTCACCTACATATGCACTTGCTTGGCGGACGCAAATTGGGGCGCATGTTGGTAAAAAGCGAGTAGTTGAAGTGTGATGGTTCACGTATTCAATTTCTCCAAGCGCGCCGCCGCTTCACGCAGCAGATCATCGCTTTTGCAAAAGGCGAAGCGCGCTTGTGTACTCGCCATATGAGCGTGACCTTGACTATAAAAGAACGTCGGCGGGATGCACGCGACGCCGATTTCACTGGTCAGATAGCGGGCGAATTCGATGTCATCGCCGTCGAAGACGTTGCTAAAGTCGCCCATCGCAAAGTAGGTGCCTTCCGGAACTTTGACTTTCAAACCCGCCCCACGCAAGCCGTTAACCATTAAATCGCGCTTGACGGCATACATTGCCTGAAAATCTTCAAAATAGCTGCCGGGTAAATTCAGCGCGTAAGCCGCCGCGAGCTGCGCCGGATGATTGGATGCGAAGGTGATATATTGATGCGCACGCGAAACACCCGTGATCAGGTTTGGGTGTCCGTACACCCACCCGATTTTCCAGCCCGTCGTACTGAATGTCTTACCCATACTGCTGACGGTGACAGTGCGCTCGTACATACCTGGCAGTGTCGCCATCGGAATATGCGGCGTATCACCGAACGTCAAATGCTCGTAGACTTCATCGCTGATCACAATCACATCATGTTCGATGCACAAGTCTGCGATTTGTTGGAGTTCGGCGCGCGTATAAATACGTCCGGTCGGGTTGTGCGGCGTATTCAGGATGATCGCTTTGGTTTTGGGCGTAAATGCGGCGCGCAGTTCTTCAAGCTCGAACGTCCAGTCGGGCGGACGCATCGGCACGAAGACGGCGGTCGCGCCAATCCAATCGACATTCGGCACGTAGCTGTCAAAGAACGGCTCGATGACGATGACTTCATCACCACGATCCACCAAGCCCATCAGTGACGAAAAGATACCTTCGGTCGCGCCAGACGTAACCACGACGCCGCGTGCCGGGTCAATCTCCATGTTGTAAAAACGTCCGGCATGATCGGCGACCGCTTTTCGCAGCACGGGCGAGCCGTTTCCCGGCGCATACTGGTTGACGAGTGCCCCACTCGACGCGGCACGCGCCAGTTCCGCAAGAATTTCGGGCGGTGCGTCGAAATCGGGTTTGCCCTGTCCCAGGTTGAGCGCGTTGTACTGAGCTGCGAGTTCATTGATTTCAGTAAAAATCGTCACACCTAAATGTGCGACGCGGTTGGCGATGCTTGGCATAGAATAATCTCACGAGCGATATTTTTGAATCTCAGCGACGGCAAGTTTATCACAACGTTCGTTGTATTCATGCCCCGCGTGACCACGCACGTATACCCATTTGACTTTATGGACTTCACACAACTCGTCGAGCTGTTCCCATAATGCTTGATTTTTGTTGCGCTTCCAGTTTTTGGTCATGGTATTGATCACATATTGCGAATCAGTGACGACCGTAACCGGCGTAGGGCGACTGAGCGCGCGCAATCCATCGATGACAGCGTTGATCTCCATTTGATTGTTGGTGGTATGCGTCGCGCCCCCCGTGACAATTTCTTCTTTGCCAGCGCCGCCATTTTCGTCATATGCGACCAAAATCGCTGCGTATCCACCAGGACCGGGATTGCCCGAACACGCGCCATCAGTATAGAGGACGATTTGATTTTTATAGGTTGCCAAAAGTTACACCACCTATTGAGATTGGTTATTTTCAATGCTCTTGCACGCCCAATTGAACAGTTTGAGCAATATCTCCCGCTTCAAGATCGGGAACTATCGTCAATAGGTTCACGTCGGGTATTTCTCACTCGACCCTATCAACGACGCCGAGTCGTCCAAACATGATCATGCATCGTCATTTATAAAGGGCGTCACGGATGACGCCCTTACTCAATCAATCTATCGATGCGCGCTTAGTTCAAGAACTTCCGCAGCACTGTCGGTAAAATACCACCGTTGCGATAATACTGCACTTCGACTGGGGTATCGACGCGGCACATGACCGTGAACTCTTTGACAGTGCCGTCTTCGCGGGTCACGCGGATGACAACATCTTGTTTCGGCTGCAAATTTTCGATACCGGCAACGTCAATAGTCTCACGTCCGGTCAAACCGAGCGTCTGATAGCTGTCGCCGTCTTTGAACTGAAGCGGCAGTACACCCATCATAACGAGATTGCTGCGATGAATGCGCTCGTAACTGCGCGCGATGACCGCTTTAGCGCCAAGCAGCGCCGTCCCTTTCGCTGCCCAGTCACGGCTTGAGCCTGTGCCGTATTCCATGCCCGCCAAAACGATAAGCGGTGTATTCGAAGCTAGATAACGATTGGATGCTTCGTAGATGCTCATGATTTCGCCCGTTGGCAGATATTCAGTGACTCCGCCTTCGCTGCTCGGAACCATCAAGTTACGTAAGCGAATATTTGCGAACGTGCCGCGAATCATGACTTCATGGTTGCCGCGCCGCGCGCCATAGCTGTTGAAATCGACTTTTTCTACGCCGTTGTCTTTCAGATACTTGCCTGCCGGGCTGTTTTCGGCAATATCACCAGCAGGGGAAATATGATCGGTCGTAATCGAGTCGCCAAGCAGCGCCAGTACACGCGCGCCAATGATTGGCGGGATTGCGTCAACGTGCATCGAGAAATTATCGAAGTATGGCGGTTCCTGGATGTACGTACTTTTACGATTGAACGTGAACACATCCGCGCTGCTGCCTTGAATCGCATTCCACGTTTCGTTTTGAGTGAAAACGTTGCCGTACTGATTCATGAACATCTCTGGCGTGATCGATGACTGAATGGTTTCCGCGATTTCTTGTTGGCTGGGCCAAATATCACGCAGATAAACCGAGTTACCGTCGCGGTCTTTGCCGATAGGGTCATTCGACAGGTCGATATCGACCGTACCCGCAATCGCATACGCAACGACGAGCGGCGGCGACGCCAGATAATTGGCTTTGACGAACGGATTGATGCGCCCTTCAAAGTTGCGGTTGCCACTCAAAACAGCGGCGGCAACCAACTCGCCTTCTTGTACGGCGGTGACGACGCGCTGCGGCAAAGGACCCGAATTGCCAATACAGGTCGTGCAGCCATAACCGACCGTATGAAAACCGAGCGCTTCAAGATACGGAGTCAGCCCGGCAGCATTGAGGTAATCGGTGACGACGCGCGAACCGGGCGCGAGGCTGGTTTTGACATACGGTTGTACGTCCAAGCCTTTTTCAATCGCTTTTTTCGCCAACAACCCCGCGCCGATCATGACCGATGGATTGCTGGTATTGGTGCAACTGGTGATCGCAGCGATGACGACGACACCATGACCAACTTGTGCCGTGTGTCCGTTATCATGCACCGTCGCATGACGCTCGATGGCGTTTTCGTCGAGCGCGAATCCGCGCTGTTCAACGGGCGCACGGAGCGCTTTTTCAAACGATGTTTTCATATCACGCAGCAACACGCGGTCTTGTGGGCGTTTGGGTCCCGCCATGCTTGGCTCGACAGTGCTGAGATCGAGTTCGAGCAGTTCGGTGAACACGGGATCAGGCGTCTCATCAGTGCGGAATAAGCCCTGTTCTTTGCAATAGCGTTCGACCAACTGCACCGTCGCTTCATCGCGTCCGGTGCGGCGCATATACGCCAATGTTTCGTCATCAACCGGGAAAAAGCCAATCGTCGCGCCATATTCAGGCGCCATGTTGGCAATCGTCGCGCGGTTGGGCAGCGACAAATTCCCCACACCCACACCGTAAAATTCGACAAACTTATCGACGACGCCGCGCTTACGCAGCATCTGAGTAACGGTCAATACCAGGTCGGTTGCGGTCGTACCTTCGGGCATACGTCCGGTCAACTTGAAACCGATTACTTGCGGCAAGAGCATGTAAATCGGCTGACCAAGCATGGCGGCTTCGGCTTCGATGCCACCAACACCCCACCCAACCACACCCAAGCCGTTGATCATCGTCGTATGACTGTCGGTGCCGACCAATGTATCGGGCAGCGCTTCAATCTGTCCATCGACTTCGTAAAGCTGAACGACTTTCGCCAGATATTCCAGATTGACCTGATGCACAATGCCCGTCGCAGGGGGAACAGCGCGGAAGTTGCTCAGCGCTTTTTGTCCCCAATGCAGGAATTCGTAACGTTCTCGGTTGCGATCAAATTCAACGCCCGCGTTGAGCAGCGCCGCATCGCTGCGCCCGAAATAATCGACCTGCACGCTGTGATCGATGACCAGATCAACCGGCACAATCGGGTTGATCTTGCGTGGATCGCCGCCATCCATGCGCGCCATCGCACTACGCAGCGCAGCAAGATCGACAACAACCGGCACGCCTGTAAAATCTTGCAGCACAACGCGCGAAGGCTTGAACGGAATCTCGATTTGTGCAGGCGATGCCGCTTCCCAGGTCGCCAGCGCCGTCACATCGGCTTCGCTGACTTCAAAGTTATCCAGGTTTCGCAGCGCATTTTCCAACAGAATTTTGATGCTGAATGGCAGTTTATCGATATTGCTGAAGCGTTCCGCGAGTTTGCTCAAGCGGTAGATCACCGCTGAACCACTCTCGGTTTCGATAGAACCGCGCGTACCAAAAGTATCGACTCGTGTACTCATGGACTCACCTTTTCGTCGAGGCATCGAGGTAGTGACACCCGATGATTAAATCAAAGGGACTTGTAGTGACATACTCCCCACGCCTAAAGGCGGGGGCTTCTACCCTCACCGCGACTGCGAAGGCGAACCTTCGTCTTATCGTCGCTCCGGTAGCACAGCGATGCCCCGCTGTGTTTGACGTTAACTACGGTATTGCGATATTACGGGATTATGATCGAGGTCAGATTTTTACGTCTCGTACCGCGCACATCAACCTCCCCCTCTTATACGCTATTTCAGCAGAAAAAACACAAGACCGACGCCTTATATCCCCCTGCCTGAAGGTAGGGGTCTTACGGCGCTTTTCTGATAAGAGGCAAATTTGAATTGTCTTGGTAATCGTCATTGTACCCCAGAATGAGGGTATTTGTCAGATGATTTTCTCACGTTATGCTGAATACATCGATGAAAGGATATAACCATGAACGATGAATCGCACGCCGCCTACAATCGGCTTCGGCGCTTACAAGAACACAATCTCTCCAATATCCCGGCGCAAATCGCCAATCGTGCCGTCACGTCGTTTTCGCTGCAAGACGACCCGATCTCTGAAGAAAGTGCCGATGTGTTTGTGATGGTGTATCCACAAGACCCATTTGTCGGCGAGCCAGAAGTGCGCCGCATGAGAGCTATGGATATTCGTCCCGGTTTAACGAATACGCGTGTGCGCCTGCGCACGACCGCAGGCACGATTGCACAGCCAGACGCCGAAGGCAATTACTTTTTCATGCCTGGCACACGCGAGTTCGATCAAGTCAATGCGTTTTATTACACAACCTACACGCTGCGGATGTTCGAGCGTTACGCGCGGCGCGCGCTGCCGTGGTCGTTTCCTAGTACACGACTGGATGTAGACCCGCATGTCGGCGTTGGCACAAATGCGTATTACAGCGAAAACGACCGGATGCTCGGTTTTCAAGGCTTTGAGAAAAACGGACAGCAGTTCGTCGCCGCACAAAGCGCCGATGTCGTCAGCCACGAGACCGCACACGCCGTTTTGGATGGTCTGCGCGATTTATACAACGAGTCGTTCGGACTAGGCACAATGGCGTTCCATGAAAGTTTTGGCGATATGACAGCGGTTTTGGTTGCACTGCACGATGATTCACTAATCACGACGCTGCTTGGCATTACCAAAGGCGATTTGACCCTGAACAATTTTATCGCGTCGCTGGCAGAGATGATGGGCGGGCTTTCAGAGCCGCTCGAAGATCATGTTCAGCAGCATACGCTTTATCTGCGTAACGCAATCAATGATTTCACGGCGATACCGTTCGAGGCGATGACTTATCGTACGACCAATTACGACATGGAATTAGCACGTGAAAGCCATAATTTTTCGCGCTTGTTCACGGGTGCGTTCTATGAAATTTTGATCGGCATATACGAACAGATTCGTACTTCAACATCGGACCGGATTGCGATTCATCGTACGCGCGATGTCATGGGATATTTGTTGACGAATGCCGTCGAAGGCGCGCCAGTTGGCGAGATGGATTTCGCAGATATGGCGCGCGCATTTTTGGCGGCAGACCATCACGTTTATAAAAAGACCTACAGCGATATTCTGATGCGTGTATTCGATAAGCGGAAAATTCTCGAACAGGCACAGGCGAGCGCATATATAAACTCACTGGATCATATGCCGAAAATTGCGCTGCCCAAAACGATCAACTCGACGCTCTCGTCGGCACAATTCCTGGAAGAAGAACTGATACCCAAGCTAAAAATCCCAGCGGATGCCGAACTGATGCCATTTTCCACCTATCGCAATGCGGCAGGCACGGCATATCTCACGTATTGGTCAACGCGACGGCTGACATTGAGTGGCACCGAGTACAAACAGTTCGATGGCGCACACATCGACGCGCTTGGGGGACTGACCGTAACGTTCGGCGCGGATGGGTGGCTTCGAAGCGCGGTTTATCGCCCCGTGACTGATGTCGATGTCGCGCAAATCAGTATAATGACGCGCGACCTGATTGATCTGGGCTTGATTGCAGACCCGCTCGCAATGAGTGACGGCGTGCGTTCGCCACTTACGATGGCTGACCCTAAGCCTAAAGGGTTATGGATTCCCGAACTCCCTGCCGATTTGCCGCCGCTCGATCGTCCCATGCAAACCCCAAAACCGAGTAAAATCGTCAAGTTTCCGATCATCTTCGATAGCATCCCACGCGGCTTATCATCACTGCAAGATTATCTGGAAAAGTGGGTGAATCGTCGTAGCACGCACCCTTAAGCGTGTGACTATCAGGATAAACAGCGTGAGGGCGAGGCAAGGGTCACCCCTACAATTCTGATGTTGACGTTGTAGACTTGTACAGGCGCGGCGTGCCGCGCCTTTTTCGCAACTTTCAAGGATCAACAGACCTTATGCCCAACGACCGCAATCGCAGACCAAAAGCGACCGACCGTAACCGCTCCTCGTCGGCTGCCAGCCCGACAGACAAACCAAAAACGCCTGCCGCTTCCTCATCGTCTACGCCGCCGCCACCGCGTGACGTTGGATCGCGTCGCGCCAGCAGCCGTCGTGAAATAACACCGACCAGCGCGAAAACACCTACTGCTGCTCCGCGCAACCGTGCCGAAGAACGCATCAAAGAACGCAAACAAGAAAAGCGCCGCCAACAATTGACCACCGGCGGCATTGCGGTCGCCGTAATCATCGGTTTAATCGTGCTGGCAATATTGGTCGTAAATCAACCAGCAGACGCGCCAATTCCACCGGAAAGCGCAGCCCGTTACAACGATCTTGCCGCTTCCCGAACTGAAGATGGCTATCCTGAACTTGGCGACAGCCCGATTCAGGTTTCGTTTTATTCCAGCTTCGATTGTGCGCCATGCGGTGTATTACATGATCAAGTAATTGACGGGTTGACCGAGCGTGTGCGCGCCGGATCAATTTCGCTGGTCTATGTACCGTTATACGCGACGGGCAGCATTACCAATGGGCAAGGCGCAGCACGCGCGGCAATCTGCGCTGCCGAGCAAGACCCGTCAGCCTTTTGGGAGCTGCAAGATGCGTTTTACGAATGGCAGACCACCTTCGGTAATCAAGCGTATACCGACCCACGCATTCGCAGATTGGCAGAAGCGTTCAATCTTGATATGGGTGCGTTCTATGGCTGCATCAGCGCTGAGCGAACTACGCAGGTACTCACCGACGGATCGACGCAAGCGCGCGCGCTGGCAAATTACGTCGTGACACCTGCAATCGCCATCAACGGCATTATTCCGGTTGATGATGAAGGCGTCGCTCTGACTGATGCGGAAGCGATCTTCGCGGTCATCGACCAGCGCATCGCTGATCGCCGGCAACAGCCCGCCGCAACCACCGAACCCGACATCGAAACCACTCTTGAGGCGACTTCTGAAGCCGAAACCACGCCGGAGTCAGTCATTGAGGCGACCGCCGAAGTTACACAATTGCCATAACTTTGACGCAAACACCAAAGCCACAGCATTCGCATCAATCTTACAGGGCGATCCAGTGGGTCGCCCTGCCCCACGACTTTACCTACGAAAACAGAAACACTAACAACGTTACGCCTGTGATGGACGCCAACAACAAACCGACCAACACGCGGACGACGAAAATGCCAATCACCGTTGAAGCCGAAACGATGTGCCGACGGCGACGCGCTTTTTCATCGAGCATCGGGTCGCCGCTAAAATGACGGGTTGCGTCGTCATGCGTTAGCGCGGCATAGACACCGATCAAGAGGGTCGCCACAATAGCCAGCAGGCTGTAACTATCAACCGGGACGAGATTGAACAGGTTAAAAACGAATGCCAGCACTGTCGCCACTAAGCTAAGCGGAAGCCATACCACGCTTTGGGCGTATAGATGTTTGAGAAACGTCGTACGAATTCTTTCAACCCGGCGTTGAACAAAATAGCTGATCGCGCTGCCGCCCATCAGCGTAACGACGTAAAACGGAGCCGCCAGCAACATCATAACGACACCGCTAAAGAAGTTTGTATTGCGCCCGGCAGTAGCGGCGGACATACGACCATCCACGATCCACACAATCAGTGCGAGAAAAAGCGACTGTATTAAACCAGTGAACAAAGCGTACAACAAAAACCGCCACCAGGTCGCGCGTTCGATTTCGCTGTTATAAACATCGGCGCGGCGCGTCAGAATGCGAATGCTTCCACGCATCAGTGAAAAACCACCGCGCAGTAAACTTCGGAAGCTGACGCGCGCGGGTGACCCAGGAATATCAAACGGAAGCGAGAAGCCGCTCTCGCCTGAAGACGCAAGGAGTGATCCTGCATCCGCCGCTAACGGACGCAGTGTTTTGAAGGTCACTCGCTCGGTTTTTGGCGCAGCACTTTGCGACTCAATATCTGGTTCATCACCAAACCCTAAACGCGAAAGTAAATCGTCATCGGCAGCGATGCTGGTTCGATCAACACGCGACGACGGTTTCGATGGTGCGAACGCATTGACATCGGGCATATCGTCGGCGTCGTCATCGCTGAATGGGGTATCCCACGAGTATATCGACGTGGTATCGGTGGAGACGCTGAGAGTCGGCGGTTCGGGCGAGCGTTCTATGATCGGGTTTAGAATCGCCGCGAGCGGGTCGTCATCTGTCGTGTCATATTGCTTTGGCTCGATGGGTCGAAGCGGCGCAACCGGACGCAGTGGCTTCGGGCTTGAAGGCGGATTGCTGATGAGCGCGTCTTCTTTGGTAAGCAGCTTGTTCAAAATATCACGCGCTTTGTCATTCTTTGCATTGAGTTCGAGCACGCGCTCCAAATAGCGTTTCCGCATGAACGGATCAGTATCCGCCGCTGCCAAATAAAACCATGCCTGTTCGTTGAACGGATTCATGTCCACGACTTGTGATAATGCTTGAATCGCACTTTCGCGGTCGCCTGCTTGCAGCGCGGCTACCCCTGTGCGGAGCAGTTCCATTTCTGTCGCCATGCACTCCCCGCCTTTTATTTTGAGGTCCAAGAAAATTGTTTCAAATCACAGCCGAGTCAATGACCAACTCGATTGTTCATCCACACCTTTTAATTATACGGTTTTCCAACCGTACTTTGACAATAACTCACCTCTTTCGTCCTATACGAACAGTTGTTTTCAAGTAAAATTTAAGGCATTTGCAAAGGATTTAACACAATATGTACACACAAAAAACGTTTATCGCCATCGCCGGAAACATCGGCGCAGGCAAAAGCACACTCACCCGCTTGCTATCAGACGCATTTGATTGGGAACCGTTTTTCGAAGCCGCCGCAGAAAATCCGTATCTGGCAGATTTTTATGCGGACATGAAGACATGGAGTTTTCATTCACAGGTTTTTTATTTAGGAAAACGCTTAGAACATCATCGTTTACTTATCGATCATCCTGGCAACGTCGTACAAGACCGCACCGTGTACGAGGACGCCGAGATTTTTGCGCGCAATTTATTCAAGCAAGGACAGATGAGCGAGCGCGACTATGATGCGTATCGGCGTCTGTACCGCGCGGTCAGCAGTTTTTTGCCGCCACCCCAGTTGATCGTGTACTTAAAAGCAGATATCGACACGTTACAGCGGCATATTCAAGGGCGCGGGCATGAATACGAACGCGATATTCCGGTCGATTATCTGGAGCGACTGAACGGATTGTACAACGCATGGATCGAGGATTGGACGCTGTGTCCAGTGCTGACTATCAATATGAAACAGCACGATTTTCAGCATAATGCCGATGACTTGCAGCAGATCATCGATCAAGTGCGCGGATCAATGGCACGGGTGCGTTAAAATTTGTGAATTCTCACAAATCTCAATAGACAAAATTTGTCAAATCGGATAAAATCAGAACTATCGATTGAAACCGATTCATCAGATAAATAGCCCCCTGTGATCGCTGTCATGACGCACATCGATTTAGAGTCAGACTTTTTGGAGTATATCGTTGAACATGGTTATCAACCGGGCGACCGTTTGCCGACCATCAACGAGTTGCAAGAAAAAGACCGTTTAGGCATCAGCATCAGCAAAGTGCGCGAACAATTAGAAGTTGCACGCGCGCTTGGTTTGGTCGAAGTACGCTCCAAAACCGGGATGCGTATGAAAGAATACAGCTTCATGCCCGCCGTACGGCTCAGCTTGATGTACGCGCTGGCGGTTGACCCAGCGTATTTTGAGACATTCAGCGAACTCCGTAATCATATCGAAACCGCATTTTGGAATGAGGCGTGCGAAACGCTGACCGACGAAGACACCGCGATTATGCGCGCGTGTGTCGATGCCGCGCGGCAAAAATTGCTCGGCGCGCGCATCGTCATCCCTAATGCCGAACACCGACGTTTTCATCTCACTGTGTTCAAACGGCTGGATAATCCGTTCGTCATGGGCTTGCTTGAAGCGTATTGGGACGCTTACGAAGCGGTCGAACTCAACCGCTATGCGGATTACGACTATCATCGTCAGGTGTGGGATTACCACGAGCAAATTCTAGATGCGATCTGCGCCCAGGATTACGACCGTGCGCGTCAGTTGTTCATCGATCATACCAAGCTGCTGCGTCATCAGCCGACCACACGTGAGCGTACGGCTGTAAGTATCGATTCTGAAGCATAAAGTTGTTCATTGGGCTTTCGGTTAGGAGCAAGACAAGGGATTATGGCAGTCAACATTCAACCAGATGTTCAAACGCAGTTCACAGGCGCATCGATTGTCAACGATTTCGCCTTAAGTGTCGCCACCAAAAACGGCTCAGGCAGTCAAACATCGAATGCGGTGATTATCCGCTCGTTGTTCCGTATGGGCATTCCCGTGAGCGGCAAAAACTTGTTTCCGTCTAATATTAAAGGCTTGCCGACGTGGTACACGATTCGCGCCAATAAAGATGGCTACATAGCGCGCAGTGCCACCACCGAAGTCGCAGTGTGTTTCAACCAGGATACAGCAGCAGAAGACATTGCCAATCTGAAGTCAGGCGGGGTCGTCGTCATTCCGTCCGATTGGAAATGGGGACAAAGCCGTGCCGATGTGACGTATTATGAACTGCCCGTGAAAGAACTGCTCACACAGGCACAAATCGGCACTGACTTCCGCGAACGCATCGCCAATATGGTGTATGTCGGCGCGGTGGCATACTTGTTCGGTCTGCCACTCGACATGATCAATCGTGCGCTGCTCGATCAGTTTAACAACAAGGCGAAACCCGCGGCTATGAACTACGCCGTAATCGAACTGGCATACAACTGGTCGCGCGATAATCTGGTCAAAGCCGACCCCTACAAGTTCGAAACGATGAATGGTACGGCGGGTAAAATTCTAATCGAAGGCAATGAAGCATCGGCGCTCGGTTCGATTTTCGGCGGCGTCTCGGTCGTGGCGTGGTATCCGATCACGCCATCGACGAGCCTGGTCGATAGCATCATGGAAAATCTCAGCCTACGTAAAGACCCGGAAACGGGAAAGAATACGATTGCCATTGTGCAGGCGGAAGACGAACTCGCCGCTATCGGTACGATCATCGGCGCGGGTTGGGCAGGCGCACGTTCGCTGACAGCGACGAGCGGACCTGGCATCAGTTTGATGGCAGAATTTACCGGGTTGGCGCAGTTCGCAGAAATTCCTTGCGTCATCTGGGATGTGACGCGCATGGGACCGAGTACAGGCTTGCCGACACGCACCAGTCAAGGCGACCTGCTGTTCATCCACTTTTTGAGTCATGGCGATTCGCGTCACCCGGTATTATTGCCCGGCACCGTCAAAGAATGCTTCGAGTTCGGTTGGCGCGCGCTCGATTATGCTGAGCAGTTACAAACGCCCGTGTTCGTAATGAGCGACCTCGATTTGGGTATGAATTTGTGGATGAGTGACCCATTCGACTACCCTGATCAACCGATTCAGCACGGCAAAGTGTTGGACAAAGAACGCCTCGCACAATTTTTGGAAGAAAAGAACGAGTGGATGCGCTATCGTGATTACGACGGCGACGGAGTCGGTTATCGCACGCTGCCGGGCACGGATCACCCACGTGCGGCGTACTTTACACGCGGCACGGGTCACAATGAAGCCGCAACCTACAGCGAACGCAGCGACGACTGGATGAAGAACCTGGAGCGTTTGCGCCACAAGTTTGAAACCATGCGCGATCTGCTTCCGCACCCCATCGTCGATCATGACCCGTCAAAGAAAATCGGCATTTTGTCGTTTGGCTCAAATGACTCGGCGATTATCGAAGCGCGCGATTTAATGGCCGCAAACGGTGTACAGACCAATTACATGCGTGTACGCGCCGTACCCTTCGCGCACAATGTCCGCGAGTTCGTACTCAGCCATGAGCATGTGTACGTCATCGAAAACAATTTCGATGGTCAAATGGCGCAACTTTTACGCATGGAAATTTCTGAGGATACGCGTCACATGGTTTCATTGGCGTGTGGTGATACGCTGCCGATGAGCGCACAGTGGGTGATCGATCAAATCATGGCACATCAATAGAGCGAAGGTTTAAGGAACAAGCATCATGGCGAACGCAATTGGACTAGAACGTACAGACTATAAGGGCGCGACCAGCACGCTTTGTCCTGGCTGTGGTCACGACTCGATCTCCAACCAGATCATCAGTGCTGCTTATGATCTCTCGCTGCCGATGACGCAAGTCGTTAAGTTCAGTGGCATCGGCTGCTCAAGCAAGACGCCTGCGTATTTCTTAAAGGGATCGCACGGTTTCAACACGGTTCACGGACGTATGCCGTCGGTTGCCACCGGCGCGATGACCGCCAATACCGATTTAATCGCGATTGCGGTCAGCGGTGACGGTGATACGGGCAGCATTGGGTTTGGTCAATTCAAGCACTTGATCCGCCGCAATGTGCCGATGGTCTACATCATCGAAAACAATGGTGTGTACGGCTTGACCAAGGGGCAGTTCAGCGCGACATCGGACGAAGGACAAGAACTCAAGTATTACGGACTGAACGAACTGCCCGCGCTCGATTTGTGCCTCGAAGCGATTATCGGCGGTTGTACGTTCGTCGCACGCAGCTTTAGCGGTGACTCTAAGCAAGCGCAGACTTTGATCAAAGCGGCACTTAGTCATCGCGGTACCGCCGTAATTGACATCATCAGCCCATGTGTGACCTTCAACAACGACCCGAAGGGCAACAAGAGCTACGATTACGGCAAGAAGAACGAAATCGCCCTGCATCAGATCGACTATATGCCCAAGGGTTACGTCCACCCGCGCGAAGAAATCACGGCAGATTACGCCGAAGGCGAATTGATCGAAGTCGACATGCACGACGGTTCGACGATCAGGCTCAAGAAGGTCGATCAAGACCACGACCCGCGCAACCGTGCGTCCGCCATCAACACGTTGGAAAAAGCACAGCGCGAAAACCTGTTCATGACCGGCTTGATTTACTATGAAGAACCGCGCCCGACCTTCGACGAAACATTACATCTCGTCGATACGCCGCTGTCGCACTTGCAAGATGCGCAGCTTCGTCCGTCGCAAGACGCGCTTGCGTCGCTGATGCAGAGTTTCATGTAGTCTATACCAAGCAGTTGGTAATCAGCAGTTCACAACGGGCGTTCAATTGAATGCCCGTTGTTATTTCAAATTCATATGCTACAGGGTGCCGATATCGCGTCCTTGCAAGCGTAAGCCATTCAGCACGAGAATCGTCGTGTAGGCGTACCATTGGGGTAACCCGTGTTCATCGTGCCAGCCGCCGTCATCCCTCTGTGAATTTTCCAGATGATCGAGCATGGTTGTTAACAAGCCGTCCGGCAGCGCCGCTGCAACAGGCGAGTCTGGCGTGCGCGCATAACTGAGCAATTCGTAATATTGTTCTGGTTTGGCGCTGGCAGCGCACGCGGCAATATTGTCCATCGTCGCGTGCCAACGCTCGCCGTAACCAGGTATGGCTGTCACCGCCGAGTAATAATCGTAGGCATGATACGCCATGAACAGCCAATCGTTGGCGCGAATTTTTGCATCGTCCAAGTGTGCATCCGCGTAGAGCGCGGTCGTCTCTAAAAGCGAGTCGGTCGCCAACCCAAAACGTGCCAGGTTGCCGACGATTGAATCAGGGGCGGTTTGACCGCCGTCATTCCACCAGGGCGCGTGCGGATAATCAAGAAGCGCCGTAGGATTCTTGAGCGACCCGTCGCTTTCACGGTTGGATTCCAACCATTCGGCTGTCCCATCCAGCAGCGTCCCCGCCGAGACGCCACATTTGCTCATCATGCCCAGCAAAAATTCCAGCGCCAACGGGTGCGACTCTGGGCAGCGTATATCATGTTCCAACGCATGACCAAAGCCACCGTCGTGATTCTTATAGGCATACAAACAGGCGTGCAATCGTTCGACCACCCCGTCTTGAAATAAATAGGCGAACAAAGCGCGCTCCCACAACACGCCATTAGCATAAACAAAGTCGCGCGCGGCTTTCAGGTTGATCGGCATTTTGAATTCCCCAGATGTTTTGACCATACTTAAAGCGTATTCATGATTCCGGACACAATCGATCCGGTATTCGGAGAATGTGTCATGACGTATCGACCAACCGCGCGCGTGCTAACTGTGCTTGAACTGCTGCAAACACATGGCTTGATGAACGCGCGTGAACTTGCACGACGTTTAGAAGTCGATGAACGCACAATCCGCCGCTACATTATGACTCTGCTCGATATGGGCATCCCCATCGACTCAGTAAGCGGTCGCGACGGCGGTTATTCACTGCAACGTGGACATAAACTGCCCCCGCTAATGTTCAACAATGAAGAAGTCATGGCATTGAGCATTGGTCTGGCGTGGGTGCGCCTATCAGGGTTGAGCGGCATCGTTGGAACGGTCGAAAGCGCACTGGCTAAAATCGAGCGTGTGCTGCCCGAAACTTTATCGGAACAACTGCGCGCGATCCGTGAAGCGACCCAGATGAGCGACGACGATTATCACGATGGCGATGACTTCGTAATTGAAAGCGCCGTCCTTGCCACCTGCAATCTCGCTGCGCACAAGCGAAAACAACTCAAAATGACGTACCAATCAGCGTATGACGTGACCGAGCGCGTCATCGATATTTACGGAGTCGTCAACCAGCAGCGACATTGGTATGCCGTCGGCTATTGTCATCTACGTACGGGTTTACGAAGTTTCCGGTTGGATCGGATGATGTCGCTCCAGCTTTTGGAGACCACGTTTACCCCACCGGACGAGTTCGACGCGGAGTCTTACTTGATTGAATCGATTGTGGCGATGCCCGATATGTGGGACATCGCGGTGATTCTGCATACACCGTTGGAAAATGCCCGCCGTCATATTCCGCGCGGTATGGCAACACTGACCCAAGAAGCCGAGTACGTCCGACTCAAGGCGTCGATCCATGATCTCAACGAGATGGCACTAATATTGATACGGTTGGGCTGTGCCATCACAGTCATTCAGCCGCCGGAATTACGCGACGAACTACGTCGGATAGCGACTGATCTTCACGACATGTCCGAAGACGCGCCGATTTGACCATCAGTCCATCGGCTGAATGATCGGTGGGTCGGTCGGTTGCGGCGTAGGTGGGTCAATCGGCGTCGGTATGGGTGGGTCGATGGGGGTTGGCATCGGTGGATCAATCGGAATCGGCATGGGTGGGTCAATGGGTTGCGGCACAGGCGGATCGATAGGCGTCGGCACGGGTGGATTCGACGGCGGCATTCCCGGCATTGGTGGGTCAATCGGCGTCGGTGGGTTTAGCGGCGGTATTCCTGGCATGGGTGGATCGATAGGCATGGGTGGGTTTAGCGGCGGCGCGCCAGGCGGGTCATCCAATTGATTGATATCATGAACCTGCATTGAATAATTGACCATGAATGCGCCTCTACGTGTAAAAAGTAAGCCCTTTTACTGTACGCACAAAACACGCACGACCGAACCGCAAGTTATCCCATCCCAATATCATCCACTTCTCCCTTGTCCAATAGGACAAAAACGTTCAAACTTACGAGCGAAATTTTTGACGACGATCCGTTTTACCTCTAGCTACAGGATGCAACGATGCCCGATTATTACCGCTTAGACGTAACCCAATCCCTGAAAGAAATCGACACCTCCATTGATACTGGATTGACCGCCGCGCAAGCGGCGACGCGGCAGGAACAATCCGGTAAAAATGAACTCCCGACCGGCGAAGGCACCAGTCTGCTCACGCTGATTATCGGGCAGTTCAAGAATCTAATGGTAATCGTTCTGATCATCGCCGCGGTGATCTCACTGTTTCTCGGTGATGTCAAAGACGTGCTGGTTATTTTAGTGATCGTCGTTTTGAACGCGGCGCTGGGCACGTATCAGGAATACCGCGCCGAACAAGCACTCGCCGCGCTTAGTTCGATGCAGGTGCCACAAGTGCGTGTGCGCCGAGATAGCACAGTCCACCAGATAAGCGCCACTGACCTTGTGCCGGGTGACATCGTACTGCTCTCCGAAGGCGACCGCGTTCCTGCCGATGGACGGCTGGTCAATGCCATTAATTTACAAATCGAAGAAGCAGCGCTGACGGGTGAATCGCAAGCGGTCTTTAAGAGTATCGATGCGATTGCGGGCGATAGTGATGTTGGTTTGGGTGACCGCATCAATACCACCTATATGGGAACAAGCGTAACCTACGGACGCGGCGAAATGGTCGTGACCGATATCGGTTTGAACACACAGCTCGGCAAAATCGCCAACTTGCTGATGAATGTCGAAGAAACAGCGACGCCGCTCCAGAAGCGCATCGACCGTTTGGGCGTCGTGCTGGTGCGCGGTGCAGTATTGGTCGTGATCGCGGTATTCATCGTCGGCATTTTGCGCGGGTTCAGCATTCAAAACATGTTGTTGACCGCGATCAGTTTGGCAGTCGCCGCCGTACCAGAAGGCTTACCCGCTGTCATCACGGTGAGCTTGTCGCTGGGTGCGGCAAGGATGGTCAAGCGTAATGCCTTGATTCGTCGCTTGCCTGCTGTAGAAACACTTGGATCGGTGACGACGATTTGTTCGGATAAAACAGGTACGCTGACCAAAAACGAGATGACCGCGACGCTCCTCACGCTGCCTGGTCACGACGATGTACGCGTGACAGGAATCGGTTACGACGACGAAGGTCGTTTTCTGGAAGGCGAAAATGAGCTTGACCCGAAACTTGATAACGCGGTCGGGCGATTTCTCAAAGCGATGGCGTTGGCAACCGACGCCTACATGGAAGATGACGAAAACGGCGTACCGCGCGTCGTTGGCGATACCACCGAAGGTGCGTTACTCGTCGCCGCGCGCAAAGTTGGCTGGACGCGCGAGTTTCTGGAACAAGACCTGCCACGTGTCGCGGAACTGCCCTTCAGCAGTGAACGCAAGGCGATGACTACCATCCACGATGTGATCAATACCGAAACGGGCGATTTGTTCGGCACGCACGATTTCATCGCTATCACCAAAGGCGCGCCAGATCGATTGGTGGAATGGGCGAGCAACGAGCATATGCCAGATGGGGTGCGCCCGCTCACCGATGAACGGCGCAAGGCATGGCAAACGGAGATCGACACGCTGGCGGCGCAAGGATTGCGCGTGTTGGGCGTCGGCTACCGTGTTCATACCGAAGTGCCAAAACAAATCACCGAAAGCATCGAGCGCGAGCTGAATTTACTCGGTTTGATCGGAATCCTCGACCCATCGCGCCCAGAGGCAAAAGCCGCTGTACAAACCGCCAAAGACGCGGGCGTACGCTCGATCATGATCACGGGCGACCACGCGCTGACCGCAGAAGCGATTGCGCGTGACTTGGGAATTTTGAAAGATGGTCAAAAAGCAGTCACGGGTGCGGAGATCGAAAAGATGGACGATGCTGCATTGATCGTCGCGCTCAAAAACACATCGGCGTTCGCGCGTGTATCGCCTGAACACAAGTTGCGTCTGGTCAAGATTTTGCAAACGCAGGGCGAGATCGTCGCCATGACGGGCGATGGTGTTAATGACGCGCCTGCGCTCAAACAAGCCAACATTGGCGTGGCGATGGGCATCACGGGTACAGAAGTCAGCAAAGGCGCGGCGGATATGGTGCTGACCGATGACAATTTTGCGTCCATCGTAGCGGCAGTCGAAGAAGGACGCACGATTTACGACAATATCCGCAAATTCGTTTTGTTCCTGCTGAGCTCGAACGTCGGTGAAATTCTGGTCATGTTCGTCGGCATTTTGATTGGCTTGCCGATTCCGCTGCTGGCGATTCAAATCCTGTGGGTCAATCTGGTTACGGACGGTTTACCCGCAATCGCGCTTGGCTTCGAAGCCGCCGAACCCGGTACCATGAAACGTCCACCGCGTTCGGTCAACGAGAGTATTTTTTCGGACGGCATCGGGGCAAAAATCATCTGGCGCGCGGTGGTGTTGGCGATTTTGACATTAGGCGCATTCGTATATGGTCACATCGAAAATGGACTAGATCCATTCAGCGACACACTTGGCATTGAAAATTTGAGCCGCGAGCAGGTCGTTGATTTGGTAGATGACGAGCTCATCCCCGAAAATTGGAACGAATTAACACCCGATCAACGTTTAAGCGACATGCTGACCATCGATGCGGCGGCGGCAGAAGCGGGTGGTGAAGAAAGCGGCTCTGGCAACGCGATCATCGACGAAGCCGAACGTATTCCGCGCACATTGGCGTTCACGGTATTGGCGCTCGGTCAAATTTTCCATGTCATGGGAATCGCAGCCGGCGATAAACAATCATTCTTCCGTGTATGGTTCTCGCGGAATCATTTTATGTTCTTCGCGGTGCTTTTGACATTTGCGCTGCAATTCGGTGTGATCTACCTGCCATTTATGCAAACGATCTTCGAGACGCTGCCCTTATCCGTCAACGAATTGTTGGTCGGCATCGGCTTATCGTCCATCATTTTGTTCGCGGTTGAACTTGAGAAACTGCTCACACGTGGGCGGGCGCCAGCAACTACGTAAAACAATAACCACAGAGAACACGGAGAGGTTTTTAGATTATTCTCCGTGTCCTCTGCGTTCTCTGCGGTTCAATCGTTTCAGTGAATCAAGAATGTTCACCAGCCCTCATCCCCCGACCCCTTCTCCCTCATGGAGAAGGGGAGAAAAACGCGCTTTTGAAGTCCCTCGCCCTGAGGGAGAGGGATTTAGGGTGAGGGCAAAAACAAGGTTTCGTGATTCACTAAGTTTAGCTTTTTGCGGGTTCTGGCTTGTTCTGCAAAATGGCTTCGATGCGTGCGTCGATCTCGTCGGTGATCTTGATATCGAGCGCTTTCAAATTATCCGCGATTTGATCGGGACGGCTCGCACCAATGATCGCGCTGCTGACAACCGGATTTTTCAGCACCCATGCCAATGCCAGCGCTGCCATCGTCGTTCCCATTTCATTCGCCAGCACCGTAAGCTGACGAACTTTGCCAATGCGTTCCTCGGTAATTTGTTCTTTGAACCATTCTAAGTCAACGCTTTTCGCGCGGCTGCCTTCGGGGATACCATCATTATATTTGCCTGTTAAAGCACCCTGTGCCAGTGGACTCCACACCACCAACCCCATGCCACGCTTGGCGACTTCGGCTTCCAATGCACCTTCGACGGTTTCGCGGTCGAGCATGTTGTAAAGCGGTTGTTCCGTCACCGGGCGGTTAAGGTGATGATTGCCGACAACGTTATACGCCGACGCGATATTGCTCGCCGTCCACATACTTGTCCCCCAATACAGGATTTTACCCTGTTTGATGAGGTCGTCGATTGCCATGACACTTTCTTCGACAGGCGTCTCATCATCGAAACGGTGACAAAAGAAAATATCGAGGTAATCGGTATCGAACCGTTTGAGCGACTGGTGTACAGATTCAAAAATATGCTTGCGCGATAACCCGCGATCGTTGACATTCTCGCTCATCTGCCAATACGCTTTGGTGCTGATGACAAGATCGCTGCGCTTATAATCTTTGATCACACGCCCAACCACTTGTTCGGCGCGCCCATAACTGTAAATATCCGCGACATCGATAAAATTGATCCCGCTTTCAATCGCGGCGCGAATACATGCGATCGACTGTTCTTCCGCGACGCGATCGCTGCCATACGTCAGCCATGCGCCTAGTGAAATCGCGCTAACTTTTGCCCCTGCTGTGCCTAACTTCCGATACTCAATCGCCATACGTAAAGCTCCCTGATGACCCATTTGCAGCGGCAATTATAGCGTGATTACGGCACACGGATAAATGCGTCCAATCGTGTTCGTCAGCAACTCTTCTCTATGCGCTGGGGGTTATCTTTTGTACAATCCGTCTTCGTTTTGGGAGTATAAACGCAGTGATCCCATCGCTCAAGTTTGCCCCATCGATTTTATCGGCGGATTTCACCCGTCTCGGCACACATATCAAAGAAGCTGAAAGCGCGGGCGCAGCGCAAATTCATATTGACGTGATGGACGGTCGTTTCGTGCCCAATTTGACGATGGGATCAGTCGTCATCGAAGCGGCACGGCGCAGCACGACGCTCCCGCTTGATGTGCATTTGATGATCATCGAACCCGATCATTTGATTCCGGCGTTTCGGCGCGCAGGTGCGGATATCATCACCGTGCATCTCGAAACCTGTCTCCATTTACACCGCACACTGTCGCTCATCAAGAACCTAGGCGCGAAAGCCGGCGTCGCCATCAACCCGCATACACCCGCGTCGCTGTTGAGCGAGATCATTCATATGGTCGATCTGGTTTTGGTGATGACGGTCAATCCTGGCTTCGGGGGACAACCCTTCATCCACGAAACTCTGCCCAAAATCAAGCAGGTACGTGCGTTGTGTGAAGCGACGGGTCGTGCGGTCGATGTCAGCGTGGATGGCGGCATTAACGCCGATACAATTGTGGATGTAACGACAGCGGGCGCAAATGTCTTAGTAGTCGGCAGCGCGGTCTTTAGTGATAAGTTCAGCATACAGCACGGATTTGATCAATTACGCGGGAAACTGGCAGGGCACATCGATGGATAAGGGCGCTTTTTGGTGCGCCCTCACCGGTGTTTCAGACGAGATAGCGCGATTAGACCTTCGCCATCGCCTTAATGCACTTGGTACACAGGTGGCGACGAACGCGCTCCCCCGATTTTTCGTCGATCACCCACTTGCGCTGCACGTTCGGTTTGAACTGGCGGCGGGTGGCGCGCATCGAGAAGCTGCGGGCATTGCCGAACATCGGCTTCTTGCCGCATTTATCACACATTGCCATGATGACGCCTCGAAATGGAATTCTTTCGCTCACGAATAGTGATTGTCATGCTACCATAGTGCAAATTCGATAACAAGGCGTAACAAACGCTACAATCTCTCAAAACTTTCTGATTCTAATGATGAATACAAGTACAAGGTTGGTTTGAAAATGGTTGCGTCAAAAACATTTTACAATCGAGAAAACCTCGTTGTAGATGGAAACCGGATTAAAAGATTGTTTGGTTCGAGTGTTTTGTGGTTGGAACGAAACAAAGAAAAAGTCAATAGTTTGAACGTGTTTCCCGTGCCGGATGGTGACACTGGCACCAACATGTATCTGACGATGCGCCATGCCTTTCAAAAAGTCGCCGAGATAAACGAGAACCATGTCGGCAAAGTGACGATGGCATTGGCAGAAGGCGCGATGATCGGGTCACGCGGCAATTCTGGCGTCATTTTGTCGCAAATCTGGGCGGGTGTAGCAGAAGCACTCCAAGACCAGCCAACGCTGACCGCGCCGGGTCTGGCAGAAGCGTGCCGCATCGCCAATGAAAAAGCGTACCGTTCGGTTCAAAACCCGGTTGAAGGCACGATATTGACGGTGTGCCGCTCGATGACTCAAACCGTGATCAAACATCAGACTGAGACGCAGGATTTGGTCGCGCTGCTCAAAAAAATGGTGTACGCGGGACGCTCGACGCTTCGGCGCACGCCAGACCTGCTCCCCAAACTTAAAGAAGCAGGCGTGGTAGATAGCGGCGGTCAGGGGCTGGTGCTGATTTTTGAAGGCATGTTATTCCCGCTCATCGGCAGAGAAATCGCGGAAGAGGTCGTGCTGCCGGAAGATTCACAGGCATGGGAAGAATCGCTCGAACCAGATGACGAACAAGGCTACGGTTACGATGTCCAGTTCCTGATGCGCGGCGAGCGCATGGATGTTGATGATATACGGACATCGATTCAGAATATGGGTTGGTCAACGCTGGTCGTCGGCAACAGCGGCATTATCAAAGTCCATGTCCATGTGCACGATCCCGGTCAACCGATCAGCTACGCAATAAATTTGGGTGCCGCGTTGGATGACGTCGTCGTCGAAAATATGCAAGCGCAGTACCACCAGTATGTCGAAAATCGCAAGGCGCGCGAAATTGCCATCGAAGCCGATATGAACACGCTCGATGGCGATGTCGGTGGTATGCCGACACCCGCGACTGCCGTCATCACCGTTGCCAGTGGGCGTGGTTTACAACGCGTCTTCCGTCGCGGGTTCGAAATTGGCGCGGCGCATGTCATCATGGGCGGACAAACCATGAACCCCAGCACGGGTGATTTTCTCGAAGCGATTGCGAAAGTGCAAGCGAAGCAAATTATCCTGCTCCCGAACAATAAAAATATATTGCTCGCCGCACAAAGTGCCGCCAGCCAAACGACCGATAAAGTAGTACGCGTTGTACCGAGCGTGACCCTGCCGCAGGGTATCAGCGCCATGCTTGAGTATTGCAATACGGTCATGGATGACATCAACGCCGACGTTGAGACTGTCGCCACTGCCATGAGCAGCGCGCTTGAATATGTCGTCACAATCGAGGTGACGAAAGCGGTACGTGATACTGTCAGTAACGGCATCAGTGTGCGCGACGGGCAGTGGATCGGCTTGATCGACGACTCGCTTACAAGTGTCAACGATGACATGCATGAATTGATCAGTGAATTGCTGCTCAAAGGCGGTGCGGATGACAGCGAACGAGCGACGTTTTACTATGGTGAGGGTGTGACTGAAGCCGAAGCGCGTGCGCTCACATCTGAATTAGCCGCCGAGTTCGACCGTCTCGATTTTGAGCTGGTTTCGGGCGGTCAAGCGCTTTATCCGTATGTGATCAGCATCGAATAGAGTCCATTTGTCTACATCTCCATCGTCGATCGCGATTATTACCGACAGCGGCGCGCATTTTCCGGCAACCGAAAGCGCGCTGCTCGACCGTGTACAGATCGTCCCAAATCGCGTCATGATCGCAGGGCGCGCGTACCGTGAAGGCGTCGATCTCGACGCGAGCGAAGCACTGCGTTTGTTGGCGACTCAGCCATTCGCGCCCATCGTAGAGCCGCCGACCGTCACGGAATTTGAAGCCGTTTTTGATCGTGCGGCGCGAACTCACGACGCGATCATTTCGATTCACATGTCGCGCGAGATCAACGAAAGCTGGGCAAACGGGCGCAGCGCCTCACAAAACTTACTTGGACACTGCAAAATCGAGGTGATCGATTCCGGTACGCTTTCAACCGCACAAGCGCTGCTGGTTTTGCTTGCGGCGCGTCTTGTCAACGCGGGCACGGCGTTCGACGAGGTGGTACGCCAGGTACGCAGCGCGGTCGAGCGTGTATACTCGGTCTACTATGTGGAAAGTGCCGATACATTGATACAAAACAAGATCATGAGTCCATCGCACGGCATTCTCGGTACGATGCTGGCGATCAAGCCGTTTCTTACAGTGGAAAACGGACGACTGAACGTGATCGAAAAAGTTCGCACGCGCATTCAGGCGGTGGAACGATTGGTAGAATATGCTGCCGAATTCACTGACATCGACGATGGAATCATTGTGCAGCATAAGCCCGCACACCAGGAGACGACCCGAATGCTGCATGATCGTCTCGCGGTCGATTTTCCCAGTCAGACATTCCCCACAACCGTTTACGGGCTGTCGCTGGCGGCATTGATTGGCACTGATGCGACTGGTTTGGTTATTTTAGAGAGTGAAATACTCGGAAAAGATGATTGAAGATTATGGGAAAACGAATTCGTTTTGTTACCGATAGTACATGCGACATTCCAACCGATATGATTGCCAAACACGGCATTCATGTCGTACCGGTTTTCGTTAATTACAACAACAACAGCTATGCTGATGACGGCATTCAACTTCAGCGCGATGACTATTATCGTCAGCTCGAAAACATTCATCCACACCCCTCCTCATCCGCTATGTCTACCGGATTAGCGGAAGAATATATTTTGAAAGCCGATAAGGAAGGCGATCATGTCATCATCATTACGTTGTCGACGCAGTTGAGCGGCGTATACAACGCGATGCGGTTGGCGGCGCAAAAACTCCCGGAAGACCGCTATACTTTGATCGATGCAGGCAATACATCGATGGCACTCGGTTGGCAGGTCTTAATCGGTATCGAAGTAGCCGAAAAAACCGACGGCGATCTCGACGCGGTGATCGCGGCGATCACGGCTGTGAAAGCAAATTTGCGTTTGTACTGTGCCCTGCATACGATGGAATATGTCCGCCGCAGCGGTCGTGTCAGTTGGGCACAAGCAAACATCGGTGCATTATTGCAAATCAAGCCGATCATCGAAGTTGACCATGGTGATGTGAAAAATGTGGGACGTGTGCGCACCTTCAAGCGTGCGATTGATGATTTGAACGAGCGCGTGCGCGCCAACTTACCATTGTACAAACTCGCTATTTTGCACGCCAATAACTTGCCTGATGCGCACGCGCTCGGTGTGATGCTTAAAGATGTTGCGCCTGCTGATATGATATATGTGTATATCGCGCCCGCCATCGGGACAAATATCGGACCCGGCGGCATCGGCGTGGCGCTTGTGAAAGAATCGTGGAGAAACGAACTGGATCATGCCCTCGGCACTTGAAACACTGGTCAAAATTCTCAAGCTCGAACGCGAGCAGGGTTATAAAAACAGCGCGATGGTCGGCGGCTTGAGCAATTACAGCGAAAATTGGCAACGCCAGGCGCTGACTCAAGCGCGCAAAGCGGAACATCTGCTGTTGATCGACGAACTCACATCGACACTGCGTGCCTATGATGGCGCTGATCATCGAGATGAGCGTCACACGTTAATCACCTACATGCTCGATCGCATCATGAATCGCGCGCCGATGCCGCCCGAACTGCGCGCACGTCTGCCCGAATACGAAGCGCGGATGGCTGCACTCAATCCGCCGCCACCAACGACGAGTCCGCCTGTAGAAACATCAGCAGAGACGGCAACAGAACGTCCAGCGCGTCCGCAACGCGAACCGCGTGAAAAACGTGCGCGCCAATCACCTGCCGCACCTCCCGCGTCTGAACAAAGCCCACGCGAGGAACATCCACCGCGTGAGCAGCGTTCGAACGACCAACCACGCCCGCCGCGCGAACGGCGCGAAGATCGTCAGCGCGCGGCGCGTGGTGAGGCACAACCGCGTCCTGTCATCGCTGCACCGCCACCATCGAATGACGACAATGCTGACGATATGATGGCGGGCGCGTTGAATTCACCGCTGCCCAACGTCGATACTGCACCCCCCGCTCCACCAGAGGCGGCGCGCGAACGCCGTGACCCCCGTGAGCGCGACAAGGAGCGCGGCAAAAAAGATAAAACCCGCCCGAATACCGCCAAACCGCCACGCGCACAAGATGATGAACCACGTCGCGGCGGCGGCAATGACGGGTCAATGCACGACGACGACTTCAGCAGTATGGATAGCGCTTATGAAGGCGCGCGGGGACCTATCCGCATGGATATTCCCGTGCCGGCGAAGCTGACGCGTCCGCCGCGGCGTCCGCGCGTACGTATCGCTCCCGAACAGGCTGCTGATACGCTGCGCGGTTTGAGCGCGCCCGTCGATAAGGTCAAAGGCGTTGGTCCCAAAATGGCAGCGCTCTTGAATACGCTCGGCGTGGTCAGCATCGCAGATTTGCTGTATTACCTGCCGCGCCGCTATGACGATTACACACGCACGTCGTATATCAGCCGCCTGGAAACTAAACAGCGCGTCACAGTACTCGGCACGGTGCGCCACACCGAACTTCGCATCGACAAGAACGCGCGCAAAAACTTTTTCATGGTCGTCGATGATGGTACCGCGTCGATGGGTGTGACCTTCTTCGGTCAGTCGTTCTTACAGCGCCAGATACGTCCTGGTCAGCAGGTGCGGTTGTTCGGCGAAACCACGCTGTACAACGGGCGCATTCAAATGACCAATCCAGAATGGGATTTTATCGAGGTCGAAGATTTGCAAAGCGTCCGCATCGTCCCGGTGTATCCACTCACAGATGGCTTGAGCAACCGGACGTTACGCGCATTGATCGAGCGCGCAGTCGATTATTGGGCGGATCATCTGCCTGATTATGTCCCCGAAGCAGTGCTGGAACGCACTGAACTCGCGGATTTGGGGTGGGCGCTGAAAAATCTGCACTTCCCCGAAAGTGAAGACCACCTGATGCACGCCCGACGGCGCTACATTTTCGATCAACTGCTGCTGCTGCAACTGGCAATTCTCGGCAACCGCCGCGTATGGCAGATGACTCCAGCCACGCGCCTGGAAGTCGAAGAAGAAGATGTCGCCATTTTCGCGGGCGCAATCTTCCCGTATCCGCTGACAGGTGCACAAACCAACGCCATCGAAGATATTCGCCGCGATATTGCCAAGCCGATCCCGATGAACCGTTTGTTACAGGGTGATGTCGGCGCGGGCAAAACCGCGGTCGCCGTTACCGCCATCGGCATAGCGCTGATGCGTGGCACACAGAGCGCATTGATGGCACCAACCAGCATTCTCGCCGAACAGCATTATCAAAATATATCCCGCGCGCTGGCCCAAACGCCCGACGATTTGCTGCCATACGGTCGGCGTCCATCGGTGGCACTGCTGACCAGTTCGGTCACAGGCGCGGAACGCGATGCGATTTATCGTGGCTTAGCAGATGGCAGCATCGATGTCGTGATCGGCACGCACGCGATCATTCAAGGGGGTGTCGAGTTCAATCACCTGGCGCTGGCAATCATCGATGAACAACATCGTTTCGGCGTCGAACAGCGCGGTGCGCTGCGTGGCAAAGGGATGAATCCGCATTTACTCGTAATGACCGCGACACCGATTCCTCGCACACTCGCGCTGACCATCCATGCTGATCTTGATTTATCAATTCTCGATGAGATGCCGCCCGGTCGTATTCCGGTCGGAACTTACATCGTTCAGCCTCACAAACGCGAGAGCGCTTATGAGTTCATCGAGAAAGAACTGCAACAAGGACGGCAAGCCTTCATCATCTATCCCTTGGTCGAAGCGTCGGAGATGATCACCGAAGCGCGCGCCGCTGTCGATGAGTTCGAACAGCTCAAGCAGGTCTTTCACCGTTATCGCGTCGGTTTGCTGCACGGGCGTATGAAACCTGCCGAAAAAGATCAGATCATGGCAGATTTCCGCGATCACGGCTTCGATGTCATGGTGACGACATCGGTTGCCGAAGTCGGCGTTGATATTCCCAACGCCAGCATCATCATGATCGAAGGGGCGAATCGTTTTGGTTTATCGCAGCTTCATCAATTTCGCGGACGCGTCGGGCGCGGCGGATTCGCGTCGCACTGTTTACTTTTAAGCGATAATTCTGATCCAGAATCGCTCAAGCGCTTACAAATTTTGCGCGATAACGCCGACGGTTTCAAACTTGCAGAAGAAGATTTCCGCCAGCGCGGGGCGGGTGATTTGATCGGCACACAGCAAAGCGGGCATGGCGGTACCACGCTGCAATTGGTCGAGTTGATGTCGCCAGCGTTAGTCGAACTCGCACAGCGCGAAGCACGCACCATTTACGCCGATGACCCCGATCTTGCCCATGAGGAACATCGTTTGCTATCGGCACGCGTTGAAATGCTTAAAGACGCGCGTTCCGACGTGAGTTGAAATAGCAACGACGCTTACAGGGGCGACCCATAAAGTCGCTCCTGTGACTGTCGAGTCTGAGTCCGCACTCATTGAGTTCTCTCAAAATAGCCCATTTGTCACGCTTATTTGCGGGGTGGCGCATCTTTAGGTATTATGATCAGTCTGTACACGGGAGCGTTTTGGCATGGTTCGTGCGCTGTATCCGGGTTCCTTCGACCCGATTCACAACGGTCATATCGATATTGCCAAACGAGCAGCGCGCATCTTTGAAGAAGTCATCGTTGGTGTGTACGACCAACCTAAAAAAAAGCTGCTCTTTAGTGTCGAAGAACGAGCAGAATTGACACGGCGCGCCTTTGAAGATGTGACAAATATTCGAGTTGCACCATTTTCAGGATTTACAGTAGACTATGCCAGAAAGATGGACGCACTGGTGATTGTGCGCGGTTTACGTGTCTTTTCTGATTTTGAATTCGAGTTTCGCATGGGTCTGGCGAACAAACGGCTCGCGCCGGAACTAGAAACCGTGTCGATCATGACAGATGACCGTCATGTCGCAATTAGCTCCAGTACAGTACGCGAAATTGCGGAACTTGGTGGAGATGTATCGAGTATGGTTCCCGATTTTGTCGCCGCTGCATTAATTGAACGATTTCGTAACACTTGATTTTGTAGGCGTAATAGCGAAGCAAGATCACCGCGCGCCGCTGGGCGGGTGCAACCTTACGAGAAGGATAGACGAGCGATGGATATTCAACATCTGGTAGACCGTCTGGAAGATTTGGTCGATGAGGGACGACATATCCCATTCAGCAAGTTCACCGTCATTGACGAGGAACGAACGCTGGAAATTATCGATCAAATGCGTATTTCGATCCCAGAAGAGATCGAAAAGGCGGCGCGTGTATTGGCGCAGCGTGATCGTATTCTGGCGCAAGCAAACGAAGAAGCCGGACGCTTAGTCCAGTTGGCGCGCGAACGTGGCGACCAGATGATTGATAAAGAAGCACTTGTCTCGCTGGCAAAATCCAAAGCCGACAAGATGATCGAAGCGGCGAACGATGAAGCCGACAATATCACATCGGACGCCGACGTTTATGTCTTGGAGTCGCTGCGTGAACTTGAAGGACGACTCAACCGCATGTTGGCGGAAGTCCGCAATGGCATCACCCAGGTGATGGATAACGTCGAAGACGCGCCGCCCGCCCCAGCAGCGGTAAAACCCGCCGTGCCGACGATTCAGGCTGCCCCACCGCCTGTCGCGACAACGCCCGCGCCGTTCATTCAACTACCGCAGCGCCAAACCGTCGATGTCGGTGCAAAAACCGATAAAGACAGTAAATAATCGCGCTGTTTTCAGCCCGGTCATTGCTATCGCCCATCACAGATTACTTTTGAACGCGCATATGAAGCACGCGCATAAAAGTTCTGTGAGGGCTTATGACGGATATTCGCCACCGCCACGCTAAAAGTATTTTGTCGAAAGCGAGCGGCTTCGCCAATGGTTTCGATTACACGCTTAATCCGTATTCAGGCTGCACTTTCGGATGCAGCTACTGCTATGCCGCGTTTTTTGCCCCGACCAATGATCTAAAGGATCAATGGGGATCATGGGTCGAAGTCAAAGAAAATGCGCTCGATTTATTAATCAAAAAGCGGCGCACACCTTTGACGGACAAAACTATCTACATGGCGACCGTCACCGATCCCTACCAGCTGATTGAGTGCCGCCTCGAACTGACCCGCGCGATTTTGAGAGAACTGCTCGACTATCACCAGCCCAAGCTGATGATCCAAACGCGCAGTCCACTCGTCACTCGTGATATTGATTTGCTGTGCCAGTTCAAACACGTGCGCGTCAATATGACCGTTACAACCGACGATGACGACATCCGCCGCGCTTTCGAGCCGACTTGCCCATCCAATTCTCAACGCCTTGCGGCGATCACTGTAATTGCCGATGCAGGAATTGAAACATGCGTGACCATGACTCCGCTTTTGCCTGTGCGCGACCCCGAACAATCTGCTCTTGATGTGGTTGCGACCGGTGCAAGTCGATTCGTCGTACAGCATTTTCATATCAATCAACGCCGTTTCGCGGTGGGTACAGGAGATGCCGCGCTCAAACTGATCGAGGAGCGCGGTTGGACAAAACAAGCATATGCGCGTGTGAAAAGCGTTTTGGACGTTCATGTGCCAAATTTGCTTGAAGGAAAAGCCGGTTTCGCGCCCGCATGGGATTAGTCAAACCGTCGCAGGGTAAACTTTTCAATGTCGTGGTCGGTCGCGCCGTCGCACGCAAGATCGACCAGAATTTTTCCGATGAGCGTGCTGAACTTAAAACCATGACCCGAACAAGGCGACCCGATGAGAATTTGAGCATACGCTGGATGTTGATCGACGATAAAATCTTCATCTGGCGTCATGGTGTAGAGACAGATACGCGTGCTGACTAAGCGCCCTGCCCCAACAGCGGGCAAATACTGCCGCGCATAGCCCCGCGATCGTTCGACAGCGGCGTCATCGGACACATAATCGATCCCTTCATCCGGCGTGACTGGTGTGCCGCCGTGCATCGCTACTTTGACGCCCGATCCACCCACGCTTGGAATGCCGTAAAAGGCTTCGCCAGTCAGCCATTTTTCATGATGAATAAAGATGGGCATGAGTCCGACATCGTAACGTTCAGCATCATTTTCTGGTTGAAAATACACTTCCTGACATCGTACAGGCTGCAATGGCAATTCGAGATCAAGTGTTTTGAGCAGCCCGCGCGCCCAGGCGCCCGCCGTGATGATCAGCCGTGCAGCGCTGTATGCTGAACCATCCTCTGTGACCACATTTACACCATCGCTGGTTGGGCTAATCGTGGTGACACGCGTGTTTTGATACATCGTTGCGCCATAACGTTCAGCCAGACGCACATGCGCCAGCACACAGTTTGACGCTTTCAAGACGCCGTAATCTGCCTGATAACTGACGATCATACCGTCATCCAGTCGAAATTGTGGAAAACGCCGCATCGCCTCGGCGGCGTCCATCATCTCGTAATCGATGCCGAGCGCCGACAGACTATTGAGCGTCGCTCGAAAACTGCCCTCACCCGGCATTGCATAATCGATTCCGCCCGTCTTGATCATCAATGTTTCGACTGCATCCGCTTCGAGCGCCGTCCACATCGGATAGGCTGCTTTTGCCAGCGCAACATATGCCGGGTCGGTATAGGCGTAACGGATAATACGCGATGCGCCATGACTGCTGCCATAACCATGATCGAACGCGAATTGTTCGAACACCAGCACGCGCTGCCCTGCTTTCGCCGCGTGATACGCCGCCGCACTCCCCATCGCGCCCGCGCCGATGATGATGATGTCGTAAGTTGTCATTGCCGCAACCTTGTTGTGACATACTCCCCACGCCTAAAGGTAGAGGCTTCTACCCTCAACGCGACTGCAAAGGCGAACCCTCGTCTTATCGTCGCTCTGGTAGCACGGCGATGCCCCGCTGTGTTTGACGTTAACTACGGTGTTGCGATATTACGGGATTATGATCGAGGTCGGATTTTTACGTCTCGTACCTCGCACATCAATCTTCCCCTATTATACGCTATTTCAGCAGAAAAAATATAAGACCGACGCCGTAAAACCCCTGCCTGAAGGCAGGGGTTTTACGGCGCTTTTCTGATAAAAGAGAGAAAATTTAACGCAAAGACGTAAAGAAAGAAAAGAAAGGTGGGGAGGCAAATATTCATTCGTCAGATCGACGACCCGTAGGGATGATCCGGCGGGTCGCTCATTTGATAAATCCGCCTCTCTTTTTGTACCTTTCGTTTCAATCTTCGCGGCTTTGCGTTAAGGTTTTGATAGTCGTCATATCTAAGGTGCTGTTATGCGCTTGGTCTATATCACGCTGGCGTGGTGCGCTGGAATTGTATACGCCGCCAGTTTGCGCGCGCCGATTCCGCTTGCGTGGATGATCGGCGCAGGGAGTGCGGTAATACTGGCGCTTGTCGTGCAGAAAACCCGTTTCGGGCTGATTGTGGCGGCGTGCTTCGCTTTTGGCGGATTGCGCTACGTCATTCACCCGACCACAAGCGCGCTGGCGGCGTACAACAATCGCGGTGGTGCGACTATTACAGGCATCGTCACACGTCCGCCAACGCTGAGCGGCGACCACATGATGCTCACGGTCGCTGCCACGCAAATCGATGACGGACGCGGCATGAACCATGCCACCACAGGGAACGCGTTGGTGCAAGCGCCGCTGACGACAACCGCGCGCAGTGGAGACCGTGTGCGCGTGACAGGTGATATGATCGCACCGTCGCGTTATGGCGCGTTTTCGTATGCCGATTATCTGGCGCGCGCTGATGTGTATACGCTGATGCGCGAAACATCGGTCGAAGTCATCGAGCCAAATGCGCAGCCGACGATTCTCACATCATTATCAGCCATTCGCGCGCAAGCCGCCGTGTATATTGCCAGCGCGATCCCCGAACCGGAAGCGGGCTTGTTGACCGGAATTTTGCTCGGTGATGACAGCCGCATTGCGCCGCTGCTCGAAGATGATTTCGCAGCGACGGGCGCGGCGCATATCGTCGCCATCAGCGGTTTCAACATGATCGTGGTCAGCGGCATTGTCACCGCAACGCTGGCACGTTTGCGCGTGCCGCGCCGCCGCGCCGCGCTGCTTTCGCTGGCAGTCGTCGCACTGTACACGATCTTTGTCGGAGCGAGCGCGGCAGTCGTGCGCGCAGCACTGATGAGCGGGCTTTTAATTATTGGCGGCGCGCTGAGACGACGCACGTTTGTCCCGGCGTCGCTGGCGTTTTCGGCGGTAATTTTATCGCTCGTCAACCCGCTTACCCTGTGGGACGTTGGCTTTCAACTCAGTTTTGCCGCTGTTATGGGGATCGCACTGTTCGCGACTCCGTTCACACGTGCATTTGACCGTTTCGTCCATCGCCTGTTGCCGAAAGACACAGCGGAACGGATCATCGATTTCTTGACCGAACCCCTCATTGTCAGCCTTGCCGCAACTTTGGCGACACTGCCGCTCACAGCGCTGTATTTCGGGCGCGTTTCGGTCATTACGATAGGGGTCAATCTGTTAATCGTCCCGTTTCAACCGCTCGTACTCATCCTCGGTGGTTTGGCGTCCGCGCTCGCTTTTATCATTCCCTCGCTTGCTGCACTATGCTTCGCGCTGGTATTCGTGCTGCTTGCGTTGACAATCGATATTGTGCGTGCGTTCGCCGCGCTTCCATTCGCTCAAATCGGCGTCGATGTACACCGTCACATCATATTGATGTTCTTCACGGGGATTGGTGCGGTCATGATGATACAGGCAGCACGTCCGAATTGGGCGGTGAATGCGTGGCATTGGCTTAAACGTCAGCGCTTAATCGGCGTGATATTGCTAATCATAGCCGCAGCATTGATTATCGGCGTTGCCTATTGGGATGGTCAGCCAGATGGAGAACTCCATATCTGGCTGCTCGATGTCGGACATTCGAACGCCGTGCTCATCCAAACCCCAGGTGGCTTGCACTTCTTATTCGATGGCGGACGTTACCCAGCGAATTTACTTACACAGCTTGGAGATCGACTGCCGTTTTACAAGCGTTCGCTCGATCTACTCGCGATCACACACCCCGACCCAAACGAGTATCTGGCGTTAGGCGATGTGATCGACCGCTATCAGGTTGGGTCAGCGCTGATCAACGGTCAACCCAATACGAACCCTGCTTACACCGCCCTGATCAACCGAATCGGCATGAACAATGTAATCACACCACTTAGCGGTTATGCGTTTACCACCGCCGATGGCGTGACGATTCAAGTGCTGAATCCACTTACCACACCCGCTACGCGCGCCCAGTTTGGCGTTTCGACGCTGGTAATCCGGCTCATTTACCGCGACGTGCGTGTGTTATTTCCGTCCGATTTAAGCGCTGATGGTCAGATTGCGCTGCTCGATGCGGGCGTTGATGTAAGCGCTAACGTATTGGTCATGCCGCAGCACGGTAGAGAAAATGCGCTTGACGACTCGTTTCTAGCGGCGGTCAATCCCGATATAGGGTTGTTGCAGCTTGACCCGGCAAATCGTGACGGTGACCCTGCACCCGACGTGCTGGCATTGCTTGGCGATCTGCGTCTGTACCGTACCGATGAAGGCGGTACAATTCATGTTCGTTCCGATGGTCGAATACTAGCCGTCAGCTATGAGGATTTTTGATGCGTGTTTTAGCCTGGATAAGCGTGTTATTAGCGGGTGCGCTTGTCGCCACCGCGCAAACTGAACCGATCACGCTGACGCTGGGCGAAAACCGCACTGGCGAAATCAGTGCTGACGGTACGGCACGCATCATCTTACAGGTCGATGCACCTGGTATCGTCGTCGTACAAGTACTGGCGCTTGATAATCTATTCTCAGCGATGCGCGTACTGGATACAAACGACATTGAAGTCTTCAACGCCGCGCCAAGCATCGATGAACCCATTTTGACGGCTAATATCGCACTAGCGTCGGCAGGCGACTACATTATCGAATTACAGGGTGCGTTCGGCGCGCAGTTCGTCATCAGTGCGGGCGAAGGGGTGGTGCTGCCACCGCCGACACCCTTGATCATGGGTGAACGATTGGAAGGCGTTATCGACCCTGCCGCACCTGCAAAAGTATACAGTATCAGCGCACAGCCATTTCATGTGCAGCATCTATCGGTCTACAGCGATACGCCAAACGCATCACCGGTAATCGCGTTATATGAAAACGACGAACTGGTCGCCTTAGTCAACGGCTATTTAGGCGGCGCGCTGCTGCGTGTGCCACGCGGCGAACGTAGTTATACGCTGAGCATTTTGCACAGTGGATCAACCAGTGAAATCCGTTACAGTCTGTGTTTAGAAACAGAAGACGAGCGTGCGCGCTGCCCTGCTTACCAACTACCACCACCAATCGCCGAAAGTACCGCTGAGCTGACGCCTGACGCTGCGCCACGCATCAGTAACTGTCAAGTCGCGTCGAATGTTGGCGTCTTGATCAATGTGCGCGCTGTGCCGTCGTTAACAGGCTTGATCGTGACCACACTCACCTCGGATGCCAGCGCACCGGTCGTCGGGCGTTCTCAGGATAGCATCTGGTGGCAAGTCGAGATCGACGGGGTGCGCGGTTGGGTATCGAGCGCTGTCACCATCATCGCTGGCGCATGCGAAACGATCGCGATTATTGAACCGTAGCCACGCCGCGTTCGTGATTTGCGGGTACGATTGTTAAATCAAAACATCGTTGAAAGGTACGGGCAACCCGATGAGTCGCCCGTGTTCTTATACCCGGAACAAGCCGACGCCTGCTGCCGTATAATTCGGGAATACCTGACCAGCACTGGCATTACCCAATCGCATCGCCAGGACTTCGGTCAGCACATCGCGATAATCGATGGTGATCGGCAGGTCTTCGCCGCGATCCAGCACATCGGTCTGCAAGCCGACCCAACGCGCGGTCACAGGCGTGCCGTTGAGCGCCCCGTTCATAAGCAGCATCGCGCCGCCATGACCGTGATCGGTGCCACGACCACCGTTTTCTTGCACGCGCCGTCCAAACTCGCTCATGACAACCACCGTGACACGACTCATGGTGTCGCCCATATCTGCATGGAACGCCGCCAACCCCGCCGCCAAATCACCCATCAAGCGCGCTTGCTGACCTTCCGCGCCGCCCTGGTTGACATGTGTGTCCCAGCCACCGTGGTCAATACACGCCGCTTCTAAGCCGACTTCTGCACGAACGAGCGCTGCCGTTTGGCGCAGTGCCATGCCAAATTCACTTTCGGGATACTGCGCGCCGTTCGTCGGTCGATAATTCTGATAGCCCACTTGCGCCAATAGTGCGACAGCGGCGTTGGTCGCCTGAGCCGACGCACTCAACGAGTCGGTTTCCAGCGCGTACAGCGACCCAAGCGACTCCATCATGCGCGCCGCACCCGCCGTATCGCCTGCCAGGTGATAATCGATGATCGATTGCAGCACGACGGGTGAAATCGAACCGCGCAGCGACGCCTGCATCGATGCGCCCCAACCCACTGCGCGCAGGGGTGAGTCATTGCCACTGTTGAGGGTCGCCAGATGCCGCCCGATCCAGCCCGTCGCTAAGGAGTAATCATCCGGCGTACCGCGCTCCATAAAGTCCATCGCTTCAAAGTGTGAACGCGTTTCGTGCGGTGAGCCTGTGTTATGCACCGCCATCATACCGCCGCTTTGAAAGACCGATTGCAGCGGCGCAAGCGCCGGATGCAGCCCGAAGAACCCATCCAAATCCAGCGCCTTAAGTGTGCTGCTGGCATCATCGGGGCGCGCGATTGCCAACTGAGGACGCGCGGCATAATAGGCGTCTTCGCCATGCGGCACGATCATATTGAGTGTGTCCGCGCCACCCCGTAAGAAAATCGAGACCAGCACATCCCCGCGCGCCGCTTGTTGATATGGAGCGAAGGCAAGTCGCGGCATCCAGTTGGGCAGTGCGGCTTGTGCTGCCATTGCCGCGCTCATCGCCACGCCGCCGCTGATAAATTGACGGCGGGAAAGCGGTCGAGTTTTTAAGATCGTCATTTGATTCTCCTGTAAGCGATTAGCAGTTAGCCGTTGGCTCTCTGCTAATCGCTGATCTTTATCGATATTGAAACGCGGGTGACGCGAGCAGCAGCGCCAACGCAGAACGGATTTGTTCGCTGACATCAGTTGTAGTAGCCGTGGCAAAATCGAGCGCCACCGCCCGTTCTTCGCTGGTCAAAGGGCGACCAAAGAGATAGCCCGCCGAAAAATCGATGACCGCTTCGGTCTCGAAAGGTACGCCGTTATCGTTCCACAATGCCAGCAGCCCTTCGCTGTCCGTGGTAGCCCCCTGTATTTCACCACTTGACGCACCAATCGCCATATTCCAACGTGTGATCAAGCCGTTTTGCCATGCACCCGCCACATCAGGGAAACCATTTGGCGCGGGCCACGTGAATGGAATGTTGCCGAGCGCGTCAAGCGGATCACGCAGCCCGCGCACCAGTCCTTCGGGGAGCTGTACGTGATAATTTAACGCGCGCATCAAACTTATCGCATATTCATATGGCTGTTTGAACTTAGGCGGTGCGTTCCAAAATTCGTCGGCATTGAACAACGTTCGCAGCGTCGCACGGATATCACCGTTTGACGCGCTGAAGGTCGCCGCGACCTGTTCGACCAACGACGCGGGCGGCTGATCCGCCACGAAACGCCGTGCCAGTTTTGTCGCCATAAAGCGCGCCGTCGAAGGGTGCGCCGCGATCACATCTAAAACGAGTTCACCATCCTGCTCACCGCCACCCGCCGGGATTACGGTATCAAGTACGATTTTTTCTTCATTATCGTGGAACAAACGCCGGAATATATAGTCGATTCGTCCATCGTTTTGTTGTCCACGCCCAGAGACCGACCAGCCTGTAAAGGCGCGCGCCACTTCTTTCACATCGTCTTCGTCATAGCCACCCGCGACACCCAGTGTATGCAGTTCAAGCAGTTCACGTGCATAATTTTCATTGGGTGCGCTGCGCTCGTTCTGGGCGTTATCCAGGTAAATCAACATCGCCGGGCTGTGTGCCGACGCGCCGAGCAGTTCGCGGAAAGTGCCGAGTGCTTTCGGGCGAATCACATCACGATCATCGTCCACTTTCAAAAACAACACTGGTCCTTTGCCCGCGTACACACTAAAATGGTCGCCCCAAAACTGCACCATACGCTCGAACAATTGGCGCTGGCTATCAACTGCACGGGTCGCCATGTTACCGACCAACGCGACCGAGACTTCGCCGCGTCGATTTTCGAGCTGACGAAACAAAATACCGCCGTTTTCGGTCAGGATAGGCGCGAGTGGCTGCACGACAGCGTTGACCACCGAATCATCGATCAATTCTGGGTTCAACTGTTCGTCGATGAACGATTGCACGCCGATTTGTTGGACATGACGGTATAACGCGGGCGTCACGCCATAGCTCAAGCGTGTAATGGCGTGGATTACCCGATCGCGGTCGCCCGCTTGCAGCACAGGAGCAAATGCGCCGCGTGGTAATGCTGCCAGTGCCGCGCCCAGTGTCGATGTATTCAACGTCGTTGCGCCGACTCCAGCGATCAACGACCCCAAAAATTGGCGACGGTTCATAAACACCTGCTTTCTTGAAAATATTATTGATGGTCAGCGATTGACTTGCAGCGAACCGCTACAAGTGATGATGGAGCGCACATGTTATCGAAGTATGGTGCGTATGTAAGCAGAGTTATGCAAAGTTGCAAACTAATGTGCACAGCTTGACGATTTCGTGCGATAGGGGAAATTTTATGTGGGGCAATCCGGCGAATTGCCCCACATAAACATCTGTTGCAGGCGCTAAGCGTTAACCGCCGACCAGTGGAAATACTTCATGCATCATCGTGTCGATTACATCGGGGTTTTCTATATCGATGATCTCGATCATGAACATATCACAGCCGAGCGCGACAAATCGATTCATTTCTTCAACCCACTGTGCGGGCGTGCCATTGAGTGAATTCTGCTTCGTCCACTCACCTCCACGTGCCAAGGCTTCGGCTTCGGTGCGCCCGACGACCACACGCCCAAACCAGGTCATCCGCATCGATATCGGGTCACGCCCTATGCTTTCGCATGTTTGGCGCACGACCGCGACTCTTTCCGCGAACGTGTCATAATGTTTACCGTGATACGTGACTTGTCCTGTCTCCGTCCACAACCGTTTCATAATTTCCAGCGTGTCTTCAAGCTGTTCAATACGTACACACGGACGCGGAAAATCATAGCCATACGCACGGTATTCATCTTCTTTCCAGCCCGCACCAATGCCCATGATCAAGCGCCCGCCGCTCAAGGAGTGGAGCGTAGCCGCCATTTTTGCCAGCAGCGCTGGGTTACGGTAGCTTTGCCCCAACACAATCGGTGCGATGCGATACGCAGGAAAATGCACCGCCAGATAACTGTTGACTGTCCACGCTTCGTGCGTTGGTTTGTGTCCCCAAAAAAAGTGATCGGTCATCCACAAACTATCAATGTACGGCTGTAACTGCGGAAGCACCCGATCTAATTGCGGCACGTACTCATTGATCGCGCCCGCATCAGGATCCGCCTTGACCACCAATCCCCATTCGACCATGCAACCGCCCTTTTCTGACTACACAACCTTCACTGTGTTCGTCAGCGTACCAATCGGATCAATCGTGATCGACACAACATCGCCGCCGACGAGCGAAAACTCTGGGGGCGGTACGATGCCCGTGCCAGTCAGCAAAAACGCGCCGTTCGGGAATTGATTGCAGCGCCCCAGATATTCGATCAACTCACCCAGCGCCCGTTTGATACGCGATGTGCTGATCTCGTCTTCGAAGATTGTCAGACCATTACGCTGAATTTTCAATTGTATGGTCAGCGTTGGGAAACTGAGCGACGGATTCAACCACAAGCCCGGACCCAACGCGCAAGATGACGTATACACTTTTGCTTGCGGCAGATACAACGGATTTTCGCCTTCGATATCACGACTGGACATATCGTTGCCAATCGTGAAACCGACGACTTCTAACGCCGGGTTGATCAACACGCCTAATTCGGGTTCGGGGACGTTCCAGGTCGCATCACGACGAATGCCAACATGCCAGCTTTGACCGACGACGTTGCGCCCGTTCGATTTGAAAAACAGCTCTGGACGTTCGGCGGCATAAACCCGTGCATAAACGTCGCCGCCATCTTTCGCTTCTTCTTGTCGTGCTTCGCGGCTGCGTTCATAGGTGACGCCCGCCGCCCACACTTCTTGATCGGCTTCGATAGGAGAGGCGAACGGTGGCGCGCCATAATCGCCTTGCGATTGATTAATGAACGCGCGTGTAAAGCTGACTGTCGTCGCCTCACGCGATTCGTATTTTAAGGCTTGTATCGCTTCGTCTACACGCCCAACGGTTGAACGCAGCCACGCGCTGAGCGTAAAATCACGCAAATAATGAACTTGATCGTGGACGCGCGCAATCCAATCGGACGAGCCAGAACGGTTATTGAATCGATACAGCATCACTTCAGTCATGACGGAAGACTCCATGTGTAGATGCCTTTTGCATTGGTGGTTTGCTTTAGCAGACCACGCGCCGTCAAAAAACGCAAATTCCCTGTCATCGGCTGTGGAAGCGCGCCATCGTTGCTCGCGTCCCAATGCCCAAGCGTGCGTGCCAGCGCCTTAACCGCGTCTGGGAGCGTAAATGCACCATGCTGCGCGTAATCGATCAGTTTGCGTTCGACAAAATAGAAATAATCCTTGCTGTCATGCAAAAAACCGTGAATATCTCGTTGTCCAGTATGAACGCGCCAGTGCGCGGGCGAATACTGGTCGATATCCATATCCAACAAGCGGTCGATAGTCGCCAGATACGAGTCGGCAATTTGATACGTCGGCGGCAGCGCTGGCTGCTCATCTTTGTGCAGTATCGCGCTCCATAACGCCGATTCACCCGCTATAAGCGTTTTGCTGCGTCGATCATATACCGCGACGTGTCCGGGCGAATGACCGGGCGTATTCACAATCTCGACATTCCAATCAGCGCTCAGGCGAATCTTTTCGCCGCCGTCGAGCGTGCGCTGCACAGGCGTGCTTTTGGTTTGTTCATGAACACCCGCTCTGCCTTGTGCGTCCATTTTGGGGAAGCCGAAGCCATCGGTATAGGCATCGTAACGCTCATCAATGAGCACATTGGTATCCGAGATCAACGGCGCGTCCAGGTGATGCGCCATCAATATTGCACGGGGCGCGGCAGCTTGCATCGGCGCATTGCCGCCTTGATGATCGAGGTCGCTGTGCGAAGTGAGCATATAGTTTAGTTGCGCGGGGTCGAATCCAATGCGCGCCATATAAGGAAGAATATCTTGATCGGGGTTGTGTGCACAGCACGCGTCAACCAACAGCGATGCATCATTACCAATCAGCAAGTGGACATAACTGACACGATTAGGGTCGAAAAAACAGGCGATGCGGTGAACGCCGGTTGCGATTTCCATGAAATTTTCCCTTGTGGTTTGCCTAGACGGGTCGATAAAGCCCGTTGTAGCGCGGGGTGAGACGAACGTCTGGCGCTCGCTCACCCGTTTTTGTCTACGCCAGTCGGGGGATTTTTACGACACTAAGCCGAGTGGACGCTGCACGATCACCCAATAAAGGAAAAAATATACACCTGAAATTACCCCGCACAAAATCGCGGGAAGTGTCGATTTCACACCACGACCGAGACGATTGCGGCGGGTAACGCCGACAGCGAGGAACGGGAACGTGAACATGAGCGCATTAATCGCCAGCATCCCGAACTCACCACGTGTAAAAACCGGATCGATCCCCGCGCTGCGTGCCGCCAGGCTGAGCTTTGCGATCACCGAGCAAATGAGTACTGCCGCGATGAGGAGCGTCGCGGTCAGATTTTTATCCGGCAGCGTGAACATGACAATTAACGCCAGGAAAAAGATGATGTACAGCAAAATGCTGAAAATCGGGTCAGTACCAAGCGCCAGTAGTCTGCCAATCGTCGCCAAAGTTTCTTCCACTATGACCTCCATGTGAACGTTCAATGAATATTGTCTGCCGATGATAGCACCAAAATGGCGAATACGGCATGAATTCCGCGTGGAACGCAATCTTTGGTACAATGAAACAACGTATACTATCTGGTATGGAAAAACGTCCTTTGAAGCACAAACCCGAACCGAGATTCGACCTTTATACAGAAGGCGATGATGCGCCCGAACCTGTCAGCGATGACCGCACATTTGCCCGCCAAATCGCGCTGCAATCGCTGTACGAGATCGATTGTGCCACCCATGACCCTATGAGTGTGATCGATATGCACCAGAAATGGCAGTCACCGAATCGGCGCACGTCACGCTACTTCCGCCAGTTGGTCACAGGCACTTGGCAAAACCGCGCCGAAACTGACACCGCGATTCAGCGCTATGCGCCGGAATATCCGCTCGAGCAGCTTGCCATCATCGACCGTAACATTTTGCGGATGGCGATCTATGAATTCGCTGTGAGCGGCATGACTCCGGTAAGTGCGGCAATCGATGAAGCAGTCGAACTCGCCAAGCAGTATGGGAGCGATGGAAGTCCATCGTTCATCAATGGGGTTCTCGGTTCGCTGGCAGATGATGAAGCACTGGTGGCGGCATTACGTCAGAAGCAGCCTGAAGAATCCTTAAATGATGAGGAGATGCCACACGATGACGACCAAACTTAAACCTACCCTGCCTGCCCCACTGCCGCCCGATGATTTTCTGCCTGCGGAAGAGATCGATGAAGGCGCGCGGATGTCGTTTCTCGATCATCTCAACGAACTGCGCCGCCGCATTACGCGCGCCGCGATTGCATTAGTAATCGGCACGGTGATTGGTTTTGCGGTCGCGAACCCTGTTTTGCGATACCTGCAATCACCTTATGGCGAACGCTTTCAGGTGCTTGACCCGACCGGCTCGGTCGTCAGCTTCTTCCGTGTCTCGCTGCTGGTCGGTGGCATTTTAGCTATCCCGATCATCACCTACCAATTGTTGATGTTTATTTTCCCGGCGCTGACACGCAAAGAAAAAGCGCGTGTGCTGTCCTCTATCCCAGCCGTCACGCTTTTGTTTCTGATCGGCGCAGCCTTCGCCTGGTTCTTGCTTGTGCCGCCCGCGCTCAGCTTTTTAGCGACTTTTCAAAGCGATATTTTCTTCGTCCAATGGGAAGCGGATAGCTATCTTGGGTTCGTCACCGCGTTGATCTTCTGGATGGGCGTCGCGTTTGAGACGCCGCTGGTCTTTTTTGTGCTGTCGCTGCTTGGTTTAGTGCGCCCGCGCCTGTTGATCCAGAACTGGCGCATTGCGATTGTTGGCTCCGCGATTGCCGCCGCCGCCATCACCCCGACGATTGACCCCGTCAATATGGCGCTGGTGATTGTACCGCTGCTGGTCTTATACATGATCAGCATCGTGCTCGTCACGATTGGTATTCGTTTCGTAAAAGTCGATCCCGATTCGACGACAGGTTGATCGATGACACAAATGATGAGCAGTAGATCGATCCGTATTTACGGCGTTCCGATGGACTTGGGACAAAATCGACGTGGTGTCGATATGGGACCCAGCGCAATCCGCTACGCCGAACTCCAGCGTCGTTTAGAAGCGCTCGGCTGTAGTGTCGAAGATTGGGGCAATGTCAGCGTCCCAGTCATGGAAGAAGTCGAAGATGAAGATGCGACCGATGGCATCGCGCATAACTTGCATACGGTTGGTCAGGTATGCCGCGCGATTTACGACGGTGGTAAAGCCGCCGACGCCGATAACGTGACGCCGATCTTTCTCGGCGGCGATCACAGCATCGCTATCGGGTCGATTGCGGCAATGCTCGAACGTCCTGGCAAATTGGGCATCATCTGGATTGACGCGCATGGCGATTTCAATACGCCGTTCACGACGCCGAGCGGCAATATTCACGGCATGGTCGTCACATCGCTGATGGGGCGCTGCCCGCCAGAAATTACGGTTGGCAATGTGCGCTTACAACCCGATCAAATCGTCATGATCGGCACACGTGATCTTGACCGAGAGGAAAAAACCAATCTGTCCGCAAGCGGCATTCAAGTTGCGACCATGCGTTTAATCGATGAACTCGGCATGTTCGCGGTCGTACAGCGCGCATTGCATCGCTTAGGACATGTCGATCATATCCATGTCAGCCTTGATTTGGATGCGCTTGATCCGCAGTATGCACCAGGGGTGGGTACTGCGGTTCCCGGCGGCTTGAATTACCGTGAAGCACACTTGATTATGGAGCTGCTCGCCGATGATGGACGCGTCGGCTCTATGGATATTGTTGAAGTCAATCCGATTTTAGATCAAAGCAATCGCACCGCAGATTTAGCCGTTGATCTCACGTGCAGCCTGTTCGGTAAGCGCATTCTGTAAATGTTCGCTCGCAAGAACCGCCGCGTGCTGGTCATTGGTCTCGATTGCGCCAGTCCTGAGCTCATTTTTTCGACGTTCAATGCTGACTTGCCCAATCTACGCCGCCTTATGTCCGCTGGAACATGGGGCATTTTGCGTTCATCGATCCCATGCATTACGGTTCCAGCGTGGGCAAGTATGTTATCGGGGCGCGACGCCGGTGTTTTGGGCGTTTACGGCTTCCGCAACCGTGCCGATCACAGCTACGACGGCATGACCACAGCGGACGCAAGCGCGATCCAAGTCAAGCGGGTATGGGATATGCTCAGCGACGTGGGAAAGTCTTCGCTTGTGGTCGGCGTGCCACAAACGTATCCCGTCAAGCCGCTCAACGGTCATTTAGTCAGCGACTTTCTAACGCCAGGACGCGACAGTGCTTTCACTTACCCCGCTATGCTCAAGAGCGAGGTCTTGTCGCTTGCGCCCGATTATCCGTTTGATGTACGCGACTTTCGTAAGGTCGAACGCGACGTGTTACAACAGCAGTTGATCGGTTTGACCGAGACGCAGTATCGCGTATTTGAATATCTGCTCAAAAACAAGGCGTGGGAATTTGCGATCCACGTCAACATCGGGCTGGATCGGATTCATCATGCTTTTTGGCGTTATCACGATCCGGCGCATCGGCTGCACGAACCGGACAGTCCGTTTCGAACGGCGATCCATGATTACTATGTGCGTCTTGATGCGTGGATCGGTCGCTTGGTCGCGGCGGCAGGCGATGACAGCGTGATCATGGTCGTCAGCGATCACGGAGTCAAACGGATGGACGGCGGCATTTGCATCAACGAATGGTTGTGGCGCAACGGATGGCTGGTACTGAAAAATCCGCCCCCTGTCGGCGAAATCGTGCGCTTTCAGGATATCGAGGTCGATTGGTCACGGACGCGTGCATGGGCGGATGGTGGCTATTATGGGCGCATCTTTCTCAACGTCGCCGGACGCGAACCGCAAGGCATCATCGATAGTGCTGATTACGAGCGCGTCCGCGCCGACTTATCCGCGCAAATCGCCGCGATTCCAGATCATGAAGGCAACCCGCTCCAGCACATGATTTACACACCACAAACCATTTATCAACAGGTCAATCGCATCGCGCCCGATTTGCTCGTGTATTTCGGCGATTTGCATTGGCGCGCGATTGGCTCGCTTGGTTACGGGCAGCACTGGACATTCCAGAACGATACCGGACCTGACGACGCCAATCACGCGATTGAAGGTATGTTCATCGTCGCTGATCCCAAAACGCGCGGTGCGGGACAGATCGCAGACCGCCAACTCATGGACATTGCGCCGACAATTTTAGACAAGCTGCGCGTTAAGATTCCGGCGGCGATACAAGGTCGGGCAATTTAATAGGCTCCGATTCTTCTCCGCGCATCTTACGCATCACGCTCGACTTCAATTGCCCGCACCCCGCATCGATATCGATACCACGTCGGATGCGAATGGTCGCCATAATGCCATATTCTGCTAAGACCTGTATAAACGTCTCGATGCGCCCCAACGCCGATGGTGCACCCGCGAACCCGGTCGTCGGGTTAAGCGGAATCACATTGACATGACAGTGTAATCCGTTGAGCAGCCGACCGAGCGTATGCGCTTGTTCTGGCGTGTCGTTTTCACCTTGAATCAGCGTCCATTCAAAGCTCATACGCCGTTTGGTCTTTTCGACATAGTAATAGCAAGCGTCAATCAATTCTTTGAGTGGGTACTTTTTACCGACCGGAAGCAGCGCGCTGCGTTCGTGGTCGGTAGCAGCGTGCAAACTAACCGCGAGCTTGACCTGTAAGCCTTCGTCGGCAAATTGGCGAATCGCGGGCACTAAACCGACCGTACTCACGGTGATATGACGCGCGCCAATGCCTAAGTCGCTCATCAAACGGCGGATCGCCGCCACTGAAGCGTCATAGTTGTGGAACGGTTCACCCATACCCATCAACACAACATTGCTTAAGCGTTCGCCGCGCGCTTCTAGATCACGCGCGAACATCAGCGCCTGCTCGAAGATTTCATCGGCGGTCAAATGCCGCGCAAAACCCATTTGTCCGGTCGCGCAAAACACACAGCCCATCGCGCAGCCCGCTTGCGTCGAAATACAGGCAGTGCGGCGTTCATCGTCGTATTCCATCAAGACCGATTCGATCAACTGCCCGTCGTGCAGCCGATACAGACGCTTTATCGTGCCATCACGGCTTTCTTGTTCGGCATCGAGTGCTAAGCCACCCAATACTGCGTAGCCCGCTAAGCGGTCGCGCAGCGCTTTGGGGATATTGGTCATCGACTCAAACGATGCGACTGGATTGGTATACAGCCATTCCCAGATTTGTTTGGCGCGAAAGCGCGGCTCGCCCCATTCCACGAGCAAATCGCTAAGCGCGTCGAGCGTAAGTGTGTAAATATCGATCATATTCTGCGTCCTAACCTGATATACACCACGATCAAGACCGCGATGAGGATAATAAGCGCTACAAGCGCGATCGCGCCCGCTGATGAGTTCAAACTCATCGGCGGTGTAGCGGTCACGGGAATCGGTGTTGGGGTGTATAAACTGCTCGCTGGGCGCGGCGTCACCGATGGCAGCAGCGGGGTCGGCGTCATCGTTGGCGTCAGCGATGGGATCGCGGTTGGCTGAGTCGCAGTCGCAGTCGGCGTAATCGTCGGTGTGGCACTGGCGGTCGCTGTTGCGCTCGGCGTGATGGGTGCAGGCGTCGGTGTAATGGGCGCATATGGACTAATCGCGTATGCCGCGCCCGCATTATCCGTAAAAATCCAACGCTGCCAGTTAGCGACCAAACGCCCCAACGGCTCGCCAATAATATCCGCATAAGCGGACGCAAAATCGTCATACGCTCGAACATCACGCGCTAAGCGATACACAGCTTCGACGCTGGCACGGTCGATCATGTATGCGAGTAAACCATATGCCTGTGCCTCGCGCAGCGTCGGATCGAGCGTTGACGACTCTAGTAAATCGAGCGATACGGCGCGGTTTGTCCGCACCGATGTAATGCCTGGCGCCAGCAGCAGCGCATCATTGTTCGTCGCGTAGTGACGCCGAAGCGCGATTTCGAACCACATCGGTACATCGGCGTTTGCCCAATATGGCGCATAAAACGTATCGAACAGTCGAATCGATAATGTATCGACAAGGGGAATATCATCAGTTAAATTGAAGGCTTCGATTCCGCTCAGTTGCGCGAGCGCCGCGCCGATACCCGACGGACACGGTAGATCAACAGGCGTACGAACACCGCGCGCGACCTCGTTCCCTTGCTCGTCGATAACACAATCGGGTGTTTCAAAACCCAGATACAACGCCCAATTGAGATAAGGACGATCGCCAGTCCCGCGCTCCAAGCCTTCATACACTGTCAGCAGTTCGGGGACGATCAATTCAAACGCGCGCACAGTGTCAGCCAGACGAATATCAAGCCGATCTTGCCGATCATCGATCAAGCGCCAGCCAAAACGTTCGTCGGTGAACACACGTGTCAAGGTTTCGGTCAAGGTTTGCCCGTTTATGAGCGTAATTGTCCACTCATAGCGTATGTCATCGATGAACAAGCGTGGCAAAGCGTCGATGTTCAACGCGTACAGCGTCGCGAGTGTTGTAGTGGGTAAACGCGGCTCGTCGGTTACTTCTGGCGTATTCGGATCAAGCGTGGGTATAGGGGTAGGCGTTACGATGTCGATTGGCAGCGCAATATTGATGATTTCAGGTTCAAAATCACCCACGGTAATCACCACCTGCGCCGACTCGATTTGACCAGCGGCGAATGGAACGCGCGCACTCACCCGTATCGCCGCCGGATATATCGACTCCAGTTCGATTTCTATCATCGGCGTGATTTCGGTCGGTGTGCTTTGCGCGCGCGCCGTCATGGTGAGCAGCGCAAACATCATGCTCAAAAGTAAGAGACTCACTCGTTTCATGCGCCGCCCCCTAAGAAGCTGGCAGCCAAAATCGCCAGTGCGAGCTGGGTAAAGTTATAGATAAAATGAGCGATAATCGCAGATGTCGTGCTGTGCCGTTTTCGAAGCCAGCCAAGTGCCAGAGCCAATACAAACACGGCGAGCGCCGCAGGCGTTAACGTATATTGGATGTGCAAGAGCGCAAAAAAGACGCTGGTCAAGCCAATTCCAAATACAGGTTGCAATGCGCCACGAAAGAAAATTTCTTCGCCAGTCGCCACCATCAACGATACGATGAGCGCAAGCGGAATTGTATTGAGCGCATTGGCGATTTGCCGGCTGGCAGCCTGCTGATTTTCGATGGTCTCTGGCGGTGTAATCAACGTCCATGCAAAGCTGAGCGCGAACACAAAAATCACCATCAACAAACCGACACCAATGCCCGCGAACAGGTCATCGGCAGTCGGAAATCGTAAACCGAGTCGGGCAAACGCCCGCTTCCGATCCCGATGGATGAACAACCCGATTCCCAAGAACGACGCAGACAACCAGATTAGCTGTTGAAAAAATGCATTACTTACAAAACTTACGCCCTGTTCGTAACTTTCCGCCAGCCCTTCTAAACCACCATTCAAAACAAGCTGACCGAGATTGACACATAACAGCACGACGGATAAAACAACTGCCGTGATGTGTACCGTCGACTCTGGGTTAAACACACCGTAACGTCCACATAAACGCTTGATCGCCGATCGTGACGATGGCACGCCGATAAGCCGCACGCATCCAAACGACGCCAACGAACACAATCCGAAAATCAATACTGCTGCCGTACCATCGACATCAGGCAGTACCGTATCTTGTGTTAAAGTCGGGTCGATTTCGACGAGAGTCAACAGTGCATACTGCGCCAGGATCAAGCCAAACGCGAACATCATCCCGACTGCGCCGTACAAGAGCCATTTCGAGCGCGTGAACGGACGTGCCTGCACATCATCGGTGTTGGCGATATAGATCGTGATGTTGAAATAGGCAATGACACCTAGTGTCAACAGCAGGGAAGAAATATCCATTCATTTTCCGCATTTTATGCGTATTCAATGCGGTGATTATACCCCCGCCAATGCAAATCTTTGGCATTGACTTGCCGTCTGCGTTCGTGTTACCATCTTGGTATCCTTCGCTGGAGGGATGGCCGAGCGGTTTAAGGCGGTGGTCTTGAAAACCTCTGTGGCGTTATGCGTCACCGTGGGTTCGAATCCCACTCCCTCCGCTTCAGTAACAGACCACCTTTATGGGGAGATGCCAGAGTGGTCGAATGGGACCGCCTGCTAAGCGGTTATACGGGGGTAACCCCGTATCGAAGGTTCGAATCCTTTTCTCCCCGCACGATTGGAGCTGACTCGAACATGCTCCGAGAGAACCGGCAGTCTCAGGACTGCCGGTTCTCTTTTCCGCTTTTCCGCCCTTGCGCCCCGTGCTGACCGCTTTGATTTCGTCGGTCAGGTCACGCAGATAAGCAAAGGGCGTTCTCAATTCCAGCGACACATTTCCTGCATCATTCACAACGACCCGGTGTACTACTTGGCGCAAAAGTTCTTTCTGATCTTTGCGCTGCAACCCATTATACAGCTTTCCGATACATGCGATAATTTGAAGCGCCATTTCCAGGTTGTCAACATGCACCTGATGGCTGACCGTCAGCGTTTCGAGCGTGCGTCGCACTTGATTGCGACGGTCCTGCCATTCCGTCCATAAGCTGTCCCAGACTTCATCACTGATTTTGCCTGCGGCATACAGCCGTGCAGTCCGGTTCTCCTCCTCAGCAGTCGTTTTCAGGACGGCTTCAAGGCGGGTGCGTTCATCAGGACGTGCGCCACCGATCCTGCTGTTCAAGTCGTTGGTGTAGGTTGCCCGGATCAGCGGTATCAGATCGGGATCGACCTGAATACGCGCGAGTTCCTGTCCGACCCATTCGTCCACATCATAACAGAGAAAACTGACACCCCCCGCTGAGGCGATACGATAGTAGGCTGTGCCACCGCCGGATCGCCCGGCATTCGATGTCGAACCCGTCAGCCGTATCTGTTTGCCGCCGCCGCTCACATAATATATCAGTCCTGACAGCAGATACGCCTGCTTGCGACGCACGGTGCGATGGCTGTTCCGTCGCTCCAGTATGGCAAGCCCACGCTCGACCTCCTCGGTGGTAACCAGTGGTTCCCACGTTCCGCGTATCGTTTTTGGGGTAATGTCATTCGTGTCACTCACCACCCAACCGGCATATGCCCAATTGTGGAAAATGTTCGACAATGTGTTGATGTTCTGCTTACGCTTACCACTCGGACTGATTTCCACGAACGGGCGACCGCGCCGATACTGATAGCCTCTGGCGTGCAGTGCCTCTGCAATCTCCGGCAGGGTGAGTCTGTCTTCAAGCAGTAAGTCCCAGGCATAACGCCAGATTGGGGCGCGTTCCGGGTCAAGTTCGATCCAATGATCAATGCGCCCTAAATCTTTTTTCCTGTCCAGATCAGTTTTCCCCGACATGTTCAGATAGCCGTCCGGCGCGAGATTGGTAAAGCCACCGATTTTGCGTTTTGCCTGCAACCCGCCTTTGACGCGCACCCCCAATAGCGCCGACTCGCGGCGTGCCAGCGTGAAGGTCATCGTCACCAGCACGCGCTGATCCATATGCATCGGGTCGATGTCGGGCATGTTCGCGAACCGCACTGCGACACCGAACTCGTGCAGCTCGTCGATGGCGCGCATTGCTTCAGTATCGTTACGCCCGAAGCGGTCGGCGCGCTCGACGATGACATGCGAGAACTTTCCCGCGCGTGCATCGTTCAAGAGACGCTGATACTCCGGGCGATTTGCCGTCGTTCCCGTCAGCACGTCTATATACTCATTGAATACCGGCATTTGTGAACGCTTCAGCACATGCTCCTCAATCATAAACCGCTGCCGCGCTCGTGACAGTTCCGGTTTTTGATTTTCATCACTGCTCGTGCGCAGATAGACCGCCCACCCTGGCTGCGGAGGAATGAGGGTGCCTTTTTTTCGCCTGTCGTTTGCCATATGAACTTGCCTCCGCTAGGTATCGAAGAACCTGCTTTTGGATTCACGATACCCGATTTCTCGCGGATCAGGATTTTGTGGGTCATTTTCGTCATTGACAGCAAAATCCGGCGCTGGACTTGCCTTACGCGAGAGAATTTCCGCAATCTTAAACAAGCGTTTGACGACCCCTTGAGAGTCGGCAGTTTCCATCATCGGTGTGATGATTGGTGCATCACTCATGCTGGCGCTCCAGCGAAGATACCTTCAATCGATTTGGCATTGTTCAGCCACTCGCTCGCGCCGCCGTCGCACGTATACCCACTCAGACACTTGTATTCGTCCGCCGATACCATCAGCAGCCCGTGTCGTTGAGGCGAGCAAGCGGGGCAGCGCCATAGCCCGGCGTGTGCGCTGGTGGCAAGTGGCTTGCCCAGATGATCTTCTACCAGATCGCGCAGATCGATCATGGTCAGTTCGGGATAGTCCATC
>JBBRAA010000024.1:0-50225 GCA_038207205.1 Aggregatilineales bacterium
CTGTCGATTTTGGCGCGCGAAGGCGATGCGCTCGATGTGAGCTGGCTGTACGCGCAAGCCGACTGCACGCTGCAAGATTTGAAGAAACTCGAAGATGCCGACCTGATTTTGCTCGCGGATAAACAGCAGTGGCGCGATTCGCTGGAAGAATCGCTGTTCGTGCCGCGCAGTGCTCCCACGCTCAGTGCGGAGCAGACAGCCGTGTGGGGGGCGATTGAGCGGGCGATGGGGAAGCTTGCTTTTACCTCTCCCCCAACCCCTCCCCGAATTCGGGGAGGGGAGCAAGCGGAGTCGGCGCGTAACATCAGTGTTTATAAACGAGAAAACGGACGAGCTGCATATTCGCGGGTGGAAAATTGGAACAATAGTCGCGGGTGGAGTGTTCCAGTCGAACTTTACGAAAAATTAAAGTCGATTACAAAAGAACTTCGACTGCAACCAACGCCTGCTGAGAATCGTTTGTGGCAATCGCTGCGTAGTAATCAAGTCGATGGCTTTCATTTTCGTCGTCAGCACGCGATTGAGCGCTTCGTTGTTGATTTTTACTGTCGAGAATTGGCACTCATCATTGAAGTAGATGGTGGTATTCATCAATATACGCAAGAAAATGATGCGATTCGTCAAGAATATCTGGAAAATTTAGGGTTATGCGTTATTCGTTTTAGCAATGAGGCAGTTCTTGAAACCCCTCAAGTCGTGGTTGACCACATTACAGAAGTCGCGCATCAACAAAAAAAACGTCTCCATGAACAATCGGCGCTTGCTCCCCTCCCTGAATTCGGGGAGGGGTCGGGGGAGAGGTCTGATTCTGGTCATGCCCCCGCCGTCTTTCTGCTGCACGGTGTGACAGGCTCTGGCAAGACCGAGATTTATCTGCGCGCGATTGATATGGCGCTCAAGCAGGGACGGTCGGCGCTGTTTCTCGTGCCAGAGATCGCGCTGACGCCGCAAACGGTGCGGCGGGTAGCGGCGCGGTTTCCGGGCAGGGTGGCGGTCGTACACAGCCGTTTAAGCGATGGTGAGCGGTACGATACATGGCGGCGGTCACGCGATGGATTGGTGCAGGTGGTGGTCGGCGCGCGGTCGGCACTGTTTAGCCCACTGCCTGATATTGGCGTGATTATTCTGGACGAATCGCATGACACCAGTTACAAGCAGTCACCGCCGATTCCGCCGCCGTATTATCATGTGCGGCAGGTGGCGGAAGAAATGATCAAACAAAATGGCGGCGTGCTGATCATGGGCAGTGCGACACCGGACATCGAGTCGGCGTATCGTGCCGAACGCGGCGAGATTCGGCGGCTGGAGCTGGCACAACGCATCATGGGACACAAAGTGCGCGTTGGGGAATTAGGCGAACGCGCGGGCGTACTGCCGCTTTATCACCCGGAAAGCGACGCGCAAGACGCGGTGACCATCGATCTGCCGCCTGTGCGTGTCGTCGATATGCGCGATGAACTCAAAGCGGGGAATACCAGCATTTTCAGCGAGGCGCTGCAAGAAGCACTGGCTGATGTACTGCAACGCCGTCAGCAAGCGATTTTGTTTTTAAATCGGCGTGGACAAGCCACGTATGTGTTTTGCCGCGACTGCGGTTATGTTGCCAAGTGTCCGCGCTGCGATTCACCGCTCACCCATCACCGCACAGGTGATGTGCTGCGCTGTCACCGATGCAGCCATACCGAAGCCGAGCCGACCGTGTGCCCGTCGTGCGCATCACGGCGCATCAAGTATTTCGGCGCGGGGACGCAGCAGGTCGAGACGGCGCTTGCAGAAATGTTCCCACGCGTGCGGATCGCGCGCTGGGATGCCGACACCGCTGATTCGTCAGAAGCGCACGAGGCGATCTTGCAGCGCTTCATCGACCGCAAAACCGACGTGATGATCGGGACGCAGATGGTGACAAAAGGGCTTGATCTGCCGTTGGTGACGCTGGTCGGCGTGATCAGCGCGGACGTGGGGATTAATTTGCCCGATTTCCGCGCAGGTGAAAAGACCTTTCAAGTGCTGACGCAGGTTGCGGGGCGGGCAGGGCGCGGGCTTTTGGGTGGGCAGGTGATTTTGCAGACGTATATGCCCGAACATTACGCGATTCAAGCGGCGTCGCGTCATGATTTTCACGGGTTTTACGCGCAAGAAATTGCTTATCGCAAACACCTGGGCTATCCACCCTTTCGACGTATGATCCGTATTCTGTTCCGTTTTCCGACGGAGATGCAGGCGCAATCGGAGGCGGAACGCGCAGCGGGCATGATTCGGCATCGGTTGAAGGCGTTGGATATGAGCGGGACAGAACTGATTGGTCCTGCGCCGTGTTTCTTCGCGCGTGAAAACAAACTGTTTCGCTGGCATGTGCTGCTGCGAGGACCCGATCCAGCGGCGGCGCTGGATGGCTTGAAGCTGCCTAAAGGCTGGTTCGTCGATGTTGACCCAGTCGATGTATTGTGAGTCTGTTATAATCATCGAACTTCAAATTGAATGGGACTCTCCTATGTTTGAATCTTTCATCCACGATTATCCCCACGCAGTCGTCGATACATCTTTACTTGTGCTTGCCGACTGTTTTGAGTGGCTGAGGCAGATTGAACCCTACTCGATCCATGCGATTGTGACCGACCCACCGTATGGGGTGAAAGAGTACGAACCCGATCAACTGCAAAAGCGCGCCGAAGGTAAAGGCGGTGTTTGGCGCATTCCACCGTCATTCGATGGACATGTGCGGTCGCCGCTGCCTCGATTTACCGCCTTATCGCTTAAAGAACGCGAAACGATGCGCGAATTTTTCAGTGAGTGGGCAGCGTTGTGCGTGCGTGCGCTTAAACCGGGAGGACATGTTTTCGTCGCCAGTAACAGCTTTTTATCGCAGTTGGTATTCAGCGCATTGGTAGAAGGCGGGCTGGAGTTTCGTGGCGAATTGATCCGACTGGTTCGTACGCTGCGTGGTGGGGATCGCCCCAAGAATGCAGAAGAAGAATTCGAGGACGTATCATCGCTGCCGCGTGGTGCATATGAACCATGGGGAATTTTTCGCTCACCTATTCCAGCGAAAATGAAAGTGAGCGATTGCTTACGCGAATTTCAAACAGGTGGGTTACGCCGCTTGCCGGATGGTCGTCCGTTCTCGGATGTGATCGTAAGCGAACGCACACCGCAGCGCGAACGTAAAATCGCACCCCACCCCAGTTTGAAGCCGCAGTCATTTTTGCGTCAGATCGTATACGCCTCTTTGCCATTGGGCGAAGGGATCATTCTCGACCCCTTTATGGGGTCTGGTTCGACGGTTGCCGCCGCCTGTGCTTTGAACCTGACCTGCATCGGTATTGAACGTCAGCCTTCGTATTACGAAATCAGCCAAACCGCGATCCCGCAGCTTACTGCCATAGCGCTGAACAAGTCACAGCCAGACGCGCGCTTTTCAACCCTCAAGGAAATGACTCAAGACCCCTTATTTTAAGTAGGCGCGTTATAAATCCAGTTCGCCATCAACTTATCATACCCACTGGGGGTAATGCTGGCGGTGATGGTGCGGCGGCTGGTTTCGGAGCGCCCCGCAAACAACCAATCCTCCTTCAACAAAGGGGCTGCAATAACACGCCGGAACTGAAATGGTTTCGGGGCTATATGTTTGGTCGCGTCGCTTGGGCGGTTGCTCTCAAAAATGAAGATCATCAGCCAAACATTTTCAGGATTATGTCCTTGCCAACCCCTAAAATAACGTGATGCTTTAATTTCAATCCCTTCGGATGTATATCGCACTGCATCATCGGGAAATTGATCCGCCGGGATCAAATCGGGATGACCATTGTGATACTGGTTCTTAACCAACGTCGGACAATATTTTGCGATACCAGCGGCGGTAAATTCGCCCCACCATACTGCTAAAATTAGCGGGCATCAAGAGCGATTCAAGCCGTTGAATATCGCGCGCCACAAGATTTTGGTTGATGAGCGCCAGAAACTCACAAAATTCTCGCATTGCGTTTTGCACATGGTTAATCTCACAGCCATAGGGCAGATACGCAGCAGGATTGAACCGTTCTATGATGATTGGGTTGGGTGTTGCTGCCGCGATTTCGAGTGTATTCACAGAGTTTTTATCCTTTTCGATAACCATAACGCAAAATCACCGTTCTCCCTACGCTGCGCACGCGCCCTCGTAAACAGGTCTCGAATCAGGTAGAGTCGATCTCCATTCAGTCCATCAGCCTGTCATTAAAGGCATGGCTGTACCCGCCAATTTGGAATCGTAAGGAGCGTGCCGATGCAGGTCTCCGCATCTACGCTAAAAAATTTCTGTCGGTCATTGGCGACACTGACGGCGCTGCTGCTGCTGACAGGATGCAATTTAAGCCAATCGCCAGATAATGCAGGTGTGATCGGCGGCGCGCCGACGGTGCGCTTAGTGTCACCGCTGCCGAACGCGCTGTATCTGGAAAACGTCGCGGTCAATATTTCGGCGCAAATCGGTAATGCCGGCGCCGATATCGACCGCGTAGAAGTCGCACTGGATGACTCGATCATCGCCACGCTGCCGCAGCCAAATACGACGAGCGCGCCCGCCTTCAATATCGTGCACACATGGACTGCAAGCGGTGAGGGCACGCATACGCTCAGCGTAACGGCGTTTCGCGCTGACGGATCAAGCAGCGATGCGGCGGCGGTCACGATCAGCGTGCGCACGCAAGCCGCCGGAAACCTCACCGACAGCGTGATTCCGACAGCAGGTAACTCAACTGTCAACGCGACCGCGACAACAGGCAGTACAAGTGCCAGTACGCGCGCGGCGACATCGACGCGCGTGCCGCCCACGCCGCGCCCGACCAATACCAGTGCCTCACAAGCCGCGCCTGCGGCAGCACCAACATCGAACGTGCCGACCGCCAGCTTCACGCAGGGGATCAACGTGCGGCGCGGTCCCGGCACCAACTTCGAGCCGCCGATTGGTGTGTTCGCTGCTGGACAAACCAGCGAAATTTTGAGCTTGAATTTAGACGGCACGTGGTACAAAGTCCGCTACGGCGGCGGCGAAGGCTGGGTTTATGCCCCATTCACCACTGCTTCGGGGAACACGGCGAATTTGCCACGCGAAGCGGGTCCACCGCCACCACCGCCGCCAACAGCGACAACCGTGCTGGTGATACCAACAGTCGCCACTGCCGCGCCGCAAACCAACGTCAATTTGGTGGTCGGCATCGTCGTGCTCGACCCCAGCGAACCACGCTGCGGCGAAACCTTCAGTGTCGGGTTGGATGTGGCGAATCTGGGCAGCGTCGCGTCTACATTGAGCGGTACGGTCAGCCTGCGTGATGTCCGCGCCAGCGACGGATCGACGCAGGGCGAAACCGTCGGCGGTTACCCAATTTTACAGGCGAATGAGACGTTCCGTGTCAATATGCCGATCACCATTAGCACCTGGTATGAAGAAGACCACCGATTGATCATGACCGTCGATCCACAAAACCAAATTCCCGAAACTGAAAGCGGTGACAATGTACGCGAAGTCACCTATCGTTTGCTCAAAGGAAATTGCCCGTAGGTAGGTGACTATCGACGTGCGCGCATGATGGTGATATGGCTAACACAGCGACGTTTGAGCGGAGCAGCATGGATCAGTACGATTCTGATGCTGTTGTTTCTGAGTACCCCGTCGCTGCATCGGCTCGAGGTGCTCGAAGGTCCTGTCTTTCATATTCAACTGCGCGATCTGCAAGGATTATACGTGTTGTTGGTCATCGGCGTCGGCGCGGTGTTCTGGTTCGAGCCGCATCTGCGCCGCGAAATCGCAGATGGCAAGCTGACCGCTTTGATTCTGTTTTTAGTCGCGGCGGCGGCATTTCTGATGATCCAGTTACATCCAGCGAATCAGCCGGAACGCCTGCTCGATTATGCGTTGACATTGTGGATCGTGTTCGTGCATACGGCGGCATTGGGGGCGCTGGCGGTGTATATCACGCTGACCACCGCGCAGCACGGGGCACGGTTGACGCGCGCCGCGATAGGGTTGGCGGTCGTGGGCATCGTCGCGCTCATCGTCGTGCATATCGCCAGCGTCGGACGTTTCATGTATCTCGATATGCCGGATGAAAGCTGGTTCGCCTCACAGGCATGGTATTTCGCGCAGACAGGGACACTTGGCGCGCCGCTCGCTAACAATGCCTATGGTGTGCCAGATTCGGTGAGTCCGCGTATTTATCAACTGATGGGCTATTGGATACGTCTGTTTGGCGACTCGTTGACGGCGATGCGTTCGTTTTCGCTGGTCGCCGCTGGCATTGGCGTCGCTATCGTCGGCGTGATGCTGGCGCGCGCGCGCGAATTGACAACGCTTGGTAAAGCTGCTGCGTTCGCATCACTGCTCACGTTCGCGCTAATTGTGCGGACATCGCATAATTTGCGCCCAGACACGGGGTTAATCATCTACGGCGCGCTGGCGCTGGTCGGCTTGCGCCTGTTATTACGCGCATTCGATCATGAGGCGGCGGGAGAAACAGTGCCGCCGCGCCTGCGCTGGATCGGCGCGGGTATAGCGGGCGCGGGGCTGTATATCGGCTTGGAATCGGTGCCTACCGGATCGCTGATCTTCGGTGTGCTGGTGGGCTTGGCGATTGTGTTTACGAGTCTGCCCCGTCGCGATTGGCGTTCAGTCGCACTCTATACCGCAGTCTGTGCGCTGGCGTGCCTGCTGTATGTGGCGACGCATTTTGGTGATAACCCGCAAGTCAGTATCAACGCCTATCAGCAGTACACGACGTTGTATACGAACGCAGGTATGTTGGGGGTCAACCCAGCGCTGGAGCCCTTTGTATGGTTGATCCGGTTCAGCGTGACACTGGTGCCGCTCGAATTGATCACGATGGTCATCGCTGTCATGATTGGACTATCTAGTCGTGAGCGCATCGACCGCACGATTGCGCTGTTGGTGGTGGCGGTGCTGGTGCTGATGCCTGTCATCGTCAACACAGCGATCACCTATTTCGTGCTGATCATGCCGATGCTTGCCTATCTGATCGCGCGGGCGTGTCGCTTTCGAATAGTCGGATGGGTGTTCGTGTTCGCGGTGCTGCCGAGTTTGATCAGCGCGCCGCTGCACGATATGACGTATGACATCACCGAAAACCTGAACGTGCGCCGCCTCGCGGAACTCGATTTGCTGACGTGGCGCATCCCCGAAAACAGCGTCGTGATTGCGGATGAGACGTTCTGGTTTACGCTGCGCGAGAATCGTCAGATGCTCAACTGGTACGGTATTGCGTGGTATGCGCGCACTCAAGGGGTAGCAATACCAGACGCGGCGGACATGATTGGCGTGACAATTGCAGTCTGCGAATCGATCAATGTAGAGCGGCGCTGCGAAAGACTGCCCGATTTTGAATACGCCTACGAGTTCGTCATCACCGACTCGATTTATTTTATTTACGAACGGCGAACGGACGAGTAAGCGATGCGTATTTTATTCGTGGCGTCGCTGCACCACCCCGAACAATTACGCGCAGCGCGGGCAGAACGACCGCACGATCCGCCGTTGTTTCCGCCGAGCGCCAACCAATATTTTTGGGAGAAAGCGCTGCGCCAGCGTGGGCATACGCTCGATGTGTTTTATCGTAATTTTCCGGTGTGGAGTGGTGACACGGCACGCGGCACAACCCAAAAATATACGAGCGCCATCACACCCGCCAAACTTATTCAGGCGGCGTGGAATCGTGTGCCGCCGCGCGCCAACCCCGATTTTCGACTGCGCAACCGCGCCTTGATCGCACGTACGCGCGTTTTTAAACCGGACGTGCTGTGGCATGTCGGCGGCAATACCATTATTTACCCTGAAACATTGGCGGCGATCAAACGTGAATTGGGCGTCAAAATCGTGTTTGAAAGCGGCGATTCGCCGATCGTGTTTTCGCGCGCCATCGAACGCGCCGCAGCGCGCCTGTACGATCATGTGCTGGTCAATGATTATTATCATGGGATTCAGTGGCTTGAGTTAGGATCACCTGCGATGACGGCGCTGCCTCCGGCAGCGTGTGACCCCGATTTTCATCGTCCGTATGCGCTGACGCCGGAAAAGCGTGCGGCGCTGGCGTGTGATGTCGCGTTCGTCGGTACGCTTGTCCCCGATCATTTGTACAGCCGTCGCGTGCGCGCGCTCGAAGCGATCAGCGCTGCCGGGTTCGATCTCGGTATATGGAGCGTGCATGATGTGCCGCCCAGTTTACGCAAACATTGGCGTGGCGGCGCGCTTGGCATGGAGATGCAGCACATTTTGTGCGCCGCCAAAATCTGTTTCAATGCACACGGCGATTTTATGCGCTATGGCGGCAATCAACGGTTATTTGAAGCGGCGGGCGCGGGTGTATTTCAGATCGCAGATGATGAGCCGGGTGTACGGCTGTGGTTCCCAGACATTGACGGCGTGCCGACGATCATCATGTATGCCGATCACGACGATTTGTGTGCCAAAATCGCGCATTATCTGGTGCATGACGACGAACGCGCGCAAATTGCACAGGCGGCCCGCGCACATGTCTACGACGTACACACGTATACGCGGCGCGTCGAAGCATTTGAGGACATTATCGCGCGTTTGTAGGGGCAACCCACTAGATCGGTCGCCCCCCTCAATATTTGAGCAGAAATACATACCGCCCCGGACATCACCCCGCGTCGCGCACATTATCCAGCAGCGGCAGTGCTGCCTGGAATGAACGAATCGCGGCGCGCACACTGTTGATCCCGGCGGTGGCGCTGCCGATCGGACGTCCGGTATTGCACGCCAGGACAAAATCTGTCCAGTTGGTGGTGGTCGCCGTGAGCGCCTGATTGATCAACTGCACTGCTTGTGCCAAGTCAGGCTCGGCTTCAGCATCGGTGGGCGGCAGTTCGTAGGGGTCGGGCAGGTTTGGCACGCTGCCGCGACACCCTTCTGTGCTGCCCGTCGTGATCACATCATCCCAATATTGTTCGAGCAAATCCGCGCCGCCGTTGGGGCGTGTCATCCGATTCACGATGTCATAAAGCGGAGTCAAATGCACGACAGGGTTGGCAATCGCAATCGTCGGTGATGGCGTGATATTCGGGTCGCGGGTCGCGGTTGGGATCGGCGTTTCGGTCGGTAAGAACGGCAGCGCGGCAAATTCTGCTTCTAATAAAGTGATGCGTCCGATGGCATTATCGAGCGTCGTCGCAAACGGTTCGACATCCGCCGCTGTGAGCGCGGCAATTTCACCCGTGCACGCATTGTCGAAGCGCGTGCGCGTGGTGCGTAAATCTGCCAGCACTCCGTTGAGGTTATTGGCAATCGGCACGAGTTCGCCCGATGACGCCGACGTTTGCAACGGTAGTGGATTGTTGAAATATGCCGTGCAATCGACGCCGCCGCCATTACGCACCGTGTTGAACTGTGTTTGCAAGGTGGTCGCATCGGCGCGGACTTTTTGGAACTGATCATCTAATTGGACGGCGAACGATTGGCGCGTATCCGGCGTCGGTGTGATCGCGCCGATGCGCACCAGGACATCGCTCGATTGTAGATAACCAGGCAAAATGACATTGAGCCCCAGCAAAATCACCGCCAGCACGAGCAGCAGCAGCACCGAGCTGAATAAGCTAGAGCGGTCGGCACGTTTGCCGATCTTGCCCGCGTTTTCGACCTGATCGAGCAATTTAATCACACGGTCTTTACCGCCGCGCGCAATATCACGGTCGACCGCCTTAAACATACCCAACGCATACGCTGCCGCTTTGCGTACGCCGCGATCATCGTCGTTTTCGTATACATCCACCAGCGTTTCCACTGCGTCGCCCGCCGCCGCTTCGCCCAGATAAAGGGCGGCTTGTTTACGTTCGGCGGGGTCGCTCGATGTCAACTTCTGGATCATTTCGTCGATCATGCTCTGCCGTTGTTCGACCAGCCGTTTGGACATCGTGATCCCTACCCTACTGCCTGCCGCATTCAATATGAAAAAGTCTCTCTAATCATACGGAGAGTTGGATAGAACGCAAAAGTTTGGATTGGGTTAGCGCAAAAAGGGAGGATTTCGGCAACGGGTTGTACAGATGGCGGGGCATGGCGCTGCCATGCCCCTACAGCATCCTATGATCTACGTCGTTGTGTGGTTTATCCAGAAGTGCTATCGGAACCCCACGCGCCAAAATCACCATTTTGCGGTGGTGTTGGCGTTGACGATCCGCCGTTGGCGCTCGGCGCGCCCCATGCGCCCATGCTCGGCGCTGTGCCATTCCCATTCACAGGAGCAGGCACGGTTTCGGCGGGCTGCGGTTTGGGTGCCGGGGAATACTTGGACGCGCCCGGCTTTGTCCCGACCGTATTGACACCAGGAATCATAGCGGCGGTCTTTTTGACTTCGTTGATATCGCCTTTGACCTCGTCCATCGCATCCTGCATGGGCTTGGTGATCGGGGCGAGCATCTTCATCGCTTCGGTGCGCAAGTTGGCGCGGGTCGGCACTTGATCGGGCACTTTAATATCGATGCCCGCCGTGTCGAATTCTTTTTGCAGCATTTTGGCAGTTTCGCCCCACATCTTGCGGACTTTCGCCAGTTCACGCCCCAGAATATACGACCATTGGATCATGCGTTTAGGACCTGCCACAATGACCATGATGACCAGAATGACGACCAGTTCCAAACCGCCAATGCCTAAAAAGTCCATCGCAACCGCCCTTGTCTGTGTCCGTGCAGGTTTAGACTTGCGGCGGGGTGGTGATGTCGGCGGCGGTTTCGGTCTTTCCCGCATTCATGCCTTTACGGAAATTCGCGACCGCGCTGCCCAATTCACCGCCGATTCTGCTAATGCGTCCGACGCCGAACAGCACCAACACGATCAACAGAATGATCAGGAGTTCACCAGGACCTAAATTCATAATTGACACCCTTTCAATTGAACAGACACTCACAAAGATGATATACGCTTTAAGTTAGTGATTAGATGTTAATCGCGTATGAGATTACAGGTAAAACGTCAACGCTGCACGTATGCTTGTGTGGTGATGTTTTGCGCTCGACCACATTATCGTACCTCACAATTGCATGGTGGAGTCAAGATTTGACGAAAAAGTTACAAAATATGTAGGCAATAGGGAGTGCGACCGATGAATTACGAAGTAAACGTTCTCATCAATGACGAGCGGCGCAGCCTGACGGTCGTCGATGGCGCGAATCTGCGGCGAACGCTGCTCGACGCGGGTATTTCACCGTATGCGCCGCTCACGCGGACGCTCAACTGTGGTGGTCGCGGCTTATGTGCGACGTGCGGCGTTTTGATCGAAGCAGGCGCGCCCGACCCGACCCACTGGCATGATCAACTGGCGAAACGATTTGGTTACCCACGTTTGTCGTGTCAAATCACAGTGCGCGGCGCTATGACTGTACGCATCATCACCGACAAGATTATTTGGGGAAGCGGGGCACGAGACGGGGGCGAATAGACGATGCGGGCGGGTCTTCGCATCTTTGCGTTATGTTGGTCACATTTTGCGTCGGGGCACAGCACGGTGCGCCCCGACGGCAATGCTTTAGATCATATTTTTTGCTTTTCGACGACGGGTAATAGTCTGATGTTCTGTAAGACCATTTTGGTCTATAATGGACTTATCGATGGACTGATCCGTCCCGATACCTTAAGAATCAGGCTCGAATACGTAAAGCACCTTTCGGAGACGAACACTTGGTCGCCTCAAACTTTCATATCCCGCTGGATCGGGAAAGTGAAGAACCGATCTATCGGCAGTTGATTCGATATGTACGCGCGCAAATTGACAGCGGTATGCTGACGGCTGGCACGCGCCTGCCCGCCAGCCGTGATCTGGCGCGTACGTTGAGCATCAGTCGTATCAGCGTGGTCAACGCCTATGCAGAACTGCGCGCCGAAGGCTATCTGAGCGCGCACGCGGGACGCGGCACGTTCGTCGCGGGCGAACACGCCGAGAGCGATGCACCCGTACAACACCTAATGCAATCGAACGGAAATGGACATCATCACCCGCTTGACGCGCCGCTCATGCCAGATCGCAGCCTGCGCGAGATGATGCGGCTAGCGCGCAAACCGGGCGTGATCAACTTCAGTCATGGCGTACCGCCGCCCGAATTTTTCCCGGTGCATCACCTCAAAGATGCGCTCAATATCGTGCTTGACCGCGACGGCGCGCGCGCGCTCGGTTACGAACAGCCAGAAGGTTACGCACCGCTGCGCGCGACTGTACGCGATTATGTGAGCGCGCTGGGCATTCAGTGCAACCCGGATCAAGTCTTGATCACGGGTGGCACGCAGCAAGCGCTCGATTTGATCGTGCAGGCGATTCTGGGCGAAGGCGATTTATTGCTGACCGAAAACCCGACGTATCTGGGGATGCTCGACATCGCGCGCACACGCCGCGTGCAGGTGAAGGGGATACCGATGGATGAGGATGGCATTCGACTCGATGTGCTGGAAAATATCATTCTCGATCATCACCCGCGTCTGCTGTATGTAATGCCGACGTTCCAGAACCCGACGGGGCATGTCATGCCGATCCACCGCCGCCGCCAACTTCTGAATCTGGCGAACGATTATCACCTGACCTTGTTAGAGGACAGTGTGTATCACGAATTTCGTTATGAAGGCGACCCAGTGCCGCCGCTCAAGGCGCTCGATGAAAATGGGATAGTCATTCATACGAGCGGGTTCACGAAAAATCTGCTGCCGGGAATGCGAATCGGCTATGTCATCGCCAACACGACGCATTTAGAACGGCTGATACGTGTTAAACAAAGCGCGGATATTTCGACGCCGGGCTTAAATCAACGCGCGATTCATCTGATGCTGGAACGTGGCGTGCTGGCGAAGCAGCTTGAACGCAATAACCGCGAGCTGCGTCGCCGCCGCGATGTCGCGGTCGATGCAGCGCGCCGCTTTTTGCCGACGGGTTCTAAGTTCGATATTCCCGAAGGCGGCTTGTATCTGTGGATTGAACTGCCCAAATCGGGTCCAACGGCGAGCGAATTGTATATTTCGGCGATTCAAATGGGTGTCGCCTATGGCATCGGCAGCGTATTTTTCACCGATGGATCGGGCAGCTATAAGATACGGCTGAATTTCGCCGCGCAAAAACCGACCGAGATTGAAGAAGGCTTCAAGCGGTTGGGCAAGGCATGGCGCGAACTCGCGTATGACTATGCTGATATTGAGAAAGCGCATTTACTCTAAGAAAAAACCCGCGACACTGCCTTAACAAAGACACTTCAAAAGGCGCTGAGTGTTAGGTGCTTTGGCGCATGCAAACCTGTATTAACCGATGTCTAATGAAAAGACGAGTAGAGGAGTCTTTTCATGGTCTCGGTTGGTTTTGTGTTATCACACGAACAATTTACGCAGCCGCGTTTGATCGATCTTGGAATCCGCGCTGAACAAGCGGGATTTGACATGGTCTGGACGAGTGATCATTTTCAACCCTGGATGGATAATCAAGGGTATTCGGGCTTTGCGTGGGTGTTATTAGGTGCGTTGGGGCAGCACATCCAAATTCCAATGGGGACAGGTGTGACGTGTCCGACATTCCGCTATCATCCGGCGATTGTCGCGCAAGCGTTCGCGTCGTTGGGTGCGCTGTATCCGAATCGCGTCTTTTTGGGCGTTGGTTCTGGCGAAGCCATCAACGAGCAAGCGGCGACCGGTGATTGGGCTGATTATGACGAGCGCGCCGAACGATTGAGCGAAGCGGTCACGTTGATTCGCCAATTATGGACAGGTGAGGTCACAAACTTCAAAGGCAGATATTACCAGACGACGGGCGCAAAGCTGTATACACTGCCTGAACAACCTGTCCCGATTTTCATCGCGGCATCTGGCGAAAATAGCATGAAACTCGCCGGAGAGCATGGCGACGGGTTGATCAGCGATGCGGAAAGTGTGGTCATGCCAGAGATGCGCCGCGCCTTTGAAATTGGCGCGCGTAAGAGTGGTAAAGACCCGGCACACATGCCGATTCATGCCGAAAGTTTTGTCTTTGTCGGTGAACGCCAATCGAGCAATTACGCCGCGCAGATGTGGCGTTTTCTCCCGAACGCATGGACGGAATTTGTCGATAACCCCAACCCGCGCGATATTCTGGAACGGGCTGAAGCGGCACTCTCGCTCAATAAAGTTACAGAAAACTGGGTCGTCGGCGCGGATGCCCAGACGCATATCGAGAACATCGAAAAAATGAGCGCGGCGGGCGTTACCCATCTGTATATCCATTCGGGGCAAGCGGGGCAAGAAGCGGTCATCGATTTTTATGGGCGTGAAGTGCTGCCGCATATTCGTCATGAACAGATGCAACTGAGTGAACTGATTACACACATGGTGTAACGTCCATCGCCTGTATGCTCACTGTACAGGGAAAGATGAAAGGCTAACAGCCGTTTGGCACGCTGATGTTCGATGGCGTGCCAACATCGTGCAGGTCATAGCGGATAATAATCTGTCCGCTCACGGGCAGTTGACTATCGAGCAGCATGACGTTTTCGACTTCCAGATTGACGTACAGACGAGTCACCGCAGCCGCCGATGGCGCAATCCACAAATCGTAGCTGATGATGCGCTGCGAACTGCCATCGCCCAGACGTACCGATGGGACGACTAAATCGGCATCGTCGAAGCGGTACGAATATACGTCCTGTCCGTTGATGACCGCGCGTCGCCCTGCCGGGAACGCGCGCGCCACCCCACCGACCAGATCGCCCGCACCGATGTCGGCGGCGGTTTGGGCGTCGCCCGCTTGCCCTGCCAGGTTTTGCGCGCACATACTATCACGCACCAGGAACGCATCGCGCGCCAGACGCACGGCTTCATATACGACTTGTCCGGTTTCTTCAAACAGTGGACCATCGGTGGCGAACGTGATGCGCCGCGCTGACGCCAGTTGATTGAACCAGACTTCGGCGCGTGCTGACCCAGCGATTGCGCGGCTGGTGCGGGCAAACACGCCATCGAATTGCAGGGTGACGACGTAGCGCCATCCCGCCAGATCGCTCAAGCCATTATCGACGCGCGCGAACGCTGTTACCGTATCGTTGAAGGGTACGGGCGGCGCGTTTTGCGTGAGCGGGAAGACCGTCGCCAGGTCTTCGATGACAGCGATGGTGGGAATATCTTCAATATCTTCGACCGCGCTCTGTTGGCACGCGGCGAGCAAAAAAGTGATCAGAATCAGCAGCGACAGCCGTAGTTTCAAGACACATATTCCTGTCAACAATGCTGCCATGATACATCAAAATGCGCTGCGATTGACCCTCTGCGCCAGATAGGAACAAACACATCACCCATCAGCGGGCGCATGTCGCGCTTCAATACTTGGAGAGGGGTACTCGTCGAGAGCTGCTCCCTCCTCTCTATCGCTAGAGCTGCGGTTGGGGGATAGGGTTGATGCTTGACCTTTGATTTACTGCGCAGTACCCAGACGTGAGCGAAGCATGTACCCCATGCTGGGGATGGTTTCGATAAGCGAGGCGTAAACTGGACCTAATTTCTTGCGGATTCTGCCTAAATAGATATGCAGATAATGATTGGCGTTGCCATATTCGCCGCCCCACACGGTTGCCAGCAGCTCTTCGTGCATACGGATCGAGTCCATGTGCGTGGCGAGGTCTTTGAGCAGGAGAAATTCTTTACGCGTCAAATGGATGTCTCCATCATCGATGAACACACGGCGCGCGACGATATCGATTTGAAAACCGCCAATCTCGATGGTGCGATGCGTTTCACCGGGCATCGATGTCGGTTTGAGCCGTCGCAGCAGCGCGTGAACTTTCGCCCACAGTTCTTCGACAGAAAAAGGCTTGACCAGATAATTATCAATGCCCGCATCGAGTAACGGAATCGTCAGACGCACATCCGAAGGCTGTATTAAAACGACAATCGGAATATGACGCCAGGCTTTCACCCATTGAAAAAGTCGTTCGGAGTCACGCACGGATCGTATCGGTGGCATATCCAGGACGACCAGATCGAACGTGGCGCTTTGCGCCATAATCTTGTCGGAGAGTATATAGCTCAATTCAATGGGCTGGACTTTTTGTCCACGAAAAAACTGGTTGATGCTGTGCTGCGCGTCAGTATCGACTCCAACGACGGCGATGTTGTAGTTCATAATAACCTCTACACTCCTGTTTTGCTTCAGGCAAGCGGCTGAGGTGGACGATGAGAGGAGTATGAACCAGCTTACGCCTTGCACATGATACGATGACTCTACAGGAGATTTGGTCGGTGCTTAAGCCCCATTAGTACGAACTAGGACTAGGAAAATTGGCTGAAATTTTGAACCTGTAATATCGGTTCGAACATGGCTTGCTGGCGTATCAGTTCTTGCGCGAGTGGATGATAGGGTTGGCGGTTGCCGTTTGCGTCGGGGTATTCCCACAAGCCGTTTTGGCAATCGCGATCATCTTCCCAGCCGGGAAAATTCATGATCGGGTACAAACAGATGCCATGTACGGGCAAGCCCTCGTCGATGGCGGCGCGCACTTCGCTGCACATATACCGCAACCACTCAACGCGCTGATCGCCTTCAGCACCGGTTTCCGCGATGAACATCGGACGTTGGTAGCGCGAATATACCTCGCGGATGATTTCGCGAAATGGTTTGTAGCGCGGGTCGTGGCGTTTGAGCGTGTCGCCTTTGTAGACCCACTCGTTGTTTGGGTAAAAGTTCAAGCCTAACACGTCAAGATGCCGTGCCTCACCGCCGACTTCTGGCTTGAATATGCCGCCGAGCAAATCCCAGCCTTGATACTGCGCGATTCGATACCCGTCAGCGTCGGCAATCTCATACGGTCGATCGGGGTTCGGCACGATGTGCAGCACCGGATCGACGTGACAAATACGCGCGTCGCTAAATACTTCCCACATCACGTCGGTCGCTTCCAGCGCGGCGCGTGCGAGCTGGCATTTAAGTTCAAAGCTGCGTCCGTTAGCAAACGGATTCATGTGCGCGCCATCCCCACCCGCCCATGCGAAAAACGAGATTTCGTTGACCGGGCAAATGTAGGGCGCGTAATCGGTTTCTTGTGCCAGCACATGCGCGAACGCACGCGCGAGTTTGCGAAAACGCCGCAAAAAGGCGGTTGAGAACAAATCGATATCGTCGGGATAACCGTAGTGCAGTAAATCCCAGATCAACTGCATTCCAGTCTCACGCGCCGAACGGATCATCGGCAGCGCGCTCGACCAGTCATGAACGCCGGCGCGCTGCTCGATCAAGTGCCAGCGTATCCCCGTGCGGGCGGTGTTGATGCCCATATCCATCAGCCGTTGATAATCACGGCGGATATGGCGCGTGTGTCCGGTTGCCTCCAGCATATCGAGGCGTTTACCAGAACGCAGGACATGCGTGGAGGCTTCAAAGCCACCGATGAAAAAACTGTTGAACAACGTGTCTGCCATGAACGATCACTTTCGTAGGTCAGCTTGCCATCGATTAATCGGCGGCGTCGATGCTGACATGGGTCATGGTCGGTTCGGCTTCGCTAAGCGTCGCGCTGCCCGCCCGTACCCAGCCGTGACCAGGAGTCGAGTAAAAATCATCGTCGGTGTTGATGGTGATCGGTGCGTCAGCCTTGGCGAAATTCTTCCAGGTCGTTTCGGGTTGACCGAGCAGCCAATGGTTGACGAGTTCGACGCCTTGCATGACCGAGTGATCCATATTGCCGATTTCGTATTCCCACGCGCCGAAACGTCCGCGACTGTAAATGTCGTGCTGCATCAGCCACGGCTGAATCATCGCCAAGGCATGATTACGATCGGTCGTCGGCACGGGATAGCTGTAATCGACATCGATCAGGTACGTGCTGGCGATCAGCGCGCGGTCGGATTCATGCAGCAGTTTGACATCGATCAAGCCCTGCACGACGCGATCGACAATTGTGCTTTTGTCCTCGGATTTGTACGGACTGTAGCTGGTTTCGGTCAGCAGCAGATGTTGATTCGGGTCGGGCGTGATCTCTGGTGAATAGTTGTTCAGATACGTGCTGCGATAAAACGGTGCGGTCGGTTCTGGAAAATACAGCCAGCACTTCGATGTATCGACGGGACGATTGACGCCAACGCCGACGATCAAGCCGCTTGAATGATGCAGGTGATGCGTTTGCGCCCGTATTGAATCAGGGGCGGCGTTGATGCGCCCGATGAGCAAATCGAGCGGCATGGTCGAAAGCAGCACATCGTAATCGACCACATCGCCATCGCGGAACGAGATTTGTTTGCGCTGCGGGTCAATGCTGATAGCTTCCTTGTTCAGGCGAACGCGATTACCGACATATTTCATGAACGGGGTGTATAAACCGCCCGTGCCGCCATAGCGTGGATACTTGAAGGTGTTGTTAGGTCCCCACGACACCGTATCTTCGCCTAAAATCACGTTTTTCAGAATGTGCTGCAAGTTCGGCAGCGACACACGTTCGCCGAGCCAATCGACGCTCATATGGCTGACGGGGTGCGCCCATACTTTGAAGTTATACGGCTTCATGAAAATCGACCCGATGCCCTTACCGAACTGGGCGTCGATCAATTCATCGAAATTACGCGCGGCTTTAAGTTTTTCGGGCTGCTGCTGCGAGTCGATCAAACCCAATACACAGTCGAGCACGACTTCGGGCGGCAAATGACGGATGTTGTTCTGGAATGGATACGGTACGAACCGATCCATCATCCATACCCAGGCTTCGCGCATGATTTCGGTGTAGTCGTCACCGAGTAGTTTATCGACCAGCGCATCGAAATACGGATAGTGCGAAAACATGACATGTCCGCCGATGTCGTAGGTGAACCCGGCGGCATCGACAAAACTGGTCGCCAGCCCGCCGACATAGGCATTACGGTCGTAAATCGTAAAGTTGTTGTGTCCAAGTTCTTGCAGACGATAAGCCGCCCCTAATCCGGTAGGACCCGCGCCGAGAATGACGATTTTCTGAGTCATTGATTTAGCTCACTTTCACAGCAGTAGTTTGTATGGGGGCAGGCACGCGGCGCGGCAGTTGTACCGGGCGCGGCTCCAAAAGGACAAGCATTCCCGCGACGATGTTGTCCCACGAATGCTGAACGAGTAACGCGCGTTCTTTGGCTAGCCGATCGGGTGATGAACACTTCAAAGACTGTTCGACATGCACGATAAATTCGTCATGGGTGCTGCCGATCTGGACGACTTCGCCGTACAGCGCCCGCACGTCTTCGATGGCGGTAGAGACGACGGGTTTATGCGCCGCCATATATTCGAGCGTCTTGGTCGGGCTGAGATAACGCGTCGATTTATTGAGTGCGAACGGGATCAGCGCGACATCGAAATGCGCCAGATACGCGGGCAGGTCTGCATACGAACGCATACCGGGATAATGCAGATTAAACGCTTGTGGCAGTTCCGCCGCGTCGATTTTGACAACGGGTCCTAACAAAACGATGTTCCATTCGGGATGACGCTGCGCCATCGTGCGAATCAACTCCATGTCCATGCGTTCGTCGATGACGCCGAAGTAGCCGATGATCGGTGCAGACAGCGTATCGAGCGGCGCGGGTGGAGCAAACGCATCACGGTTTGCGGCGCGCGCAAAGTGTTCGATTTCGACGCCGCTCGGAAAACAATAGGTGTGCTGGTTGAACAGCTTTTTGTCATGAAACAGGCTGGTGCCACCCGCGAAAACGACATCCGCTTTCGGTAATAACTGCGCCTCGTAATCGACCAGATCATGCGGCGCACCTTTGAACGCCGACAACTGATCCATGACATCGACAACTAAAAGACGATGTGGGATCGACGTAAAATCGTGCGCCATCGGCGTATACAGCCATAAGATCGGCTGTTGATACCGATTTGCCTTCAGATATTCGTTCAGCAGCGCCTGATAGATCGGCTGCGTACGCGGGTCGCCATGCCCAATCCATTCATCATGAGCAGCGGGCACAAGCAAACGCGCGACATTGATCTGCGCGCCATTGGGCAATACACGCGGCGTAACTTCGATCTGTGGCTCGCGCAGATGCATCGCAGTCATCGGTTCTTCGACGAATAAAACGCGGTACGTCAGCGCCATTCGCGAAAGGAGGTGTTGGGGACGCTGCCAGACAAAGTCCCATCGGAGATGGCTGATACAAATAAAATCGTTCATGCTGCGTGTCTTTCTATTGGGCACGTCATCGCGACCGCGACGAAGGCTGTTTACGAATTTCGTAACGATACTCCTAAGTGTCTAAATAAGTCCTAAACGCGCGCGCTTTTCCATCAAGAATGAGCAAAGTAACCTATGCCAGCATAGGTCAATTGCGACGATTGTGTCCTATTTTTGGCATCCGCTCAGCTTATTTCGCGGAACATTTTTGAGAACGTGGACTAAAGTGAGGATAGTGTTCTGCATGAGCAAATGAGGCTAATCATGAAGATGGAAACATTGCGCGACCTGTTGGTTCATAATCTGAAAGACCTGTACAGCGCGGAAAACCAATTGACGAAAGCGCTGCCAAAAATGGCGAAAGCAGCCACCAATCCCGAACTCAAGAAGGGGTTCGAAACGCACTTGAGCGAAACGCAGGGACAGATTGAACGTCTGGATCGCGTTTTGAAGGCGATGGGCGAGACTCACGGCGGCGTCAAATGCAAAGGCATGGAAGGCTTAATCGCGGAAGGCGCAGAAGCGATTGAAGAAGAAGCAGCGAAGGAAGTGCGTGACGCAGCCTTGATCGGCGCGGCGCAAAAAGTCGAACATTACGAAATTTCGGGCTACGGCACGGCGATCGCGTATGCCGAACTTCTTGGCGAAGCCGATGCAGTTACATTGCTGCGCGAAAGCCTCGATGAAGAAGAAGCGACCGACAAAAAGTTGAGCGCGCTGGCAGAAGGTACTGTCAACAGCGCAGCAGCGGCGCTGGTCGCGTAGTCACTTTTAGCTCACCTTACGCAGATTGCCCTCATCCTAAATCCTTCTCCGTCACGGAGAAGGACTTCCCCTACCGCGAAGGTTTTTCTCCCCTCGCCCTGAGGGCTGAGGGGCAGGGGGTGAGGGCTGAAAACGAGGCGCGTGCGGGGTGAGGTTTAGCGTGCGGTCAGTTTGTGCGCGCCGCATACATCGCCGCACCGATCAAACACACATCTTCACCAAAATGTGCGCGACGAATCAAGTTAGGCGGCAGATAACGCGCGTCCAGCACGTGCTGATCAATGGCGGCGCGGGCTGGATCGAACAACAACGCGCCAAGTTTCGCCGTGCTGCCGCCGATGACGATTGCTTCGGGGCTAAACAGATGCAGCAGCGAGACAATGCCATAACCGAGGATCGTCCCGGCTTGCGTGACGATGTGCAGCGCAAGCGCATCACGGTTCGCCGCTGCCGTGCCGACCGCCGCCCCATCGATGACCGCGACTTGTCGCAGGGATGACGGCGTATCAGTCGTCTCAATCAAGAAACGCGCACGCTCACCCAGCGCTGTCCCCGAAGCGACTGCTTCTAAGCGCGTCGGCGTGCCATCCGGCGCAGTGACAACGAGATGCCCCGGCTCAGCGGCGAGTCCGCTCCAGCCTGTGAACAACTGTCCGTCAATAAGTACGCCGCCGCCAATGCCGGTACTGATGGTCATATAGATCAGCGGGTTGGCGCCCCGCCCCGCACCCGCCCAGCCTTCGGCAAGCGCGCCCATGCTGCCGTCATTGTGCATATAGACGGGCGCATGAAAAGCATCGCGCAAAAAATCACCTAACGGCACATTTTTCCACCCTGGCAGCGCATACGAGTGATAGATCACGCCGCGCGCGTTATCGGCGGGACCCGGCGCGGCAATGCCAATCGCATCGGGCGTCGCGCCGTCGGGGATCACGCCGCGACCGAGCGCGATCAGCCGTTCGATCAAGCGCGCAACCGGGTCGCTCGACTGCGTGGCTTGTTCGGCGCGGTGGTGCTGAATTGGCACACTGCCCGCGTCTTCGACGGTATACCAGGCAGCGCGGGTGCGCGTCCCACCAAAATCGAACGCGAGAATATTCACGGCGTAATTCCATTGATCAGGTTGTATGCATAGGGGTTCGGTGCTTTGACCCTATCTTCCTCGATGAAATGCTGCTGTAAGAAAGCAAAATGAGTGGACTGCTCCAAAACGGTCATCCCGTAAGACACGCGCTGCTGCGCCGCACCATAGGCGATCCTGGCAAAATCTTGTGCGAGAATACGATCCATATGTACGGATGTACCGCCGCGTTGTGCATGTCCTAAGCGTGTATCGCGCAAACGCACCCCAACTTTGACGGCGATCCGCTCGATCAATTCGTTTTTGCCTTGCACATATTCATTGTAGACGAGCAGCGCGTGTCCCTTACGCACAATCGCCGCTTTCAGGCGCGCCGCCAGCGCATCTTCATCCACGTTCGGGTATTCTGGCAGCAAGACGCCGTCTGCGCTTGACCCCGACGCAATTGAAAGCGCGAGCATACCCGAGTCGCCGCCGAGCGTTTCGAGCGTGAATAAGCGTCCTTCAAGCGCGCCCGCCGTCGCCCGAATCCCATCAACCGCATGATAGGCGAACTCACACGCGCTGTGAAAACCGAGTGAGTAAGTGGTTGCCGCTATGTCGTTATCGATGGTGGTCGGAATGCCCACGCAGTTGATGCCTAACGTTTGTAAAATGGGCGGCAAATAATGCAGCGTGCCGCCGCCGCCAAACAAGATCAGATGGTCGAACCCGTGTCGCTTGAAAATAGCCTGGAGCTGCTGACGATTGGTTTCTTCCTTCAAAACCGGATCGCGACTGGAGGGCAAGAACGATCCGCCCAAGCCGATGAGCGGCGCGAGCGCACGCGCATCGAGCGGCATAAACTGCTCCGCGAGCACGCCGGAAAAACCGCCACGCGCGCCGATCAGCGTATCGCCGTGCTGTGCTGCTGTATCCGCCAGATGAAACAGCGCTGCGTTGATGCCGGGCGCATCACCGCCGCTTACGATGATCAGAATTTTCATGGGTTGACCTAAATGGTTTGTTGCGACGCCGCCGTCGCGTGTTTATACTCATCGGAAAAATACCGCTTAAGGAGGTGATTGGTCAAATAATCGCAGCGCCCTATGGTACCGATACCAGAGCTTTTCTCGATAAATAACTTGCTTTTAATCAAGGAGTCCTTTGTATGTTAACCCGTAAAGTTTCACTTTTGCTCGTCGTCGCACTTCTGTTGGGTGTGGTATCGATGGCAGCAGCGCAAGACGATATGAACTATACGATTGCGTTTGTGCCGGGGGTAAACCCTGATCCGTTCTATATTACGATGAGCGCGGGCGTCAACCAAGCCGCCAGCGATTTGGGCGTGACCATTATTCAACAAGACCCGTCGGCGTTCGATGTCACGGTGTCCGTGCCGATCATCGAAGCGTTGATCGCGCGCGGTGATATCGACGCGCTCATCACCGCCCCGAACGACCGTCAGCAGTCGATTCCGGTGTTGGAAGAAGCCTTCGAAGCCGGTATTCCGGTCATCACCGTCGATACGTTCATCGGTGATGGCGATTACGCGGCGGGCGAAGTCCAGTTCCCGTTGAGCTATATCGGGTCGGATAACACGCAGGGTGGTTATATCGCGTGTTCCGCACTTGCGGATGCGTTAGGTGAAGGCGCACAGATTTATATCCAGAACGTGCGTCCCGGCATCAGCACGACTGATCAACGCGAAGACGGCTGCGAACAAGCGGCGGCGGATCGTGGTTTGGTCGTCGTCCGTGTCGATTACAACGAAAACAGCGCGGATACCGCGCAGCAGCAAACTGCCGCCGTGTTGCAATCGAACCCAGAAATCACCGGGATGTTTGCGACCAACACGTTTGGCGCGTTGGGCGCGGGCGCAGCGATTGAAAATGCAGGCTTGGCGGGCAGCGTGCAAGTCGCGTTGTTCGATGCCAGTGAAGAAAATATCGGTTATCTGCGTGATGGCACGGTCTCACTCGTGATCGCGCAAAAACCATCAGACATGGGCTATCTGGGCGTGGCGCTGGCGACCGCGTATCTCGACGGCTTCCAGAGCATTCCGAAACGTGTCCCAACGGGTTATGCAGTGTTCACGGCGGATAACGTCGATGACCCCGACCAAGCGCGCTTCATCTATACGAGCGGTACGGCGGAAGTCCAGCCGCGCCTGGATGACAGCTACAATCTGGCATTCGTGCCGGGTGTGAATCCTGATCCGTTCTATATCACGATGTCGCGCGGCGTCAATGCGGCGGCGGCTCGTTTCGGCATCACCGTTATTCAACAAGACCCATCGGCGTTCGATGTCACGGTGTCCGCGCCGATCATCGAAGCGCTGACCGCGCGCGGTGATATCGACGCGCTCGTCACCGCCCCGAACGACCGTCAGCAGTCGATCCCCGTATTGGAAGAAGCCTTCGAAGCAGGTATTCCGGTCATCACCGTCGATACGTTCATCGGTGACGGCGATTACGCGGCGGGCGAAGTCACGTTCCCGTTGAGCTATATCGGGTCGGATAACACGCAGGGCGGTTATATTGCGTGTTCGGCGCTGGCAGATGCGTTGGGTGAAGGCGCACAAATCTACATCCAGAACGTGCGTCCGGGCATCAGCACGACTGATCAACGTGAAGATGGCTGCGAACAAGCGGCGGCGGATCGTGGCTTGGTCGTCGTCCGTGTCGATTACAACGAAAACAGCGCGGATACCGCGCAGCAGCAAACCGCCGCCGTCTTACAGGCGAACCCAGAAATCACGGGGATGTTTGCGACCAACACGTTCGGCGCGTTGGGCGCGGGCGCAGCGATTGAAAATGCAGGCTTGGGCGACGGCGCAGTGCAGGTCGCGCTGTTCGATGCCAGCGAAGAAAACATCGGTTATCTGCGTGACGGCACGGTCTCACTGGTGATCGCGCAGAAACCTGCCGACATGGGTTACCTGGGCGTGGTGGCGGCAATTGCGACCGCGCGCGGCGTCACGTCGATGCCAGAACGCATCCCGACCGGCTACGCGGTCTTCACCCCCGAAAACGTCGATGACCCGATGATGGCAGGATTCATCTATACGGGGAATTAAAAAACGCATCGTACCCCTTATCCCCCGACCCCTTCTCTCGTTTGTGTGAGAAGGGGAGAAACGTGGTAGAAAGTCCCTTTCCCCTTGTGGGAGAGGGATTTAGGGTGAGGGCTGGTATGTTTCCACCGCTGCAAGCGGGGGGATTAGAAGGTGGGGGGCATCTGTGATGTTCCCCCTTGTGTACATTTTTTTGAGACGCAGGATAAATCTTTATGGCTGCAACTGCACCGGTAATAAAACAATCCCCGACGCGCGACAGAGCGCTCGATTTTCTCGCCAAAAGTTGGGCATACCTGTTTTTACTGGCGATGGTTATTTTCTTTTCTGCAACAGGCACAGGCTTTTTTAGCCTGAATAACTTCTCGAATATTCTCGTCACCAGCACGCTGGTCGCGCTGATGGCGATTGGTCAAACGTATGTCGTCGTCACGGGCGGTATCGATCTGAGCATCGGCTGGACGGTCGGACTAGCGTCGGTGATTTCGGCTCGGAGTATGCGCGATCTCGTGCTTGGCGGCACTGCGGTGCCGACCGCGATGGTGATCGGCGTGAGTATGGCGCTGCTGGTCGCCTTGATTCCCGGTTTCATCAACGGCGTGCTTATCGCGCGCGTCAAGATTCCGCCATTCATCGCCACGCTGGGCATGTTTGGCATCATTCGCGGCGCGGCGTTCTTGCTCACCGATGGGCAGCAGGTCGTCGGCAATCTGCCATCCGAACTGCGCGATGTAATGCGCGCGATCGGCAATGGCAGTCTGCTCTATCTGGTGCCGGGTCAAGGGGTCGTGCCGTTTCAGCGTCCGCCAGATTTACCGCCGGATGTCATTCGCGGAATTTCGGCGCTGCTGCCGTATCCAGTCATTATCACGGCGGTGGTCGTGGTCATTTTTGCGTTCATTCTGGGGCGCACGCGTTTTGGGCGGCACACGTATGCGATCGGCGGCAACCCCGATGCCGCGATTCGCGCGGGTATCAACGTGCGCCGTCATTTGATCGTGATTTATGTGATCTCAGCGTTCACCGCCGGAATCGCGGGCGTGCTGCACAGCTTCCGGTTTACGGCGGGCGCGCCACAGGCAGGTGAGGTCGCACTGCTGCAATCGGTCGCCGCGGTCGTGATCGGCGGGACGAATTTGTTCGGCGGCGAAGGTAAGGTGAGCGGGGCGGTCATTGGCGCGTTGATCATCGGCGTGCTGCAAACCGGATTGGTGATTTTGAACGTCGATTCGATCTGGCAGTTCATCGTCGTCGGTGTCGTCATCATCGTGGCGGTGCTGGTCAACCAGGCGCAAGAAGCGCTGGAAAGGCTGCGGACAAGTGTCTGAGATCGTATTGCAATGCGTTGGCGTCAGCAAACATTTTGGCGGCTTGACGGCGTTAAATCAGGTTGATTTTCAAGTTGAGCGCGGCGAGATCGTCGCCCTTTTAGGCGATAACGGCGCAGGGAAATCTACACTGATCAAGTGCATTTCTGGCGTCTATAGACCGGACGGTGGTCAAATTACGTTCGACGGCGCGGACATCACCGGACACGGACCCTCGCAAATCCGCGACAGCGGCATCGAGACGATTTATCAGGATTTGGCGCTGGCAGAAAATCTTGATGTGGGTGCGAACGTGTTCTTGGGCAAGGAGAAGCAAAAAAAGCTGTTCGGCTTCATCTCCGTCACCGATGACGAATGGATGCGCCAGGAAGCCTCGAAAGTGTTGGATCGGCTCGATATTCATATCCCGTCGCTCAAACAAAATCTGGTCAATTTGTCGGGCGGTCAGCGCCAGGCGGTTGCGATCGCGCGCGCGATTTACTGGAATGCCAAACTGGTCATCATGGATGAACCGACAGCGGCGCTCGGTGTGCCAGAACAGCGCAAAGTCTTGTCGCTGGTGCGTTCGTTGAGCGAACAGGGCATTCCGGTGATTTTGATCAGCCACACCATGCAGGATGTGCTCGAAGTGGCGAATCGCTGCGTGGTCATGCGGCGCGGGCGCGTGGCGGCAAACTTGCCGCGTGGACAATATGACGCCGAAGTTCTGGTCAAGCATATCGTCGGCGTGGCTGAGTTATCAGCATAATGTCACGGCGGGTTGCAACCGATGGCGGGGACTTGATGTGACGATCTACCCTTTAGATATTCTCACCTTCGGCGAAGCACTGGTCGAGATCATGCGGACAGCGCTGGATGTGCCGCTCGATCATGCGGGCGGCTTTACAGGTCCGTATCCAAGCGGCGCGCCGTTTATCTTCGCGGTACAGGCGGCGCGATTGGGCGCAACCGTTGGCGCGATTGGCTGTATCGGCGCGGCGCACGACGGACGACCCGACGCGTTCGGGCGTAACTTGCTCGATCAACTGATCACCGATGGCGTCGATACGTCCGGCGTGATCGCGCTGCCCGGTTACACGACAGGGGCGGCGTTTGTAGCCTATACGACGGGTGGCGCGCGTGATTTTGTGTATCATCTGCGTCATGCCGCCGCCGGACAGTTATCGTCCGCGCTGCTGGATCGTCCGCACATTGCGGCGCTGTTCGATAAGCTGCGCTGTTTGCACATCATGGGGTCGTCGTTGTCGATGCACGCTGATGCACTCGCGCTGGGCGTCCATATGTTGGAAACAGCGCGAGCGAATGGGGCGAAAATCAGCTTTGATCCGAATATCCGCCCGCAGTTGATGCCGCTCGATCAAGCGCGCGCGGCGTTCGCGCCCTTCATCGCCGCCGCCGATGTCATTTTGCCGACCGCCGATGAAGCCATGCTGCTCACGGGTGAAGCATCCGTTGAAGCAGCGGCGCGCGCGCTGACCGCCGGAAAAAGCGGGCGCGTCGTGGTCATCACCCATGGCGCGGACGGCTGCACGGTGTACAGCGCTGATGAAACAACCCACGTCTCCGGTTTCATCGTCGATGAGGTTGATCCAACGGGTGCGGGTGACTGTTTTGACGCTGGCTTTTTGGTGCGCTGGCTCGGCGGCGATACACCCCAGCACGCGGCACGATACGCCAATGCGTGCGGCGCGCTGGCGGTGACGGTTCAGGGTCCAATGGCGGGCGCGGCGACGCGCGCGCAGGTTGAAGCATTCATGCAAACCGCAAAAAGCCTTTAGCCATAGAGAACACACAGAAATAGTTCAAAAGCCCCTATATTCTGCGTGTTCTCTGTGGTTCAATCCTTTCATGGTTCAAGGAGCAGTACATGACGACACAACTGACACCCGGACGCTGGCGCGGGCTGAAAACGACCAGCACCGACGATCACATTTTTACGATTTTGGCGTTCGATCAACGCGGTAGCTACCGTAAGATGCTGCCCGACGGCACGAGCTACGACGACGCGGCGGCGATCAAAGGTGAGATCGTATCTGCGCTGACGACCAAGACGAGCGCAGTACTGCTCGACAACCAATATGGTTTGATGCCTGCCATGCACACGCGCGGCTCGTGTGGGTTTTTGATGTCGTATGAAGAGAGCGGGTATAGCGGCGACGCGACGTATCGCAAGCTGATTTTCGACCCACAGTGGACGCTGGGCAAGATCAAGAAGATGGGCGCGTCCGCCGTTAAACTGCTGGCGTATTATCACCCACACAGCGGCGCGCTGGCGGAAGAAGTTGAGGGGGTAATCCGACAGGTGGTACAGGAAAGTCACGCGCACGATCTGCCTGTCTTTCTCGAACCGATGTCGTACAGTACGGACGCGAGTATCGCTAAAGAAAGCGCCGATTTTGCCGCGCTGCGCCCGCAAATCGTCATCGACACGGCGGAACGCCTGACCAGTACGGGCGCGGATGTGCTCAAACTGGAATTCCCCGTCGATGCGGCGTTCAATGCGGATCGCGCGTTGTGGCAAAGCACCTGTGAACGGGTGAGCGCGGTCTGTACCGTGCCGTGGGTATTGTTGAGCGCGGGCGTCGATTTTGAGGTGTTCGCGGAGCAAGCGCAGATCGCCAGTACGGCAGGCGCAAGCGGCTGGCTGGCAGGGCGTGCGATCTGGAAAGAAGCCGTGACTCTGACGCCGGAAAATCGGACTGCGTTTTTGCGCGATGTGGCACTGCCGCGCGCGGAAAAACTTGGCGCGATTGCGACGCAGCACAGCCGCGCATGGACCGATTTTTACACGCCGCCTGCGGCGAGCGATGCATGGTTCAGGGACTGAAAGAAACCTCACCCTCTCTCCGGTTAACAGGCTCTTGATATGACGACTTTGTACGGTCGCACATGGACACGTGAAGAACTTCTGCAACAGGTCGGGCGCATCGAGCAGATCGCGGGCGTGCGCGCGGGCGAGATCAGCGATGGGGCGGGGCGCGGAATGCGGACGCTCGATGTATATACAGGCGGCGGGCTGACGTTTCGTGTGCTGCCCGACCGCGCGCTGGATATTGGCTCGTGTCGCTTCAACGACATCCCTATCGCGTGGGAATCGCCGGCTGGCGAGGTGCATCCGGCGTTTTACCAGCCGGATGGGGTGGGCTGGTTACGTACCTTCGGTGGCGGCTTGCTGGCGACCTGCGGCTTGGATCAATTCGGGTCGCCGGGGGATGACGGCGGCGAGTCATTCGGGCTGCATGGTCGCATTGGCACGACGCCCGCACGAGATGTTTTTATGCGCGGCGATTGGGTTGGTGAGCAGTATCACATCGAAATAAGTGGTGTCGTGGATCAGGCGCGCTTGTTTGGCGAAAATCTGCGCATGACACGGCGCATTCGGACGACGCTGGGGTCATCTCAATTGACGATCAACGATACAGTCACCAATATCGGCTTTCAGCCACAGCCGCATATGATCCTGTATCACTTCAATTTTGGCTTTCCGCTGATGAGTCCTGAGACGACGCTCGAACTACCCGTCACCGAAACGCATCCCCGCGACGCCGACGCCGAAGCGGGCATCGCTGATTGGTCGCGGTTTCAAGCACCGACGGCGGGCTATCGCGAACAGGTTTTTCTTCATGATTTGAGCGAAGGACGGGCGCAACTGCACAATCCATCGCTCGGCTTGAACGTCGAACTGCTATGGGAACACAGGTCGCTGCCGCATTTATTCGAGTGGAAAATGATGGGGCAAGGGGCATATGTGTGCGGCATCGAACCCGCCAACAGCAGCGCGATTGGCGGACGGACGGCGGCGCGCACGAGCGGCGATTTGCGTATACTCAAATCGGGCGAAAGCCGCGATTACGCGCTGACATTACGGGTAAATCAGCTATAAACTTGGGCGTTCGGCGTGCTGCCAGCCCTGCCAACCGCGCGCTTGCCACGCCGCGTACAGCGCGGTCGCGCCGACCGTCGCCACATTCAAACTGGCGATTGCACCGCGCATCGGTAAACAAAGCAGCATGTCACAGGTATCGCGCACCAGGCGGCGCATCCCTTCGCCTTCACTGCCTAACACGATACCGATGCTCATATTGAGGTCGGTTTTATCGATGGGCGGCACGTTGGGTCCAATATCCATGCCGACCAACCACACATCCTGATCTTTGACGGCTTTCATGCTTTGCGCCAGATTGGTCACCTGTGCGATATGTAAATGTTCGACCGCGCCCGACGATGCATTGACGACGGCAGGGGTAATGCCGACTCCGCGCCGATCCTGCATGACGATGCCATGAATGCCGACCGCATCCGCGACGCGCATCAACGAGCCGACATTTTGCGGGTCTTTGAGCAAATCGAGCAGCAGCAAAAATGGACGTTCGCCGCGCCGTTTCGCCAGCGCAAATATGTCTTCGAGCGTGGTATAGGGGTAATCGCTGGTACGCATCAACATGCCCTGATGATTCGCGCCCTCTGGCACGAGGTCATCGATGATGCGGCGCGGCACGCGCTGGACTTTGACACCTTTTTGCAGCGCGACCGTCAAAATATCGGCGGCGGTGCCTTTTTCTTCGATGGTTTCGCTGACCAAAAATTGATCGATGTCGCGCCGCTCCGCGCGCAGCGTTTCCATGATCGCCCAATGTCCGTAAATAAAATCAACCATGCGTATTCACTCGTGAGGTAGTGCCAATATGCGGCTGATTGTACACGAAAAATGGGGCGGTAACGGCGCGCAAAGCAAAAACTTTACCCCACACGCGAACGCGTATGGGGCATAAAAAAGGCGATTGCCGTTAGCTGCAAACGCGCCAGGCGTTGTCTTCACGCACGAGATTGACGGTCGGCGGCACGCCAGAAGCGGCGATATCTTGTTGAACGGTTTGACCAGAGACCGTGATGCCCATATTACCCGACATCGTCACGACCGCCGTCGTATCGGTTTGTTCACTGACCGTGAAGGTGACGCCTGACAAATCGATTTCGCCGGGTATTTCAACCTCACCGGCGCCGCTTTCAAAGGCGGCGCGTTCGGCATTGCATGTCACTGCCGCCGCGTCGGCGCTGCTGCCGCTCATCAGGGCGTTGAACCAGGTGCGCGCCACCGTGTCGGGGCTGTCGCCTGTCGTACCACTTGTATTGCCATCATCGGGTGTCCCACCTGATGCACAGGCAGCCAACACGACTGTCAAACAAAGCAACAGTAACCATTTACGCATGATCGAACTCCTTTGATAGCTGAACCAGAGTCCATCGTCGCATAAAACGTAAAATCGGGCAAATTGACGCTAATTGACCTTCCAGACCGTACCATCGGCGTGGTCTTCCAAAATGACGCCAATTTCCGCCAGTTGGACGCGCAAGCGGTCGCTTTCGCGCCAGTTTTTGGCAGCGCGCGCTTCGGCACGCAGCTTGATGATGAGTTCGATCAGATTCGCTTCGCGCGTCGCGTCGCCGCTCACCGAGTCGTCGTTGAGCGGGACAATCCCCAGTACCGCGCCGCCCAAATCGGTATACACATCGTTGATCGCCTTGAGGACATCCAGCCCGACGGCAATATCGCTGTTGAGCAGGCTGTTGGTCTCGCGCGTGAGTTCGCTCAACGCGGCAATCGCGGTCGGCGTATTAAAGTCATCGTCCATCGCTTCGATGAATGCGGCGCGCGTCGCGTTGACGACCTGCAAAATCGCGTTCCCGTCGTCGCTGATCGCGGCGGTGTTCATGGCGCGGCGTGTGAGCGTAACCGCGTTCATCATGCGTTCATGTCCGCGCGCGACCGCCTGAATCGCCTCTTCGCTGTAATCGATGGGGCTGGAGTAATGCACGTTCTGCATGAACATGCGGATCACTTCTGGGCGGAACTGCTTGACCGCCTCGCTGATGTTCAGCACGTTGCCGAGCGATTTGCTCATCTTGACGCCGTCCAGCGTCAGGCTGCCGACGAGCATCCAGTAGCGCGAAAAATCGGCGTCGTTGGCGCATTCGCTCTGCGCGATCTCGCTTTCGTTGTGCGGGAAAATATTGTCGATGCCACCGCCGTGAATATCGAAGGTATCGCCCAGATATTTCTTCGCCATCGCCGAGCATTCGATATGCCAGCCGGGAAACCCTTCACCCCACGGGCTTTCCCAGCGCAAAATATGTTCGGGTTCGGCAAATTTCCACAGCGCGAAGTCTTCTGGGGTGCGTTTATCGCCGCGTACGTCTTCGCGCGAGCCTGCCTGCTGTTTATCGAGACGGCGGTTGCTCAGCTTGCCATAATCGGGGTCGCTGGTGACATCGAAATACACGCTGCCGTTGGCGACATATGCATTTTCTTTCGCGATCAACGTTTCGATCATTTTGATCTGTTCGGGGATATGTGCGCTGGCACGCGGTGAAATATCTGGGCGCACGACGCCGAGCGCGTCCATATCCGCAAAGTAGCCGCGTGCATACGTTTCGACGACTTGCATCGGCTGCAATTTCGTGCGCGCTGCACCTTTCAAAATGCGATCCGTGCCGTCGTCGAGCAAGTGCCCGACATCGGTGATGTTTTGGACGTACAGCACTTGATAACCGCTGAAGCGCAGATATTTCACCACCACATCGAACGCGATATAGTTCTTCGCGTGACCGATATGCGCGTGGTCATACACGGTCGGTCCGCACACATACATGCGCACGACACCGGGTTCGATTGGCTCAAAAGTTTGTTTGGTGCGTCCTAGCACGTTGAAGATTTGCAACGCCATGCGCAGTTCGTCTTTCGTTTTTCAAGGATCGGGCTGAGGATTAACCATTACGATGTATTGTATCGAACAAGAAAGAGGGACGGTATGCCCAAACGCGCGTATATCGATGTGAATGCGGACGGTCTGTGGGCGCTGTATGCGGGTGATGGCAGTGACGATGAGCCGCAAGTGTTGGCGGTGGGCGAGGCGTTTGAACCCGGCGCGCCGATTCGTGAAGTCATGGATGCGCTGCAAGCATGGGCAGATGCCAACGATACCGTGATTATGCCGCCCGATTACAGCAAGCAAGATGCCAACTTCGATGACCTGTTCAATGACAATTAACCGCAACGAACGCGCCATATTTTCGTTCGTGCGCCTGTTGATCGTTTTTCTTCAGCGCGGTCTGATATGATTCCAGCGAAGGAATGGCGGCGCGCGATTGGATTTGCGCTCTTCGTGGTTGTGCTAACGACGATCCCGTATGGGCTTGCGTTCAATGCAGATACAACAAATGACGATGGGTCGTTTGGCGGCGCGCTGTTCGGCGTCGAGGACGCCAATTCGTATCTGAGCAAAATGCGACTCGGCGCGCGCGGTGAATTTTTGTTCCGACTGGTGTATACCCCAGAATCGACCACGCCAGAAGCGCTGGTGTTCTTGCCCTATATCGCCGTCGGTCAGCTCGTCGGCGCGTTGGTAAGCGACGATCTGCAACTGCCGCGCGCGCTGATGATCGCGTTTCAAGTCATGCGAATCGCCGCCGACCTGATTTATATACTCGTGTTGTATCGTTTTATCGCGCAGTTTATCAATAGTCCGCGCACACGCTACCACGCGCTGATTTTGGCGACGCTGGCAGGTGGACTCGGCTGGTTGACGGTGCTGTTTCCGTTGGGCGCGCAAGCGATGCCCGACCTGACCATCCCCGAAGGCTTTAGCTTTTTGATCGTATATGGCTTGCCGCATCTGGCGTTGGCGCGGGCGGCACTGCTGTTGGGGTTGATCAACCTGATTCCCACGCCCATTGATCAAGGACGACTGCAATGGCGTGTCGTCGGCGCAGGCGTCCTGTTCAACATCGTCGGCTTGTGCGTGCCATTTTATCTGGCGGTGATCTACGTGTTATGCGGCGTATGGGGACTGACCGCATGGATAATACAGCGCCGTTTTCCGCGTGCACTGGCGCTGCGGGCGATTGCTGTGTGTGCGCTGACGCTGCCGTTGTTCGCCTACAATGTTTATATCTTCACGACCAATCCGGCGTTCGCGCAATGGAGCGCGCAGAATAGTTTGCGTTCACCGCCGCTCTGGGAATATGTATTGGCATATGCGCTGCTTGTGGGGCTCGCGTTTCCGGCGTTCCGGTTGATCATCCGGCGCGCGCGCGTACAGCGCGCACGTATCGAGTACGCGCTGATCATTGGTTGGTTGATCGCTGCGCCGATCCTGGTGTATCTGCCGATCAACGTGCAGCGACGGCTGTCCGAAGGCGTGATCGTGCCGTTGGCGATCTGCGCGGCATTGGGCGTCAGGCGTATGTTGCTATCAAGAGAAACACGAGCGGGTCAAATTTCATCGCCGCGCGCGAATGTGCAGCGGTGGGTGGCGCGGATTGTCATTGCGTTTATGTGTTTGACGAGCGTATTCTGGTTGGCGACGGGCGTGTTATCGGCGTATTTTCCCGGCGAGCCGACGTTTCAACCCACCAGCATAATCCGCGCGTTCGAATGGTTGCAAGTCAACGCCACGCCGAATACGCGCGTGCTGGCAAGTTGGGAGACGGGGAATTTGCTGCCGGTGTACACCGATCTGCGTCCATATGTCGGGTTGGGTCCCGAAACCCTATACGCCAAGCCGAAAGAAGCGCAGACCTGGCGCTTTTACGCCGACGAGATGACACCCGATGAGCGCGCCGCGTTTTTTTCCTCGACGTGTACGGATCAATGGTTGCGCCCATTTATAAACGACCGTAATTTACCCGTTTTAAGACAGGTTGCCGATATGGATAACTGCGCCATTCAGTACGTCATATACGGCGATAACGAATGGTTCAACGCTGATGGATCGCAAAACCAGCGCTCAGCTTTCGGCTTGGACTGGATGAACGCGCTGACGCTGGTCTACGACGAAAACGGGGTACAAATTTATGCCGTTCCGTAAACGTGTTCCGGCGCGGCTGATTGTACTTTTGCTCGTCGCATGGGGATTTTTGACGGTGCGAATCGATGCGCCGTTTTTTGGGCATCATGACGCCAACGGCGTGTGGATCAGCGCGGCGGCGCGCAACTGGCGCTTGTATGGTGTCGATCAACTCGGTTTGATCCCGGTTGTCAATCGCAGCGCTGCGACTCCGGATACATTTAGTGCCTATGGTAATCACCCCCCGCTGGTGGTGTATGCAATTGCGGTCAGCATCGGCGTGTTGGGCGAAACCGAACTGGCGGCACGCTTGATTCCAGCGTTGTGTACGCTGGTCAGCAGCGCGGCATTTTATACGCTCGCGCGCCGTTTGTGGGATGACAAGACCGCGTTTTGGAGCGCGGGGTTTTATGCGCTCACGCCGATGCTGCTCTATTTTGGACGTATGCCCAACCACGAAGCGCCCGCGTTGATGTTTATCGCGTTGTTCGGCGTCGTTTTGCAGCGCTGGATTAAAAGACCGAGCCGTGCCGGGTGGATCGCACTGGCAACCCTGATTGTGTGCGGTGTATGGACGGCATGGGGCGCAGTACTGCTCATGGCGTGCCTGACCATCGCGGCACTATTCCTCGTCGAACGTGGGCGCCGCTTTGAACTGTCAGCGCTGGGCATCGTCGCGCTGTTGGCGTTGGCGCTGCTCATGGCAGTCTATGAAGCGTCATCACCGGGCAGCGTAAGCCGCTTATTGGGGGCATTTTCACTGCGCTCCAGCAATGTCGAGTCGTTTTATCAACCCGCCGCCGATTTCACGCTCATCCAGTGGCTACAGCGACAGCTAGGCGATATCGTGCTGTTTTTTACGCCGCCCGTGCTCATGCTCGGCGGGTTCGGGGTGTGGCGAATCGTGCGGCGTGGCACGCCCATACAGCGCGCGTTCACGGTGGCATTAGCGCTCGCGGCGCTCGCCTATGTGATCATTTTACGCAATGCGGTTTATGAACATGACTTTTATAAAATCTACTTTGCGCCCGCGCTGGCATTTGGGTGTGCTGTCGTGGTGAGAGCAGCATTGGTTCGGCGGTCATGGCAGCGAAGGTTAGTGTTAATTTCGATACTGCTATCCGCGACGATTTCGGTGGCAGTGGTCGTCGCCTTGCATCAGTTCGCGGCGCGCGCGCAAATCGCACCGATGATCATCGTCGATACGTTACGCACGGTTACAACGCTCGACGATCAAATTTCGACCGACTACGGCAATCTGCCAATCGGCATCGAATATTATGCGTTTCGGGAGATCACAGGTGGCGTACCAGAAATCGAGTGGCTGGCAAACGGTGACGGGGTGTATCTGCGTTGTTCTGCGCCATCGCCACTCGCGGACGATGTACAACGCATCGCCAGTGACGCGGTGTGCGCTTATCTACGCCGATAAATCCGGCGATAAAGCGCCACTTTCTGTAATGATCTGGCGTATTTCGTCGGCAGAAATATCGGCGCGTTCAGATTTTGGGTAGATCGTCAGCAAAATAATACGTTCTTCGGTCTTGATGTAGTAGATCACACGATAACCGCCGCTTTTGCCTTTGCGCGCGTCGCTGTTTTTAACACGCGCTTTGTAAACCACAAACGGCGTCACTTCTTGTACACGATCACCGGGTGTCTCGCCGCCAATTAATTGTTTCGCCAAAAGCATTATATCAGCGAAAATGCGACGATATTTTTTCTCTAAGCGCAGTGCTTCTCGTTGAAAGTATGGAGAAACCTCAACTTTTTTCATGCACAATTTCCGACGATTTTAAGAATTCGTCGAAGGGGATCGTTTCACCCTGCATGACCTCATTCCACGCTTGACGAAAACCCTCAGCCGGGTCGATGTCGAGATCGTCCTCATCGTCGTTTTCTTCGTCTTCCAACAGGGTGACGCGCGCATAATCGAGCAGCGAGTCGAAGCCGTATTTTTGTGCCAACGCCTTGATTTGTTCCATCTCTTCATGGGTAAATTCGAGTACAAGTGTCTCGTGAGTCATGGTGTGTCCTCCTGCTGTTTATCGAGCGCTACGACGATAAATCCGGCGGTAAAGCGCCATTTTCCGTGATGATCTGGCGTATTTCGTCGGCGGAAATATCGGCGCGTTCAGATTTTGGGTAGATCGTTATTAACGTAACACCCTCTTATGTTTTCACATAGTGACGCTGCGCCCTTCCAACTTGTACGCCCATGTACGTTCGGAAACGCACATGTTATACCAGTGGCGATAAACCTTCAGCACAAGCAGCAGCTGTCGTTCCTGCGCGGGCGTCGGATACAGACGGTATTTAAATGCTTTGAAGTGTGTGTTAGACTCGCTCATGCTTTGACCCCACTAGGTTGGAGAGACAGTGGGAGCGTCAACTCCGCGACTGGCATTCCGCGTATTGTAGCACAATTGAGCGACAGGCACAATGCTACGCCCTTATATCCCCATATCTAAAGACAGGGGCTTTACGGCGCTTTTCTGGTAAAAGGTTGACATGAAGCAAATTATCGTGATTGGTGCGGGCATCGGTGGTCTAAGCGCGGCGATCCGGCTGGCGGCGCGCGGTTACAGCGTAACCCTCGTCGAAGCCAACGCGCAGGTCGGCGGCAAAATGAGCGAGATCAGCGCGGGCGGCTATCGTTGGGATACCGGTCCGTCGGTGATCACGATGCGTCATGCGCTCGATGATTTGTTCGCATCTGCCGAACGTAAACTCGACGATTATTTAACGCTGCTGCCGGTTGATCCACTGACGCGCTATTTTTACCCCGACGGCGTTATCCTGGATGCGACCCGCGATTTAGCACGTATGGCGGCGCAAATCGAACGCATTGGTGATGCGCGCGATCTCGAAGGCTACTTAGCCTATTTATCATATGCCGCGCGCATTCATCGTATTACGGGGGCGGCGTTCATCTACAGCGACCCGCCGACGCTGGGCAAACTGGCGCGCACGCCGCTCCGCGATATGCCCGCCGTCGACCCGCTGCGCACGATGGATCAATCGATACGCGGCTTCGTCAAATCACCTAAACTCCGTCAGTTACTCGGACGCTTCGCTACCTATGTCGGCGCGAGTCCGTTTCTCGCGCCTGCGACGCTCAACGTGATCGCGCATGTCGAACTCAACGGCGGCGTGTGGTATCCGCAAGGCGGAATTTACGCGATCGCGCGCGCCTTCGCCCGTTTAGCCGACGAGATCGGCGTGATAACGCGCTTGAATACGCGCGTCAGCCGCATTTGTGTCGAAGCGGGCGCGGTGATGGGCGTCGAACTCGATAACGGCGAGATAGTGCGCGCCGACGCCGTGATCGCCAATCTCGATGTCGCCACCGTGTACGAAAAATTGCTCCCGCGTGAAGTCGCCGCGCCGCGCCTCAAGCATTACACGTCGGTTGATCCGTCGTGTTCGGGGTTCATTTTGCTGTTGGGCGTCGATAAAACCCATGACACATTGGCGCATCACAATATCTTTTTCTCGTCCGACAGCCGCCGTGAGTTCGACGATATTTTCCGGCGCGAACTGCCGCCCGACGACCCGACGATTTATCTGGCGATCACCAGCAAGACCGATGCCGATCATGCGCCGACGGGCGGCGAAAACTGGTACGTGCTGGTCAACGCGCCCGCGCTGTCAGAAAATCCCGCCGCTGCGACCGCCGCATGGTGGGCAGATCACGCCGACGCCTACGCTGACCAGATCATCGGTCAACTGGCAGCGCGCGGATTCGACGTACGCGGACATGTCGTCGAGCAAAAAATCCTGACTCCAGTCGATATTGAACGGATGTCGGGTGCGCGGCGCGGCGCGTTGTACGGTGCGTCATCGAATGACCGCTTTAATGCGCTGCGGCGTCCGCATAACCGCGCGCGCGATGTCAGGGGCTTGTACTTCGCGGGTGGGACAACGCATCCCGGCGGCGGCGTGCCGATGGTGACGTTGAGCGGGGCGGTGGCGGCGCGCTATGTGATAGAGGATTTGGAGAAGCAAAAATCTTAACGCAAAGACACGGAGGATTTTTGCAGGGGCATAGCGAATAACCGTCAGGTTGCGCCACGATAGGCGGGCGACCCCTTATAATCTGACCGCCAGAACTGCGGATGCGCCGGATCGGTAAAGCGCGTCAAATCGGTGTTCGCCGCCCATGAGGTGCCATCGGGCAGCGTCGTCGTAGAATCGAACACGGTCTTATCGAGTTTTGCGCCTTGCAGATCGACATCGATCAGGTTCGCCGCCGTGAAAATCGTGCTGGTCAACAGGGCGTCGCGCAAATTCACACAGCGCAGATCGCTCGCCTCCAGGGTTGCCGATGATAATACCGCGCCTTTCAGCACCGCGTATCCGGCATACGTTTGCTGTAACTTGGCAAAGCGCAAATCGGCATCGCGCAGCACCGCACCCGCAATATCAGCGCCCTGCAAATTTGCTTCGCGCAAATTCGCTCGATAAAGCGTCCCATCTTGCAGCCAGCCCTTTTGACGCAAAATCCGCACCGCTTCGATGGCAAATAAACTGTTCGGGCTGCCCATCTGCAAAATCAACTCGGTTTTGCGTTCGCGCTCGGATCGGCGCTGATTCAAGCTTTCGATCACGATCACGGTGAGCGCGATACTGATCATTTCAATGCCAAAATTTGAATAAACCTCGCGCAAAAATGTCGTCCAGTCGAACGCTCTCTGTGTCGTGCCGTAGCCATAAACAACGACGATCACACCGAAAATTAAGAAACCGACTGCCGCCCACACCGTCCCTGTTAAGCGAATGTGTTTACTGATACGCATAATGAAAAATCCCTTCTATTCACCTATTCGAACGCCGCTTGATAACGGTCGATCTGGTCAGTCGGCGTATTGTCGAGCGCATCGGCGTAAACGAGCGCCGCCAGAATTATCCGGCACGATTTCCAAGACGCCAATGACGATACCGATCACCTCCAGCCAACGGCGGCGTTCTGGCGGACTTTTTTGTTGCGGAGAGGGCGATGAGTCAGTCATAATCGAGTCAATGTTTGATTATTCGTTGAATAAAGCCTGAGTTTAGCGCAAATGATGGGGGATAGTCACATGACAGACGGACAACGTATGCGCACGGTCACATGGCAAGACCCGATGATCGGCGCGACCGCCGCCCGCACCATGAGCGGCATCGACTATTTACGCGCCATGATGAGCAGCACGCTGCCGCTGCCGCCAATTTCTGAACTGTTCAAGATGCGCTTTGCCGAAATCGCCGTTGGGCGGGTGGTGTTCGCAGTCATGCCGAGCGAAGAATCATATAATCCGATGGGGGTGGTACACGGCGGCTTTATTTGCACGCTGCTCGATTCCGCGATGGGATGCGCTGGACAAAGCACGCTCGCGGCAGGATTAGGCTATACCTCATTGGATATTCATGTGCATTTCGTGCGTGCGGTCACGTTGGCGGTCGGTGAACTACGCGCGATCGGCGAAACGGTACATGTCGGCAAGCGGATCATCACCGCGCAAGGGCGGCTGGTCGATGCCAACGATAAGCTGTACGCGACTACGACGTGTATGGTATTGGGCTTGGAAAATTAATTACGCTTGCTCGGTATTTTCCTTGTCAGGCGCATCTTGCAGAAAAATATCGCGTACCAGTACGGAAAAACCGGGCAATACCGCGCCGCCCTCTAATGTATCGTCGATCCCGTAAATTTTAACAGCTTGACCGGGAGTATAGACCTCGATACGTTCTGGGTTTTCGTCGGCAATCCAAACGGTAATACCTTCCGCCAAATAATTGAACCCTTTGCCTCGAACCTCTTCGGGGCGATCTGTAGGCGATATAACCTCGACGACAAGATCAGGCAGATTACGCTGTGCGGATCGACAACCAGATAATCCCACCGATCACGCCGAGCGCGACGATCTGATCGAGCGTGTTCCACCCAAAAAATGCACGGCTGATCAAGGCGATGCCGACGATGACGACGGCATACCACATCGCGTTTTGAATTTCTGGCGCGACGATGCCAACCTGCTGCATGAAACGGATCGCAATAAAATACAGACCGATGCCGACCGTGAAAAACAACGCCGCCGCGCCCAACTCCGACGGGACAAGCTGCCCGTTTTGCCAGATGCGTGAGGCGTAAACCGCGCCCTGGGCGTCTGCCAAGCCGGATAAAATGGTGACGACGACGATCATGACGACGCTAACGACTTGATCTGATCAACAGGCATAAGCGCCCTCTTTCTATACGAAAATCAAAAGAACTTGCGTTTAGGCTTTTTCAACGTGATGTTGTCGCGCGAATGAATAATAAACCGTCATAGCGATGCACAGGGTGATCGGCAGGCGTCAGCCTGACGTGGATGCTCGCTTCGTCCAAGCCAGCATCGCGCGCCGCCGCGCGAAAATCGTCCTCGCACAATGTCAGCACGCCAAATAACGTATCCCCAACCGGGTACGCGTACCCGCTGTTGACCATCGTCATCAGCAGCGTTCCGCCGGGCTTGATCAAGCCGACCACGCGCTTGAGGATCGCGCGCCATTCGAGGATATTCACCGCGACCGCTTCGAGACACAAATTCGTGACCAACACATCGAACAAGTGAGGCGCGGCTAAAGGCGGGTCGGCGTGCGCGTCACACGCGATTACCGACATGATTGCCGTCCGCGATCGCGCCACCCGCGCCGCGACCGCTGCCGTCGTCGGTTCAATGCGTTCGAGTTCCAAAATCGCGTGGATCGTCTCGCTCCAATCGAATGCAGCGGGAACGGCTCGCTGCCATGAATCGACCTCATGACGATTGCCCGTCAGATACTCAGCGTGGATGATCGTGCCTGCCGTGCGCGCGGCTGTCAGCGCGGTATACAAACACGGTCCGCCACCAAAATCGAGGACATCCAGGTCGGGGGGAAGTGACTCGAACGACTCGACCAGAAACCGCAGCAGTTCACGGTTTTCGGGGACGACAGTCGCATAATATTCTTCCAGGTAACGGCGCGGGTCGAAGTCATTGTAGTTATTGGGCGTTATTGTTGGTGTCGTCATCGATTAATACACTCATCATCCTAACATGCGATTATATGCATCGACCGTCTCAGCCGCGACTTGATCATAGGTGTAACGGTCAAGCGCGCGCATACGTCCTGCTGTTGCCAGTAAGCCGCGCGCGTATGGATCGTCACGCAAGCGGCGCAGCGCGTCGGTCAACGCGGTAATATTGCCTTCCGGGACGATCACGCCTGCCGCCCCGATGACATCGGCAATCGCGCCGCTATCCGAGCCGATGACCGCGACGCCCGCTGCCATCGCTTCGACGGTCGCGCGTGGACCGAACTGCTCTTTCCAATTCGGGCGCGTCAGCGATGGCACGACCAGCACATCGAACGACGACATCAGCGCGGGCATGTGCACTGACGCGACCTGACCGACGAACTCGATGTGTGCCGCGACTCCCAGTTCAAACACCAATGATTCAAGTGCCGCCCGTTCGGGACCGCCGCCGACGATCCGTGCGCGCCACGCACCACCCAGCGCGGCACACGCGCGGATCAATACTTCGATCCCTTTTTCGGGCACAAGCCGCGCCACCGCGCCGATCGTGAACGGACGATCCGGGCGCGTTTCCGACGGGTGGAAGAGTGACGGATCGACGCCGAACTGCGCGACCACGCTGATCGCACCTTGATAGCCTTTATCGCGCCACACACGCGCCGCGCTCTCCGTCCCGGCTATTGCATGATCAACATGATCGAGTACCCAGCGTTCGCCCCACGCAAAGGGCGGCGGATAGTCGCGCAAAATATTCTGCCAGCTAAAAAATAAACTTTTCGCGCCCGCCCGCCGCGCGTGATAAAGCGCTTGCCAGCATGACAGGTTATACGGTTCTTCATCGATATGGACGATGTCGGGGCGAAAATCGCGCAGATAGCGCCCGATACCACGATAAAAATGCACATGAAAATTGCCGTTGAACATGATCGGGACGACTTGTAGTCGATAGCCGTCTGTATACGCGCGTTCGAGCAGAATTTCACCGCGTTCGTCTTTCCATGACGGCGGCACAAGGACGAGCAGTTCGATACCGCGCCGCGCGATCGCTTCGAGCTTACGCTGGTAAATGCCGACAATGCACGCTTTGGAGATCATGACGACGCGCATGAGGACCGTTAAAAGTTAAAAGTTAAAAAGTGAACGAAAAGCAGAGCATTCCAACGTTGTTGGTAGGCGGCTGCTAATCGTTTGCGCTGATAGACCCTAAACATGATTTTTACAGCCCCTTTAGCAGCCGTTGTGCGCGTTGGAAAAACTATTTATTTCGCCTAGACTGACAGATGCCTGCGTTGATAAGATGACGACATATCGTTCTTATATTTTTAACTATTGTCGTGAAACCGGGCGGAGCAAGCCGATCACGATCGCCATGATGACCTTGACCATGTAATACGCGCTGCGAAACGGTGTGATCGATGAGACGCCGCCATAACGCGGGTTCATCGTCACCGGAATTTCGCGCACTTTCAAACCCGCACGCACCAGCAACACCACCGCCTCCGGTTCTGGGTAATCAAACGGATAATGCGCGGCGCAAAATGTGATCGCGCGCGTGTTACTGGCGCGGAAACCACTCGTCGGGTCGCTGATCGGCTGACGCAGTATCAGCGAGATCACGCGGCTGAGAATGACAATGCCGACTTTCCGCGCCGTCGGCGTGATGTAACCGCGATCTTCAATGTAGCGACTGCCGATGATCACATCGGCGTCGCTCATCATCAGGGCATCGATCAGGATCGGAATTTCGTGCGCGGCGTGCTGTCCGTCGCCATCGTTTTGTACCGTTACAGCGTAGCCGCGCTGCGCCGCGAATATAAATCCGGTCTGCATTCCCGCGCCAATACCGACGTTGTGCGGCATATGCAGCACCATTGCCCCGCACGATTCTGCGATTTCGCCCGTGTTATCGCGCGACCCATCGTTGATCACACAAATATCCGCGAATGGCGCGTGCTGGCGAATCAAGCCAATCACATGGGCGATGCTGTCTTGTTCGTTGTACGCTGGAATAATCACCAGCGTTTTAGGATAACGCCGCACGGTCATACCGGATGCACCATCCATACGTTCGGCTCGATATACACTCCGGTGACGACGCGTATCTCGGTCATGCTATTGTCTCCGCGTAAAGCGCTTCATATTGTGCCGCGACGCTCGTCCATGTATACCGCGCGTTGATCAACGCGCGCCCGTTATCGCTCAGCCGCGCCTGTAAATCCGCGTCGCTCAACACACGAATCACCGCCTGAGCGAGCGCATCGTCGGTGTCTGCGATCAAGGCGCTATGACCGTCCTGTACGGCGATGCCATCGACACTGATCGACGTAGCGACCACGGGCAAACCCATCGCCAGCGCCTCTAAAATCTTGTTCTTGATGCCCGCGCCCATACGGAGCGGACTGACAAATACCGATGCCTGCGCCAAATACGGAACAATCGCTGGGACGCGCCCCGTCACTTGAATATGACTTGATTCCAGCGCTTGCAGTTCCGGCGGTGGCGCATTGCCGACAATCCATAAGTGGGCATTCGGGAAATGCGCGCGTACACGCGGAAAAATATTGTGGATGAGCCGTTGTGCCGCGTCCACGTTCGGCGCGTATTCATAATTGCCTGTAAAAATCAGCGTGTGCGGCTGACGAGCGGTATTGTCGTGCCGAAAAAGCGACAGGTCAACCCCGTTAGCGATGACACGCACATCGAGCGACGGGTTGATTGTGAGCAGTTCGGCGCGGTCAACATCGCTGACGACGACCGCCGCGTGATAGGGTGTGAACATGAACCGCTCGAACCCGCGCGCGATCTGATAACGAAGTTCACGCGTCAGCCGTTGTTGGGGCGTGGCGGTGCCAAGACCGTTAGATGACGCGTGCGCGAGGTTTCGCCGCAAATACAACGCATAGCTTTCATACGGCGTGATAATCGCGGGAAGATCACCCAACGCGGGCGCATATTCATACACCTGTACGCCGCCGAACAGATGTGCTATGTCATAGTCATGCTCGCGGCGCAGCCGCGCGATCAACTGCCACATCGCGGGTGACCACGCCTGTTGCGCTTGCTGCGCGAAGCGTGGTCGAAGCCCGCTCCAACGCGCCAGATAATTAATTGGCGTCCGTTTGGGTTCGCGCAGGATGTGAATGTGACGGAAAAAATCACGGTATGGTGTGGTATCAGGCGGCGTATGCGTCGCCCCTGCAAATCGCTTTAAGCCTTCACGCGGTTGCGTGTTTGCGTCGTCGAATGCGATCAGATCGATGATATGTCCGCGGGCAGCAAGTTCGCGCGCCAGATGATAAAGGATCAGCCGATCTCCCAGGTGTAAGGGATACGGAAGACAACGCGAAATCAATAGAATAGTGGTGATGTTTAGAATTTTATGAACGTTCACCATTTAATTCCGATTATGCCATCAGTAGCGTTATACTGTTCAGGTAGCTCCAATTTTATTGGTGGATTTACCACAGTAGTCTCAAGGATCAAAGCCATGCCAGAACTATCACTCGCTCAATATAGTTTAGTCTACAATGCTTTTTCGTTCACGTTCGCCTGCATGTTCGCATCATTCATCTTCTTCGTGTTCGGTCGCCAGCAAGTCGCACCGAAATATCGTACGGCGCTCACCATGTCGGCGCTGGTCGTTGCGGTCGCGGGCTACCACTACTTCCGCATTTTTGAAAGCTGGCAAGGTGCATTCACCGTCAACGTGGAGAGCGGTGCATATGGGTTCAGCGGTTCGCCGTTCAATGATGCGTATCGTTACATCGACTGGTTGTTGACCGTGCCGTTGTTGGTCGCGGAACTGATCGCTGTACTCAGCCTTGACCGTAAAACTGCGGGTCGCCTTACGTTCCAGTTGGCAGCGGCGGCGGCATTGATGGTTATTCTCGGTTACCCCGGCGAAATCGCTGCCGATAATGGCACGCGCGCGCTGTGGGGTTTCTTGAGCACGATCCCGTTCTTGTACATCGTGTACACGTTGTTCTTCCAGTTGGGCGGCGCGATGAAGCGTCAATCAGAAGAAGTCAGCGTGCTGCTGCGTAATACCCGTTTGCTCCTGCTCTTGACGTGGGGTTTCTATCCCATCGTCTACATGCTGCCGTTCCTCGGCACCGGGCTGGATGCGAATACCGTCGTCGCCATTCAAATCGGCTATTGCATCTCGGATGTCGCCGCCAAGTGTGGTTATGGACTCATGATCTACACGATTGCGCGCACCAAGTCGATTGAAGAAGGTTTCAACCCCGAAACCGGCGAACTCGGCACCGTTCCGGCGAGAGCAAGCTAAACCAACTTACGTAGGGGCGGGAGCATATCCCGCCCATCACAGGGCGGCCCATTGGGTCGCCCCTACACACATCATTTTCGTATTGATGATAACTTGTCTGCGATTAACCGCTCCAACGTCTCCGCAAATCGATCCGCCATTGTTTTCGCGCTGAATAACATCTGAACGCGCGCACGCCCCGCCGCGCCCATGTGTGCGCGTAAAGCCGCATCTTTCAACAGCGCAATGACTTTATCCGCCAGCGCACGCGCATTATCGGCATCGACTAAAAATCCTGTTTCGCCATCCGCTATCGTCAGGCTGGGTCCGCCACGCCGCGTGCTGACGACCGGTTTGCCCGACGCCATTGCTTCGACATTGACCATGCCGTAACTTTCAAACTGTGACGCGCACACGATAACATCGGCAGCGGCGATCACACGCTCGACATCGGCGCGAAAGCCGAGATACACCAGTTTTTCGCGCAGTATGGGGTCAGCCTGATGCGCCGCTAAAATGCGCGCCTTATAAGCGTCGTTGGCGTGCGCCCCGTGTACATTTTCGCCCGCGACGATAAAGCGCGCGTCAGGGATCGCAGCCGCTATTAAACGTGCCATCTCTTGAAAGGTATCATGTCCTTTCACGTCCTGAAAACGCGCGATCAAGGCGACGAGCGGCGCATCGGGCGCGATTTTGGCATCCGCCCGCACGCTTGACCCGTCAAGTCCAGGCTTAAAGCGCTCGGTATCGACGCCAAGCGGTAAGACTGGCATTTTATCGGGCGGCATAAATGGCGGATTCCCCAAAAAGCCATCGCGGATCGCCGGACTGGAAGCAAAAGCGGCATCTGGTCGCTGAAAAAAGCGACGCTGATACGCTTGCGGATGAAACCACCACCCCGAACACGTCCATAATACTGGAACCTGTGTCCGTCCAGCCGCCGCGACCGCGAACGGCAGACTGTGATAATCGCTGTGAATCGCGATGATGTGATGATCACGAATGACTTGCTCAACACGCCCAACAATCGGGAACATGCCCCACAACCATGGCACAAAGTAGACCGATGCCCCGCGATACGGCGTGATATGCACCTGCCAGCCGCGCGCGCGCCATTGCACGGGCAGTTGTCCATCGCGCGGGACGAGCAAATGCGGCGTGTACCGCGCCGGATCGAGATGATCGACCAGCGTGAGCAGCGAGGTTTCGCCACCGCCCAACCCGGTATACGTCGTCATGAACAAAAGTGTGATCGGCATTGCTCAGCCTGTGATCTTGCGTGCTGGATTCGAAAGCGCCCGCGTCGTCCATCGGTCGATGAACCATTGCGCCATCGTGACGAGTGCCGCCGCGCTCAACACGAACAACAGTGGATCGCTTGGGGCGCGGTAGCGTGTACTCGGATGAAACAACACATACGCCACCGTCATCGCGATTTGCATCAGCCACAACAGCGAGACATCACGCCATGACCGCGCCGTCAATATCACGCCCATCAACGCCAAGACCAGCAAGCCGCCAAAATAATAGCGATGGAGGACGCGCCCGATTTGAAACGCATCCGTGCTGTATGCTGTCACTGGGTCGCCTTCGGGGAGACCGGTGATCGCGACCGTGCCGTCCGGCATAATCGTGATCGTCGAGTCGCCGATTTGCGCGGTATTCGGGTCGGTTCCCGCCGTTGGGTTGAAGCGTGGAAAAATATCGATGCTCCAATGTGCGAGAAACTTAGTCGCCCACAAATCGGGGATCAATGCCGGGTTTTCGCGTAAGAATGCCAGCGCAATCGCCATGCGTTCGGCGTCAGCGGCGGGGCTGTTCGGGTCAGCGGTGGTAATTTGCGGCGATGTCCACTGCACATCGTATCCAGCACGCATGAGCGGGATCACCAGCGGATTATTGCCCTGATAAAAATTCGACCCGGTGGTTACGCTCATGGCGACAAATTGACCGTACACGCCATGATTGCGGATGAACCATGGCAGCAACACAATCAGGCTGATCGCCGCGACAGGGGCGAGCCGTAAAATCGTCTGCATCAACGAACGCCGCGCCAAAAACCAGAGCGGCAGCACGAGTGCCAGCATCGGCAAAATCGGGCGCGCGAGCGTGCCCAATCCAAGTGCGATGCCTGCCAGCACCGCCCACCTCCACGCCGCCCGATTCGGGTGTTCTGGTTCGCGCAAACGGATGATCAACCAGATAAACACATGCAGCAGCAGCATAAAAAACGGCGTATCGATCAGCGTGAGATTTTGGAAAATCAGATACGGATACGCAGCGTAAAAGACGCCCGCCAACCAGCCGATCCATACGCCGTGCGGGTTGAATAAACGGCGCGCGCTGTCGTAGACCAGCCAAATCGAGACGGCATCGAGCGCGATATGAAAAATGGCAGCGCTGAGCGCGCTCCGACCGAATAATGCATACACAGCCGCCAGCGCGTAGCTGTAAAGCGGCGGAATATTGGCATCGGGGACACCTGGAACGATGCCGTACACGCCAGTTTCAACCAAATTGACAGCATATGTGTCGTACGCCGTCGAGCCGTGTATAACGCCGGTGTCGTCGAAGGCGAACACGGACGGGAATGCGAAAAAGATGCCGAGCCGGATCAATACGGCGGCGATTAACAAGAGAGGCAGTTTGAGGCGCATCAACGTTTGAGTCATGCGCGCAAGTTTAGCATACGTTGAAGGCGACGTTCACAGTATCGATCTACCTGACGACCGAAAAGCGCGGTGCAGATCGTATACGTGCTTTTGCAGCGACTTCTTCGCGGTCTTTGGGCGGCGCGTTGGTTTCCAACGAACCGAGCAGATCGCGCGAGGCGGCAGCGATGGCATCGACGGCGGCAAGAAACGCGGCTTCGTTCGTCCTGGAAGGCTTGTTGAAGCCGCTGATTTTGCGGACATATTGCAGGGCGGCGGCGTGAATTTCGTCGTTGCTCACGGGCGGTTCAAAATTGTACAGGGTTTTAATATTGCGACACATCAGGATCAACTCCTTTCAGGGCAATTGCATCTAAACACCAAGGACTTTGAGGAGACAAGCCTCACTCCAGTCAGCCTTAAGCCGTTTGCCTTTCAGACCCTGTTTGGAGGAGGTTTCCTGTTTGAATAAATTGAGGGCGATATGGCGCAGCACGGCGAAGTTTTGCGGACTGTTGCCAGTTCGTGCGCGCTGGTCGTGTTCGCGGAAGGCGACATCGAGTACCCAATGTAAAGCATTTTCAATCTGCCAGTGGGAGCGAATCGCAGCCAGCAACGGCGCAGCCTGCTTGGGCAGTGAAGAAATAGAGTAGGCGACCTCCACACTCACTTTATCCTCCCAACGACGCTCACGACGAATTTTGACGAGGGTGAGCAAGCCGGGCCACTGCTGACTGGTACGAAAAGTTGAAAAATGCTGCGCGTCACTAATCGTCCAGCCTTCCCGAATTTCGATACGTCCATGTCCCTTCTCAACGGTTTTAGCATCATCCGTGTCGAAGGGGTGATGGGGTGTCTGTTCACAATGGGTAAACAAATCCACAGTGTCTTGATAAAGATGCGCCTGATTTTCCTTGAGCGCCAACACATAGTCCGCTTGACCGTCGAGAATGGCTTGGGCAATCTCTTTCTGGCAGCCCATCGCGTCGATGGTCACAATGCACCCCTTCAGACTTAAGACCTCTAGGAGCTTGGGAATAGCCGTGATTTCATTCGATTTGTC
>JBBRAA010000025.1:0-50152 GCA_038207205.1 Aggregatilineales bacterium
GTGAGCGTCTGTTCGCTCGGCGTAAATCCTACAGGTGTGTAACTCGTAAATACGCCTCTGGCAACCTGTGCCGACAGCAGTGCCCCGCGTACACCAACATGATCCGCGTCTGTGCCAATCAGAATATCGAGACCAAGCACATCTGCGAATATCTGACACCACTTCAGCGAACGTGTTCCGCCACCCGTTAGCATAAGGTGGCTCGGTGGCTGCGGCATCAGCGCGTCAAGCGCATGACGATAGCCAAACGCCACCCCTTCCAGCACGGCACGTACCAGATCGGCGCGTTCGGTCGTGCTACCCATGCCGATGAAGGCTGCCCGCGCTAGTGGGTCGCGGAATGGAGTGCGCTCCCCATTCAGGTACGGTAGATAAATCACCTTCGAAACAGGACGCGCGCACGCCTCGTCGATCAAAGTCTCAACCGATTCGGTGGCAAACAGGTCACGTATCCATTCCAAATTTCCAGCGGCGGTCAGCAGCGGCGCAATCTGAATAAAACGATTCGGCTGCGGATGCGCGAGCGTGAAGACACCATTTTCAGGCGATCCGGGCGTATCCGCCGTGAACGCAACCCACCCGCTCGTGCCAAGATAGCCATATGCCCGCCCGATTTCACCGCTGCCAGCCCCAATGGTCGCCGCACCCGCATCCCCCGCGCCGTGATAAACCGGAATACCGATAGAAAGACCCAGTACAGCGGCGGCGCGCGCTGTCACCGTGCCAACCTGCGAGCCGCCCGCGACCAACTCAGGCAGCTTCCCTGCACTGGCACTGATTCCCATCGTGTCCAGCAGCGCTTCAGAAAGCCAGCGCCGTTCATGCAAATCCATCAACCCAGTGGTCGAGGCAGTGGTGGTATCTGTGCTCGGCTTACCAGTCAGGTGAAAAATGACAGCATCCGCTGCGCCGAACAAAATGCTGTACGCCTTTTCTATTGCGTCGGGACGATGCGTGGTCAGCCAGAGCAGTTTTGCCCACAAGCTATCCGCCCCTTGTTCATTGCCTGTCAACGCCTTCAATCGTTCTGCTCCTACGCGCGCCACGACCATCTCGGCTTCAGCAGACGCCCGCGTATCGCTGTACAAAATCACCGGATGCGTTGGCGTACCGTCGCCGTCAATCAAGATCGCATCCTGCATTTGTCCGGTCACAGCGACCGCACTTACGGGCGCCATTTTCGCGCCAAACGACTGACAAGCAGCAATGACCGCCTGCCACCAATCAGCAGCATTCTGTTCGTTCACGCCGCCATCGGCGCTGAACGTATCGTAGGGTTGAGTGATGGTATCCAGCAGTTGCCCCGCCGCCGTGATCAGCGCAATTTTCGCGCCACTCGTCCCTACATCGATAATCAGCCACAAAGCGTCATTCATCATGATCGTTCATCTTTTCAACGAGTCGGTCTAGTGCCGTGTACGCTAGTGATTACGTCGGGAAATACTGCTTAACGTGACCGACGCGATAATGATCGCGCCCGTCAATATCCGCTGCACATAAGTATCAACGCCCAACTGCGTGAAGCCGTTTGCCAGTACACCAATCAACAGCACGCCGACCAGCGTCCCTAACACGTGCGGTTCGCCCTCCTGGCTCATCGTCATGCCAAGAAAGACCGCCGCGATCGCATTGAGCATCAGTCCATCGCCTAACGTTGGGTTTGCCGTCGCTAGTTGCCCGCTTAGCATTACCCCGGCTAGCGCCGCCCCAAAGCCGGTGATCACAAAAGCCAGCAGGCGCAGCAGGCGCACACGTACACCCGCCAATCGTGCGGCTTCCATACTCCCACCAATCGTGTACAACCGCCGCCCAAACACCGTATGTTCGAGCACAAACCAGACAATCACCAGCACAACCAGGGCGATGATTGTCAAATGAGGCAGCCGAATTACCTGATCGTTCACGGTCGCCAGCACAACCCCACCGTTGGCAAAATCAGTCAGCACGTCGGGGAACACCTGCCCGAAGATTGTCCGTCCACCGCTGATCGAGAATGCAAGCCCGCCGAAGATCGTGAGTGTGGCAAGGGTGGCGACGAATGGCGTAATGCCGATGTAAGCGACAAGTACGCCGTTGAGCAGCCCGCCGATCATGCCAACGACCAGCGCTGCACCAATCACCACGCTTAACGGCTGTTCAAGTTGCAGCAGAGTGCCGATTACAATGCCAGATAAACTAGCCATCGTACCGACACTCAAATCAAAATCACCGATGACCATTACGACCGTCATCACAAACGCGACGATGCCTAAGATGCTCACCTGCTGCGTGATATTCAACAGGTTACGGACACTCATAAACGTTTGTGGGCGCTGGCTGGCAAAGAACAGCACAATCAGCAAGAATCCAATCAGCGTGCCGTATGTGCGGAGAAAACGCGCCCATGCGAACTGTGGTTTAGCGGATAGCGTTTCTTGAGCCAACATGCTCCATGTTTCCGTAGCACAATGCTAACAATCGTTCCGAGGTCAGCCCATTCGATAAAACAGTTTCCACCACTTGCCCACCGCGTACAATCAAAATACGGTCGGTCATGCCGATTAATTCCGGCAAATCTGACGAGACGAGTAAAATTCCCGCTCCACGCGCACTGATCTCACGGATCAGGTGATACAAATCGACTTTCGCGCCGACATCAACTCCACGTGTCGGTTCATCCAACAATAGCAAGCGTGGCGGACGAACCAGTGCGCGCCCAAATACCACCTTCTGCTGGTTACCCCCGCTGAGTTCGCGCACGGTTTGTGCAGGTCCATGTGCTTTCAAGCGTACCATCGCGCCAGTATCGAGACTGGTACGATGTTCGCGCCGATGTGCGAGCAACCACCCTCCGATACTGACATGCCCAAGCTGCGGCAGGGTCAGATTGTCCGCCACGCTGCGCGATAGGACAAGTCCCTGGGATCGGCGTTCTTCTGGTACAAACGCGAACCCTTCTCGCCATGCCCTCGGCGGGGTAAGCCGGGTTAGTCGTTTGCCTGCCAACCACACCTCACCCGCCGTCAGTCGATCCAAACCCATCACGGCGCGCAGGAGTTCGGTACGCCCTGAACCATTCAAGCCCGCTACCCCCACAATCTCTCCGGCGTGGACTTGAAACGTCGCCCCTTTTACGACGCGCGTCTGCGCGCCGCACACATCGAGCAGCACATCTTCGAAAGGCAGCACGAGACGCGGCGGATAAATATGCTCAAGTTCACGACCAGTCATCCTGATGATCAGCGCTTGCGGTGTTATCTCACGAATCAGGCAGGTATCGATGATGCGTCCATCGCGCATCACGGTGACACGATCCGCGATGGTAAAAATCTCGTCCATGCGATGCGACACGTACAGCACCGCGCATCCCCGTCGGCGCAAGGCGTCGATCACACGAAATAATTGCGCGGTTTCTGCACCTGTAAGTGCCGCTGTGGGTTCGTCCATGACATACACGAGCGCCCCAGCACTATCGCGGCTCAGGTCATCCCCCACAAATGCGTGAGCGATGTTGATCAACATTTGGTCGCCGGGGCTGAGATGTCCCATCGTCCGGCGTGGATCGATATGGTCAATCCCCAACTGAGAGAGAACCTGTTCAGCCTGTTGATAAAGTTGTTTCCAACGCACCTGAAAACCAAAGCGCGTCGGGTAAGACTGACCGAGAAAAATATTTTCAGCGGCAGAAAGCTGACGCACAACGTGAAGTTCCTGATGGATGAAGCGCAGCCCGTGCGCAAAAGCACTTTGTGGGTTGGATAAAGTGACAGATTGCCCCTTAATCTCGATTTGAGCGCTGTCAGGCGAGGTTACGCCCGCGAGAATCTTGATCAGGGTCGATTTACCCGCGCCATTTTCACCCATCAGCGCGTGAACTTCGCCAGCGAGCAAATCCAGATCGGCATCGATCAGCGCGGGGATGCCGCTGTAACTTTTTGAGGCGCGGCGAATACGAAGAAGAACCGACGGAGTCATAAAATGATAAGTGCGAACGGGGTAAGGATTATCCCCTACCCCACTGGCATCCAATCGAGAATTTACGGCGCGGCGACGAAATCGGCGGCGTTCGCAGCGGTGACGAGCGTGGTGGGTGCATAGACCACACGCTGCGTCAGCGTTTCACCGTTCAGATAGCGTTCGATCTGTTCCGCCACCAAACTGCCAATGCCACTAAAATCCTGCGCGATGCTGGCTTCGAAACTGCCGCCCAGCGAAATCGAGTCGAGTGCTTGCGGGTTGGCATCGATTCCGGTGATGATAATGCCTTCACCTTCACGCCCTGCCGCTTCGATGGCTTGCAGTGCGCCCAGCGCTGGCTGATCCCATGCTGCCCACACCGCCGAAATGCTGCCCGGTTCGGGGTTCGCCGCCAGAATTGCGTCCATACGTGCGCGCGAATCTGCGATGCCACCGTCGGTCACATCCGGTTCAATGAATTCGATAATTTCAATATCCGGCGTATTTCCGAAAACGGCTTGCGCGACAACGCCGCGCTTCTGCACGGGCGGATAAGCATTGAAACCGAACATCACGACGCGCCCGGTGCCGTTCAAGCGGTCGATAATATAGGTCGCGGTGACTGCCGCCATTTCATAGCCGTTGCTCGTCACGTTGACCAGTACTTCTGGCGTGCTGCCCGCGTCCATGCCGAATACTGGAATGCCCGCCGCCGCCGCTTCGCTGAGTGCCGGGATTTGCGACGGGTCAACATTGATCACCATCGCGTCCACTTGCTGTGTGATCGCATCCTGCACGCGGCTGTTCAACGCAGCGACATCGCCCGCCGTATCAATTACATTGACTGTCCAGCCGCGTGATTCAGCAGCGGCTTGAAAGCCTTCGACCATAAACTGCGTTCCCGGCTGTGCCAAATAAGGGGTCAACACAGCGATTACGGGTGCATCCTGAGCCGCCGCTATTCCCAGACCGAACAGCGTGGCGCTTATGATCAGCACCAGCAGCAGCGTTACTTTTTTCAACATGCCTATTCTCCTCAAAAATCCATTGTATAAAGTGGGGCGGTGACCATTCTACCGTATCAGGCGGGATTGCGGCACATAGGCTTCATAAATGGGCGCAAACACCAATCCCTGCGTCTTCAGGCTTTGTACGCGGTACAAATAGGCTGCCCCTGTCATGATCTGCCACGCCACATCTGCGACGTTACGGTTGGCAGGTTCCTGTAAGAATGATCCTTTTACCCATGCGTTAAATGCACCCATCGAAGGACCACACCAGATTTGATAGTCAAGTTCTCGTCCCTGTTCGCCTGTATTTGACCAGCGCGACGACAAACCAAGATACCAGCGGAAGATCAACGCCATTTTACGCTTCGGATTGTTTTCTGCTCGCTGAATTTGTTCCGGGTCGCGTTCCATAAAATACTGCACGGTTTCACGCCAGATATCCTCAATTGGACGCTTGAGAATCTGTTTTTCCAGTTTTTCTCGCTCGGCGATGGGGATCGCTTCAATCGAGTCATATTCTCGGTACAGTTCGTACAATCGCTGTGCGCGCATTGGAAACATAGTGCCGCGCTTAAGCAATTGAACTTTCACGCCCATTTCGAACATATCGGCGGCAGGTGCCATCATCACATCTGCCATGTCCGCTTCGCTCAGCAGTTTCTTGGTGTAAGGCGACGCGCCTGCTTCAAGACAGGACTGATTGATCGAGCCCGTCACCACATACGCCGCGCCCATCATGAATGCTGCCAACGCGGATGATGGCGTGCTGATCCCGCCCGCTGCACCGACCCGTACAGGCGTCGCAAATTGATGCTTCGCCTGAAGTTCGTTACGCAGACTCAGGATCGACGGCAGGATAACCACGAGTGGGCGGTTATCCGTGTGACCACCTGAGTCGGCTTCTACCGTCACATCATCCGCCATCGGCACGCGGCGCGCGATCTCCAGTTGTGTCTGGGTGATCAATCCGGCGTCGGCAAGCGGTTGCAGCAGACGATCAGGCGCGGGTTCCATAAACTTTTGGGCGACTTCGCCGCGAGAGACTTTGGCGATGATACGGTTTTTGATGACAATATTGCCCTGTGCATCAAGGCTTAAACCGGCAGCGCGATAGCGGACAACGTGGGGCGTGAGATCAAGAAAAGCCGACGCTTCGACGATTGTGATGCCGTATTGCAGAAATAACTCGACAGCACGGCGTTCCATTGCTTCTTCGCTTGGGCTGTGAATCAGGTTGAACGCATAAGGCTCGCTGATAAGCGCGGCTTGAACCTGATGAATCGCCGCTTCCAGCCGCGTTCCCACCACGCCCGCTGCGCCGAAAGCACTCAATAATCCCGCATGTCCCATCGCAGTGACAAGTTCAACGGATGCAATAGCATTTGCCATCGCCCCTGTTGCATACGCCAACCGGACTCCGTACGCCTCACGGAAGCTCGCATCACCGAGCTGTTCGGGTCGCAGAGGGAGCGCTGTACCAAGCAGTCGCAAGGCACCCGTCGCTGTTTCGTCACCCTCGTTGGTGATTCCGACGCGCCCGTCATATTCGACAACATATACGGGTTTATCAAGGCGACTGAGACAGTTTTTGATCCCCGTTTGATCGAAAACCAGCGCCTGTGGATTGCCGTGCCAGCGCCTGTTATGGACATCAGCCAGACGCGCCTGTATGCCATTTTCAACTTGAGTGTTATACATGAGCTACTTTCTCAGCGATCTGGTGTGCTTGTAATTCGCACACCTACATTTTTGAATTCGTAAATTCGCAGCGTGTCTTTCCACAGACTGGCGTCCGCGTGGATCATCACATCATCGCCGATGCGATCAACCTGGGTGATATGCACTTCGACAGCGATGTTGCTGCTGTCGCTGAGTACCTGTCCGCGATACTTCCAAATCATGGTCTGGTTTTCTACCAATCCAAAACGTGGTGCGCGCATCCCATTGGATAAACCAGCTTGCAGCGCGTACGCTTGCATCGCCTGCACGATAGTTTCCAAGCCAAGCGATCCGGGCATTACGGGGTCTTGGAAAAAATGACAGGCGAAATACCAGTCATTTGGGTCAACTTTGTTCGTTGCGTACGCATAGCCGAGTCCATGAGTGCCCCCGTGTACGTTGACGAGCACATCGTCCAGAAAGGCAAGCTGACGCGTCGGCAGCGAAAGCATCGAGTTGGTATGCGGTGCGGCAGTGCGATTGCCTGCTAACCGTACCAGCGGCGATGTCGGTTGTGCTTCATGCCATTTTGCGGGGGGGGCGCCGCGATCAAGCCCCGCCTGACTTGAAAGCGCCTGACTTGTGAAGTAACCAAACGTTGAGCTGCCGACATAAAACGAACTGCCATCTAGCTGCATGTCAAAGGTATACTTTTGCAGGATGATGCCCTGCAAAACCGTCGATGAGACCAGTTCGACGCGATTGACGAGCGTCTTACCGCGCAAATCGACTTCACGTACAAGTTGACCTGTACCATCAAGATTGCGGAAGTAAAAATCCGTGTCGGGAAACGCCAGCGTGGGTCCCATAAAAGCCGATAGGAATCCGCACGGTTGCAACGCGATTTCCATGAGCATAGAGTACGGCGTGAACGGCGCACTGTTATCGCGGAAAAACCACATGTCCGGCGGCACATCATATTCTGCCACCATGCTGCTTCCGGTCTTTGTCACCAAACGCACCGCGTCCACCGCCACGATACGCGAAAGCAGCATTAGATCGGTATTAGGGATGCGAGGCGCACGCTTGTTGTCATAAATCGCATATTCTGAACCAAAACACGCCTTGATCGATCCTCTGGCAAACTGATCAATCGCGGCGGTATCAAAAATCGCGCGACTCTGCCGAGTGACTGGCGATGGTTGTTCGATGACGCGCGCGGCTGGCGCGGCGGCAGTTGGATATTCGGCTTGCGCCTTAATCAAAGCACCGATTTCAAGAAGTCCCTGTAAACGGCTTTGCAATTGCGCGCTGTGATCGTCAGCCACTGCCACACGCTGGGGCTGCACTATTTCCGGTTCGTACACAGGACGTTGTACTGGCTTCCGACCGATTCGCCGTCGATTGTCCTCATTGAGGATAACGTCCCGCACTGGCTCGCCGCCCAGTGCGATGGTACGCAGCAACTGCTTGTGTTCTACAACAGGCATAGTCTCATCGTAGAGAACGGAGAGATTGACAGGGACGCGATGACTCACCAGACGAGCCAACAACTTCAGCAGCGCCGTGTGATCATCGAGGCGCAGTTGATCAATCGCGACGGCGAGATGCTCCCGATGTTCCGAGCGCAGCGTGTCACTGATCCAGCGTGTACAGGTTGCTCCGGGACCCAGCTCGATGAACACGCGCGCACCATCTCGGTACGCATTATGAATCAGTCGAGGAAAATCCACCTGCTTGCACGATACCCGTGCAACACTGCGAGCGACCAGATCGCTATCCAGCCGAAGCGGTTCGTAATCCGCCGCTGAATAGAACGTGATGTTATCCTCAACAGGATGAACCGTCCAGTGATGCAGGCTAAAGAGCGCATCATATTCCGAGATCATCGCTTCGTTATGGATCACGGTTTCAAAGGGCGCACGCAGTGCTTCGCAACCCACCCGTGCAATAACGCGCTCACATGCTGTTGGATCACCCGCGATAACGACTTCGGCGGGCGTATTCACATGCGTCAGATAAACGCGCGTTTCGTGGACAAGTTGTTCCAGCACAACGTTTGCGGACGCGGATAGAACGAACGATGCCCAAAAATCATTCTCCTGATGTGCAGGCAGCCCCCAGGCTTCACGGACAGCCTCTTTACGCCCGTACAAGCGCGATTTGAACAACGGCGACTCACGCAGTGCAGCGCGGGCGGATTCGGCATCCCGCCACACTCTCAGCGCCCATAACATGCTGCTTTCGCCCAAACTATAGCCGAAAGTCAGGTTCGGTTTAACCTTAAAAACCTCACGCAGGACGCGGGTATACATCGTCGAAAACAGAATACCAGAACTCATCATGGTGTTCTGGTCATTCATCAGTCGAGCGCGTGCCACGCGTACCTGCGTACGATCAGGCGTGGATACATAACGCGGGTACAGCAAGGTTTCCCCAAGCTGATCCCCGATATCAGAACCCAGTGATGCCGCATAATCAAGCGCCGCTGGAAACAGATGCATCCAATCGCGCCCATGACCAGGATACGAATTGAACCCGCCCGGATAAACAAACGCGATGCCACCCGTTGAACCGACCGGATTTGCGCTGAACGCGCTGCCTGCGGGGGTTTGCCAGTCTCCACCGCGTTCGAACGTTTGAGGAATACCCGTGAGCGCTAGTTGAAGCTCACGACGCAGCATATCGGGGTTGCGGGCGAGTATGACAGCCGCGTAACGCCCGTTGCGAAACGTAGAGAACGCTCGTTGTGCGAGCACTGATAACGGTCGATCACTGTCAAGCTGTTTGAGGCGCTGAAGGAGCGTATCACGGTCATCGGCATCGACTGGAAACAGATACAGCCCCTTATGCTTTAGATAGGCGCTGCCTGTATCGGTGGACGGCGTATCCCCTTCGGTCATGACGATCTGCGCGCACGTCCCATCGTCTCCAAGACCGCTGATCACGGCGCACCGACGGACACCCTTCGGGCTAAACCAGGTCTGCGATTCTGGCGGCACATAGAACGCACTATCGATCCAGTTTTGAGGTTGTTTTGGTCGAGTCCAATGGGGTGTCGCCGGAATAAAACGCCGATCAAGGCAAAGCGCCGTCTTTATCAGGCTCGCTATCCCTGCTGCCGCGCCTGTGTGCCCGATATTGGCTTTCACACTCCCAAGCGCAGTATGGAGGGTATCGCCGTTTTTACGGTAGGCGTGGGTTAAGGCGACGATTTCTGCTTCATCTTGCGCGGCGATCCCGTTGGCGGATGCCTCGACATAGCCGACATCGTGGGTGGTTAACCCAGCGATGGTCAATGCATGATCGAGAGTCTGAACGATGCTGGCTGCATCGCTTCCGGGTCGCACCGCGACGCTTTCGATAGTCGCATAGACATGCTGTGCCTGTACACGATCCGTCCGCTTGACGACAACCGCCCCGGCGCCTTCGCCCGCTTGCCAACCGTTCGCGTGTTGGTCGAAACTCAACGTCAGCGCTCCGCTGTTAAGTGGGTGTTGTGCGCGACGAAGCGTAACATTTTCAACGCCAGCGGCGAGATCGACCGCGCCAATGACCACGGCATCAAGCGTGTCATCTGCCAACAAATGCTGTGCGACTTCAAGTGCTTTATAGACACCGTTTTCAGCGGAAGACAGCGTGAAGGCGGGTCCTGAGAAATTCCAGAACGCACTTACACGGCTGGAAATGATATTCCCGATGTAACTCGTGTATAGATTGACCTGTCCAGGCGGACTGAGCGCATCTTTGGCGATTTGCTCCAGCTCCGAAAGATCAGTATCGAGTTGTATTCCCTGACGCTCAAGACTTTGTTTGATCTGCCACGAGAGATCGAGGCGGCTGCGGTATTGATGCAGGCTTAGTTCTGTCTCTAAGACGACAATCACCGCGACGTTGCTGCCATTCACCAATTGAGCATCCTGCACAGCATTATCAGCGACCTTGAGCAAAAGCAGATGCTGTGGCGTCGGCTGATCGTCTTCGCGGGGTGGGAACTTAAAGCGTAGAAAATCGATTTCAAATGAGTCGATATACGCGGCTTGTGGCGCTTGATCGGTCAATCCCTTCCAGCGGTGGGGCGGAAGTGGGAGAAAGTGCTGCTTGGCGTCATATAAAGTTCGGGCGAACGCTTCCAATCCATCACAGTTGCCAAAATGTGCGTCCATGCCAACGATTGCCAAGCGCGAGGCTGGAGTCTGTGCGTTTGAATGCGTTTGAGATAAAACAGCGCTGGGCGATTGCAGGATCAAATGGGCGTTTACACCACCAAACCCAAACGCATTGATTCCAGCCGTTTTATGCGCGTCCAACCACGGCGTATTTTGACGAACGATCTGTGCTGCACCAAAGCGCCCTGAGGACAAGGGGTGTTCAACGTTGATCGTCGCCGGAATCTGATTGTGCTGCATACTCAAAATTACTTTGAGAATGCTTGCCAGCCCCGCTACGGTCAGAAGATGTCCAAGATTTGCCTTCACAGCGCCGATTCGGGGCAGCGTTGCGCTGCCGCTGAAGAACTCGTCCATCGAGTTCAACTCGGTCTTGTCGCCTAAAGGCGTGCCGCTGGCGTGACATTCGATATATTGGACGCTGCGCGGATCAACCCCTTCTGCGTACGCACGCTGAAAAGCGAGTGTTTGCCCACGTGAGTTTGGCGTGAGCGGGTGCTTGCCACGTCCATCATTGGACAACCCGATCCCACCAATAACCGCATGGATAGTGTCACCATCGCGTACCGCATCGCTGCAGCGTTTCAACACAAGCATCCCCGCGCCTTCGCCAGAAATCAAACCTTCTGACTCGACATCGAGCGGGCGACTCGCGCCGCGATCTGGATAAGCGCCGAAGTGCGTGAAACCCATATTGATAAAAAGCGGGTCGGCGGCACTTACCGCGCCGGTCAGCATAAGATCAGCCTGACCGTTTCGCAGGTAGGCGCATCCCAGACTGATGGCGTAGAGCGATGAAGCACATGCCGCATCAATCGTAAAGGTATTTCCACCCAAACCCAACCGCTGAGCGACGCGCGTTGCCGGGGAAACTAAAGCCTCAGTCGAGGCGACCTCTAAAGAAGGCAGGAGACGGAAATCATCGACGCCGATCAGGTCAGCAATCGCGCGTTCCAGTACGGGCGTATAAATTGGGGCAATCAGTCCATGCGATTCTTGCGTTGGAAACGATAAGTTGCCCAGGATCAACCCACAGCGCGACAAAATATCCGGCTGATCTAAGTAGCCACTGTGCCGCAATCCCTCACGCGCGACATACAATGACCACCCGGTCGACTTTCCCAACGCCGCCAGTTCATCTTCCAGCCCTGCCTGGATGTATCCCCCGCGCAGTGAATACGTGGTATCACGATTGCGGCGCTGCGGATCGTAATAAGATGTTGGGTCAGCGCCAAACTGCATCGCGGTTGCGAATGAGGTCGTATTCACCCCATTGATTAGCTGATTCCAATATTCATCGGGGTTGGTCGCGCCAGGAAACAGGCACGAGAAACCAATGATGGCGATTTTTTCCTGATTTGACTGGTTACTCATTAAAGCGCTTCCACAAGCTGGTTTTTCAAGAAGAGGTCATTCAGACGCAGGCTCATGGTGACTTCCAGATCATCAATGCTGAGGTAAATATGTCCTTCTTCGTCATGCAGTGTAATACTGGCGCTGACGTTGGTTTGGCTGTGCGCACGAACCTTCATTGTCACGAAAAACGACTGTCCCATGACTCCATGACGATAGTGTTGACCCTGACCCGCGCGTAGGGGCAGACTGCCCATTTTATAGAAATGACGCGACCAAATACCGATGCTTTGCAGACCAATATCCGCCATGTAATAGTTGAAGGCTTGAATCGGAAACTGTCCCTGATAATCATCACTTACTTTAGGAATGATACAGCGCATGACGACACCGGCTTCGTTCAGTTCAAGGACTTGATCCACACCCTGAAAACTAACGCCATGAAACAGCGTTCCATCCTGATAGAACTGAGAGCCAGGGATTGCCTGCGTCAACGCTGGTATAGCACTCATTTGCAGGATGGGCACAGCAGGGATTTGGGCGCGCAGCACTATCTGTGCGCTGTAATGGAAACGTGGTTTGCCTTCGGGGCTGTGGCTGCGCACCAGCGCGTCAATGACGATTTCGTACGCGCTTTTACTCACTTCTTTAAGCTCAAGTGTGTAGTCGTCTGCCAGCGTTTCATCAAAGATAATGCCTTTGAGCACGCGGTAATTGTCAAAGCTGAAGAAATGGTAGCCGCGATACAGCCCTTCACACGCGTTGGTCATCCACGACATGCCGGCAACCATTGGCAAGACTGCACGATTGTTGACGACATGATCCGCCAGAAAAGGACTTTCGGCAAGGCGTAAGATGCGTCGCAGCGCGTAGGTATTGAGATCGCCGGAGGGTGCAACAGGTTGCGGACGGATCGCACTGCCAATGACAATCTGCACAGGTGAGTCGCTCGGCGCGTTCAATTCGTCCACCAGTAACTGGGTGCCGACTTCGACGGGAATGACTTTGATATTCAGGTTGTCGAAGTATTCACGGAGCTGGGGGGTCACCATGCCACCGTCCCAGGGTCCCCAATTGATCGAGATGACGCGACAATTTGGGTGAAGCTTTTTGAAGCGGTAGGCAGTTTTGTTCAAAACCTCGTTGGCGATCGCGTAATCGGCTTGTCCGATGTTGCCATAGAACCCCGCGACCGACGAGAACAAGATCAGATTGCGCAGCGCGTCAGCAGATATGGCGGCGAGTAAATTTTCCAGTCCCGTCACCTTTGCGGCGTAGACATTTTCAAAATCCGCCGGGGTCTTATTTTCGATGAGTTTGTCCGCCAGATTACCCGCACCGTGAAGAATACCCGTGATCGGTCCAAAACTCGCCACCGTCATCAGTTTTTCACGCAGCGCAACCGGGTCGGTGATATCGGCGTTTAGATACAACGCCTCGCCACTCACCTTTTGCACGGCATCGAGCGTCGCACGAATCTCGCGCTGAGCAATAATCGCGTTCGCCGTTTTCCCAATCTGAGCAGGGGTCACTTTTTCGCCGCGTGACTGTGCATCGGTAAGCGCGCGCCGTTTTAAGTCGCTCTCATCAACGATTCCCTGCGCCCAGACAGGGTCTTCCTGAAGCGGCGTTCGTCCTAATAGAATGAACTTGCACCGAAACTGACGTGCTAAAGCAATGACACAATGAGCGGTGATGCCTCTGGCACCGCCACTCACGAGAATCACAGTTGCAGGTGTGATCTTCTCCATACCTTTTAGATGACTCCGTTGAGGTGTGCGACCAGCGTTGTTCTGCCCTGTGTTCCATAGGCAACTTCGGTCAGCAGTCGATTAGGATCATGCATTTCGGCGAGCATGTAAGCTGCAACCTGTTCGCCACCAATGTTCGGGTGTATATCGACAGCGCGGCAGAACACACTATCCCATTCGAGACTCAGCGTCTTCACCAGTCCAAATAATCCGCCCGTATTCACGCCGTAATCCGCTTCGACCGACGTGCCAAGCGCACCGTCGAGCCGAGCCAGGGTGATGAAGCATGAACGCGGGGTTATACTTTTGCGCGTCAGATGCGATTTCAGATACTTCGCCATCAGGAACGCGAACTTCACCAGCGCTGTATCCGTCGCATCAAACAACAATGGTGTTCGAGCGGGACTGAGGTGAATGAACGCGCTGATTGTCCCGTAGCGGTTGGCAATCATGGTCAATGCATTTTGCAGACTATCTTCGTTCACAGCATCGAGTTTTACCTGCGCTGCACCGTTGAGTTGCAGATTCGCAGGAATCAGCGTGTACGGCAGGCTGAGGATGACAACCTGCCACCCTTCGGCTGTCAGCGCTTTGGCTAGCATGGTGGTTGCTGCGGTACCATCATCTGTCAGCAGACAAACGTCACCCGAAACCGCAAATTCCAGAAAATCAGGGGCGGTCAGGTGTCGCAGTTGAACGACACGGCGTTCGATACCATGCGTATTGAATGTCATTAAAGCCGGCAGCCCATCACTGGTCGAGGCGGAAATATTCTCTGCCATATCGACGGTCAGTGACCCTTCCGGGCTGCTGGCTACATCAAAAGGGGACGCTTGACGACTCGCCACCTCCATGTAATCGACGATTTGCTGGAGCGTGCGCAATTCGCCGAGTTCTTCGGGACTGAACTGAGGTAAATGCGGGAAGGAGTCACGCATCGCCCCTAAAATTTCGACGCGCTTGATCGAGTCGATACCAAGATCAGCTTCCATATCCATGCTCAGTTCGAGCATCTCGACAGGATAGCCCGTTTTCTCATCGATAATGCGCAGCAGCGCATCCGCGAGCAGTTTCAAAGTCGTACCGTTGCTCGTCGGCACAGGCGCAACTGGAGCAGCCACAACTGCGACAGGTGCAACTTGAGCGATTGGGGCAGAGGACGCCGGAGTCGGCGGTGAATGATTGACGGCGATAGGCTCAGGGGTGGCGGCAACGGCACTTGGGACCGCTTCACCGACCGACCGAGACTGCATGTAATCGACGATTTGCTGAAGCGTGCGCAGTTCGCCGAGTTCTTCGGGACTGAACTGAGGTAAGTGCGGGAAGGAGTCACGCATCGCCCCTAAAATTTCCACACGCTTGATCGAGTCGATACCGAGGTCAGCTTCCATATCCATGCTCAGTTCGAGCATCTCGACAGGATAGCCCGTTTTCTCATCGATAATGCGCAGCAGGGCGTCCGACAACAATTTCAAACTCGCATCATTCGCGCCGTTGCTCTTTGCGGCGGGCGCTGGTGGAGTAGAAATCGCCACAGTCACAGGAGCAGGTGTAGATACAGTGGGCTGCTGTACGATGATAGGTTGGACATCATGCGCTGCGCCATTTGATACACTCGGCGGCGCGATTATCGGTTGCGGCGGCGGTATTTGTACGATTGGTTCGGCAGGTCGGGCAGTCGGCGTGATAACAGGCGCAGACGGTTGAATCGTCGTGGACGGTTCTTGTTGGCGCGGCTGTACGGGTCTGGGCGACGTACCATTCCCAGAAATCGGCGCATTTGCTTGTCCCGCAAATTGCTGACCGATCATCGTGAGCAGCGCTTGCGCTACTTCAGTTTGATGCTGCATATACTGTTCGTGCATATGCAGGGTTTCCGATTGATATTCATGGAAACGCAGCATATTTTGTGTCAGCGATTCGGCTGCACCAAGCGGCAGTGTCTGCGAGGCAAGGAGCGTTTGCTGCTGCTGCGTCAGCTCGAAGAAGATTCGGAAATACTCACTCTGGCTTTGCACGTACTGCTCATGAACACGCACGCTTTCGCGCTGGTGTTCACCGAATTGTGTGAAACTCTGTTCAAGCATCTGCACGATAGTGGACATGTCAACTTCTACTCGCGGTTCATCCGACGATATGGGGTGGTCTACGAACACCGAGGATACAGGGGGTGACGCTGAAACTTCTAACTGGGATGGCGTATGAATGACGAAAGTCGCCAGCGGTGATCGCGCATCCGCTTGAGGCGCCGTTTCGATGATCACGGTTGATGGTGTGCCAAGCGCTTCCTGGTAAGCAGCGCGCGTTTTGTCACTGACGTAATTAGCGCCATTCAATATGACGCTCAAGCCTTTCTTTTTAACTGGCAGTTCAATGGGCAGCGCGTAGGGGTCAAGATCGCCAAGCGCTACCCCCAACACCTGAAGCTGAACCACCGCTTCACGGAATTGACGATCACTGTCTTTCTGTCGGCTGCCATTGAGCGCGATCGCAACGTGCGGACGGTCGACCAGAATATCCTTGACAAGATTTGTCAGCACATTGCGCGGACCAAATTCGACGAAAACCGTGCCGCCAGCAGCATAGATATTCTCGATTTCATCACAAAACAAAACCGGATTCAGGATGTGATCTGCAAGAATCGATTGGATCGCTGTTGGATTGGTCGGGTACGCACTGCCGCTTGCGTTGCTGAAAACCGGGATGCTCGGTGTCTTAAACGCGGCGTTGTAAATCGCCTGTGCGAACGGCTTTTGAGCGTGTCCAACAAGTGGCGTATGAAAGGCAGCGGCTACAGAAAGCGGCACAACCTTGAAACCTGCTGCTGTCAGGGCTGTTTCAGCCGCCTTGACTGCATCTTTTGACCCCGCAACGACAACCTGTGTCCGTGAATTGCGATTGGCAACCTGGATGCCGGGCAGCGTTTGAACTTTGCGCTCAATCGCTTCAACATCACCGGTTACAGCCATCATCGTGCCGACATCAAAATTGGCATCATCGGGCGGTGCCATCGCTGCGCCGCGTGCCTTGACCAGCACCGCATAATCTTCGTCACTCAACGCACCCGCAGCCCACAGCGCAGTTACCTCACCAAAACTGTGTCCGGCGGTGAAGTCGGCGCGAAAACCAGCGTTCCGAAGCACACGGAACATACCCGCGCTTACCGCGCCAATAGCGGGTTGCGCGTAATCAGTCTGTTGCAGGGCAACTTCTTGCGCCTGTTTTTCGTCAGCGCTGAATGCCGGACGCGGGAATACAACGTTCGACAACGTGGGTTTGCCATCATGTGTCATCAGGGTATCGATGTGCGCGAATGACTGACGGATTTCTGGGAAATTGAGCGCCAGTTCGCGCCCCATCTCCAGATATTGCGATCCTTGACCGGAGAATAACGCGACGACCCGTCCATTTACATTCATCCCACTGCGGCGGTAAAAGACGCCTTTCGGGTGCTGCCATGCATCAGCATCGGGCTTGTTGGTGAGCATCTCTTGTGCGACCGATAACAGCGTTACTGCTTCTGCCGCCGTCAATGCGATGAACCCAACGCGCGCCGCTGCCATCGGCACCGCCATCATGCGCGTTGCGTGCACCAGATTCAGGAAATAGCCCGCGTTATCTTCAGATTGCAAAGCATCCAGCGCCGTCGCCACTTGCTGACGAAGCTGATCAACACTGCCCGCGTTCAGAATGATCGCCTGTGGCGTAGTATGGACACGATAGGCTGTTTGGTGATCGCCCTGATATTCTTCGAGAACCACATGGAAATTGGTACCACCAAACCCAAACGAGCTTACCCCTGCGCGGCGTGGCGCCTCATCAACGGCGAGCACCCACGGGCGTGATTCCGTATTGATATAAAATGCCGAGTTTGGAATATCGAATTTAGGATTGGGTTCATCGACGTTCAACGTCGGCGGCAGCACTTTATGATGCAGCGCTAACGCCGTCTTGATCAGACCCGCAGCGCCTGCCGATGCTTTGGTGTGTCCGATTTGAGATTTGACACTGCCCAACGCAATATGCTGCCGTTCGGTATCATGCTGATTAAAGTAGCGGATGATTGTCGTGACTTCAGTGGTATCACCAGCGATAGTACCCGTGCCGTGCGCCTCGACCAGTCCAACCGTCGCGGGCGAGAAACCGGCATCTTCATAGGCACGTCGGAGTGCTTTTTCCTGACCTTCGCCACGCGGCGCGTAAATGCTCTTGAATCGACCATCACTCGATGAACCTAACCCTTTGATGACGGCATAAATGCGGTCGCCATCACGTTCGGCATCGTCGAGGCGCTTCAAGACCATCATGCCAATACCTTCGCCAACCATCATCCCATCCGAATTAGCATCGAACGGGCGTGGGTTTTCGCCTTTGGAAAACGCGGGGGTTTTGCTGAAACACATATACGTAAAAATCGAGTTGTCGGTATCTACCCCGCCCGTCAACATCATATCGGCGCGATGTTCCATCAACTCGCTCAAAGCCATTTTCAAAGCTGCCATCGTGCTGGCACACGCAGCATCAACCGTGCAATTCGTGCCGCCTAGGTCAAAGCGATTGGCAATGCGACCCGCGATGACGTTGCCGAGCATACCGGGGAAGCTGTTTTCTTCCCAACGCACATAAGCCAGCTTAAGCCGCTCGATGATCTTTTCGCGATCAGCGTCGCCAATACCATAGCTTTTGAACACTTCATCCCATACCGGGTACTGCAACCGAGACACGAGCGGGGTAATCAACTTTTGCCCGCTGCACACGCCGAGGATCACGCCAGTACGTTCGCGGATTTTGTCATCGCTCTGAATATAGCCGGCGTCAGTCAGCGCTTCTTTGGCGACCAACAAGGATAACATCTGCGAAACATCGGTCACTTCGAGAATATTGGGGGGTAATCCAAATTCCAATGGATCGAAATCGACATCCGGCATAAAACCACCACGTTTGCAATAGGTTTTATCGGGCACGGAAGGATCAGGATCGTAATAGTCCTCGATATCCCAATGAGTGACGGGAACATCAGTGATGCAGTTGACCTTGGCAACGATGTTGTTCCAGAATTCTCGCAGGTTATGGGCTTGTGGCATTATTGCGCCCATGCCAACGATCGCAATTGGGTTATTCCGCAGTTGTACGCTCAGACTTTGCATTGAATAAAACTTTCTCACCTAACTGACACTGTGACAGATACAGAAATTTAATCGCCATTAACGCGCTTGCGTTAACTTAGCGCTGATATACAGATGATGGCTTATGGAAGCACGAAAACAACATCAGACGATCGTGGGACGCGCGCTTGAATACCCGTAAAATGGCGGGTAGTGTGCTGATAAGCGCCTTCATCCGTTTATTGTCTATTTTCAGCTTTCCATCAGATAGTAAAAACGCCAAACTTACCTTTAAGTTACGGCACGGTCAATGTTTGGTATGGTCTGAAGCAGTAATCCAAGCAGCTTCCAGAACGACTGCGCGCTAACCCGATCAAAAGTCGTGTCTTTCAGGCTGGGGGCGCAAGCATGAGGTTTTTGACACTACCCATCGAATGTGCGTAGGCTCATCGATAATGTCGGTGCTGATGTGACCAGTGCGGCGCGCATGTGAGGTGCGTGAGAAAAGCTAAGGATTGACCAATGCGTTCCGTCGGGTGACAGAAACGATTTGCCACCTGCTGGAACCGATGTGTTGTGACGGTCAAACTTCAGTCCTGTTCCCCGCGCTTTGAGATATGACTCTTTACGTGTCCACAAGTCGAAGAAAGCGAGCCGCTGTGTATCTGGCGATTGCGCTTCAAGCTGTATCACTTCATCTGCCGCGAAAAACAGACGGGCCACGGTCATAATTTCGACCTCGCGCCGTGTGTCCTCGATATCGATACCAACAGTATAATCCCACGTAAACGCGCACAGCATCTCATCATTTACATGGGCAAGATTGAATTGCAAACGACTATCCACAAGGTAGGGCTTGCCGTGTTCATTATAATCAATCGTGATCGTTTCAGGCGGTTGTTCGATATATTGGCTAAGAAGTAAGCGAAGCTGACCCCGCGCGGCGATAAAGCGCTGGCGGTGTTGTACCAGGCGATAACGTTCCGCACGCGTTCGCTCCTCCAGCGAAAGCAGCGTCAGATAACGCTCAACCTGTTGCGATGGTTTATCCAGCCTCGCAGACCACACAGTAATACTTGTAGCACTTAATCTGTCCATCCACGGAATATTACCACTTTTGCAAAAGCAGCGAGTCATGCGATGCGGCAACATTCACGTCGTCAGACATAATTTCGATCCGCACTTTTTGGACTGGCTGCAAAACACGGCTTAAGTTGCAGCGCGTTTATGATCATTTAATTAATCGTTGGCAGAGAGTCATGCTGGCGCAAAAAAGTCAGGTGCGGACAGATGTACGATATTTTCCAGGCGCAATGCCGACCAATCGATAGAAGGCGGCATAAAAGTGGCTGAGGGTTTGGAATCCAGACTCCAAGGCGATATCTGCAACCGTCGCATCGGTCAAAATAAGCAGCTGTTGTGCGTGAGCAATACGTTGGCGCGTGAGATACTCGATCAAACTCATGCCAAAGGCTGCCTTAAAAATGTTCATGGCATAGTTTGGATGCAGTGCGACGACTGACGCGATCGCGCGCACGCTGAGCGGTTCCTGAAAGCGTTGGCTGATCCAGCGTGCCATATCGCGGGCACGTCTGTCGGTAGTCTCTGCCACAACAGGGTCGAACGGCAGGTGCGGCGTGAAATCCGCGCTGGACGCCGCACGAAAAAATAATGCGCGCATCTCCATCAAGGCGATTGTGCTTTCACCCCCTTTCAAATCCGCTTCCCACTGACGAAAAAAATCGAGGCTGTACAGGGGCAGCAGTCCGCGAAACAAGCTGCCCGATAAAAGCGTCTGCAAAAATGAACGCGGCAGCTCCCAATGCAGAAGATGATTCAAGGGAAGCGTTACCCAATACAGACGGGTGTTCGGCACATAGTGGATGACTTGATGAGGAATTGCGCCCCAGAATAATGCAATTTCACCGGATATGACCGTCGTTTGTTGCCCAGCCAGCATATACGTGATAGCGCCCGTTTCGAGCGCGTTCAATTCGATTTCATTATGACGATGGGGAGGATAGTACGTTTCGATGCTTCCCCCCCACACACGCAGACCAAAGGTATTGAGTTCGGAATCGCGCAGCAAATTCATAGGATTCAGGAAAAGTGTATCAGTATTCAAGATGATTGTTCGGTATCGCCAGTATACGCTTATATCACACGGATCGAAGATTACATTCAACTGTTTATCGATGGTGGAGACCCTAATGTTGACGAAAATATATGATAATGTGCCCTATATCGCAGAACGCACGCAATATCACCTCACCGATGAGCAGGTAGAGTTTTTCGACATCAATGGATATTTAATCCTGCGTGATTGGATTCCCGCCGATATGCTCCAGCGGTTGCAAGAAGCTGGCAATACATGGATTAACGAAGGACGCGAACTCCAGAAAACTGTCGGAAGTGAGCGTGATACCGAAGATTTTGATTATGCTGACCGCCCTTCAGGTCGTGTGCTGTATCGCGTCAATTACCTGCATAACAAAGGGCAAAGCGCCTCGTTAGAACTCTTAGGCAGTCCACAAGTATTGGCGGTCGCCGAAAGTCTGTGCGGACGCAACTTCGTTCCGACGTATGAGTCGATGGTCTTCAAAGAGAAAAACGACGGCGCACCGATTATCTGGCATCAGGACGCGGTGCATCCAAGAAATTTTCGTATTTTTAATTATGATTTATATCTGGACGCCTCTACCGCTGATGGCGGCGCGCTGCGTGTGCTTGCCAAAACACAGGCGCAAAAGCAGGATTTCTGTAAACTCGAAGCACAATATGGTTGGAATCCACCAGATGTCGTCGTCGTTGAAATGCAGCCAGGCGATGTGCTGCTGCATGACGTGATGGTGGCGCATGGATCACCAGAAGTTGAAGGCAAAGCGCGCCGCCGCACACTCTATTATGAATTTCGCGCGACCGAACAGATTATGTCTGAGGGTCCGTGGGACGTAGAATGGGTCGAACGACGATTGCGTCTGATCCCGCTAGGCTTGGACGCGCATCAGACTGCTTTTCCTGCTGCCGAGCAGTTCGATTGGAAGGTCGATGCGTCATATCGTCCTGACTATAGTGACGATCGGGCGCAGGAACTCAAGATCGTCCATGTGGTACACACATCGGGTGCTTATTGCAGCGCGGGCGATGTCAAGGTGCCCGCAAAAACCTAGTGTACAAGTCAACTTCACGAGCGCGAAAACCGTGCTGGTGTTTAATGAGCATACCAGCACGATTACAGCATCAACGTGCCACCATTTACATCTAAAGTCGCACCTGTAATCCACGACGCTTCAGCGGAGCTTAAAAACACGATCGCATTGGCGATCTCTGCCGCCTCAGCCAATCGTTTCAGGGGTGCAGCTTCGATGACACTTCTCAAGGTGTCATCTGGCATCCCCGTCATCATACGGGTTTCAACCGCACCGGGCGCGACAGCGTTGACCAGTATCTTGTAAGGCGCGTAATGACGCGCGAACGATTTGGTCATCGCCAAAATACCCGCTTTGGTTGCGCCATATACAGTCGCATTAAAAACCCCGCCAATACGTCCGCCCGTCGAACTCAGGTTGATAATTCGCCCGCCGTGCGTTTTCATGGCGTTTCCTGCCGCGCGCGATAAGAAAAAGACCGATTTCAGATTGATATTGATTATTGTATCGAACATGGATTCGGTCATATCATCAATCGAGATGCGGGGACAAATTCCAGCGTTGTTGACCAGTATGTCCAGCGTACCGAAATGGCTGATGACATCAGCGACCAATGCATCAATGCTGGTTGGCTGTGCGACATCGCACTCAAAAACCCTGGCGTCACCGCCCTGCGAACGAACAGCATCAACGACCGACTGCGCCTCATCGCGATCAATATCGACGACTGCGACTTTTGCGCCTTCGCGCGCCATGCGCTCCGCGGTCGCCGCGCCGATGCCGCGTGCTGCGCCAGTGATGATCGCCACTCGATTCTCTAATAGCATATCCGCCCTACCAATTTCACGAAATCCATTATGGGTTCACCCCGATCAAGTATCCCCGCGTTGTAATCGACGATTGCGCTGTCGCTTGATCAGTTGATCGAGCACGACCGCCATCACCGTGACTAACCCGGTGACAAACGTGCTCCATTTGGCATCAATGCCGAAGAAGATGATGCCACTGCTGATGACAGCGATAATCAAGACGCCAATGACAGCACCAATCACGGTTCCCCACCCCCCCGAAAGCGGCGTGCCACCAATGATCGCCGCAGCGACGACCGTGAGCGCGAAATCCTGCCCCGACGTAGGGTCGATCGCGCCACGAAAACCGACAAACAGTGAACCGGATAAGCCGGAGACCGCACCGATCATGATCAATGTTTGCAGCCGTACCCACGATACTGGAATACCTGCCAACCGAGCGGCTTCAGGGTTGCTGCCAATCGCCTGCACGCGATAACCAAAACGGGTACGATGTAAGACAAAATGAAGCGCAATCGCCATGACCAGAAAGATCACCGCGACCATCGGGATCACGCCAAACAAACGCGTCGTGGCAAACGTGAAAAAGCTGCTTGCTGTCGCTTCGTCGGGCGGCACGACGGCACGTGACTGGTTGACGACGAGTGACAGCCCACGAAACATCGAAAACGTGCCTAACGTCACGATGATATTCGGAATTTTCAGCCCGACCGCCAGCACACCATTGAATAATCCAAGCAGCGCGCCAAATAACACGCCGCCGAGCGCCGCGATCCACGGATCGATTCCGTTGACCATCAAAATCGCCGCGATGACTGCCGAGAAATTGAATATCCACCCAACCGAGAGATCAATTTCGCGAATCGCCAGCAAAAAGACCATCGCCAGCGCAATCATGCCGTAAAAAGCAGTGTTCCCAAAAAGGCGCAGCAAATTGATCGGGTTGAGAAATTCCGGGTGGGCGATGCCAATGAATGCCACCATTACCACCAATACGCCGATCACCCCGATCTCATCCGGGAGACGCAGTTTACGACGTGTGGGTGCGAGTATAGGGACTTCTATCGAATTTCTCTCAACCGTCATAAATGGTTTCCTCTATTCACGCCACGGTTGCGTTATGGTGGTTTCTCCCCAACTGGGAATTGGCGCTTGTAACCCACCGTCAATCCACAGGAACTGTCCATTGACCCGTGCAGCGGCATCGCCCATCAATTTCAGCACCAGGTCAGCCGCTTTTTCAACATCATCGCCGCCCGTGTCTTCCACCCACTTCACCCACGATCGATAGCCATCCGCCTCTGCCCCCATCGATTGAATTTTCTCGCGAATATCCGCCCACATCTCCGTTTTGACATCGCCAGGATGAATGACGTTTGCCGTCACGCCTGTGTTTTCAACTTCAGACGCCAGATGCCGCGTAAATTGATTGAGTGCGACTTTACTTGTGCCGTACGCGCTGTTGGTAGGTCCTGGTGGATGCAGTGCCGCCGCCGAGGTGACATTGACAACACGTCCCCAGCCGTGCGCGATCATACCCGTGACGAATGCTTGACATAACAGGCTTGGAGTGATCGCGTTGATCGCTATTGTCTCCAGGAATGCCGCCGCATCCATATCTTTGATTAAACTGATGGGGCCAAAAATTCCCGCCGCGTTGATCAAAATTGACGGCGTCCCTAAGCGCGATTCAATCTGTTCTTTAAGGGCTGCAATGGCTGCCGGGTCACTTTTGCTCAGGTCAGCGGGGAATATTTCTGCCCGACCGCCTTGTTCGCGTATCTCTGCCGCAGTTTCCTCAAGTCCAGAATGGCTGCGTGCAACAAGTGCAACAACCGCTCCGTGTGTACCCAGTCGGACGGCAATCCGACGCCCGACGCCCCGACTTGACCCGGTGACAACCGCGATCTTGCCCGATAGATGTTGTGCCGTCATCACGGCTTACCGGCGTTCGTTTCGAGGTGGAAGATTTCACGCACAGCGGTCGAATCAACCTTGCCTTCCGCGTTGAAATGCATGAGCGGATTCATAATCTCGCCCCATCGATCATGGACTCCCGAACTCCACAACTTCGTCCACGCTTCCTCATCATAAATTTCTGAGTACAAGACCAGCATCGGGTCGTTCTCAAAAATGGTGATTTGGGCGATGCCGCTCTTTTCGATTTCATCGACGAGTTCTTGCCAGATGTTATCGTGATGACGCTTATACTCTGCCAAACCACCTTCTTTGAGCCGCATAACAAAGGCAACACGCTTCATAATTGGTGATCTCCATATAAAAAAACACAAGACCGACGCCTTATATCCCCATGCCTGAAGGCAGGGGTCTTACGGCGCTTTTCTGATAAAAATGCATGTATCGGTATCAGCAACGTCGGTTTCAAGATTTTTCAAATAGCCATGCTCACGCTGGCGAGCCAGTAAACATCTCGCCTGTGTTAATCATGTGCAGCAGGTCATGTTCGTTGATCGCGCTGCCCGCCAATATGCCGGCTAATCGACCGCGATACAGCACCAGAATACGATCACACAATCCGACCAGTTCAGGCAGTTCGGTCGAACTGAATAAGACAATTCGCCCTTCTGCGGACAATTTACGGATGATCAGGTAAATCTCTCGCTTCGCCCCGACATCGACACCGCGTGTTGGGTCATCAAGTAATACAACATTCGGCGCAATTTCCAGCCATTTGCCAATGACGACTTTTTGTTGATTACCGCCCGATAATTGGTTCGCGAGGCTGTGCGGTGATCGCGCCTTGATGCGAAGATTGTCGATTTGTTTATCCGCGATCCCACGCATCTGATGATGGGACAGCCATGGCTGACGACCGGGCAGCGCACCGACGACGACATGCGCTAAATTATCGATCAGCGACTTTTCCAGCATCAATCCGTTGCGCCGACGATCGGCTGGGACGAGGCAAACGCCCCGTCGTGCGGCGTGCGTTGGGCTTGACGGCGCACCCTGTCCATCTGGAAACACAACCTCGCCCGCTTGGGCTTTTTCGATCCCGAATAAAACTCCGAGCAGCGTCGAAACTCCCGATCCTTCCAAACCCGCCAAACCGACAATTTCGCCAGCGCGCGCCTCAAAAGAAATAGAACGGAGATCAATTGAGTTCAATCCGTTGACAATTAAGCGTTTTTCAACTGGGGCATTTTCGACAGGCAGCGGCGGCGGGAAAAGCGCTTCTTGTCGCCCACCGATCATCCCCTCAATGACTTCGGGGATTGTGATCTCGCCAATCGGCTTGCTCACGACTTCCATTCCGTTCCGTGTTACCGTAACGTGATCGGCAATGGCAAACACTTCTTCAAGCCGATGCGATACGTGTAAGATCGTTATCCCATGTTCTCGAAGCCCGCGCAGTACGGTGAACAGCCGCTGGGTCTCGCGTTCGTTCAAGGCTGAATTCGGCTCATCAAGGATGAGTAACTGCGGGTCTTCCAGCAATACGCGGCATAACTCGATCAATTGCTGCTCACCAATCGACAGCCGTCCAATCGGAGCATCAACATCGACACGCAGACCCAATTGATCGAGCATTGGACGACTGCGTTCAAGCATCAACTGCCGTGAGATCAATCCGTAACGGGTAGGTTCGCGGTTGACGAAGAGATTCGCCAACACAGAGCGTTCTGGGAACAGACTCAGTTCTTGATAAACAATACCGATCCCACGTTCGCGCGCCGCATTCGGCGAGTCGAATGTGACCGATTGCCCATCAAACAGCACTGTTCCGCTGTCTTGTCGCACCACCCCGGCGAGGATTTTCATCAGGGTGGATTTACCAGCACCATTTTCACCGACGACAGCATGTATCGTGCCGCGTTGGACATCGAGCGACATGCCGTCAAGCGCTATAACACCGCCATAGCGCTTGACGAGCTTATTGACTGAGACAAGCGTGTTAGTCATCCGCCAGGAACCGTGATCTTTTAGATGGGATAATTGATGTGGCGTTACCCCATCCAAAAAGTGTCACTACGCGGCTTCATTTTCGATGGGTTCCAGCACACACGCCCACGTCGGGGTTTCGCCCGTCGCACATTGTGACCAGGGCGCATAGAACGTACGGTTCGCAGCCGGGTCAGCCGACAGTGCTAGCAGTTCGTCAAAGCTAATCAACGGCAGTCCATTACCGAGATCGACCGAATCGCCAGTGACAATCTGCGTCCCTGCATCGACGAAGCCAGTACCGAGCGGAACACCATTGCGAAGCGAGTCGACCAACATCAGAACGGGCATGTAACCTTGCACGAACGCGCTCTGACCGATGGTTACCGTCGCAAAACCATCCTGAATTTCTCGAAGATTATCTTCGGTCAAGTCATAACCACCTGCGATGAACGATGTACCGCTGTTGCGATTCAGTTGTCCAAGGCTGGCAATATCTGGCGCGCACAACCCGATCATAGCAGCGACATCGGGGTTAGCGGCGAGCTGTTGTTCCCAGCGCGAGTAATTTTCAACCGGGTCAACCGCGACATCGAACGGACCTAATACCGTCAGACCGGGGGCTGCTGCAAGCGATTCTTGTACACCGCGCGAACGATTTTCAAGCACAGGGAAGCCGGGGAAGCAGTTGCCAATGATTACTTTACCGGTCGCCGACGCGCCGCCAAGCCGATCCAATACCATCTGACCTAAAATGCGTCCGCTTTCACTGGAGCGCTCACCGACATAGGGCGCATTCACCGCCGTGCTGAGCAGATTAAACTGCACGACCGGAATACCGCTGTCGATAATCTCGTTTAAGCCATTTGCCATCGATTCACCGGGGACGGACGCTGCAATACCATCAGCACCCGCCGCGACGAAGTTCTGTACAGCGGTCAACTGTGCATCAGCGTCACCACCTGCCGGACCGCCGACGACCAGTTCAACGCCGAGGTCATCCGCGGCTGCCTGCGCACCTTCGATAATCTGTTGGATAAACGGATTGCCGACCACGTGCACGACAAACCCGATCGTCAGTTCTTCCTCTTGTGCAAACGATGCTGGAACGACCAGCCCGACCAACAACGCGACCAGCATGAAAGCAACGAGACAATTTCGCTTAATACCCATTATTAACCTCCAAAGAAATGCAAATTTCAAAAGTTGCGTTAAATCTAGAGCGCCATATATAATGCAGGACGTTACGTATAGTATGCACAACCCGCCGATGAATGTCAAAAAAAGCACTTTTACGGGTGAGGAAATTAATGCCTGAGCTACGTTATCTGGACACCGCACAAATAGAATTTGAGCAAGACGCACGCTTCCCCGATGTTGGCATCAAATTGATCGAATCGCGCACGTCACATCCAACGACGAGTATTGTGATCGCTCGTGTTGCGGTCGGCGGGAGCATTCCGGTTCATACCCATCTGATCGAAACCGAAACCGCATACGTGCTCAGCGGCGAAGGCAAGCTGATTACGGATACGGCGGAATATCACTTTTTACCCGGCATTACCGTCACGATTCCCGCCGGATTAAGCCATCGTGTCATCAATACAGGCGAGTCTCCGTTAGAATTCTTCGCCGTGCACAGTCCGCCAACGCGCTAACCCAAGAGGCAAACGATCATGAAACAAAAAGCACGCATCGCCATCATTGGCACGGGCTGGTGGTCGACTACGGCTCATATTCCGTGTCTTCAGCAAAACCCGGATGCTGAACTCGTAGCGCTCGTGGATACACGCCCTGAGTCGATGATGAGTGCCGCCGCGACCTATAAATTAGCTGTTCCGCATTACACATCGCATCAGGCATTGTTAGACAACGAAACGTTGGACGGCGTCATCGTCGCGACCAATCACAGTACGCATTATCAAATCGCGAAAGATTGTTTATCACGCGGTCTGCATGTCATGTTGGAAAAGCCGATGGTGCTTAAAGCCCGTGACGCTTACGATCTGCGCGAAACAGCCCAGGCACAAGGCGTTGAATTGATCATCGGCTACACTTGGAATTACACGGTCAATATGCGCCGCGCCCGCGACATTATCCAATCGGGCGAACTCGGCGCGATTGAATATGTATCGTCGTTATTCAACTCGATGGTGATCGAATATTATCGCGGCGATCAGGAAAAATATCGCGACCACTTCAAGTTCCCTGTCATGGGTCCTGGCAGCGTGTACAGCGACCCAAAACTATCAGGCGGTGGGCAGGGTCATTTGCAAATGACCCACTCTGCCGGGGCGTTGTTCTTCGTCACTGGATTACAAGCCGATCGGGTGTCTTCATTTATGAATAAACTCGATCTGGCGGTCGATGTCGCGGATGCTGTCTCAGTTCGATTCAAACCTCAGGGTCGCACTGCGCCGATTGGCGTGTTAGGAAGCACAGGTAATCTTGGCATAGGCGACGGCGGCATCAATGAACTACAGGTGTGTTGTGAGCGCGGTCGCCTGATACTGGAATTGATGTCGGGTACACTTTATGTCCGCAAACATGACGCCACCGAAACCCATTTTGAGCAAACGCCAGCGGCAGAGCGCTTTCCTAGTTTTGCGCCCGGAAACAATCTCGTCGATGTGATTTTAGGCAAAGGCGTGAACGACTCACCAGCAGAAATTGGTGTGCGCGTGGTTGAGCTGCTCGATGCGGCATACCGTTCGGCGAGCGAAGACGGCAAGCCATTCAGCGTGGCAGACCTTTAAGCGGTGCGTTGGCAACCCTAAGCATCTTTTATTTATCCACCCAACATCTTTTGCAGATAATAATCACGATACAGGACAACGTTGATGAAAATAACACGCATCGAAATCATTCCCTTACAGCGCAAGCTCGAACAAGTTTTTGAGGGCGGAACCTATCGCATCGCCAACCGCAATACGATCGTCACGCGCGTCTATACCGATGAAGGCATCATCGGTGAAACATTCGGCGGCGATGAAGACGGCGCGCAGGACAAAGTTGTGCGCTGCGTCCGCGATTACTTTGCGCCTCAGTTAATTGGCGAAGACCCGCTCAATGTCGAACGCTTGTGGGACAAAATGTGGAAAACGCGCATTGACCTTGGCAATCGTGGTTTGCATGTCCTCGACTTGAATAATCAAGGCATGTTTACACAAGCGATTGCAGCGGTCGATAATGCGCTTTGGGATTTGATTGGCAAGATTCACGGCGTCACGGTCGCAAAACTGCTTGGTGGCTACCGCGAAAAAGTGCCGGTGATCGCGATTGGTGGCTACTATCAGGCGAAAAAAGGGCAGGATCAACTTATCGATGAGATGCTGTATTACCAATCGCTGGGAATGGCTGGCGTCAAATTTAAGGTCGGTCGTGTCAGCGTCAAAGAAGACATCGAACGGGTTGCACGCGTCCGCGAAAAAATCGGTGATGAGTTCATCATCGTATGCGACTCGAATCAAGGCTGGAATCCACGCGATGCGATCGAATTCTGCCGTCTGGCGGAACCCTTGAAACTCGGTTGGATCGAAGAGCCAGTGCGCTGGCACGACCAGTCAGAAGGACTGCGCATGGTGCGCGAACAATCGACGATTCCCGTCAATGCCGGACAAGGCGAAATAACGGCGTTTGGATGCCGCGATCTGGTGATGAATCGCTGTGTCGATATTCTCAATGTCGATGTGACGATTGCCGGAGGCGTAACCGAATGGCGGCGAATCGCTGCTATGGCGGGCATGTTTCATGTGCAAATGGCGCATCATGAAGAGCCACAACTCGCCCTTCACCTGCTCGCGGGGGTTCCCAATACATTGTATGTAGAGATTTTCCCCAACTATGATCGCGACCCGATGTGGGTCGATCTGCCGCTTGAGAGTCCCCGTATCGCCGACGGCTATATGTACGTGCCTGAAGGACCCGGCTTTGGTATTCCGCTCAATCAGGAGATCATCGAGAAGTATCGCATCAGCTAATGCACAACCAAGCTGCGGTGGCGCGTGCGGCAACGCCGCGCCTCTTATCGTCTCAGCAGCGCTTCACGCACTAAATCAGGGATTTCATAAAGCTTGTTGGCGACAATAATGCCGGAATCGCGCATTACAGCGATTTTCGCAGCGGGGCTGCCCTGCATGCCCTGCACAATTGCACCCGCATGTCCAAAACGAACGCCTTGCATCCGATCCGCGAAACGCCCAGCAACAAAAGCAATAATCGGAAGACGTGGCTTATGTTTTTTTACCGCCGCCGCCAAACGCTCTTCCATAATGCCGCCCGGTTCCGAAAACATAACGATGGCGTGGGTATCGGGGTCGGCTTCGTATACAGGCAGCAGATCAAGAATCGTCGAACCGACGATGGGGTCGCCACCAATGCTCACACATGTGCTTTGTCCGATGCCCGCTTGAGTCAATAAATTGGCAACTTCGGTCATCATGCCGCCGCTGCGCGAGACCACGCCGACATTTCCCGGCGAATATGCCCGACGCACAGCATGTGCCGAGCCGCCTGCCATACCGACGCGGGTTTGCCCAGGTGAAATCACCCCCAGCGTATTCGGTCCGACGACACGCGCTTGAGCACGTGCGGCGGTTTCAAGCATGGTCACGACATCTCTACGCGGCATACGCTCCGTCACAACCACCAGAAGTTTGACGCCGTTGGCAAGCGCTTCACAAGCCGCGTCCAGCGCGAACTGCGGGGGAACCGAGATCACGGATGCATCCACTGGGTGCGCACTCACCGCCGCCTGTACCGTATCGTATACTGGCACACCATGAATCGTAATACCCCCCTTGCCCGGTGTCACACCCGCGACAATCTGCGCACCATACGCAATCGATTCGGCGGTAAACGTTGCCGCCTCACGCCCAGTGATCCCCTGCACTAAAATGCGCGTCATTGCATCTGCCAGGATCGTCATACAATGCTTTCTATGACTTGTTCGATGGTCATCTCGCGCCCAAAATAGCGCACACCATAATGATCGAGCAGTTTATAGCCTTCATCTTCCCATGAACCTGGGATTCGAAACGCCGAGATTACGGTACTGGGATCACGTCCCAATTCAAGAATTCCCTTGATTACACCACGCGCGACCAGATCAACCCGTGTATTGCTTACCACGTTCATAATCACGACTAACCGATCGACCTGTGGCTGCTCCAGAATTAATTTCGTCAGTTCTTTGATCTTCCACACGCTGGGATTGCCGCCGATCTCGCAATAATTGGCGGGTTTAAGCCCCGCATCGAGAACAGCATCCATCGTCGTTAGGCTGGCGCCGCCGCCACCAATGAGCAAACCGATATTGCCATCAAACGGGATCAATCGCCCCGCTACACCGCGATGATCCGCCTGATCAATTTCTATAGCGCGGTTTTCAAACGCGGTTCGGTTATTGGCAAGCGCGGCACTGAACGGTGACGATTCGATCAACGATTTTTGACGATACAGCGCATCATCATCGAGTTCAAAATGCACATCTGCCACCCACCAGCGTTCGTGATCATCCAGCACAACCGGGTTACATTCAAGTAACAGCGCATCAAGGTCAATGAAGGCGTCGCCGACCTGCTTGATCAAACTGCTGAGTTGTTGAAATGCGCGCCCGCGAATGCCCAGTGACGCGGCGGCTTCGCGCGCGACATAAGCGGGCAGTCCATCATATGCAGTGGAAAAATGAATCCGACCGACAGTGCCGACCGACTCAATTTCGATACCGCCTTGGGCTGATGTAAGCAGCAGCGCGGAACGGGCTGCTGCATCGTATGTCGCCCCGATAAAAAGTTCGGTGATAATCGTGAGTTTCTGTTCGATCAACACACGTTCGACGATAAAGCCGCGTAAGTTCATGCCCAGTAAGATGCTTGCCGCTGCTGCTGCTTCGTCGGGCGAATTGGCAAATCGGATACCACCGGCTTTCATGCGTCCGCCAACGGGGACTTGTGCCTTTACGACGACATTCCCGCCGATATGCATGGCGGCACGCCGCGCCTCTTCCGGCGAATCGGCGATCAATCCGTGCGGAATGGGTAATCCGCGCGCTTTGAGAAGATTTTTGGCTTCATATTCAACAATGATCATGATTAAAATTCGAGGCGCATATGGCGCTGCAAGTGACAATCCAGATTGATCGCCAGCGGAATGCCGGCGATGTGCGTTGCGTAATATTCGACACGCACATCAGCAGCAGTGTTGACTCCACCCCACCCCTGCGGTCCGATCCCGGTCGCATTGACGAGGTCGAGAAGTTCATGTTCGAGTGCTGCATAGCGCATATCGGGATGGCGTTCGCCTGTATCTCGCATCAAGGCTTTTTTGGCAAGCAGAGTCGCCATTTCAAGCGTGCCGCCGATGCCCACGCCAACAATGACGGGAGGACACGCGTTGGGTCCCGCAGCTTCTACGCAGCGCAGCACCTCGCGCTTGACACCTTCAACGCCTTCGGCGGGAGTCAATACGCGCGCCCAGCTCATATTTTCTGCACCGAATCCCTTCGCCGCGACGATCAGCGATAGACGATCACCCGCGACTATATGAAAATGAACGACAGGCGGCGTATTATCCTGCGTATTCTTGCGCTCAAAAAGCGGCTCTGCCACGATTGAGTTGCGTAGAAAACCGTCTTTGTACCCCAAACGTACGCCGCGCGCGATCGCCTCATTAATGTCGCCGCCGATCAAATGAACATCCTGCCCACATTCGACAAATACGATCACCATGCCTGTATCCTGACACATTGGCATTCGACGTGCCGAAGCAATGTGCCGATTTTCCACAATATCTTCCATCGCCCGCTTACCAGACGGGGAAGGTTCATTCATCAAAATGTGCTCTAGTTGAATCATGACGGGTTGCGGCGTTTGGGTATTGATAGTTTGCACCGCAGCGCGGATGGACTCCGTAATTAAATTGACATCAATTGTTCTCATGGCAACCGCCGATACTCGGCTTTCCCCTGTTCATACACGTCTGCGCCGTGCGCATCGTTGGCGACCATCAGCGGAAACGCTTCTATTTCCAGACAGCGGATCGCTTCGGTTCCCAAGTCTTCATAGGCGATCAAATCAACGCGCTTGATCCGGTCTGCGATCAGTGCTGCCGCACCGCCCACCGCAACCAGATAGACCGCGCCGTACTCGACCATCGCCTGACGAACAGGCGCGCTGCGTGTTCCTTTACCGATCATGCCTTTGAGACCCCGCGCGAGCAGTGGGATGGTGTAATCATCCACCCGCCCTGCGGTCGTAGGTCCCGCCGAGCCGATGATATCGCCGGGTTTCGTCGGCGACGGACCAACGTAGTAAATCATTTGACCAACAAGGTCGAACGGCAGCGTGCCGCCCGCGTTCAGGGTTTCGACCAATCGTTTGTGTGCCGCATCGCGCGCCGTATACACGCGCCCGCTCAGCAGCACCCGTTCGCCAACATGCAGCGAACGCACGACTTCATCGGTAAGGGGTGTTGTGAGATGTTTGGCTTCGTTCATCGTGGATTATCCGCCGTCGAAACCAGAATTTCACCGCTATACAGTTTGTGAATATGGATTGCGTTAACGGGCGCAATTTTCAAACAGAGTTCACAGAGTGTACATTCGTCTTCTTCATCGGGTCGCACGACCAGTTTATCGGCTTCGATCGCGTAAATATCGACCGGACACACATCGACCAGTTGATGAATCAATGCCGGTGACAAATCCGCGTTTTCAATATCAATACGGATAAAAATGCCCATCCTGATTATTTCCGCTTCAAATTATATTTTTCGACCGTCGCTTCGATCACTTCAATACCCAATCCAGGACCGTCTGGTACGATGATATAGCCATCCACAGGATGAAAAGGTTGGGTGACAAGTTCATGCTGCATCGGGTTTTCAAACGGCTTCATTTCAAAGATTGTCGCATTTGTCGAAGCGAAAGCGACGTGCAAACTGGCGGCGGTGATGATGGCGCTGCTCCAACAGTGCGGATCCATCCCCACGTTGTAGCGCGCTGCTAACTGGGTGATCTGATGCATCCCTGTCACACCTTCCGTGCGACCCGGATCGACCAGAATGACATCGCACACGTCCGCTTGCAGCAAGCGCAAATAATCGGCTCGATTCCAAAACCGTTCGCCAAAACCGATCATTATTTCGGGTACCGCGTGGCGCAAATGGGTGTAACCGATCAGATTGTCGGGTTGAAAAACGTCTTCGAGCCATGTCAGATTGTACTCGACGAATGCCGTCGCCATCTTAATCGCGTGCGGCACTGTCCAATGCATCTTCGCGCCAATATCGATGATCAATCCGGCGTCCGCGCCTATCGCCGCGCGCACTGTTTTCACGAACTCGATGTCGCGTGTCGCGTTTGTACCCAGATTGGCGTGACCTTTTTTGCCAAAGCCGACCTTGACGATTTTGTAACCGTTCTGGATGTGTACAGCCAGTTCCGCAGCCATGTCGCCAATATCGGACGATTTTGGGTGCGTACTGGCACATACAGGTAATCTTTCCTGTTGTTTGCCACCGAGCAGTTGATACAACGGCACGCCCAGAATCTTTCCTTTTAAATCCCACAATGCCATATCCAACGCACTGATAGCGAAGGCGGCAATTCCGCCCGTATCGCCATACCACCACACCTGCCCACGCAGCATATTCCACAACACTTCATTTTCAAGCGGGTTTTTTCCAATAAGCATGTCGGTCAAGCCGTTGTCCAGCATTGCGGCGGTCGCATACGTCGCCTCTTTGAACTGGCTGATACACTCACCCCACCCGATTGTGCCATCGCTAGCTTCAATTCGCGCAAGCGTTATGTAGCGCCAGGCGTTATCATCATTGGGTTCTTGATAACCAAGTGGATAAATATCAATTTTTTTGATAGTGATAGCCATGTCATAAACTTCCTGTAAGTTTTTTTGCTGTAGATTATGCGAAGATAGCGACCTGGCGATTACTTGTCAAATGCGTTCAATAGTGCCTTGCTATTCATTATTGGAGTATATAAGTATTATGGCGGTTGATGTTGTCATGCCTAATCTCGGCTTCGACACGCAGTCGGGGCGGTTGATAGAGTGGCTGAAACAGCCTGGTGACTCGGTGGCAAAAGGCGAGAGTCTTGCGGTAGTCGAGTCCGACAAAGCGAATGTCGAGCTGGAGAGCATTGCCGCAGGGGTTGTCTTGGAGCTGCTCTTCCCTGCCGATACCGAAGTAAACGTTGGTGCGGTCATCGCCCGTATTGGCGAAACTGCCGAACTCGCTCCGACAAGCGTTCGCGGCAGGAAAACCCCCTCTGAAATTTCTCCGGTAGCGCGCCGTCTGGCAGAGGAACACCACATCGATCTCAGCGATGTTACCGGGTCTGGATTGGGCGGCAGAATCATGCGTGGTGACATCGAAGCGCGGATCATAACCGTCACGGGTTCGCCGGATAATATTTTGGCGCTGCCGAAAGTCCGCAAAGCCGCACGTGATGCGGGCATTACCCTGGCTCAGGTTGGTGCAACGGGTTCTCGTGGCACCATTACGATGGCTGACCTCGTGCAGTACCAGTCGGCTTTGTCGGCAGCGGTGAGTCCTGACGAGATCGAATCCGTCCCATATCAACCCGCAAGCCGCGAGGGAGCGCGCGAAATCATCCTCAGCCGTGCGCGTACGGTGATCGGCGAGCGGCTCGGCAAGAGCAAACGCGATGCACCGCACTTTTATGTGTCGGGCGAATTCAGCGTTGAGGCGGCAATACAAGCATTGCCCGCCGGAACACGCATGAACGATCTGATTCAATACGTGAGCATACGCGCGCTGCTGGACGTACCAGAACTCAATGCGACTTACGAACATGATCGGTTGTACGTCTATGATCACGTAAATCTGGGAATCGCGGTGGCGCTCGACGATGGATTGATCACGCCTGTGCTGCACCACGCCGAGCGTTACTCACTTCAGGGAATCGCGAGTGAAGCGCGTGCGTTAATCGAGCGGGCACGCGAAAAACGACTCAAATTGGATGATTTGCAGGGTGGCACGTTTACGATCAGCAATTTAGGGATGGTCAAGCAGGTCGAGCGTTTTACTGCGGTCATCAATCCGCCACAAGTTGCAATTTTGGCAGTCGGCACAGTGAAGCAGCGCCCGGTCGTCATCAATGGTGGTTTGCACATCCAACATACCGTTTATCTGACCCTTAGCGGCGATCACCGCGCCGTCGATGGGATGCACCTCGCCCGTTACATGGCAGCATTTCAAGAAGCACTCGATAAATTTCACAAATAGAGGATGTCTTATGGCAGAAGTAACGCAGGTGATGCCGTTGGCGATGGAAACACGCCAGCATGTGCTCAAACAGATGATGGAAATTCGGGCGGCGGAAGAACGCATTCAGGGATTGTTTCTGGAAAACCTGATTCGCGGCACCACCCATTTATGTATCGGTCAGGAAGCGTGCAGCGCGGGCGTTGCCGCGATATTGGAACCAGGCGATACCGTCACCTGCACCTATCGCGGACACGGTCATGCCATCGCGATGGGCATGTCGCTAAAAGCGATGATCGCCGAAATGATGGGCAAAGCAAGCGGCGCGTGCAAGGGAAAAGGCGGCAGTATGCACATGACTGACGCTTCGTTAGGTTTACTGGGCGCGAACGCGATTGTCGGCGCGCAGCTTCCAATCGCCGTCGGTGCGGCGCTCACAGCGCAAGTCAAAAAGACACGCAGCATCGCCGTCACCTTTTTTGGCGAAGGGGCATCGAATATCGGCGCGTTTCACGAGGCGCTAAATCTCGCCGCCGTGTGGAAACTACCCGTATTATTCATTTGTGAAAACAATCGCTACGGCGAATACAGCCCGATGCACACGACGACCCCGGTTGCCAACATCGCTGACCGCGCCGCCAGCTATGGAATGCCCGGCATTATCGTAGACGGACAGGACGTAGAGACCGTATATCACGAAGTCCGCGCCGCCGCCGACCGTGCCCGGAATGGCGAAGGTCCGGTCTTGATCGAATTGAAAACCTATCGGTTTCGCGGTCACTCGCGCACCGATCAAGCGCCGTATCGTCCCGAAGGTGAGCTTGAAGAATGGCTCAAACGCGATCCAATCGTCATTTTGAAGGCGCGGATGATCGCTGACGGACAGATCGACGAAACCGAATACGAAGAACTACGCGGTGCAATCGAACGCAACATCCATGATGTTGTTGAATGGGCAAAAGCGGAGCCGTTTCCCGCGCTCGAAACGCTCTATCAGGATATCTATTACGAAGGGTAAAGTCGGATATGCCAAAAATGACTTATCGTGAGGCGGCAACGAAGGCGCTCGTTGACGCGATGCGGGCGGACGAAAATGTGGTGCTGTTTGGCGAGGATGTCGGTATCGCTGGCGGTGTGTTCAAGGTCACGCCCGGCTTGTACGAGGAATTCGGGGGTTCACGCGTGCGTGATACGCCGATTTCCGAGCAGGCTTTCATTGGTGCGGCGCTCGGCGCTGCAATTACCGGGCTGCGTCCAATCGCGGAATTGATGTTTGCCGACTTCATCCCCGTCGCAATGGATCAGATCGTCAACCAGATTGCCAAATATCGCTATATGAGCGGCGGACAGTTCGTTGTCCCGCTGACGATTCGTGCTGCGCAAGGCGCAGGCGCTGGGTTTGGAACACAGCATTCGCAATGCGCCGAATCGTGGTTGATGAATATCCCCGGACTGAGAATCGTCGTCCCCGGCACGGTCGCTGATATGTACGGACTGTTAAGAAGCGCGATTGAAGAAAATAACCCGGTCATCGTGCTGGAACATAAAGTTCTGTACAACTTTGCCGAAGACGTGCCCGATCAATTAACACATGTTCCCATCGGCAAGGCGATTGTGCGCCGCGCAGGGAAAGATGTCACCGTGGTAGCGACACAGTTGGTCATGCAGCGCTCGCTCGAAGCAGCCGAAATACTTGCTCAGGAAGGTATCGATGTCGAAGTGATCGACCTGCGCACAATGGCACCGCTTGACGAGGGGACGATTTTGACCTCACTGGCGAAAACACACCGCCTGATTGTGGTCGAAGAAGCGCCGCACGCGGGCGGCTGGGGCGGCGATATTGTTTCAATGGCTGCCGACAAAGGGATTTATTGGCTGGATGCGCCTGTGAAGCGCGTCAACATGGGCGGTGCACTCGTCGCTTATAGCCCACCCTTAGAAGACGAAGTCGTGCCAAATGTCAAACGCATTTCACAGGCAATACGGGACCTCATGAGCGAGTAAAAACAGGAGTGAGTATGATGCACCTTACCGCAAGCGCTTATTCTTTTGAAGTTCTGCCGCTCGAAGCCTGTTTATCCATTGTTAAGCACATGGGCTTTACGAGCGTTGATCTTTCGGGTTTTCACGCGCGAGGGCGTGCCAGCATTGAGCCCGAAGCGATAACGGCTGATCCACAGCGGCACGCCGACCACATGAAGGCATTGCTGGCGCATTATGAGCTTCACTGTGGCGATTTCTTTCCACAGTTTGGCACGTCGCCAGATCAACACTCGCTCAATGACCCGAATCCGGCGATCCGCGAGAAAAATCAAGCGCTGATTCGCGGCTGCGCCCAGTTCTGCAAACTGCTCGGCATTCCCGGCATGACGATTTTGCCCGGCGTTGATCATCTCAGTCGCAAACATGAAGAAAATCTTGAGGTTTCCGGTGCAGAGCTCCAGCGTGCGGCCGAAATCGCTGGCGAGTATGGGGTAGAAATTCGCTTTGAACCGCACATGGGTTCAGTTGCGCCCACGCCGGAACTTGCGATTCGATTGGTGCAGGAATTCGCCCCCGACGCAAAGATTACGCTCGACTGCTCTCATTTCATATTGCAATATATTTCAATGGATCGCATTTACGCCTGCATTCCATACACCGGACATGTCCACATCCGCCCGGCGCGCGAGGGAAAATTACAAACCCGTTATGTCGAAAATACTATTCCCTGGGCAACCGTTATTGACCACCTGAAGCATGTGCATTATCAAGGCGCACTCTCGATTGAATATGTGTGTGCGTCGTGGTTCGACTTGGATCAATGCGACACGCTTTACGAAACCTGGGTGACGAAAGAGGCACTCCAGTCTTTTGTCAGATAGCGAGCGCGGGCAGTGAGATGATTAATCTGAAGTCGGATAACCGCTTCCGCTCGCATCCGCGATCCCGCGTTCTTTCGCGATCTTCTGTGCGTATTCATCACGGCGAAAAGTCGCGATTGGGTCGGGGTCGCGCCCGATTTCGACGCGCATCTGCGCCAGCAGCGGACGCACATCGGTTTCGAAAGCGTCCATCAACACTTCGTAGCCGCCGAGAATATCACCGTTCATCTGGCGTTCGCGCAGTGCCCGACGGTTGACAAGCAGCGCTTTTGCATACGCAGTCTGGCAGTTGACGATGCTCAGGATCATACCTTCCAGCTTGGATTCGATGTTGAAACTCTGGTCGATCATATAGGCAACGTCATCTGCCGCCGCGCCTGCGGACACCAGCTCGTGAAAGATTTCAAATAGTTCTTGCGGGTTGTTCGTGCCAACGATCAGGTCATCATCGGCGTATTTACGTGCATTGAAGTGAAACCCGCCGAGCCGCCCTTCGTCGAGCAGGAAAGCGACAATATGAGCGATATTGGTTCCAGGCGCGTGATGCCCTGTATCGACCAAGACCTGGGCTTGTTTGCCCAGCTTGAGCGCTGTCGCATATGCCATTCCCCAATCCGCCAGGTCAGTATGATAGAAAGCGGGCTCAAAGAATTTGTATTCGATCAGCATTCGCGTTCCGGCTGGAAGGTGTTTGTATGTCTCTGCAAGCGCATGCTCCATCAACTGCTTACGTTTGCGAATATCGTCTTGTCCAACGTAATTCGTGCCATCTGCAAACCACAAACTGAGCAGTGTACTGCCCGTTTTTTCCATAATGTCGCAGCATTCGATCAAGTGCGTTAACGCTTCTTCACGAATGCCGTTATCGGGGTTGGTAATGCTGCCAAGCTTGTACTTCTCCGCTTGAAACACATTTGGGTTGACTGCCCCAATGCTGACGCCAACCGACGCAGCGTAGTCACGCAGCGCCGTATAATCATCCGTTTTATCCCATGGAATATGAATAGCAACAGTCGGCGCTACCCCAGTCAACTTATGAACGTAGCCCGCATCAGCCAGTTTTTCGTGTATATTTCGCGCCGCGCCCACAGTCGGGAATACTTTGAAACGTGTTCCGCCGTTGCTGTATCCCCACGAAGGGGTTTCGATATGCTGCCGTTTAAGTTGTGCTTTTACGTCCTCGACATCGATATCCCGTTTTGTTAATTGGTCGGCAAGGGATTCGTAATGAGCAGTGTGATTCATACTTGACTTTGTCCCTTTTTAGACAACACTTATACAATGAAACTTCAATTAGCTTTCTTTTGCTTTCATTGTTTGTCAGTGTAGGCGTTTTGAACGGTCGTGTCAAATGGTGTTCGAGCCGTTATTTGTCGAAGAACGAAAACGCGCAATCTTAGATGATCTCCGCAAAAATGGGCGGGTTTCGGTCAAAACCCTGAGCGATGCGATGGGCGTCAGTACCGTTACCATTCGTCAGGATTTACGCGCGTTGGGAGAAGAAGGACTGCTGGAACGCACGTATGGTGGCGCGGTCAACCGTGTCGTCGAAACCAGTATGCCCGAACAGTCGTTTCATGTGCGGCAGAAGCGCCACCGAGACGCGAAAACAGCGATTGCCGCCGCCGCCGCCGATCTCGTACAAGAAGGCTTCAGCGTAGGAATGGACGCGAGTACAACCGCATATGCGCTCGTGCCGTATCTCAAGAAGTTCAATAAACTGACCATTCTCACCAACAGCCTCGTGATCGCACAAAGCTTTCTCGATAGTCCTCAAATTCAAGTCATGCTGCCTGGCGGTCGGCTAAGACGCGATTCGATCTCAATTGTTGGACGACCAGAAGGTCTGCCCGATCTCAACCTGAACGTGTGTTTTATGAGCGGGCGCGGCGTTACATTGACCGAAGGTGTCAGCGATGTTGACCCGGACGAGGTCATGATGAAACAGGCAATGATCGCTCGCAGTGTTTCCACGGTTATCCTGCTCGACGCCAGTAAATGGGGACAAGTCGCACCCTTTACGGTCATTAAAGTACAACAACTTGAACGTCTCATTACGTCTGCTGATGTTTCTGTCTTGATGGTGGAACAGTTTCGCAGTGCCGGTATTCATGTTCAGATTACCAATGTGATTGATTCGTAGACTCGTCACGAATTGTTGACAAGTTCGTTTGAACTGATATACACTGTTTGAGAATGAAAGCAAATGAAAACATGTCGCGCTATGTTGGCTGTTATAAGTGCGATTTAATAGATTTTTTGTAACCGCTCAGGTATCCCTCATGCCCCCGACCCCTTCTCCTACAAACGAGAAGGGGAGAAACGCAGTTGAAAGTCCCTCTCCCCATTGTGGGAGAGGAATTTAGGGCGATGGCTGAGCAGTTACGACTTTTTGCCTTAATCAAAAGGTTTTAATTGATGCCTCAAAATCTATGGAATCCGGCTGAGGCGGCAAATCTGCCTGACCTTGACGGCTTGGTCTATCGCAGTAATCTGCTCGGACGTGATCGCAGTGTTGTAAATGTCTACGGTGGCAACACCAGCACTAAACTTATGCTGACTGACCACATGGGACGCAGTACGCGCGTGCTGGCAGTCAAAGCGTCCGGCTCTGATATTCTGAATATCACACAGGGCGGGTTTGCACTGCTGCGGATGGATGACATTGACCCGCTGTTTCAGCGCGAGTCGATGTCCGACGAAGCGATGGTCGCGTATCTTGAACGCACCGTCTTTGAACCGGGTCGTCCACGCCAAAGTATCGAAACGCTGCTTCACGCCTTCGTCCCAGCAACACATGTCGATCACACCCACCCAGATGCAATCATCAGCCTTGCCTGCGCGCCGGATGCGGAGGCTGCCGCGCGCCGTGTCTATGGTGAGCGCATGGCATATGTCCCTTATATTCGTCCCGGTTTCACGCTCAGCCAGTGGATCGGCGGCAAAGTGCGTGATAATCCCGGCATCGAATGTGTGGTCATGGGCAAGCACGGCTTGGTGACATGGGCAGACGACAGCAAAACGTCATACGATAATACGATCCGCCTCATTCAAGAAGCCGAAGACTTTCTAGCGGATCAAAAGCGTGGAAAGCGTGTTTTTGGCGATCTGACCGTGCAAGCGGCGAGCGACGCCGAGCGTGAAAACATCCTCGCGCAAGTGCTGCCCGTCATTCGTGGCGCGGTCGGTAAGCGCCGCAGCGCGATCCTTCAGCACGACAGCAGCGCGGATGTACTCGATTATGTCGGCAGCAGCCGCACAGGTGAAATCAGCCAACAAGGCGCTGCCTGCCCCGACCATCTCGTCCACGTCAAGCGGCAGCCGCTGTTTGTAGACTGGGCGCTCGCCGAAGGCGTCGAAACGCTGATCGAAAAACTTAAGTCAGGTATTGCCGACTATGAAACGCGCTATATCGAGTATTTCGAGGCGAACAAAGAAGCAGGCGACGAACTGCGCGACGCTGCGCCCCGTGTCATTCTTATTCCCGGCATTGGCATGGTCACAACGGGTAAAGACATTACCAATGCCGATGTTAGCCGCCAACTGTATCACCGCGCAATTGCGGTTATCGGTGCCAGCGAAGCGATCGGTGGCTTCAACAGCCTGACTGCCAAAGAAGCCTATAACATCGAATATTGGCCGCTAGAATTGTACAAACTCAAACTTGCGCCACCAGATAAGGATTTCGCGGGTAAAGTCGCGCTGATTACGGGCGGCGCCAGTGGCATTGGGCGAGCAACAGCCTTCCGATTGGTGCAGGATGGCGCGCACGTTGTCATCGCGGATATTAACGTATCGGGCGGCGAACAGACCGTTGATGAGCTGCAAAAGAAATTTGGCAAGGGACGCGCGGTGTTCGTGCAATGCGATGTCACAAAAGAAGCAGCCGTCCAGAATGCGTTACGTCAGGCGGTTCTGAGTTATGGCGGCATCGATATTCTGGTTAACAATGCGGGCATCGCGGGCGGGGCGCCCATTGAAGAAACAACGCTGCAAGCATTTCAGCTTCAACTTGATGTATTGGTAACAGGTTACTTCCTGTTTGCCCGTGAAGCCTTCAAGGTGATGAAAACACAGGCAGTCGGCGGAAGCATGGTCTTCGTTGGCAGCAAGAACAGTCTGATGGCGGGTAAAGGTGCATCTGCCTACAGCACCGCAAAAGCTGCCGAAATTCATATGGCGCGCTGCCTTGCCGAAGAAGGCGGCGCACATGGCATTCGTGTCAATTCCGTGCTGCCAGATGCGGTCATCCGCGACAGCAACATTTGGGGCAGCGAATGGAAAGAAGCCCGCGCGAAACAATACGGCATAAAGGTGGAAGAACTCAACGACTTTTACAAGAAACGCAACACGCTGCAGGTCGAAATTCTACCCGAAGACCAGGCAGAAGCGATCGCGTTTCTTGCCAGCCAACGCAGCGCCAAAACGACAGGCGCAATCCTGACGGTTGACGGCGGCGTGCCTGGCGCATACGTGCGATGAGCCGCCCATGAAGCGCAAAAACGTCATCACCGTCGATCTGGGCGCCGAGTCCGGGCGTGTTATTACCGTTGGATTCGATGGAAACGCCTTCCATATGGATGAAGTCCACCGCTTTGCAAACGTTCCCGTATCTGTGCGGGGAACGCTTCACTGGGATGTGCTGCGCGTGTGGCAGGATATTCGTACAGGAATCGATAGGGCGCACGCCGATGCTGCTGGCATCGGGCTTGATACATGGGGTGTGGATTTCGCGCTTCTCGACCGTAATGGACAGCTCCTTGGCAATCCTGTGCACTATCGGGACAAGCGGACTGAAGGCATGATGGAATGGGTCTTTGACCGTGTACCGCGCCGAACGCTTTTCGAGCGCACGGGCATTCAGTTCATGCAAATCAACGGCATTTATCAGCTTGCCAGCATGATCCGCGATCACAGTCCGCTGCTCGACATCGCGGCGACTTTTCTAACCATTTCTGATTTGTTCAATTACTGGCTGAGCGGCTATCGCGGATGCGAATTTACGCAAGCGACAACGCTGCAAATGGTCAACCCACGCAGCCGCGATTGGGATTGGGCAACGCTGGATACGCTGGGTGTTCCCCGTCACTTAATGCCACCTGTGACTGCGCCCGGCACCAAAATCGGCGAAGATCGCGGCGTGCCAGTACTGCTTTCCGCGTGCCACGATACAGGCAGCGCTGTCGTTGGCGTGCCCACGACAACCCCCGATTATGTTTATATCAGCAGCGGCACCTGGAGTTTGATCGGCATGGAGATTTCCGCGCCGCTCATCAACGATGCATCGTATGAAGCGAATGTGACGAATGAAGGCGGTGTCGGTGGTACATTTCGACTGCTCAAGAACGTACAGGGCTTATGGCTGGCGCAGCAATCACGGCAGACATGGCGTGATCAAGGAATAGACCTCGACTATGAAGCGCTGGCACATTTAGCCGCTGAAGCCGCACCTTTCCGCTCATTGATCGACCCGGACGAACACCGTTTTCTCGCGCCGGGAGATATGCCCTCGCGGATACAGGCATTCTGCCACGAGACAGACCAGCGCATTCCCGAAACACCCGCGCAGATTATGCGGACGATTTACGAAAGCCTGGCGCTCAAATATCGCTTCACAATTGACAAATTGATCGCACTGACCGGGCGCACGGTTGAAAGGGTTCATATCGTCGGCGGCGGCTCGCGTAATGCGCTGTTATCACAAATGACGGCGGATGTGTGTAATCGTGTCGTCATCACGGGACCTATCGAAGCCACAACGCTCGGTAACGCCATCGTGCAGTTTATGGCGTTGGGACAATTCAGCAGCATTGCCGAAGCGCGCGAAGTGCTCAGCAAAGGCAGTGGGATGGGATATTACGAGCCTAAAAACACGCGCGCATGGGAAGAAGCCTACGGTCGATTCAAGAAGCTCATCATATCCAATTAGTACGTCAAAAAGATCGACACGCCACAAAAACTTTTCTGTAGCACTACCAAAACATAGAGTGGTTTATGACATCAATTTTAGAATTACGGCACATTGGCAAAGTATTTCCCGGCGTTCGCGCACTCGACGATATCAACATTGAAATTCGTGCGGGAGAGGTACACGCACTGCTCGGTGAAAATGGGGCGGGGAAATCGACACTTATCAAAATCATGACCGGGATTTATCAACCGGATTCGGGTGAAATTCTGCTCGCCGGAAATCCCATACAGATCGGGAATGCGGCGCAAGCACAAGCGCATGGCATCGCCGCTATCTACCAGGAACCGCTCGTGTTTCCTGATCTAAGCGTGGCGGAAAATATCTTTATTGGTCATCAATCGAGCGGCGCGATTGTAAATTGGCGGCGTATGTACCGCGAAGCGGCGGCGATTTTCGATCAACTCGGTGTTTCACTTGACCCACGCAGTCAGGCACGCGGGCTGACGCTCGCCGCGCAGCAGACCGTTGAAATTGCGAAAGCATTGTCGCTCGATGCGCGTGTCTTGATCATGGATGAACCGACTGCATCGCTATCAGCGCATGAAGTCGCCGAACTTTTCAAGCTCACCCGTATCTTACGAGAACGCGGCGTCGCGATCTTGTTTATCAGCCATCGTCTGGAGGAAATCTTTGAGATCGCTGACCGCGTGACCGTCTTTCGCGATGGCAAGCATATTTCCAGCCGCCCCATTGCCGAAGTCCATCACGAGCAGCTCATTCGTGACATGGTCGGAAGCAATCTGGATGAGTTCTTTGTCAAAGAAGTACGGCAAAAAAGCGACCTGTCTATTTCGGTGCGTGAGTTGAGCAAAAAAGGGGTTTTTTCGAATATTTCTTTCGATATTTTTAAGGGCGAAGTGCTCGGTTTTGCGGGGCTGGTCGGGTCGGGCAGAACCGATGTTGGTTTGGCGCTGTTCGGTATTGAGCCAGCAGATTCTGGCATCATCATCTGGCAAGGCGAATCTCAAAAAATCAAGACGCCAGAACAAGCGCTCAAAATGGGCATCGCTTATGTGACCGAAGATCGACGTCAGCTCGGACTCACCCTGCCGATGTCGGTTGCGGCGAATATCACTTTAGCGACCTTGAAGAATTATTTGAATGGACTTGGACTTATTCGGTCACGCGAGGAAACAAAGACCGCCACCATGTATCGCGAGCGGCTTTCTATACGCACGCCGTCAATTTGGACGGAGACTGGAAAGCTATCGGGTGGCAACCAGCAGAAAGTGATGTTAAGCAAATGGCTGAATACGCACCCCCAACTATTGATTTTGGATGAGCCGACACGTGGGATTGATGTCGGGGCAAAAGCCGAAGTCCACCGGATCATCAACGATCTGGCGAGTCGAGGCTTGGCAATTCTGCTCATTTCGTCCGATATGCCCGAAGTCCTGGCGATGAGCGATCGCATTCTTGTCATGCGTGAAGGGCGGCAGATGGGTATTTTCAATCGTCAGGATGTCGATCAAGAAACGATCCTGAAAGCGGCAATGGGTCAAGCCCCGGTAAGGAACCCAGCATGATCAGACTTAGCAGATTGCTCCGCCCAGAACAGATACGCGAGCTCAGCCTCGCGATCATTATTTTGCTGGTGATCCTGTTCTTTAGTTCAAATATCGAAAATTATGTCAGTGGACGCACCTTTACACGCATTTCGACGAGCATCGCCATCATCACTGTGGTTGCCGTTGGGCAAGCACTCGTCATTCTGACCCGTAATATCGATCTGTCGGTCGGTTCGATTGTTGGCTTTGCCGCCTATTTCGCGGGTCAGCAAGTCTCTGCCAATCAGGATTTATCGCCGCTGGTGGTCGTGGGCATCGCAGTCGGTTTTGGAGCACTGCTCGGCGGCATTAACGGTTTTATTGTCAGTTATGGGCGCGTTCCGGCGATCATTGTTACCTTAGGAATGCTGGCGATCTATCGGGGCGTGCTGGTGGATTATGCACAGGCGAAGACCATTACTACAGAAATGATGCCGACGTGGTTGATTGACCTGCCTCGGCAGAACATCATCAGCATTGGTGATGTCGATGTTCGGGTGATGGTTGGGTTAGCGCTGGGCGTCATGATCATCTTTCAACTCTGTCTATCATCGCTGCCATTTGGTCGCCGCCTGTATGCAATTGGATCAAACCCTGATGCAGCACGCATTGCCGGGTTGCCAGCACGCCGCATTGTGCTGACTGCCTATATCTTATGTGGAGCGCTGTCGGGGCTGGCAGGGTTCATGTTTCTGGTGCGGTTTGGCACGATCACGATTGCGGCGGGTCAAGGACTCGAACTGGCAGCGATTGGCGCCGTCGTGGTAGGCGGAGTCAATATTTTCGGCGGGTCGGGCACCATGTTCGGCGTACTTTTGGGTGCAGTGCTCATCGGCACACTGGAACAAAGCCTGCTGCGAATGCCACAGGTCAGCGAATTCGTACGCGATGCGCTGCTTGGGTTATTTATCCTACTCGCCGTCGCCAGCGATTCCGTAATTTTGAATCAGCTTCGTAATCTTTGGGCGCGTTGGGGTCGAGAGCGTGCGCTTTCCGCCATGCTGCCGACCGAAAAGGAAACCACCCATGCAAGTTAACCTTAAATGGGATGTACTCAAACGCTGGGAGACACTTCTCGCCGCGGTACTGTTCATCGTGGTGGTGTTCAATATTACCCAGTCACCCGTATTTTTGCGTGCAGATAACCTCACGAACCTGTTTAGTCTCCATATTGAAAAAATCATCATCGTCCTGGCTATGGCACTTATCATCATCAATGGCGAAATTGATTTATCGGTCGCGTCGGTTATGGGGTTGAGTGCGTGTTTGATCGCTAACCTTTACGAACAAGGTATTTCGATAGAGATCGCCATGTTGTGCGCGTTAGGTGCGGGCATATTGTGCGGCATCGTCAGTGGTTTCTTTGTGGCGTATGTCGGTTTACCCTCGCTGGCAGTGACATTAGCCGGGTTGATTGGATATCGCGGCTTGGCAAAAATGCTGATTGAAGACCGCTCCATCGGCAACTTCCCCGAATGGTTTAATCGTCTGGGTCAGCAGCCGCTGGTCGGGTCGCTCCCCTTGTCGCTGATTATCTTTTTCGTACTGTTCATCGTTGTTGCCGTTGCACTGCATTACGCTGCCTTTGGGCGCTACGTGTTTGTCATTGGCAACAACCGCGAATCGGCACGATACTCCGGCGTCCGTGTGCGGCAAGTAAAAATGACTCTGTTCATTATTTCCGGTCTTGTCGCTAGCCTGGCAGGCATTCTTATCGCCGCACGTTTGGGTGCGGTACGCGCGAGTACAGCCGAGGGCTTCGAATTGGACATTATTACGATTGTCCTGCTCGGTGGTGTCAGCGTTTTCGGCGGTAAAGGCACGCTGGTCGGCGTCGCACTGTCCATTCTGGTTGTCCTGTGCTTGCGTAACGGCATGAACCTGCTCAGCATCACGGGCAACACGCAAAGCACTGTTATCGGCATTCTGCTGATATTATCCGTTCTTATCCCCAACCTGGCGCAAGATTTTCAAAGCATCTGGAAGCGCCGCCGTTTAAACTTACGCGAATGAAAGGAGAGCGTACAACCCATCAAAAGTAGCCACAATACGCCTTTAGCCAGCCTTAGTTTTCACCTATCAGGAGCAATAAAATGAAGAAAAGTATTATTGGTTTGCTCGTCTTAACGATGCTGATGTCGATCAGCATCGTACAGGCGCAGGAAGCTGCTGTGGCGACGCCAGGGCAGGAAGTGAACGTCATTCTGCTGCCGAAGTTCCTGGGCATCGCCGTATTTGACGAAGCCAATCAGGGTGCAGAAGAAGCCCACGCCGAATTAGAGAACCCCGGCACGCTGGAATTCATCGGACCGACGGCGGAAAACAGCGCTGCCGGACAGGTCGAAATTGTCACCACTGCCGCCTCGCGCGACGATGTGGATGCCATCATGATTTCCAATAACGCTGGTGATCAGCTTGTCCCCGCGCTGGAAGCAGCTCAGACAGCCGGACAAACCGTCGTCACCTGGGATTCCCCCATCCCGTCGGGGACAGGCGAAGACCTGTTTATCGCACAGGTTGACTTTGACGAAACCGGACGCGTGATGGCAGACATGGCACGCTCGATCCTCGGTGAAGCTGGCGGTCAGTTTGCCGTGCTCTCCGCCTCGCCCGATGCCGCCAACCAGAATGCATGGATCGCCTCACTCCAGGCAGTCCTGGAAGAAGACGCCTATGCCAAT
>JBBRAA010000026.1:0-46970 GCA_038207205.1 Aggregatilineales bacterium
GTTTCGCTGCCCACGCTAACCTGAACGCGGCGATTAACATTAGTCGTCGGGCGGCAGTCAATCCGCCATACGCGGTGTGTGTCTTGGGCTTCGCGCCCGCCATAACTGCAAGCCCCTAGCTTTAGCTATGGGGTCGTTGACCAGCATTGTGTCTTATGCTAATCTTCGGATTATGAGTGTTTGTTGATCCAAAACCAATATCGGCACACGATATAATGCCGTCAATCATCTGTCAGTTTAAATAGAAAGAATTTACCGATGCCAGTCAATTTGCTCATTCCCAAGCGCGTATGGGTCGAAATGCACGACCGATCCGAGTGCGATTCGTGCGATGTAATCGTCCAGATGGAGAACGGGGCGTACTATACCGCTGTGTTCGTCACGCTGCCGTATTTGGCACACCAGATGGACTTGGGCTACGAAGTGAGCAAACAACTTCCTGATACGTCACCCGTGCGCTATGCGACGCTCGAAACGCCACATATCGTCATGGAAGCCATGAGCCGCGAACTCATCGAAGATACCATTGATAATCTGATTGCGCTCGATACGTTCGAGAGCTTGTTCACACAAGTGACCGATGATAAAGGTAACGAACGGGTGACGCGTGTCGTCGGGCGTGGCAAGCGTGCCACTGCCGAAGTCGCGGCGGCAGTCTTGAGCGATGTCCTGCTGGTCGAAGAAACGACCACCCCCACGACCGTCGCTTAGGCGACGATAAAAGATAACCCACCCCGTACAATTCAATATCAGTTCAGGGCATGGTGTTTCGTCATGCCCTGTACAGACGTGTTGTTATCCGACCGCGCACGTTTGTTATAATCACGTCGATTCATCCACGATGTCTATTTTGGGCGTGGTACGCCATGCCCCTACACAGTCAATTAGGTGAGAAACATGTCCGAACGTTATCAAGACAGTCAGTTATTCCGCATTCGCCATTCGACGGCGCATGTGATGGCAGAAGCGATGCTCGAACGTTTTCCTGATGCACGCATCGCGATTGGTCCGCCGATCGAGGACGGCTTTTACTATGATTTTGGGTTGCCGCGCGCGATTACGGAAGAAGATTTGGCGTGGGTCGAAAATCGTATGAAAGACATCATTCGCGGCAGCTTCGATTTCACGTATCGCGAAGTGTCGCCAGATGAAGCACGCGCCGCGTTCAAAGGGCAACCGTTCAAGATCGAACTGATCGACGATCTCGTCAACGGGCGCGAGGACGAAAATGGCAATCGTATTGCAGAACCCGCGACCACGCTCAGCTTTTATACGCAAGACACGTTCACCGATCTGTGCCGGGGACCGCATGTTGCCAATACGCGTGAGATCAACCCCGACGCCATCAGCATCACCTACAAAATGCCCGCTGGCGCGTACTGGCGCGGCAGCGAGAAAAACGCGCAGTTAACGCGCATCTACGGCACGGCGTTCGAGTCTAAAGACGAACTTGATCAATATTTGCACAACCTTGAAGAAGCCAAAAAGCGCGATCATCGCGTTTTGGGCGAGAAGCTCAATTTGTTCACGTTCAATTCGCTGGTTGGCAAAGGGCTGCCATTGTGGAAACCGAATGGCGCGATTTTGCGCGATACGCTCGAACGCTGGCTGCGTGGACTGCAAATAGAACGCGGTTATCAGCCTGTCGTCACGCCGCACATTGGCAATATCAACCTCTACAAGATGAGTGGACATTATCCGTATTACAGCAGCAGCCAGTACTCACCGATCCAGGTCGATGACGAAGAGTTCATGATCAAGCCGATGAACTGTCCGCATCACATCATGATCTACAAGAGCGAGATGCACAGCTATCGCGATTTACCCGTGCGCCTGAGCGAGTTCGGCACGGTGTACCGTTACGAAAAATCAGGCGAACTCTCCGGTTTGACGCGCGTGCGCGGGTTTACGCAAGACGACGCCCATCTGTTCGTCACGCCCGATCAACTGGCGAATGAGTTCATGGAAGTTGTCAGGTTGTTCCAGTATGTGGTTGAACTGCTTGGCTTGACCGATTTCCGTGCCCGTGTCGGCACACGCGACCCAGACAGCGAAAAATATGTCGGCGACGATAGTTTGTGGGAAAACGCGACCAGCGCGATTATTGCGGCATGTAATGCGTTGGGTCTGCCGCATACGGTCGAACCAGGAGAGGCGGCGTTTTATGGTCCCAAACTCGACTTTGTGATTCGCGATGTGCTCAAACGCGAATGGCAGTTGGGCACGGTACAGGTCGATTACAACTTGCCGACTCGATTTGAACTCGAATATGTCGCGGAAGATGGCACACGTCAACAGCCGATCATGATTCATCGGGCGCTGTTCGGCAGCGTCGAGCGCTTTGTCGGCATCTTGATCGAACACTTCAACGGGCAGTTCCCTGCATGGTTGTCGCCTGTACAGGTCACGATGATCCCAATCGCGGATCGTCACATTCCGTATGCGGAAGAAGTCGCGGCGAAGCTCAAAGCGCGCGGCATTCGCTCGGAAGTCGATGCCAGCAAGAACCGTATGGGTGGCAAAATTGCTTCTGCGCGCGAGCGTGCCGTCCCCTATATGCTGATCATGGGTGACAAAGACGTAGCGGCGGGCGCTGTCAGCGTGCGCTTGCGTACCGATGAAGACTTAGGCGCGATGCCTGTCGATCAATTTGTCGAGATGGTCGCAGGTGTGGTCGAAAGCAAGTCGCTGGAATTGAAGTAACCTGACTCAAACATTGTAGGGGGTCATTTATATTCCCCTACAATGTCCTATTTTGTCTCCATGACTTTTCTCCCCCCCTTCATCCAAATTTCATGTAAAACGTTATACTCATCCTATGCCGCGGCGTACTACAAAGGACTTATCTCTTGAAGTCATCAATACGTGTTGAGTTCGCTAGTATCGTTTGCTTGTGTGTTTTCGGTCTTGGGCTGATTTTTCTTCCTCGCCTCTACGCAGCAGCCCCAGTTGCAAATGATCTCGATTTAACCTTGGATGAAGACGCGACACTCGATTTTACGCTTATAGCGACGGATGCCGATGCCGGAGATACGCTCATTTACTCGGTCACCACAGACCCCACCAGTGGTATTTTATCTGGCGTCGCCCCTGATTTGACCTATGAGCCCGACTCCAATTTCAATGGCACGGATAGTCTTACATTCACCGTCGAAGATGGTACAGGTGGCTCGGACACCGCCACCGTGACGTTTACCGTCGATGCGATCAATGACGCGCCAGAGATTGATAACCCCTACGCACCTACGACTGCTCCGGCAACGCCGCTCGTGTTCAGTGCTGCTAACAGCAATGCGATCACCATCAGCGATGTTGATGCTGGCGCGAACGATGTCGAAATGGATATCAGCACACCATCCGGCAATGGAACGCTGACACTGGGGACGACCGCTGGCATCATATTTGTCGATGGCGACGGCACCGATGATACCGTGATGACGATTCAAGGAACGCTGAGCGAGATCAACGCGGCGTTGGATGGCTTGACATTCACCCCCGACGCCGCATTGATAGGCGGTAACATCATTACACTGACGCTGCTTGTCAACGATTTAGGATTTACAGGGTCGCCCAGCCTACTGGTTGATCTTGTAACGCTTGAAATCGGCATTACGCCCGTCGAAAGCAACGACGCGCCGACGATCACGGTGCCGACGACTCAGACAATTGACAAAAATATGACGCTCACGTTTTCAACTGGGAACGGCAACGCTGTTACGGTTGGCGACCCGGATGCATCCGAACTCGTACTGGATGTTCCAACAGTCCTCAATGGCACACTGGAACTCGTCACCCCGAACGGACTCGATTTAGAAGGTGGTATAGGACCCAATCTCGTCGGGACGATCACAGAAATCAACGCTGCCTTTGACGGCGCTGTTTTCACGCCAGTCACCGATTTTGTCGGCACGGCGTACGTGTTTTTGGAGGTCAACGACAATGGCGAATGCTGTGTCGGCGCTCCATTAAATGCTTTGCAGATCATCCAAATCAATGTGCTTGACCTCGCGACCGCGACGCCAACGGAGACCGACACTCCGACAATAACGCCGACCGAAACGGCGTCCCCGACTGCCACCGACACCCCGACAATAACGCCGACGCCAACGGAGACCGATACCCCGACAATAACGCCGACGCCAACGGAGACCGATACCCCGACAATAACGCCGACCGAAACGGCGTCCCCGACTGCCACCGATACCCCGACAATAACGCCGGCGCTAACGGAGACCGAAACCCCGACAATAACGCCGACCGAAACCGCGTCCGCGACCGCCACCGAAACGGTAACCGCGACACCAACGACGACTGCGACGCTTGATCCGTCAATCACCGTGACCGCAACCGCCACGGGGACGACTATCACCGCGACTGGGACGGCGACAGCGACCACGCAAGGGACGCCAAACGGCGCGCCAGTGGTGACGGTGAGCGGCGTAACCACCAACGTCAATAACAATCTGGTCGTGATTTACGTGCCGTTCACCGATGATCCGAGCGATACACACACGGCGACGATCAATTGGGGCGATGGGACAGCGACCGAAAGCGGATTGGTCAACAACTTTGCTGTGGAGGGCGCGCATGTCTATGCGAACACAGGCGGGTATGTGATCACGGTGGTGATCACCGATGACAACGGCAATTCGACGACGTATCAAATCAATCTGGGGATCGATACGTTCGCGTATCCGCCGCCCGTCGGCTTATGCACCGACTACAACTTTGAAGCGGGCAGCAATATCCGCGCCAATGTGCCGGACGCGATTCGTTACGCGCTCCGCTGCCGCCCATTGGTCGCAGATGGCAACTTCACCAACGGCGAAGGCGAAACGCCCGTCAATGGCGGCGCGATCGGCATCCAATCAGTGATCGATCTCGGCGTACAGCAAGCCGTTGATATTTTTAGCCAGGAAGGATTAACGACACTGGAAGGGGTGACGGTGTGTTTGCGCGGCACCAGTGGCACGCTGCTGCATCTATACGGCATTCCACGCGCTGCCAATCGTCTGGCGATGTATACCGTCGCGCAGTTCCCCGGTTACATTTGCGCGACGATCCCGCAAGTGGGGACGTTGGTGCTGGTAGGCGGCGACTCGGTGATCGCGGGCAGCGCGATGCCGACCAATACGCCGAACGCGCCGGGCATGATCATCGCGGCGTTCCCAGAATGTACGCCTGTGACCGACGGCGTCGTGTTCTTGCGCGCCCAGCCAAGCGCGAATAGCGCGCAAGTGGCGGTGTTGGGGGCGAATACGCCCATGACGTTGATCGAGATGGTTGGGTTGTGGTATCGCGTCAGCGTGGGCGGACAAGAGGGCTTCATCCGCTACGATCTGGTCGCCTTCCAGTGTGATTTCTTGCCGTAGTGAAGCGATAGGTTAATGAGGGGGTTAGACTACATTCTAACCCCACGAAAGATAAAACGATGTTCGTTTATCAAAAAGAAGACATAAGTTCTTTGAAGCACAATCGTTTACATATCGCCCATGTCATATTTATTGACTCTATGCGAACCGCAGATTATCAACTCACACGGATGTTGCGTGACATACTTGAAAATGAAGCTGCGGTTGAGGATATTGATGCAGTTCTTGAAGACAAAAATATACCTCTAGACAGCGAAAGCCGTTTACAATTGGCAGAACGAATCTTACGCGAACCGCCTTTGCAAGGATACTTGACTATATCAAATGCACTTCAATGGCGTTTATAATACGGTCGTGCAATTTCAGTTGCAAAAACTTTAACCGTCATGGGCGTTGAAAATTTATTACTAGCGAGTGAATAATGTCTCGTACTAAAATACTAGGCGACTTTCAGACCCCAATAACATTAACCTCACAAGTCGTGTCTTTTTTAGAAAAGAAAACGCGAAATTGGGAGCGAGTCCTTGAACCGACTTGCGGGCGAGGAAATTTTCTCCAAGCAGTTGTCGAAAGTTCTCTTTTTGTGAAGGAAGTTGTTGGAATTGAAATTCAATCCGATTATGTACGACAAGCCCGCACGATTGTAAGCGATACTATTCGCGTACTCCACGATGATATTTTTTCCCTTCATCTTGGAGAAGATATTCAATGGCAGATGAATGGAGATTTACTCGTTATTGGTAATCCTCCTTGGGTGACAAACTCTGCTCAGGGGAGCTTTGATTCAAATAATCTCCCTATAAAGTCGAATTTTAAGAACTTTAGCGGCATGGACGCCATGACTGGCGCATCAAACTTTGACATTGCAGAGTTCATCATTATTAAACTCAGTGAATCACGAAAGTTCAAAAGCTTCGATCCCAAGCCCTTGTTCGGGTGTCAGAATTGAACCGTCGCACCCCTCAACCCCCAGCCCCTTCTCCCACGCAAGCGGGGAGAAGGGGAGAAAAGCCGTTTTTGTCCCTCTCCCCACTTGCGTGGGAGAGGGACAGCTTGCCTCTGGCAAGCAGGGTGAGGGGAACAGCAGGCAATCGCTCCAGTTTCGTGATTCACTGAAATTACGTTTAAGAGCGAAAACGTGACGCAAAAGTGAAAAGAAAAGTATTGAAGGACGATGAGGGAGGAAATTCAAGCATGAAAGCAAGCGAACACGAACAAAAACGCCAACGAGCAAGCTTACTTTTTGGCGTGCATTCGGGAATTTTTGAAGGCGAACTTTATCGAGAGGAAGAAGCGGTTTACGACAAACAGAAGCGGCGTTAAGTCAGCGCGTGGCGGTTGGCTTCAAATAACAGAATGCCGGTCGCAATCGCCGCGTTGAGGCTTTCGGCGTTATCTTGCATGGGGATATACACGGTGTGCGTGGCTAAGGCTTCGGCTTCAGCGCTTGAGCCGTGCGCTTCGCTGCCTACAATCAGCGCATAGCGTGACCAATCGGCTTGGTCGTAACGGACATCACCGACCATATCCGCCAGATAAATTGGCAGATCGCCGCAGTACGTACGGATGGCGTCCCACGCATGTTCGGCAATCGCCAAACGGAAATGTGCGCCCATGCCCGCACGCAGCACTTTCGGGTTATACGGATCGACACAATCAGGCGAGAGCAAAACCGCTTCGATACTCGCCGCCGCCGCCGTGCGTAAAATCGTGCCTAGATTGCCGGGATCGCGGATGGCATCACACACCAGGACGCGCGTGAGCGGCGTCGGCAGCTTAGAGGACGGCATCGGGAAGACGCCGACCACACCTTGCGGTTGTTCGGTGTCGCTGATATGACGCAGCACATCCGACGCGGCGGCGATCACTTTCTCCGATGGGAGTTTGCGGAAGGTGCGTGCGTCGAGGACATCGGGGTCGAATAATATGAAGTCGGGGATGACGCCATTGGCAAGCGCATCCTCGACCAGGCGCAAGCCTTCGAGCGCCATTTTACGTTCTTTGCGTCGGGTCTTGGTCTGGTTTTGAAGCGCGTGGACGAGCTTGACGCGCTCGTTCTGGATGCTGGTCAACATGAGGGATTTTGTGTGTAGGGGGTTTGGCACGCCAAGCCCCTACGACACGGATTTATTGATGCTGCGACGCGAGCGCGGCGATTTTGCCGAACGTCTCTGGGTCGCGAATAGCAATATCGGATAGCACCTTGCGATCCAGTTCGATATTCGCTTGTTTCAAGCCGTAAATAAAGCGGCTGTAGTTCAAGCCGTGCAGATGCGCGCCTGCGTTGATGCGCGTGATCCACAAACGGCGCAAATCACGACGCTTGTTGCGGCGGTCACGATAAGCATAAAACAAACTCTTGAGCATGGCTTCGCTCGAACGTTTCCACAAACGTCCGCGCGTTCCCCACTGCCCAGCAGTCATCTTCAAGACTTTCTTGTGACGACGACGGCGGGTAAACCCAGTTTTGACACGCATATTACGCTCTCCTAGCGATAAAGAACCCGGAGTGCTTGATACCACCACTCCGGGTCGAAAATGATGAACAATTGACTTGCACCCGCCAAACTACATGGGGGGGTTCGATTTGTAGTATTTCAAGTAAGGCGCAAGGCGCTTGATTTTGCGAATCGAGCGGAAATGCGTCACGATAATCGCCTTGCTCAACATGTTCTTGCTGCGGAACGAACGACGACGGCGAAAGTGCGTTTTACCGCCCTTTGTCCGCACCATTTTGCCCGTGCCAGTCATGCGAAAGCGCTTGGCGGTCGCTTTGTGGGTTTTGATCTTAAATTTGGTCACGTTAGTCCGGCTCCACTGATTATTTCTTTTTCTCGCCTGGCGTCAAAATCATCAGCATGGTATTGCCTTCCATCTTTGGAAACTGTTCGATGGAGGCGATATCGCTGAGTTCATTCGCAATCCGTTCCAAACGTTCGCGTCCGATCTCGGAATGGGTAATTTCGCGCCCACGAAACCGGATGCGTACGCGCACTTTCATACCTTCACCCAACCAACGGCGTGCGTCTTTCACCTTAAACGATAAATGATAGTCATCGGTTTTAGGCAGCAGTTGGATTTCTTTGACTTCGATCACTTTTTGCTGTTTGCGTGCCTTACGCTCGCGTTTTTGGCGTTCAAACTGGAACTTGCCAAAATCCATGATGCGGCAGACTGGCGGGTCAGCATTCGGTGAAACTTCTACAAGGTCGAGCGTACGTTCTTCTGCCATTTTAAGGGCAGCGCTCAGCGTCACGACCATGTTTTCACCCGTATCGGTGATCAAACGGACTTCGCGCGCGCGAATTTGACTATTAATGCGAAAAGACTCTGGCGAACTGATGACTAAACCCTCACTTGAGAAAAGATGACCTACAAAATTCGGCGTAGTATATCATGGGTTATCAAGCATACGCAAGGTTGAGCGGCGCGCACACACGTTTGACTTAATCGCGTTGGCACGTGCTGCAACGCCGATTTTACTCGACGATAATGCCCATGTGCATGTGCGTACCCGCGAACTGATGAACATCGACCAGCGCTTGATCGAATTGAGTCATTAAGTCGGCGTCACTGCCTTTGAAACGGCGCAAGGTTTGGAGCGCGCACGCCTCACAGCCACGCATGGCGCGGAAGCTGTCGGTTTCGCAGCCTAAACAGCCGTTGAGACGGATCATGGTCAAAACGAACGCTAAAGACGCTTCGTGATATTCTGAATGCGCGCACACCCGCTCGATTAAAGCGTCCCATTGTGCGCCACGTGCTGTTTCAAGGCTGGGGATAAGATGATGAGGAAACATGATTTCGTTCTCTGCGTACATCGGAATCGACCCCTTTAAGATAAGCGCTATAATCGCCGTGATCTTTACACACCCTAATGGCGGGTCTATGACTGCTTTCATCTTAACGGGTTTCTCCCGCATGACAAGACGAATCGTAATACTTTTTGGTTTGACGTTAATCATGACTGTCGCGGCGTGCGACGGCGGGGCGGTACAGTTCGCGCCGATAATACAACCGCTTGAAGACGCGCTGACGCGCTACACTCACCCAAGCGGCGTGTTTACACTGGCGATGCCACGCGGGTGGGCAGTCTATGAACAAAATACGTCGTCGCTGGTATCGGCAGCGTTCAGTGCGCCGATGAGCGACGTGCCAACGCTGGTATTCGCGGTAATCAATCTGGATGAGACCGTTGACGATCTCGCATTCGTGACCTTGATCGACCGTTATCAGACCCAGATACGACCGGACAGCGCCGACTACACAGAAACGGCGCGCATCCAGGTTAGTGGGGATGTGTGGCGCTTATCAGGGATTCGGCGCGCGGCAAACGAAGAAACACTCAATACTTTTATCGGGCGCACAGGCACACAATTGTATCTGATAGAACACATCATCGACGCGAATACCGATCTGGCGCTCAGCGAACAAATTGTCAACTCATTTCGCGTCGGAACGTCCGCGCTTGTGCCATCGACCCTCGACTCGTTGGCGTTCGCCAAAAGCAGCCGCCTGGCGGTGCTGCATTCGTCGGCGTGGGTGGCATCAGATGGCGCGCTGTTTGTGACTGGCGAGATCGCGAATTATGGGACGACGCCGATCACCGATTTGCCCGTCGAGGTGTCGATTTTGTCGGCAAATGGCATCGTATTGGGCGGGGCAGTCGATCAACCGCTTGGTTACGGCATCGAACCTGGCGGTTTTGCGCCGTTCAGCTTACGTTTTGGCGAGGGGCAAGCACCCGACGCTGCGACGTATACGGTGCGAATCGGCGGTGATGGGTGGACGCCCGATGAACCGTTCGTGTTTTCGTCGTCCAGTGAGCTGACATGGACGGATAGTTCAACGTTCGATGCGCGCGGCAATTTATTGATCACAGGCGAGGTCAGCAACACAGGATCGCGCGCACTCCGCGCCATACGCGCGCGCGTCACGGTGTTCGACGCGGGTGGGCGCGTCATTGGCGCCGCGGTCAGCGATGTCACGCCGAGCGTGCTCGCGCCAGCAGCGAGCGGTGTGTATGAACTTTTGCTGACCGCACTCGGCGGCACCGCGCAAAACTTCATCGTTGATGTGCAAGGCGTGCCGTGATGCAGGTTGCATTTTTGGCGCTGCACGGCGTTTTAATCGATGTCGAAAAATTGCGCGCGTATTACCCAGACGCGCTCGGACAAATCATGGCGCTGACGTACGGAGGCTCGTCATCCGAATGGGCGACGGCATTTAAGCGCGTGCGTGCCGATTGGGACGATTATTACGACGATCTGAATTTGGCGGGCGACGAGGGCATCGATGATTTGTGGGAAGGCATGATCCGCACGACGCGCGCCTTGTTTCGGCTGACAGGGCATATCGAACCAGCGCCCGCCGCACTTGCGGTGCTGGCGCGGACGCTGCCGGGAAAGGCGTGCGCACTGATCGACGTGTTATGCGCTGATGTCCGTCCGCGATTGGCAGCGTTGACCGCGCACGGCTATGCGTTGGCAGCCTATGGCACATTGAGCGCGCATCACATCGATGGGATGCTGATCGGCGGTGGTGTCATGCCACAGTTTTTGGGCGCGATCGGTATTGATACAGCAGAACGCTTTGACCACGACGCCGATTACTGGCGGATCGCCGCGCTCAGGTATGGCGTCGATCCGTCGGCGTGTGTCGTTATCGATCCGCGTGCGAACGTAATCGCGAATGCGCGCTCGATTGGAATGCGATCGTTATGAGGCGGGCGCAGATGGGATCGGCTGCGCGATTTCCAGCATCAAATCGAACACGACTTGTAATTCTGCCGGAATATAGCCGTCGACTCCATCGATGCTGATCGCGCCGCGCGTGCCATTGACCGTGATGCTGTAGCGGGTCGTCTCGGCGGCAACACCTGGCGCGGTGAATACGCCCTGAATGTCATACACGCGCAGCGTATCGAGCGCAACGCGAATACGGTCTAAGTCGCTTACCGAAATCTGACGGACTTCGTCATTGACGGTTAGCGTGCCATTACTTTCAGCGATTACATACAGTCTTTCGCCGCCTAAACCACTCAAACGTGTGAATCCAACAAGCGTGAAATCGAGCGGCGCGGGCGTGTAATTGGGCGTTTGGCGATTATCCGCGATCAGCAGCGTGCCAGCGACGGGCGGGGTGATCAAGATCGCATTTTCGGCGGCGTTCGTCGCTAGTTCGCTGAATGGCTGCACAGGCGTAAGCTGAAATGATACATCGATCGTTTCGGTCGGTGCCTGCGTGAACATGGGCTCTGGTGTCGGCGTCGGCTGACTAGCACACGCGGCAATCAAGATCGGCATGATCAACAAAAAAGATAGACGGCGCATAATGCTCCTTTTGGTTCAGGGTTGTGGATGACAAGCTGCATCCATTGTACGGGCGACCCACCCGGTCTGCCTTAAGAAATCAGGATATGCTTAGTTTACCGCTTTTGTGGGACGGCGGTTGTTAGAACTTCTTCTCCATCAAGGCTGTGAAGAAAAGCCTGTGGAGCGTAGGCAGCGCACAGATAAACGACTGGCAGCAGCGGCAAATAATATCGCTGCCATGCCAGGGGACTCGCCATTGTGCTGATGACCACGATCAGCCCGGTCATGCATAATCCGGCGGCATAAGCGCGACTCGCTGGCGTGCCGCGTCGCAGCGCGGCGATCAGAAAAAGGATGCCGCCGATACTGACAAAGATAAAAATCCACGATAGCAAGCCGAGCGTCACACCTGCCAAGCCCGACCCAATGTAGGCGTCAATCTCGCGCCCGATAGTCTGGTCGTCGCTCCAAAATTCGGCTTCATAATGGACAGCAGGTACGCTGTACGGCTGTAAGAACACCGCTTTTATACGGTCGATTACAGAAATTTCGCCGCCATTGACGCTCACTTGCATATCGAGCAGTTGGGCGCGTGTATCGAGCAAATCCGCAATACGGGCGGGCGGGTCGTTCCATAAAGCGGGCGAAAGACCGATGAACAGCACGATGATGATCAGCACGCTCACAGCCGTTTTGAAAGCGAGGTTTATGACTCGGCGGCTGTGGAAGTGGGTGAGTTCACCCGCGATGATCCAGCCGAACGCGCCCCCGATAAAGATGATGCCGCTGTGTTTGCTGGCAAATGTAAGCGCGCACGCACCGATTAGCGCCGCCCACCATGACAGTGGGGCGTGTCCGGCTGCCACGCGGCGGTTTGCGATATGGGCGGCAAGCAGTAATGCGAGTAAGCCGAAGCACAACAGCGACCCTTCTTGCATGGCGCGCCGTCCATTGAGCAAAATGACCGGGCTGAGCGTATACAGCGCGGTGGCGAGGTAAGCGCCGACGCGTCCGCCGCCCATGCTGCCGAGTATAAACAGGATCGGGATGCTTAACGCGAGCAGCAGCGCCGAAGGCAGGCGCGCCACGTGCAGCAGCGCATTGGCTGATCGAAAGCCTAACTGGACATTGTTGGCGTAATCGAGCGCCCACTGCCAGCCAGGCGATGGCGGCAGTTGATCGCGCGAATAGCCTGCAAATTGCCAGGCGAAACCAATCAGATAGCGATTGACCGATCCATTAATCAGACGCAGATAAGCGTCACTATCGATTGGATAGGGTGGCTGCGTCGTCAAGCTGGCGAAATCGCCATCGATCGCGCCAGTCCAATAATCACGGCTCATAGCGATTTGCATGGCTTCATCGCCGTGAAAAGTCGCCTGTGACGTTCCAGCGACGGCGTACAGCATCAACGCCGCCAACCAGATTAGGTCAAGCCAGCGCGGTCGAATTTGGCGCATTGGTCGGTTGAAAAGCGTGTAGACGCGCGATAATCGGCATGACCAGTGTCGTTAACTGAGCGACGCCAAACCCTACCATCAGACAGGCGACGGGAATGAGCGGCATAAAGTAACGTTCCCAAGGCAATTGGTTGATTACAAGCGTCGCACAAACGAAGACAAATAAAACACCGATACCGACAAAACGCACTTTGCGGAGCGGGTCGCTACCACGAACAAGCCTGATGCCTTCGACGACGCCGCTTATACCCGCCAATAACGTGAGCAAGCTGCCAATCAGTGTATTGTTATACACCGCGCCGCTTAATCCACTATCCACGTAGGCTCGATATTGGTCGTTCGGCGGTAGGCTGGCTAAATCCCGGCGTATATATCTTTTCGAGAAGGGAACCGTAATAGTCCAATTGAGTCGCTCAATCGGGGATAGCGTAAATTCTTGCAAATTAGCAGCCTGTCTAGCAAGCAGTTCGCTTCGCAAGTTTACCAGATCGACCAATCTTGAAGGGATATCGCGCCATAATGCGGGCGATAGCGCTATAAAAAGACCAAAAACGAATATGCCCGCAAGTATCGGACGCAGTGCCCACGCGAATAAAGTACGCCATGTCGCGCCCGTCCGCCATACTTCTGCCAGCGCGACCCATGCCAGTGCTGCGCCAACGAAAACGACCGCAGTATGTTTACTGGCGAGCGCTAAAGCGCCTGCCACAATGAACCCGACCCAGGTGATTAGACGTACAGGTTGTCCGCGCGTTCTTTGAAGCGCGATTATTGCTGCGAGCCATACCACGAGCAATCCGAAACACAACATCGATCCTTCCATCATGGCACGGCGTCCGTTTTCCAATACCCACGGATTGAATGTGTACAGGGCACTGACCAGAAATGCGATGCGAAAACCGATAATATGTGTCGTCAATCCGAACAAGATGACGACGCTCCACGCTGTGAACAGCGTCGATGAGGCACGCGCTGCCAACACCGTGTCGGCGCTGGGTACTTTGCCCATCAACCAATTTTTATTTTTCGTCGCCGTCCAATCCCACTGACTTCGCGTGGGTATTTCCTCGCGGTTATGACCTGTGAGCCAGAGGCTTAAACCAATCGCGTAGCGGTTTAGATTGCCATTGATAAGACGCTCATATGCCCCGTTTCCGCTGGTTAGCACGCTCAGATTAGCATCTTCAGCCAGTATCCAAAAGTCGGTACTAAAGGCGATTTGCATTTCTTCATCACCATGAAATCCTACCCAAATCGTTCCTGCTGCGATAAATGCCGCCAACAGGCACAGCCATATGGCAGCGATCAGTGTTCGAGCGCGCATTGAATGCTCCTAAAATGTCACCTGATGAGCATGGCGGATAAAATCCTGGGCGCGTAATTCGGTCAGAACAGCATCGGGCAGGGGTTCATCGAGCGTCAATACAGTGAGTGTATGACCTCCGGGCTGCGTGCGTCCGGTTTGCCAACTGGCGATATTGACGCCATTGTTCGCCATCATCGTGCCGACCCGCCCGATGACACCGGGCTGGTCGAAGCTGCCCATGATCAATAAATGCCCCTGCGGGACGAAATTCATGCGGTAATCGTTGATGAGTACAATGTGCGGCTCGCGCCGATCGAGCAGTGTGCCGCCAATCGAGATTTGTTCGCTGTCATCGAGCGTGACCTGACAGGTGATCAAGCTGGTGTAGTCGCCAGATTTCAAGCCCTTTGCCTGTGTGACATGGATGCGCCGTTCGCTGGCGATAACAGGAGCATTGATGTAATTGACACTTTCGCCCAACGCGGGCATGAGTAAGCCCTTGAGGATGGCAACCGTGACCGGACGGATGAGTCCGCTCAGTTCATCACCGCGATATTCGACTGCCAAACGACGAATCGGCGCACGCGCCAGCGCGTGTAAAATCGCGCCCATGCGCTCCGCCATGATCATATGCGGGCGCGCATCCTCAAAATCGATCCCGGGCATAAATGGCAGGTTGACAACATTACGGTAGTCATCGCCGTTGAGCGCATCCAACACCTGCGTCACGATCTGGATAGACAGGTCTTGTGCGGCTTCGACGGTGTTATCGCCAATGTGTGGCGTATGTATGACATGATCGCCGCCAATGAGCGGGCTGTTATACGGCGGTTCTTCGGCGTAGACATCAAGCGCCGCCCCTGCGAGCTGTCCGCTTTTTATGGCGTGTGCCAGCGCACTTTCGTCGATAATGCTGCCATGTGCGGTATTGATCAGCCGCGCGCCTGGCTTCAGCCGCGCGATCATATCGGCGTTGAACATGCCGCGCGTTTCTGGCGTAGCAGGAACGTGAATCGTGACAAAATCAGCCCGTGACAAAAGTTCTTGTAAATTGACGAGCATGACCCGCTCGTCATCGACATGATCTTCCGGCAAATACGGATCATATGCCAGCACGGTCATTCCAAAGCTCAGCGCGCGGTGTGCGACGATCAAACCGACCCGCCCCAGCCCGACGATGCCTAACGTTTTGCCGTGTAACTGTGTCCCTGCTTGACGTTTGCGGTCGAGCAGCCAGTAACCTTCTTTGAGGCTGTTATGTGCCGTGACCAGTTTACGACTGAGCGCCAGCATCAGCGCCAGTGTATGTTCACCCGCGGCAATTGCGTTCGTGCCGGGAGTATTCATGACGATAACGCCGCGTTTGGTCGCTGCATCTACATCGATGCCACTCAGGCTTGCGCTCATGCGCCCAATAACGCGCAGATGCGGCGCAGCGTCGATCATGGCGTTATCGAAAGGGAGATCGTCACGGGCGATGATGGCGTGTGCGTCCGCAAGTTTTTCGCGTACTGCTTGCGGGTTGGGCGGCACAGTGTAGACCGTGACCCCATCGTTGGCACGCAATATATTCATGCCTTGTTCGGTCAAATCGGTGGCAACGAGGATGTTAAAGTCGGTCATGCAAACACACACGCTTCGAGTTCATGCCGTATTTCGTGCAGAGTCGGATATACATGCGCGGTGACGCCCGTAAAGGCATCCGCTGTCGCATGGGTCAAATCTGGTACCGCGTAGCACACCATGCCCGCCGCGACCGCCGAGCGGGCACCATTAATGCTGTCTTCTATCGTTAAAACAACCGACGGATCGACGTTGAGCCGGCGCGCCGCTTCGAGATAGACATCAGGGGCGGGTTTGCCGCGCGCGACTTCGTCACCGCTGACGCGCGTGGTAAAAATATCACCCCAGCCTTTGGCTTCGACCACTGCCTTGATAACCGCCACAGGCGAACTCGATGCGATGGCGATGGGCACACCACGTTCGGTGACAAATGCGATCAAATCAAGCGCGCCGGGGCGTGGATGCACGTATTCATCGATCATGGAGGACATGCGCTCGACGGCATCCGCCACCAGGTCTAACACGTCATCAGATATATCGTAGACCCGCGCCATATTTGACCAGTATTCGTCCAGCCGCATCCCGATAAATCCTGTATGCCGCGCCAGATCATAGGCTTTGCCACGTGCTTCGATGACGGCGCGTTCGATAAGTCCCCACACTGGTTCGCTGTCTACCAAGGTTCCATCCATATCAAAAATGATCGCTTGTGGGCAAAAGCTCATGCAAACTCCTTTTTATCAGCGACCCATCCGGTCGCCTTCAGGGTGTAATCCGCGTATGTAGAACAGGCAGCATCGCTGCCGCGTCGAAAAATCAAGGCGTGAAGCTCGATAAGAGCGCGTCGCGCATCTGTTGATCTTTGATCGCTACGTCGTCGAATGCCTTCAGCATCTGCATTCCGCGCTCGAAGACCGCTTGATGCGGGGTGTTTTGTACGCGCGAAAACGCACTGCCGCCCGCCGCCAGTGGTAGAATCGGAGCGAGGCTGTTAATGCGGATGAAAATATCGGAGTCATCCTGTACTTTCTTGCGCGCGACGACGCCGCCGAAACCGATAAACAAATCGACGACCGGACGCGTCGCCAGATCGCTCGCACCATCCCCTATCATCATTTTGCGTCCGTGCTTGCCGTCGGCAAGTTCCGCGATGATCTTGGGTTTGCCCGTAGAAATGGTGAGCGGGCTTTCGTCGTCATAGGCGAGATAAGTGCGACTGTTCTGCGCCTGTTGATCATGATAGCGCCACCATTCGCCACTCAGTTCGTTGTATTCGAGTTCGACGGCGCGGATGTTTTCTGGCGGCACGCCCAAACGACGCCCAAATGCGCGTACTGGCTCGGCTAGACCGCCGCTAATGATGAATACCTGTTTGCCTAAAAAACGCAGCGCCGCGATCACGGCTTGTGCGTCTGGTACGAGCGTATCCCAATACTGCTGTTCAATCGCTTTGAGCTGCGCTTTAGTCGGGCGGATTGCCTTGAGGCGTTTGCCGTAGACTTCGCTCAGATCGAGGTCGCCATTCATGGCTTTTTCGGTTAGCACACCAACGCGCTGTTCTTTGCCTTTGAAGCGCGCGAGTTCGTCGATACCTTCAATGCTGGAAAGCGTACTGTCGCAGTCGAAGAAGATCAGATCGAACGGTATCCAGCGGGTTTCGGTCATGTGTATTTGTCATGTATGAACGGATCGCGGGTGATTGTACCCGATTTGCCCATGTCTGAGAGGGGCGGGTATAATCGCGGTTTTAATTTTTCTAACGGTCGAAAGGACTCGATATTGGCACGTAAACCAGCCGATCAGTCGGTCAATCGAGAAGCGATCATCTTCGCCGCCGCCGAAGTTTTGCAGCGTAACGGATTTGAAGCGGCAACTATGAAAGACATCGCCGCCACCGTCAACCTGACGGCAGCGAGCTTGTATCATCATTTTCGCAATAAAGATGCACTCATGCTGGCGGTACTCGAAGCGGGCTTGAGTGTGGCGCTGGATCGAGTCGAGCCGATTGCTTATGACCGTACGCGCACCCCTGACGACAAACTGCGCGCGATGATCGCGGAGCATGTCGTCGGCTTGACGCAAAATACGGCAGTTGCGGCGGCGATGGTTTTCGAGATTCGCACGTTGATGACCGCAAAAATGCCAGAAGCTAATGGCAGCAATGGAAAACCAGCCATCGACGCTGATTTTTCAGCGCGGCGTGACGCTTTTTTTGAGCGGCGTGATCATTTTGAGCGTTTGTTCCGTTATGTGATCAGCGAAGGCGTCGATCAAGGTGTGTTCCGTGCGGTAGATGTGCCGTTGTTTACACGCTTGCTTCTGGGGGCGCATAACTGGGTCGGCGTGTGGTACAAACCGAGTGGACGCTTAAACGGCGAACAAATCGCTGAGCGTGCAGCGGCTACATTTTTAGCGGCGCTGAAGCCGGACTAAGGAAATAAAATGAGTTTATTCAGAAAAGCGCCGTAAGACCCCTGCCTTCAGGCATGGGGATATAAGGCGTCGGTCTTGTATTTTTTCTGCTGAAATAGCGTCTAATAGGGGGAGGTTGATGTGCGCAGTACGAGACGTAAAAATCTGACCTCGATCATAATCCCGTAATATCGCAATACCGTAGTTAACGTCAAATACAGTGGGGCATCGCTGTGCTACCGGAGCGACGATAAGACGAAAGTTCGCCTTCGCAGTCGCGCTGAGGGTAGAAGCCCCCGCCTTAGGCGTGGGGAGTATGTCACTCAACATTCAGGTCAACGCGGTCGCGTTTGGTTGGATCGATACACGGCTGACCCGTCCCGACGAGGCAGGCGACTTCACCGAACGTGAAGGGAGCGAGATCAAGCTTGGCATTCCAGATCAATTACGTCAGAACGCATTTGCCAACATCCCTATGGGACGTGCAGGCACTCCAGAAGAGGCGGCAGGAGCGTTGCTGTTTTTCGCCAGCGAACGCTCCAATTATATTTCCGAGCAAGTCTTAGAAGTCACAGAGGGCTGGTAATTCGGCATGAAAATACGTGCGGTAGTTGGTGCTTTGGTCGCGGCAATCGCCGTCGGCTTCATGGTTGCGTCCGCCTACGTCTTTCGTCCTGATAATGCTACACTGCCGCCGTATGATTTGCCTGTCCAACTGATGGTGGTTGGCGCAGTGCTGTTGGGTGCGGCGATCTTTATCAGCCGCAAGCGCGAACCGGTTATGATGCCCCGGAATGTCAAACTGATGCCAGACCGCGCGAATACCTGGCTTGTCATCATCGGGATTGTGCTGTTAGCGCTCGAAGCGGAGATCAGCGGCGGCTTGTTCAAAATCGATGCTTTGTTGAATGTTTCAACGCATATCCAGTATGTCATTTGGTGCGCGGGCGTCGGCTTGGTGGCATATGGCATGGCGGGCGCCCCGCGTCTACGGCTTCCGCGCTACGATTGGCGTCATGTCGCGGCGTTGGCGGCGATCGTTGTACTGGCGTTCAGCTTACGTGCCATATCGTTGGATACCGTGATATGGCAATCCATCGACGAAGTGCATTGGATGAACGGTGTGCGCATGATCGGCTGGGAGCGCGATCAATTTGATCTGCTGCGCTCGCCATCCGGCTATCAAGGTGTCACCGCGGTGTACACGTATTGGACAGCGGGAACGGTCGCGCTTTTCGGTACGAACTGGATCGGCATTCGCATGACCAACGCGATAATCGGAACCCTGACAGTCATCGCGATGTATGGGTTAGGGCGGGCGCTGTTTGACCGACGCATGGCGTTGATCGCGGCGCTGGTGCTGGCGACATTTCCGCCCTTTCTCCATTACGGTCGTATTTCGTTGGCGCATATGACCGATGCGTTTGTCGGCGTCGCGTTGATCATGTTTGTAGTGCGTGGGCTGCGCTGGGGTAAACGAGCGGATTGGGCGCTGGCAGGGGTCACGCTTGGGTTAAGCCAGTATTTCTTCGAAAGCGGACGGCTGTTGTTTCCTGTACTGGCGCTCGCATGGTTCACGCTGCTGCTCATCTTCACGCCGAAAGCGCGAACACACGTGCGCGGCATGGTCATTACGCTGTTCATCGCATTGGTGATGGCATTGCCTGTTTATTATGATGTGGCAGCACGTGGTGGGTCGGCAAGCGCGCGGCTTAGTCATAGCAGTAGTATTTCCAGCGATTGGCTGCCACTCATCCAGGATGGAATACAGCCTGAAGATTTCAGCACGGCAGCAGGATGGGCATTGTCGCCATTCTTATTCTACGTTCACGCACGCGAATTCGTCGATTTTTGGGGCGGCAATACCAGTTTGCTGCATCCGCTAGTCGTGCCGTTTTTCCTGCTCGGTGTTTTTTACTGCGTATGGCGATGGCGATCGCCACTGCACATTTTTCCGTTGTTCATCATCGCGGTCGGCTTGGGGAACGCGCTGCTCTCGAATAAATGGGGATCGCCTCGTTATATCACGGTGATGCCGATTTTGGCGCTGATGATCGCTATCGGGATTCGCTATGGACTGGCGCTGATCATACCCGGTGATGTATTCGGTCGATTGCGTACCGATGTACCTCGAACCGCACGTTTAGCGCTGCGCTATGGGCTGGTCGGGTTGATAGCGGCGGTGGTCATTTTTCACCCAATCTATTATTTCAACGAGCATGTACCTGTGCTTAACCGTCGTCTGGTCGCCAGTCGCCCGTATCCCGATATGTTTGATGCGGTTATTCGCGCGTCGACATTCTACGATGCGACGACGACTCAGGTCTGGTTGATCAGCACCAATCGCGCTGACTTTAATATCGCGCGGGGTCTATATGGATTTTTCACGGTGCAGCCAACGTATGAACTGGAAACAATTGCGATGGTGGATGTCACCAACGAATGGATTGCTGCGCTGCCACGCGATCGAAGTTACGTGTTCATGATCGAACCGGGCTTGAATGAGCTTGTGGCGCGCTTATCTGTCGCGTTTCCATCTATGTTTCCGCCTGTAGACAGCGATCTGGGCTTGGCATTACCGCCGGAAAAAGAATTTTTTGCTTATTACGCCCCAATCGCAGCACAATAGGGGTTAAGGCGATCTGCCGCAACTGTTTTTGGTGGATCGCCTTCAAAATACATCGATAATCGAATCTGTGTTTATTTACTTTAAGGAGAAACTTTGTGGTTTCATTCACCCCATCCGACGACCAGAAACAATTGATCGAGACGATCCGACGATTCGCCATCAACGACGTGCACCCCGCCGCACATGAAGCGGACGAACACGCGGAACTGCCCGCGCATTTGATCGAAACGGGCTGGCAAATCGGACTCGTCCCGACCGCGATCCCGGAAGAACTTGGCGGCTTAGGCGAAATGAGCGCGGTCACAGGCGCGCTCGCTGCCGAGGAATTGGCATTTGGCGATTTGTCGCTGGCATTGAGCGTGATGAGTCCAGCGCTGTTCGCGTATCCGATCACATTGTACGGAACGGCGGAACAGCGTGAGCATTGGCTGCCGCAGTTTTTGGAAGAAAGCGCGCCGCGCGTGACGGCGGCACTGCTCGAACCGGGTATTTTCTTTGATCCGCGTGAACTCAAGACGAGTGCGACACGTGACGGTGATAAAGTGCGCTTGAACGGCGTCAAGGCGACTGTGCCCAACGCTGAAAATGCTGACGTGATGCTGATCTATGCACGCGATAGCGATAACGGACAAATCGATGCGTATCTCGTACAAAAAGACACACCAGGCGTCAGCATTGAGAAAAAAGAGGATTTGTTAGGCATTCGCGCGCTGCCTACATACCGACTCGCGCTAAGCGATGCGACTGTCGATGCACCGTGTCGTTTGGGCGGCGCAGTGGGTTGTGACTTCGACACGATTCTGAATCGTGGACGGGTCGCGCTGGCATCGATGGCGGTTGGCGTGGCGCGCGCAGCGTTCGAATACGCGCGCGATTATGCCAAGCAGCGTGTGGCGTTTGGCGTGCCTATCGCGCAAAAACAGAGTATCGCGTTCATGCTGGCAGAAATGGCAATTGAAGTCGATGCGGCGCGTTTGCTGGCATGGGATGCCGCTTATAAGTTGGATCAAGGCGATGATGTGACGCGCGAAGCGTATCTCGCGAAGCAGTACGCCGATAAAGCGGTCTTGGAAGTGACAGATCGCGCCGTGCAGGTATTGGGTGGTTATGGCTTTATCCGCGAGTACCCGGCGGAGCGTTGGCTGCGCAACGGACGTGGGTTTCCGATGTTCGAGGGCTTGGCGATTATATAAGTGAAAACAAGTTAAAACATGAAAGTTAAAAGTGAAGCAGTTCGTGCTCTTTTAGCTTTATACGCTTAACTTTAGTCTCTAAGGATTTAACGATGACGATTAGCTTTGAAATTCCCGAAAATGTGCTGTCACAGCTTGAAATGGTCAAAGGTGCGGCGGAATACGTGATGCGCCCGCTCTCGCGCGAACTCGACGAGAACGAACACGCGCGTCCGGATCAGTTCGTGCAGGTCACGTGGGGCATGATGCGCGATATGCAAAAGCGCACCCTGGACAAGATGGCGAGCCCCGAAGCTGGCAAAAAGCGCGAAGGTGTGAGTACCGCGACGCTGCGCTTGATGCTGATGATCGAAATGCTCAGTTGGGGTGACGCGGGCGTGTACCTGTGCTTACCGGGTGGCGCGCTTGGCGGCGCGGCAATCGAAGCGGTGGGTACGCCCGAACAAAAAATGCGTTTTTTGAAGCGCTTTGCCGAGGGTGAGGTTCCGGCATGGGGTGCGATGGCGATGACCGAGCCGGGCGCAGGATCAGATACATCCGCGATTCGCACGCGCGCGGTGTTCGACTCCGCCACTAATGAATGGGTGATCAACGGCGAAAAAATCTTCTGCACTAATGGCAAGCTGGCGTTGGAAGAATCGAACGGTCTGGTCGTGGTGTGGGCGACGATTGACCCGACGGCAGGACGCGCGGGAATGCGTCCGTTTGTAGTTGAAGCGGGCACTCCCGGCGTGACCGTGACCAAAACCGAGATCAAGCATGGCATCCGCGCGAGCGATACAGCGGCGATTGTGCTGCAAGACGCGCGCATCCCGGCGGATAATATTCTGGGTAGTCCCGAAGTGCAGCACGGCGAAGGCAGCGGCGGGTTCAAAGGCGCGATGGCGACCTTCGACGCGACTCGTCCATTGGTGGCGGCGTCGGCGCTGGGTATCGGGCGCGCGTCGCTGGAATATGTCAAGGAAGTGCTGCAAGCAAACGGTGTCGAAATTCGATATGACCTGCCGTATCACAAGCTGACGGCGCTTCAGCGCGATGTGCTGGAGATGGAAGCACAGTTGAAGGCGGCGTATTTACTCACATTGCGCGCCGTCTCGCTGTTGGATCATGGCGAACCGAACAATCTAGAATCCGCGATGTGCAAGGCAAAAGCGGGCAAGGTGATCACCACGATCACGCAAAAAGCCGTCGAGATGCTTGGCAGTATCGGTTATACAAAAGAAACTCTGCTTGAGAAATGGATGCGGGACGGGAAAATAAACAGCATATATGAAGGTACAGATCAGATTAACACGCTGATCGTGGCGCGGCGTATCTTGGGTTACAGCAGTAAAGAATTGAATTAATCGAGGAAGGAACTTTATGACGTATCAAATACGAAAAGCTGCCGTGATCGGCTCTGGCACGATGGGCGGCGGGATCGCCATGCTGCTGGCGGGCGTCGGCGTGCAGGTTACGCTGTTGGATATTGCCACGCCGGGTACACAGCCGGGCGACGCTGTAAACAAGCGCCGTTCAATGGTCGCGGATAACTTCAAGCGCGCGCAAACATCGCGTCCGCCGCAGGTGTTTAGCAGTGCCGATGCCGAGTTGATCACCGTTGGGACGATTGACGATGATTTGGAAATGGTGGCGGATGCCGATTGGATCATCGAAGTCATCGTCGAAAAACTCGATATCAAGCAAAGTTTAATGGCGAAACTGGCGGAAATCGTCAAGCCGAACACGATCATCAGCACGAATACGTCGGGGCTGCCGATCCACAAAATCGCGGAGCATTTAGACGAAAGTTTTACGCGCCGCTTTTTAGGCACACATTTTTTCAATCCACCGCGTTATTTGCGCCTGTTAGAAGTGATCCCGCACCCGAACACTGACCCGGAGATCGTGCAGTTTTTGCTCGATTACGGCACAAATATGCTCGGTAAAGGGGTGGTGCTGGCGAAAGACGAACCCAACTTTATTGGCAACCGCTTTATGACCATGAGCGGAATGCAGATGGTCAATTACACGCTCGATCACGGCTTCACCGTCGATGAAGTCGATGCGTTGACGGGTCCGTTGATTGGTCGCCCAAAAACGGCGACGTTTCGGCTGAACGATCTGGTCGGGATCGATGTCGCGGTCGGCGTCGCCCGCAATTTGTACCCGGCGATCCCCGATGACCCGGCGCGCACGACGTTGGAACACGCCGGAACAACGGTGCTGTTCGACCGTATGTTGAGCGAAAAACGACTTGGCAATAAATCCAAGCTGGGCTTCTACAAAGAAGTCAAAGCTGAAGGTGGCGAGCGTGAGTTCTGGACGATGAACTTAGCTACTTTCGAGTATGAGCCGCCCACCAAGCCGCGTTTTGACAGCGTGAGCAAACACCGCAAGGTCGAAAATACGGGTGAGCGCATCAAGCTGCTCATCAACGAGGATGACCGCGCCGCGCAGTTACTCTGGCATCATCATGCGTTTTTGCTGGCATATGCCAGTCAGCGTGTGCCAGAAATCACCGAGAGCCTGCTCAATGTCGATAACGCGCAAAAATGGGGGTTCAGCCATGAAATGGGTCCTTTCGAAATTTGGGACGCGATTGGCGTGAGCGATACCGTGCCCACGTTTGAAGCGGCGGGCTATCCAGTCGCGGCATGGGTGAAAAATATGCTTGGTGCGGGCATCACCTCGTTTTATCAACGTGACGCAGTTGGCGAAGTCGTCGGCTATTACAGCCCACAAACGAGCGGGTATGTCATGCCGCGCACCGACAAAAAAGCCCATAAAGCTGACTCGATTCGTAAGCGGGGCGGTGAAGTCGCGCGCAATGCGGGGGCAAGCGTACTCGATATGGGTGATGGCGTCGCATTGTTCGAGTTTCATTCGCCCGCTAATGCCATCGATCAAGATGTGATCGAAATGGCGTGGCGCGCGCTGGAACTGCTCGATACGCGCTTTGATGCGCTGGTGGTTGGCAATGATGCCGAACGGTTTTGTGTCGGCGCGAATTTGTTGATGGTTGTGATGAGCGTACAAGGCGAACAAATCAACCAGCTTGAAGAAGCGATGAAGCAATCGCAAAACGTGATGACAGCGATGCGTCGCGCGTCCAAGCCGGTCGTGATCGCGCCGCAGAATATGGCGCTCGGCGGCGGCTGTGAGTTCATCATGGCGGGTTCGCGTGTGGTCGCGCATCAGGAACTGTATACCGGGCTGGTTGAGGTCGGTGTCGGTCTGATTCCGGGGTCTTGCGGCGTCAAAGAGATGTTGCGACGCGTCGTCAATCCAGTCATTGCATCACACCCGAATGCCGATGTGCTGCCCCATTTGCAGAAAGTATTCGAGCAAATCGCGCTTGGCAAAGTCAGTGGTAGTGCCAAGGAAGCACGCGACATGGGGATTTTGCAGCCTGCCGACCGAATCGTGATGAACCGCGATCATTTATTGGGTGAAGCCAAGCGCGAAGCACTACACATGGCGGATGGTTATCAGCCGATTCCGCCGGGCAAAGTATGGGCGGCAGGGCGCGATGCATATGCGGCGCTCTTGATCGGCATCGAAGGCTTTTTGGAGTCGCGGCAGGCAAGCGAACATGACGCGCTGATCACGCGGCGGTTGGCGTTCGCGCTAACTGGCGGCGCAATCAGCGAACCCGGCTGGATCGATGAGCAGCATTTTCTCGATCTGGAACGTGAGGTGTTCCTGGAACTTGTTCAAACACCGAAAACGCTTGAACGTATCGGTCACATGCTGCAAACGAATAAGCCGCTGCGGAACTAAAAGAGAAAAACATAACACAAAGTCGCAAAGAAAAATGTAGAGGCGGCGTACACGCCGCCCTCAAAATTAGGGAGAAACATCATGCGCGAAGCAGTCATTGTCGCGGCGGCGCGTACCGCTGTCGGCAAATCGAAACGTGGGGTGACTCGCAACGTCCGCTCGGACGATATGGCAGCGACCGTCATTCGAGAGGCGCTGCGTCAGACCGAAGGGAAGCTCGACCCAGCACAGGTCGATGATGTGATCATCGGCTGCGCGATGCCCGAAGGGTCTCAGGGACTCAATTTCGCGCGTGTGATCGCACTGCGTGCCGGATTGCCAGTCGAAGTCGCAGGACAAACGGTCAATCGGTTTTGCGCGAGCGGCTTGCAGACCATCGCCAGCGCTGCCGAACGTATCATCGCGGATGGCGCCGATGTGATCATCGCGGGCGGCGCTGAAACCATGTCGCTGGTGCCAATGAGTGGATTCAAGATTAGCCCGAACCCGTATATGGCGGCGAATGAACCCGAAGTGTATATGTCGATGGGACACACGGCGGAACACGTCGCGGACGAGTTCAATATCAGCCGCGACGATATGGATCAATTCGCCTATGAAAGCCACATGAAGGCAGCGCGCGCAACCGATGCGGGCTACTTCCGACAAGAGATCACGCCGTTCGAGATCGAAGAGACGTATTACGACGAAAATGGCGAACGCGTGACGATCACCCGTGTGTTCGACGAAGACGAACATTTACGCCGCGAAACGACGTACAGCGGGCTGGCGAAACTCAAGCCCGTGTTTCGTGAGGGTGGTCGCGTGACAGCGGGGAATTCCAGTCCGCTCAGTGACGGCGCGGCAGCGTTGATCTTGATGGAAGCGGGCAAGGCGGCGCAGCTCGGCTTGAAACCGTTGGCGCGCTTTGTTGGTTTCAACGTCGCGGGTGTGCGCCCAGAAATCATGGGTGTGGGACCGATCAACGCGATTCCGAGATTACTTAAACGCACAGGCATGAACCTGAACGACATCGAAGCGATTGAATTGAACGAAGCCTTCGCAGCACAATCACTAGCGGTAATTCGACATTTGGAGATCGACCCGGAACGAGTCAACCCAAACGGCGGCGCGATTGCGCTCGGTCATCCGTTGGGCTGCACAGGCGCGAAACTGACGGTGCAGTTGATCCACCAGATGAAGCGTCAGAATCAGAAATTTGGCATGGTGACGATGTGTATCGGCGGTGGGATGGGCGCAGCGGGCATCTTTGAGAATTTGAACTAAGGAAAAAGTTAAAAGTTAAACAGCGAGAATATCCTTTTAACTTTTAACTTTTTTTCACTTATCACTTGTTTTTTCGTAGGCTGCTTTTTTGATGTAATACAGCGTTTCTTCCTGCACGCGGCGCGTGGCGGCGGATGCTTCTGCGACCAACCCCAACACGATGATGATGAAGCCGATAATCAGCAATGCGCTGCCGACAATGACCGATTGAACGTGCGCACCGCGTCCGGTTTCGCCTTGAAGCATAAAGATCAGATAACGCACCCACAACAACGCGCCTGTTGCAAAAAAAGGCAGGCTGATCCACGAAAACGAGCGTAACGGACTGTATAAGAGCATCAGGCGCAGCAGCGTATACCCCGACCGCACCACATAACTCGACGTGCTTTTAATCAAACGTGACTCGCGTGTTTTCGGGTTGGTGGTAATCGGCACGTTGGCGACCATCAGCCGCTTTTGTCCTGCCTGAATCACGGTTTCAAGCGTATAAGTGTAGGGCGTGAAGATATGGATACGCAGCGCTGCTTCACGGGTGAAGGCGCGAAAACCACTTGGCGCATCGTTGACCTCGACGCGCGCTATCCAGCGCACAACCGACGAACCGAGCGCTTGTAGTCGTTTTTTGCTGGACGAAAAGTGAGGGATCAAATCGGTTTGGCGGTCGCCAACGACGACATCCACGCCTTGTTCAAGGATTGGCTGCACGAGCGCTGTGATGTACCGTCCCGGATACTGATTGTCGGCATCGGTATTCACGATCACATCCGCACCGCGCTCTAAACAAGCGTTCAATCCGGTTTGGAAAGCCGACGCCAGACCTTTGTTCTGTCGATGCTGCACCACGTAATCTACACCGTGCGCGCGTGCGACGGCGCTGGTGTCGTCGGTGCTGCCATCGTCGATGATCAGCCATTCGACCTGATCGAAACCATCGATGTGACGCGGGAGTTCTGCCAGCGTCATTGGCAGGGTTTCCGCCTCGTTTAAACACGGAATTTGAATGATCAATTTCATTGATTTCGCCTATTGGTTGCGCGTTGCGCGTTCGGGTGTGTAAAGATCGGCTAAATGAGGGTCGATCTCACAATTCACCGTTGTGTCTTCGCGTACAAACAGTGTGCACCAATTCGAAAACCGGATCGGTGTAAAAGCAGCAGGCACATACCGAGTGACGATGTTTTCGGCAAGAATGTAACGCAATTCGGGATGCACTGTTAGATCAGGCAGCAATTGTCCGTCGGGTTGTGGCACAAGCTGAGTCAGCGTACGCGAAAAATCGACGCCGAAATAGGGGTAATCGGGTATGAAGGTTTCGTAGAGTAAGCCAAGTTCGCCGCGTCGCGGGACGCATTCGTACACATCGATGACTGGATTAAGAAATCCTGGACTACTGCTCGCAATTATTTCGAGCCGTGATCGTTGTGCTAAATGGCTCGGTGAAAACACGAGATGATGAGACGATAAGAATGCACACAGCCTTGCAGGAAACACTGCAATACCCATGAACTAACAATCGCGCCCAAGATCAGGTAGCAGCTCGCGGCTTTAGCTGGGGGAGTATGTCATAAGCACCATCTGGGATTTTAGCCCGCATCGATCGTGAAATCAGGCTCGCATAAGGCTTGGTCTGCCATACTTTTTCGGATGTACAAGCCATAGGTACCAGCATCCCGCAGGGAGCTAAAGTCGCTCGGAATATACCCTGCTGTTTCGTCGTTAGCGATGATGAACGCGATTTCTGGATGTTCATCAAACGTCGGCATGGTCATCATCGAATTGGGGATTGGGACGAACTGTATCAGCGTGCGACTAAACCCTTGCCCAAAATAGATATACTCTTCGGTATTTGTCGGAAAATACATGACGCCAAGCATCCCATCCAGCGGAACACAATCGACAACGGCGCTCATACGCGCTTCGGTCTCTACACTGCGACTGGTCATTTGCTGGATATATGTCTGCTGCCAAAAAGGTTGGCGTGTGCTGAACGCACGCTGCGTATTATAAAGTGTGGAATTGAACAGCAGATACAGGGCGATAACGATGATAATCGTCGGGCGCAGTCCGCGCAGCCAGCGTGTAGGCAGCAGTACGGCGACGAGCGGTATTGTTAACACGACCGCCGACGTGAAGTAACGCGCGATGTTGATCGAAAAAGGCTCGAGTGTAAACTGTGCTATGGCGAACAATACCGGAATAAGAACCAGCGTCAAGCGAAAGGCATCGCGTCGGCGCAGTGCAAACCATAATCCCGCGGCAATCCCTGGTACGATCAGCAGTATCCCAAAGATGCCATACCATCGGCGCGATTCCCCGAATCCGGCGCGTGTGACACCAAATTCCCACTCTTGCCATGTATGACGCGTATAGGGCGAATTGAGATCAAGCCCTAAACGGTTGGCGATGCCGCCGATAACATAAGTGCGCGCGGCACGTATCGGTTGGGCGATGGGTTCTGGCAGTCCTTCCGGGTCGATAAACAAGTAGCCATAGCGAAAAGTGTTGTATGCCAACATGGTCAGGCGGGATACATCACGGTTATTGATATGAGCGCCCACCAATTGTTCGCTGCCGAGTGGGTTGCCGTAGTAAGCCCAATTCGTGAAATACACGAAACTGCCTAATACCAGTACCCCGATAATACCAGCCGCCGACCAAGTCACCATCATGCGAAAGTGACGGCGCGGGGCTACCAGCAAAATTGCTATAGCTGATAGCCCTAACCCAGGAACGAGAAAAAAAGCGGTCGATTTTGTGCCGAATGCCAACCCAAAACTCAACCCCGATACAATAAGCGTCGCCGTTGATTTGTTTTGGATGCCTAAAAACAAGAGATACACGCCGATGACGACGAATGCCGCCATCAACAAGTCGTTGAGCGTTGACGATGCTAACAGGGCAATGTTCGGTAAGCTCGCCCAGAACAGCGTACCGAACCAGCCTTGTGCGCGTGACGCGCCGATCAAGCGGCTGATGCCGTAAATAGCGGGCATGGCGATTAAGGCAGCAATCCACTGGAAAGACGCGAACAATTGCTCTGTTTCGTCGAACAACGCCACCCATAAAACGCCAAGCGATGATACGACTGGAAACGCAGTTTGACGCTCGTTAGGGGTAATCCATGGCAGCAGATTTTCGTGCTGAATCCAATAGCCGACGCGCGGTAAATGATAATGTTTCGCGTCGTATGAATTCGGTGCGACCGCCAGAAATTGGATCGCCCATAAAAGCGCTGCTACTATAACGCCGCCTGTAAAGATCACCAGCAGTGGATAAGCGCGTGCCTCGCGCATTAACCCTTTCAGATACGATGGCAGCGCTCCAATCTGGACGCGCAGGTGTACAGGATAACTTGGTATCTGAAGCCGCCGCGCTGCAACCCAAACGCCAAGGCAAATCGCTGTCAAAACGAGTTGCAGCCCTAAATAAGGCAGCGGGCGTAACAAACTGAGCGCACCGAGGGTTTGTGCCACGACGACGAGATGCGCCCAGGAAAAGACGAAAAAACTGACGATACGGGCACTGGCTGTCGGAAGTCGATAAAGGTCGAGCAATGCAAGCGAACAGATGACAATCAACAAGGCTGAGACGAGCAGCGACATACAGCACCCCCGAAGCACATAACGATGAAAATCTTTGCCGATCATTGTGGATGCGGAATAATTTCGCAAGTTACGAGCGTATCATCGCGCGCGAACAACGTGAAATCGCGCGCCTGACGAATTATGGTGAAGTTTTCTGGTATCTGGGGGATCATCAAATAATGCGCCAAAATAAAGCGCATGTTTGGGCGCGCAGCCGGGTCTGGCAGCAAGCTGCCATCATACTGAGGGACGATTTGTGTCAGCGTGCGCGTAAAACCCGCTCCAAAATACATATAATCAGCCGTATGCAGCGTATACATTAAACCGAGTTCACTGCCATAGGCGGGCACACATTGATAAACGTCGATTGTCGGCTGCCGCCAACTTCCTGGCTCAGTGGTTGTGATCTGTTCCACACGTGTGCGCGCATAAATGGGGATGTCGCCTGTCAGTGGACGGTGACGATTGTATAAGAGTGTCATCGACATCACATATAACGCGACGCCAACCCAAAAAACGGGGCGCAATCCCCGCAGCCACGCGGTAGGAAAACTCACAGCGACTGCGACACATCCAAGAACGACTATCATCATGAGATAGCGCATATACGAATGGACATAAATCTGAATCAAGCATAAGACTACCCACCCGCTAAAAAAACTGGCAGCAAGCATCAGCAGATACGGGTCGCGCCGCCGGATAGTCAGCCATACCAGCCGTACAATGGCAGGCGCGAGCAATATAGGTATGAGCAGACCATAACTGCCCAATTCCTCGGAATATTGTCTCGGATAACGTGCTGAAATTTCATACGGGAAATTTTCGACGTACGTATGCAAGCTCTTCAAGACACCTGCCTGACGCGCGTCGATCATGTGTAACGTAAATGTTTCATCAAGCGAATAGAACAGATTGTCGCGGAAAGCCGTCAACGGGGTGCGTAAAAACGGCGGCAGCGTGGTGAAATCGAAAGAAAGATGCACGGAGCGTGCCATATTCGCGATCATGTCGCTCAAACGCGATTCTAGTGTATTGTAGTTATCTATACCGAGGGTCGAGTGATCGCCGAAGGGCGTATCGTAGGCAGCAAAATTGACGATATACAAATACGATGCCAAAACAATCACGCTCAAGGTACAGGCAGCCACCCATTGCATCATCAGCCGGCGCCGATCGCGCTGAGTCCACCACAAAGCCGCTAACCCAATCAGCACCCCCGGCGCGACAAACAGTAATGTTGGGCGCGTGCCTATGCCAACGCCGAACGCGATGGCGGATAAAACTAACATGCCGCGATGCTTCTGTTTTAACCCGACCCACAAGGCATACAGACTAATAATGCCAAATGTGGTGGTCAGCAAATCGTTGCGTGGTGCTCCACTTTGCATGACGACGTTTGGAAGTGTAGCAAAGATGAGCGCACCAAATAAACTGCTGGCGCGGCTGGCATTTAATGCCCGTGAGCACCCATAAAGCGCAAATACGCTGACAACCAGCGCTGTCCATTGGATAAACCCGAACAAGCGTTCGTTACGCCCGAACTCTGCCAGCCAATAAATGCCCAGCGACGTGACGAGTGGAAAAGTAGTGTGGCGCAGGTTGTTGGTCGGGAAGGGATATAGGTTGTCGTACTGCATCCAGTAACCAACGCGCGAAATATGATAGCGCATTGAATCGCCCGAATTGGGGGCGATGTTCACAATCGACCATGCAGTGACGCTGGCGGCGATGATGACGCCGACGAGCAAGACGACTAACAACGGATAACGCCGCACTACCGCGATCGATTGTGTGCGAAGCTTTGGCAAGCTGCTCCATGTCGCCCGCAATGCCGCGACAAGCGCGGGCAGATCGTGCCGCCGCCAGCGCCACCACACCATGACCGCGATCAAGGTGGTCGCCGCTTGTACCGCGAGATACGGATAAGGACGCAGCATCGTGAAGGTTGCAATCGTTTGCGTGACGACGACAATTTGCGCCCAGATCAGAACATATACACCGCAAATCCACCCGATAATATGCGGTGGACGGTAAAAATGAGTCACGCTGAGCGCAAAGATGAGTGCAAGGGCAGCAGAGATGAGGAACAGCATGAAAATCCTTATGACGCGTTGAAATTTCTATTGCGGCGTCGATTATAGCTGTAATGCTGTTCCTCTGTCGAAGTAAAATCAATCGTTGTCGGTGAGTATCACGTTCAAGCCACCGCTCGATATGCCGCTAAAACCTGAACCAGGTGTGTTGCTGCTCATGGTGTGTGTGATTGTCATCCCCAATGGTGATGTTTCAGGGACGGTATCGTTGATCGCCGTGAGTGTGAAATTGCGACCGCCGCTCCAGTTCGTATTATCCAACATGCGGGATGCGGGCAAGATGGTGAACTGAGTGGTATCAAATTGTGGGGTGATGCTGACTTGTTCGCCGGCGGCAGGCGGGCGATTCAACTTGACAGTATAGGTTACCGCGCTCCCGCCTTCACTGATGCTGATCGACGACGGGTTAACGATAACGCTGCTCACTTGCAGCGGCGTGTTTGTGCGGGTAGGCGTGCGGGTAGCTGTGCGCGTGGCGGTTGGGGTGAGCGTCACGGTGGAACTCGCTGTCGCGCTTGGCGTCGATGTTGGCGTGAAGGTCAAGGTTGTCGTCGGGCTGGATGTCGCGGTTGCGGTCGCAGGGATGGCGGTATGGGTCAGCGTAGCGGTGCTGGTCGATGCCATATCATCGATAGTGGTCTGAGTCGCGGTCGGAGTAGCGCTGGCAGTTGCCGTGAACGTGCGCGTGGCAGTCACGGTCGGCGTATTCGTGCGCGTCGCGGTGCGTGTTGGGGTCAAAGCCGCATCATCATCGATGACCGTGACGGCGATGCTTATTCCCGTCAATCCGTTGTAGATAGACCCGCTGTTCGTGCTTGTACTGCTGTGCGTGATCTGCGTGAGCAATTGGGCTTCAGCAAGCGTGTCGTTGATGGCTGTCACGGTGATGTTTCTGCCCGTACTGTAGTTAGAACTATTCAACATACGACTGATTGGGCTTAAACTGAGTTGGGCACTGTTGAAACCGGTATTGATGGTGACTTGCTCACCCGCCGCTGGCGCGGTCGCCAAGCGCAGGTTGTAGGTGACGACGATTCCACCTTCGGTAATTGTGAACGTGGTCAGACTGACGATGATGCCCGCGCCATCTTGTGGCGTGCTGGTGCGAGTCGGTGTGCGTGTTGGCGTCTGCGATGGTGTGAACGTAGGGGTACGAGTGGCAGTGTTCGTGGTTGAGGGCGTATTTGTCGTCGTGAAAGCAGTTGTTTGGGTGGCGCTCGCCGTTGCCGTCAGCGTACTTGTAGGCGTATCAGTCGCGGTGGCGGTTGCGCTATCGGTCGCTGTGGGTGTGTAAGTGACCGTAGCCGCAGCCGTCGGCGTATCTGTGCTCGTGGCGGTGGAACTCGCTGTCGCCGTTGCAGTCGGTGTATTGGTGTAGGTCGCTGTGGGTGTTGACGTGAATGTCGCTGTCGCGCTCGGCGTCTGCGTGATCGTAGGTGTCAGGGTCGTGGTAGGGGTTGCAGTCGGTGTATTGGTGTAGGTCGCTGTGGGTGTTGACGTGAATGTCGCTGTTGCACTTGGCGTCTGCGTGATCGTAGGTGTCAGGGTCGTGGTGGGGGTTGCAGTTCGCGTGGGGGTGCGGGTTGCCGTTGGTGATGAGGTGATCGTGGGTGTCGCGGTAGGATAAAAAGCGGGCTGTTCGACGCCATTGATAATCAATACAAAGTCATGGAATGTGCCGCCAACACCCGCTGTGTCATCGACAACATACATATTCCAGATGCCGTTCGGGTTGGTGCCGTTAAATATGCTTAACGAACTGCTGTACGGGGCGCTCGGCGCGGGTGCGGGCCATAAGTCGGTTGGACTGGTATTGTAATTCGTTGGGCGATAGCTGCCAGTTGAGCAGCGGGCTTGATTGAGATAAAAGTCTTGCGCTGGTACTGGGGTGTTCATCGCATTATTGATCGTGTCGCTGATCGTCCATATAACATCGGTGGTCGTCACCGCACCGCACCCGTCTGAGAGCAGCACAATGCTTTGTCCGCCGGGTCCAACCAACAAGATGTCGAGATCGCGCATTTGATTATGCGAAATGTACTTAATCTTCACATCGAGATCGGTGATGTTTGACGGAACGCCGCTGATTGGATATGGATATGGATACGCAGCCATCGTCCCTTCAGTCGGGATATTGGTCAACGGATGCTGCGGCGAAATGCCGCCCAGTGTGCGCTGTGCTGCTGGAACAGGCGTGAAAGAACCTGTTTGCGCATCAATATCGCGCGATAGTACAATCATCGTGATGAACAAAAGCGTGACTGCGCTCATGCTCAGGATTAAACGAGGGAGGCGTGGGATCATGATTCATCTCATAATTCATCAGACATATGACATGATACCCGATTTAGAAGCGCAAAGTACAGGTGTGATAAGATAACCTGCTTCTTAGATGGTCAGGGTAAATTTAAGGTTGAGTTTCACAAAAGTGCGCTATAATCGCGGTTACAGATGTTCATCATCTCTTAAAGAAATGTGGTTACAGACTTAAATATCTAACTCGCCTTGCGCAGATTGCCCTCATCCTAAATCCTTCTCCCTGAGGGAGAAGGATTTCCCCTACCGCGACGGTTTTTCACCCCTCGCCCCGAGGGAGAGGGGCAGGGGGTGAGGGCTGAAAACGAGGGGCTTGCGTAAGGTGACTATCTAACTAAAAGAGTATAAACTTATGTCTGTCCCAACCCAAGTACAGTTTACCAGTGAAGTAAAGGCGGATCGCCTAAAAACACTTTGGCGCGCTACGCTCATTCTCAGCATCGTCATCGGTTGGATTGTTTTGAATATCGCGATGATCGAGCGCGTCGATGTGACGCGATTGGTTGTACCATTCGTCATCTTGACGGTAGGCAGTTTGCTGACGCGCCAGCTTTTGATCCATGTCGGTTTTGCGACGGCGGCGTGGGCGTTCGCGCTTGCTGGAGTCGTGGCAATCGGCATTGCACTGCTCTTAGGCGATGACCTGGTGCGCGAGATTGTGCCGTTCGCCTTTCCCATCATCGTCTTTGTAATGGGACTGCTGCTGCAACCTGGCAATACGCTGTTGATCGCGATGCTTGCCGCACTGACCACAATTTTTGCGCCCGCTGTCGTTCTGGACAATTTCGATTCGTTTGGCACGTATCAAATCGCTGCGATTATCCTGACGTTTCTGAGCGCACTACTTGCGATGCAGGTGACGGGCGATTTATCGCAGGTGAGCGAATGGGCACTGCTCAATTATCAGCGCGAACGCCGTGTTGCCAGCGAACTGTTCGATAATCGTCAGCAGTTGGAACTCAGTCTGGCGCGCAGCCGCGCCTTGGGCGAACGGTTGCAGGATACCAATGTCGAGCTTGATCATGCGCGCGCGACTGCCGAAGAAGCGAAACATTTTCGTGGGCAGTTCCTCGCGAATATGAGCCATGAACTTCGTACACCGCTCAACGCTATCATCGGTTTCAGCGAAACCATGCTCAAATTTCCGGCGATGTATGATGGGATTAAGCTGCCCAGCGCGTATGAAGACGACCTCGCGCAAATTTATACCAGCGGTCGCCAACTGCTTAATTTGATCAACGACATTCTCGATCTTTCCAAAGTGGACGCTGGCAAGCTGGAAATTCGCATCGGGCGCGTCGATCTCAAGCCCTTGATCAATGCGACTTCATCGACAGCGGCGGGATTGATTGGTCAAAAACAACTCAAGCTCGAAATTGACCTGCCCGACTTTATACCGCCTGTATTCGCGGATGAAGCCCGCGTGCGTCAGGTGCTGCTCAATTTGTACAGCAACGCGGCTAAATTCGCCGATCGCGGTGCGATCAGATTGAGCCTGCAAGTTGTCGAAGAAGGCGTGCAGATCAGTCTGCGCGATTCTGGAGTCGGTATTCCAGCGGATAGTTTGGAGCTGATCTTCGACGAGTTTAAGCAAGCCGAAACGGGTATTCGTGACCCGCGCTCTGGCGCTGGTTTAGGATTGGCTATTTCGCGTCAATTGCTCACTTTGATGGGTGGGCGCATTTGGGTGGAAAGCGAAATGGGCAAGGGTAGTACGTTCCATTTTGTGCTGCCGATCTTTGTTGACGCAGCATCGGACGCGCCCGTTGATGAACCCGATATTTCGGCGCTGGATATGATGAATGTGAGTACGAGACAACAACGGACGATTGGGTAATTACATGAAAATTTTATATGTTGAAGATAATCCTGCAAATCTTTCCTTATTGCAACGCATCGCGCGCATGGGTGGGCACATCGTCGTCTCTTACACCGATGGCGAATCGGCACTCACACAGTTCGAGTCGGATAAGCCCGATCTCGTGTTGATGGATGTGCAGCTTGCGGGTGGCATCACCGGGCTGGATGTCGTGCGAATGCTGCGCGCGCGCGGATACAAAACACCGATCATTGCTGTCACCGCGTACGCGATGACGGGCGACCGCGATCGGTGCATCGAAGCGGGATGCGATACCTATATCGCTAAGCCGCTTCCTGTGGCTGAACTGGTCGAATTGGTGCAGCGTTACGAAGCTCGACTCAACGCACCACCTGTGATTCAACCACTCCCATCCACATCAACACCAACTGTTGAGACAAAAACAGCGCCGGTTGCCGCGAATTCTGAGGTCGAAGTCCAGGCTGTGGTAACGCCATTTATCGAGCCTGTGCTGGAAAAAGAAACGGCTGCGAAACCAGAAGCACACGAAGAAACCAAAGCGGAACGTCTTACAGCACCGATGATCAAACCAATGACGCCGCCTGATTCGCCTGCTTCGCCTGCCGCGCCGTTAAGGTAGCAGCGGGATACAATGCCAATCGGCGGCGTCATTATCGTAAAAATCGCAGCAGCCCGGCGCACACTTCAAAGGTTAAGTTGCGCCCTTCATAGGGTTCGCCATCGAACTCCAGCTTAATCGGCAAACTGCTCGCGTCTGTGAGTGTGATATCCACGCGTGCCGCCTGTGCGTGCCTGACCGCTGGATGGGTAAGATGCGTGCCGCTGTAGACGCGCAGAAATGCCGTAAGCAGGGTTAGGCGTGAAACCCCTTTGACCAACACGACATCAAACAACCCATCGTCAAAGTGTGCATTCGGCGCGATTTTCATGCCGCGTCCGAACGTTGTCCCATTAGCGACCGCCACCAGATACGCCGCGCCTTCGTACCAATCTTCATTGTCCAGGCGCACGCGGACGATTTGCGCGCGATAAGACAAAATCGCTTGTACGGTCGCTACCAAAAATGACCATGAGCGGCGTGTTCGCTGATGATTGACACGCTGGACGACATCGCCGCCCAAGCCTGTGCTGGCGATATTCAGAAAGTATTCGACTTCGTCGCGTTCATGAATGGTGACTTTACCCACATCAGTAGGGCGCGCCATTGCCTGAACAAGCCATGCGGCGCTGGCGGCGGCATCATCTGTTGGCAAGCCGATTCCACGTGCCCAATCGCGTCCAGTGCCAATGGGTAAATTGCCATACGCGACGGTATCATCGGGAAATTGCGTATTCAAAGCCAGAATTGCATTGATAGACGTATGATTCGTACCATCACCGCCGACCGCAATGACCGACCGAACGCCATGCGTATGATATGCATCGTTCAATATCGGCGGAATATCACGAGGATTTTCGGTCGTTTCTACGATCAGCGCGCCGATTTGTGCGCGAATGATCGGCTCAATGCGCGCCCAGTAATCGCCCGCACCGCCGTTGCCCGCATGTGGATTTAACAGGATTAAAGTTGTTGGCATTGAACTCAATCTACATTATTGAATATGACGTGGGTAACGCAGAATTTGCTCTAATTCTTCTAAACTAAATGGTTTTGGCAAATAAGCATTCGCACCAGCGGCGAGGGCTTCCTTTTTTTCTGAGACATGTCCACTCATTGCGACGAAATAGCTCTGAGCGTAAACGCTATCCTGTCGAATACGCAGCAAGAATTCAAGCCCACTGATATCGGGCAGTGTCAAATCGCACAAAATCGCGTCTGGGGTGAAGGTGTGTGATTGCAGCAGTCGCCACGCCGATTCCCCATCGATTGCAGAATACACGTTGAACCCGACATATTCGAGTAGCTGCTTGAGCACCGTCGTCAAATCCGAATTGTCTTCGATGACGAGAATTATTTCCATACTGTTTCCTGTCGTCGTTAATATTTCAAACGGGTCACTGTCGGATGTGACCTTCTCCCATTACAACCCATTTATAAGTTGTCAACGCTTCGAGCGCCATAGGTCCGCGGGCATGTAGTTTTTGGGTGCTGACGGCGACTTCTGCACCCAAACCGAGCGCGCCACCATCATTGAAACGGGTGCTGGCATTGACGAAAACTGCCGCTGAATCGACTTCATTTATAAACTGTGCTGCATGTTCCATATTACACGTGATAATGCCGTCTGAATGATTAAGACTATGGGCTTGAATATGATCGACCGCTTCATCGAGAGAATCGACAACTTTTAGTCCTAATATCAACGCCATCCATTCGGTGCTGAAATCATCATCGCCCGCCGCATGGACGCTCTCTGCGCTGCCGTTAAGCGCTGCCGCGTCCAAGACCGATTTGGCGCGCGGTTCGGCACGAAAAGTCACGCCATCCGCCGCGAGTGCTGTGACCACGCGTGGGAGCAGTGCCGCCGCGATATTTGCATGTACCAGCACGGTATCGAGACTGTTGCATACGCTTGGACGGCTGGTTTTCGCGTTATGAATAACAGGAATTGCCAGGTCGAGATCGGCGGTTTCATCGATATACAGATGACAGATGCCGACACCGCCTGTAATCACAGGGATCATGCTGTTTTCACGACAGAACTGATGCAGCGCTGCGCCCCCGCGCGGAATAATCATATCGATCGAGTCATGCATTTTGAGCATCGTCAGCACATGCTGACGGTCAGTATCACCGATGATTTGAATCGAGTCGAGCGGCAGCGCACCGTATTTTTGTAATCCCGCGTGAATCGCATCTACGAGTGCGAGATTGCTGTATAACGTTTCAGAGCCACCGCGTAAAATTGCCGCGTTGCCGCTTTTGAGGGTAATTGCCGCGACATCAACAGTGACGTTGGGGCGATTTTCGTAGATGACACCGATCACGCCAATTGGCGTGGTGCGCCGATGAATATGCAATCCGTTATCGAGTGTGCGCTCATCGAAAGTTGTGCCAACGGGGTCGGGGAGTGCGATCACGGTGCGAACATCAGCGATGATGCGTGTGAGTCGTCCTTGCAAGCTGAGTCGGTCAAGCAAAGCATCCTGTGTGCCGCGCGCTTTCGCCATGTCAAGATCACGCTGATTAGCTTCGAGAATACGATCTGCGTATATTTCGAGCGCAACCGCCATCGCTTCCAGCGCATCATTTTTTTGCTGTGTTGTCGCTTTCGCCAACGCGCGAGCGGCTGTTTTTGCTTGCTTGCCTAAAGCCAGCACATCCATGAGTATCTCCCTGCGTTATTTTAATAATACCATATTGTTTCGGTGTATGATCGCGTCACCATAGCTGTAACCCAAAATTTCGTAAATTTTTGACGAATTGATACCCATTACACGCTGGATATCCTGACTGTGGTAGCTCGTCAGACCGTGCGCGATCTCAGTGCCATCAGGCGCAATGACCGACAATGTCGTCCCACGTTCAAACGTGCCTTCGATGGCACTGACGCCGACCGGAAGTAAGCTCGCGCCGCGCTTGCTTAAGACATTGACTGCGCCCGCGTCGATGTACAGCTTGCCGCGTGTTTTTTCCATCAGCAGCCAGCGCTTACGGCTTTCTACCATCGCCTGTACAGGATCAAAGGTCGTGCCAACCGGCTCGCCTGCTATTACGCGAAGCAAAATATTCGGCTCGGAACCCGCCGCGATGATGGTTGCAATACCGCCGCGTGTCGCAAGCTGTGCCGCCTGTAATTTGGTCACCATACCGCCTGTGCCGACGCCGCTTGTGCCGCCTGCCAGCGCCCACACTGTATCGTCGATTTTGGGGACGCGCGTGATCAATGTCGCATTCGGATGATGACGGGGATCAGCATCGTATAATCCGGCTTGATCGGTCAAAATGATCAGCCGATCCGCCTCGATTAAGGTTGCGACCAACGCCGATAAATTGTCGTTGTCGCCGACGCGGATTTCATGGGTAGCGGTTGTATCGTTCTCGTTGATGATCGGCACGATGCGGCGGTCAATCAGCGTCAGCAGCGTGTCACGCGCGTTGAGGAAGCGAGCGCGGTCACTCAAGTCGTCGCGTGTGAGCAGCACTTGCGCGACGACAATCGCGTAGATATCGAACAATTCGCCATAAATTTGCATTAAGCGACTTTGCCCGACCGCACTCAACATCTGTTTAGCGGGCACTGAGCGTCCAAAATCGGGGAACCCAAGCCGCTCACGCCCCGCCGCAACCGCGCCCGACGATACGATAGCGAGTTCGTGTCCGGCTTGATGCAAGCGCGCTGCCTGCTGAACGATCTCCAACATACGCGGGCGGCTAAGCTGGCGCGTGCCGTTCGTGAGCGTGCTCGTGCCAAGTTTGACGACGACCCGTTCAGGCATGACGACCGTTAACTTCCGCCCGTGTGCGCGTGACGATCTCACGCAGCAGCGCCGCACGCCGCTCGATTACATCGAGTGCCATTGATCCATCGCCTGTCAGCCAGGATGCCATGCCGCACGCGACTGCGCCTGCCTCCAAGAATGCGCCGACATTCTGGTCGTTCATGCCGCCATTACAAATAAACCTGACATGGTCGAGCGGACCGCGTATGGATTTGAAATACTGGACGCCGAGATCGCCAATCGGGAATATCTTGAGCAGTTTAACCCCCATGCTCCAGGCATTAACGATTTCGGTCGGCGTCATGACGCCGGGTATCGCCAGTACATTGGCGGCTTGCGTGGCTGCGACCATACCCGCATCGAATGAAGGAGCGACGACGAAATCTGCGCCTGCATCGAGCGCGCGCCGCGCCATGTCCTCATTCAAGGCTGTACCCATACCGACCACCGCTGAATCACCATAAGCGCGCTTGACTGCTGTCATCGCTTCAAGCGGCTGCACACTGTTCATGGTCAATTCAAAAACGTTAATGTCAGAGCGCAAAAGCACTTCAGTGACACGCAGCGCATTTTCTGGATGAAAATTCCCACGCATCCCCGCCATCAATCCCGTTCGTTCAATTTCAGCGTATGCTTCGTTCGCATTCATGCCTGTTTCTCCAATGCTGCTTCGATTATGCCGCGAGTGCTCATCATGCAATATTGCCATGTGAAACCAGCCGCCGCCACTACCCCAATTTTGAGCGGACACAGCGTCATAGCTGGACTACGATAAAGAAGATATGGTCACACATTGAAAATCGACATACATGGGCAGCAGTTTCAAACCATACTGTTTGAGAACGAAAACGAACACAGCAGTACAAAATATTGGATTGACGAGCGTGATATTATCGTCAAGTATGTTACAGAGGAGTCTCGAATGCCTGCCGATAAGCGTCGCATGACCGTAACGATTCAAGCGTATCACTTTGACTAAAATCATTCTGGCGGCTGGCGCGCTCAAGGGCAGCTTATCGGCGTCCGCCGCCGCCGCTGCAATGGCTCGCGGTTTAACGACGAGCGGATTTGACGCGACGCTCATCAAACTACCGATTGCGGACGGTGGCGACGGCACGCTCGACGCATTTTTGAGCGCGGGCGGAAGTCGTACCCCTGTGCGCGTCCATGACCCGCTTGGTCATGCGATTAACGCAGACTTTGGCTTGCTCGACGACGGTACGGCGGTGATCGAAATGGCGTTAGCGTCCGGTTTGGCACGGATCGACCCGGTACAGGTCAACCCGAACAGCGCACTGATCGCCTCGACTTTTGGCACAGGCGAATTGATCCGTGCTGCGCTTGATCACGGGGCAAAGCGCATTATCATCGGCTTAGGCGGCAGCGCGACCACCGACGGCGGGGCTGGCTGTCTGGCGGCATTGGGTATTCGCTTTTTAGATGTGCAGGGGCGGGCAATCGCGCAGTTTGGCGGCGGTTTTCTTGATCAGGTGAGCAAGATTGACCTTGATGGGCTTGACCCGCGTGTTCGCGGCACTGAGTGGATTATCGCAACCGATGTACAAAATCCTGCCATCGGTGAACAGGGGGCAGCGCGTGTATTCGCCCCGCAAAAAGGTGCGTTCGATCATGCGACCGTCGAACGGCTGGAAAACAACCTGCGCCATTTTTTCGACCTGATCAAGCACACGACTAGTGTCGATGTCAGCCAGATACCCGGCGGTGGTGCGGCGGGCGCGTTCGCGGCGGGGCTGCTGGCATTTTTACCCGCGCGCATTGCATCTGGAATCGATCTGCTGTTGGATCATGTCAGTTTTGATATGCATCTCGCAGATGCCAATCTCGTCATTACCAGCGAAGGGCGCATCGACGCTCAAACGTTGGGCGGCAAAGCACCTTTGGGTGTGGCGCGGCGGGCAGCGGCGCGTGGCGTGCCGACGATTGCATTAGTCGGCGGCTTGTCGGGCGACTCGGCGGTGCTGGTCGAACAGGGTATCATCCCGTTTCCGATCACCTCCGCACCGATGTCGCTGCAAGACGCAGTGCGTGACGCTGATACATTGGTAGCAAGCGCGGCGCAGCGATTAGGTTATTTGCTCAAGCTTACAAAATGGGATGGTTAACGAATGGTGTCTGATTCACTCAACGAGTTGCTGACGGCGATGACCAGCGATGACCCACAAATGCGCGAAACCGCCGTGCGTACACTCGGTACGCTCGTGCTCGCGCGTGATAATACGCCCGAAGACGGTTTGATCGGTACGATGCCGAACGCCAATTCGCGCTGGACGAATGTGCTTAGCGCGATTGCTGGTGCTTTAGAGGATCAAGATTGGGGGGTACGACAAAGTGCTGCCGAAATGGTGATCAAGCTCGATCTTCCGTCGCATGAGCACGCACACGCGCTCTTGATGCACGATCTTGTCGATGACGATCCTGAAATTCGCTTGGGGGCGGGGTGGTCACTGGCATTACTCAACGACGCGAACGCGGTCGATCCATTGATCGCGCTGCTCAATCAAACTGACCCGATCCTGGTCGCCAGCGCCGCCGATGCGCTTGGTGAGACGAACGATCCACGCGCGGTTTCTGCGCTCGCGCCACTGCTCGACAATGCCGATCAAGATATCCGCGATGCTGCTGAGGATGCGTTGGATCGTTTGACCAGACGCGAAGACTAGCGCACGCGGTTGGGATCGATCACATATTCCCACCAATTCCACGAAAGGCGGTTGCTTTCCCCGATGATGTGCGGAAACAAGCTGAACCACCAGTGGTGATGTTTGCGAATATCGCCGTTTCCCCAATCGGCACAGTTGACGAGACGCGGCTCTCCTGAAAGATCGGGAAAGCGCCGCCATGTGTCGCATCGGCTCAAGACACGGCTTTGGTTACCCCAATCGTAATCTTTGACGCTGTTGGGCGCGAAATGCACATTGCCGACTTCGGCTCTGCCACGATCCGTCTTATCGTAGCGACAAAAGCGCTCCCACAAATTCGCTTCGCCCCGTTGATCGGCAAACACCTGCTTCATGATCGACTCGGCACGGTGTCCCAAATCTTCGAGCATTTCACCCACGCCGCGCTCATAGTTGAAGCCCATGATCACGAATCGTCGCGCAGCGTGCTGCGTGCCTTTGAGCGGGGGCGCGTTGCACCAGAATGCTTCAGGACCCGCCATGATCGACTCGTAATAGCCGCACGCCGGAAACCCCAACAGCCATACTTCATCGATAATGCCCGCATCGATCTTTTCAATCAGCTTGAATTCGCGCACCAGCGCTAAATAATCGACATCATCGGGTTTATGAAACTGGCGCGTGCGCCATGCCATCGCGAACGATTGTGCGTTATAGCGAAACCCATCGACCTTGACGGGAAACGCATCGACTTCGATTCGTTCGACGATGCGATAGTGGGCGTAACCGTGACTGATGACCTCAATATCGCGCGCATAATCCGCCGCCAGTTGATCGGGGTCGTTCCAGCCATAAACGTCTTTTATCTTGCGCCCGTCACGGGTGACGATCGGGTTATGGATGATCGCCAATACTTTCGACTCTACGGGCGTCGGTTTTTGCGCGGGCGGGATATTTTGCGTCGTTGGCAGTCCAGAGTCGTCGTCTTCCAGCGGGTGACGGCGTGACGCGCCGCTGCCAAATACGCGGCGTAAAAGATCGTCCATGACGCTTTAACCCCTCTTGGAACTAAGCAGCAGGTTCGAGATGCAGCGCCGCCAGTAAAACCCATGCCGAATCGGGGTCGGCTGGATAAATGGCGATGTATTCAGCGCGGGCTTGGTCGGGTCGGTTGAGGACTTGATATGCAAGCGCGCGGTAATGCCGGATATATCGTCGGCATTTCTTGTGCGCTTGTAGCAGTCTGGCGCGGGAAAGGATAAGGACTAAAAACGCAAGAAACACCTTTTGCCTCATCCCGTTTTTTTCACGCCTAAATCTCCGCCAAACTCGTGACCTGTGGCATAACCTCGCCTGGATACGGATCGCGGCGATTGACCTTCGCCATCAAATATTCGATGACGACGCGGATCATCCCCAAGATCGGTACGATCAAGAACGCGCCGAGCGCGCCGCCTACTGCGGCGCCGACGATGATCCCCAGAATGATCAATGGCAGCGGCAGATTGACCGCATCGCCCATGATCTTGGGCGCAACCACGTTCCAGATGATCTGTGAAATAATTAGATTGATGACCGTCACGGCGACAGCGAGCGGAAAATTGGCGATGTCAAGCGTCGTCGAGCCTTGAATCAACGGGATGAAGAACAACGGTATGAGCGCAAGAATGCCACCGATGGTGGGGATCAAACTGATCACGGCGACGATGACCGAGACGATGAATGCCGCCGGGATGCCCATAATCGTCAATTGGATGAATGTCAGCACGCCGATGACCACAGACAAGAGTAGTTGACCGCGAAAAAATCCCTGCCACACATTCATAATACGCCCAACCATCACGCGAAATTCGCGTTGATGGCGTGGGAATGACTCCAAAAGACCGGTTTGATAACGCGGCAGTTCGAGCAAGATGATCAGTGAGAGCAGCAGCGATACGATGAGCGTGGAGACAAATCCGCTCAATGTGCCTGCCGCGCTCACCGCGATTTGTGCGATTGTATTGGCGATCTCGCCAAAGTTGATCGGCGGGATCGCGTCGAACAATTCGGCTCCGGCGGTTTGCGTTGTACTATTGGTGGTGGTCGCGTCTGCGCTCAGCAAATCGCGGATCGGCTGCGCGAAGTCGGTCGCGTCGAACGTCAAACCAAACGGTAGTTCAAGCATAAAACCGCCATCGCCGGGTTGCCAGGCGAGGATGGAGTCTTGAATACGATTGGCGTACGTGGAAACGCCGCTGATGACGCTGCGAATCACATTGACCAGCGACGGTACAATTAACACCAGTAAAATGACAATTATGATTAGCAAAACGGTGAACATGACCAAAACGCTTACGTTATAGGTGATGGCTTTGCTGCGCGCCGCGATAATGCGCGCGGGGACAAAGATCAGAAAGCTCAGCAAAAACGTCGTGATCAGGATATTAATGACGGGCGCGAGCAATGTGATCGCCCACACCCCTGCAATCACCAGACCAATTGAGATGAATTGTCGTACCCACGACGCCCAATCGGGCTGATATATACCTATCTCGGTCGTTTTTGTCACCGCCGTTGTTTGTGTCGGAGGTAGCGACGGACTAGTCGTCATATAGAACCGCCTTTGCGAAAAGACCACCAGTTACACATTATTTATAGCGCGTTTGCGGCGTGGTGACAATGTGGACGAACACACCCCACAGGGCAATTGCATCTAAATTGACAAGACCTTGAGCAGATAGGCTTCATTCCAAGCCGCGCGCAGACGCTTGGCTTTGACACCGACTTTGAGCGAAGATTCGTGTTTGAGTAAATTCAGCGCGATATGGCGCAGAACGGCGAAGTTTTGTGGACTGG